>JAFIGU010000087.1 GCA_017849555.1 Sphingomonas sp. | reverse complement strand
GGCCAGTGAGCGCCGCCGCCGCCGCCGGGGCCGCGGCCCCCGCCGGCACCGTGCCGCGCGCCGACGCGTCGGCGTGGCTCGCGGTGATCGCCGGCAGCCTCGGCGCGATGATGGCGACGCTCGACGTATCGATCGTCAATTCGGCGCTGCCGACGATCCAGGGCGAGATCGGCGCGAGCGCGACCGAGGGGACGTGGATCGCCACCGCCTATCTCGTCGCCGAAATCGTCATCATCCCGCTGTCGGCGTGGCTCGAACGCTTGCTCGGGCTTCGTACATTCCTGCTCATCGCCGCGAGCCTGTTCACCGCTTTCTCGATGCTGTGCGGGGTTTCGACCAACCTGACGATGATGATCATCGGCCGCGTCGGGCAGGGCTTCACCGGCGGCGCGCTGATTCCCACCGCGATGACGATCATCGCCACCCGGCTGCCGCGCGCGCAGCAGCCGATCGGCAACGCCTTGTTCGGGGTCACCGCGATCCTCGGGCCGGTGCAGGGGCCGCTGATCGGCGGCTGGCTGACCGAGAATGTCAGCTGGCATTATGCCTTCTTCCTCAACCTGCCGGTCGGCATCCTGCTCGTCACGCTTCTGCTGCTGACGATGCCGCATCAGAAGCCGCAGTTCGCCGAGCTGCGCAACGCCGACTGGCTGGGGATCGCCGGGCTCGCGCTCGGGCTCGGCGGGATCACCGTCGTGCTCGAAGAGGGGCAGCGCGAACAATGGTTCCAGAGCAGCGAGATCGTGTGGCTGACGGTGCTGTCCGCCGTCGGTTTCCTGCTGCTGTTCGCCGGGCAGGTTTTCGCCAGACGGCCGGTGATCAAATTGAAATTGCTGCTCGATCGCCAGTTCGGCGCGGTCGCGCTGATGGGGTTCGTCGTCGGGATGGTGCTCTACGGCACCGCTTATGTGATCCCGCAATTCCTCGCTGCGATCGCCGATTATAATGCGCTGCAATCGGGCAAGGTGGTGCTGCTGTCGGGCATCCCCTCGCTGATCATGATGCCCTTCACCCCGCTGATGATCCGTTATTTCGACATTCGTTTCGCGGTCGCGGCGGGGCTGGCGATCATGGCGGGGAGCTGCCTGCTCGATACGACGCTGACCGCGCAGGCGACCGGCGCGCAATTCGTCGATTCGCAATTGCTGCGCGGGATCGGCTCGATCCTCGGCTTCCTGTTTCTCAACCAGGCGGCGATCACCTCGGTCCCGCCGCGCGAGGCGGGTGATGCCGCCGGGCTGTTCAGCGCGACGCGCAACCTCGGCGGGTCGTTCGCGCTCGCCGCGATCGCGACGATCCAGGATCAGCGTCTTTGGCTGCACAGCCGCCGCGCCGAAGAGGCGCTCCCCGCCAATTCGGGACTGGTACAGGATTATCTCGGCGGGCTCGGCCAGATGCTCGGCGGCCCCGACGCGGCGTTGCGCTCGCTCGCCGGGACGATCCAGCGCGACGCTTTGGTGATGACCTTCAACGATATCTTCTGGCTGCTCGGGATCGGCATCATCTGCGTCATCCCGCTCGTCATGTTCCTGCGGCCGCTGCCCAAGGGGCAGCCGCTCGCGATGCATTGAGGCTTTTGGTCATGCGTAACGCCCTCGCGCTCCTGCCGCTCGCGGCGCTTGCCGCCTGCACCGTCGGGCCGAATTATGCCGGGCCGGCGTCGGCCGGCGCGGCCAAGCCGCCCGCCAATTTCGTCCGTGCCGCCGACGCCACCGCGCCCGCCGCGCCGACCGTCGCCTTGTGGTGGACCGGGCTCGGCGACGCGACGCTCGACGAGCTCGAACGCCGCGCGCTCGCCGCCAATCCCAACGTCCAGATCGCCGAAGCGCGGCTCAAACAGGCGCGCGCCTCGCTCCGGCTCGAACGCGCCAACGAATTGCCGAGCGGCAATGCGCAGGCGACCTATCTCCACGCTCAGCTCCCGGGGATCAACCTCGGGCAGAGCAGCGGCGGCGGGGGCGGCGGATCGACCAGCCTCGATTTCTACAATCTCGGCTTCGACGCGAGCTGGGAGATCGATCTGTTCGGCGGGCAGCGCCGCAAGATCGAGGCGGCGCGCGCCTCGATCGGCGCCGCGGAGGCCAATGTCGCCGATGCGCAGGTCAGCCTGACCGCCGAGGTGGCGCAGAATTACGTCAATCTGCGCGATCGCCAGCAGCGTATCGTGCTGGCGCAGGAGGCCGCGGCGCAGCAGCGCGAGTTGCTGCGGCTGACCGAGCAGCGCTACGGCGCGGGCACCGCCTCCGCGCTCGATGTCGAGCGGCTGCGCGGGCTGGTCGAGCAGAGCGATGCCGCGATCCTGCCGCTCAACGCCGAGCGCGACGCCTATCTCAACGCGCTCGCGACGCTGGCGGGCGAGGCACCGGGGGCGCTCGACACGTTGCTCTCGCCGGCGCGCGCGGTGCCGCTGCCGCCGGCCGAGGTCGCGGTGGGCGATCCCGCCGCCTTGCTCCAGCGCCGCCCCGATATCCGCGCCGCCGAACGCCAGCTCGCGGCCGCGACCGCCAAGATCGGCGCCGCCGAGGCGGCCAAATTCCCACGCATCAGCTTCATGGGGCTGATCGGGATCGGCGGGAGCAAGCCGGGCGATATCTTCGATCTCGACAAGATCTCGGCTTTGGCCGCCCCGCAGCTATCGTGGAATTTCCTCGACTTCGGGCGCAACGCCGCGCGTGTTGGGCAGGCCGAGGGCGCGCGCGACGAGGCGGCGGCGCAATATCGCGGCGCGGTGCTCAATGCGCTCAAGGACGCCGAGGATTCGCTGTCGCGCTATGCCGCGCGGCGGCAGACGGTGGCCAATGCGGCGCGCTCGCTCGCGACCGCGGAGCGCAGCGCGAAGCTGATGCGCCAGCGCTTCGACGCCGGCACCGCGACGATGATCGACGTGCTCGACGCCGAACGCCAGCGCACCTCGGCGCAACAGACGCTGAGCCAGAGCACCGCCGCGATGACCGCCGATTATGTCGCGATCCAGAAGGCGCTCGGATTGGGGTGGGCGGCGCCCTAGCCCCCTCCGTTCGCCCTGAGCTTGTCGAAGGGCTGCACTTTCTTCGTTGGAAGAGAAGGGCAGGGCTTCGACAAGCTCAGCCCGAACGGGAGGGAATTCATTCCTCCCCCGCAAAGCTCAGCGCCGATACCCCGCGTTCGCGATCGTTGACCAGCAGCGCGCGCCCGTCGGGCGCCGCCGAGCGTTGCGCGCAGGCCGCGCGCAGACAGGCGCGGCAGCCGAGCCCGATCGGGGTCGCGGCGCCGGCCAGATCCAGCCCGCGCGCCGCCGCCAGCCCCCCCGCCTGCTCCGCCGCGACACCCAGGCCGACCGCGAATTCCGCCACTACCTCATGCGGCGCGGCATCGGGGCGTCCGCCCGGCGCGCCGGTGGTGCGCGCCTGGGTGAACCAGCGCGCGCCGTCCTCCAGCTCGACCAGTTGCACCGCCAGCGCCCCCGGCCGGTCGAAGGCGTGGTGGAGGCGCCATAACGGGCAGCGCCCGCGCGCCTCGACCAGCACGCCGCCGCTCGCCCCGGCGTAACGCTTCGAGACCTGTCCGGCGCGGTCGATGCGGATCATGAAGAAGGCGAGCCCGCGCGCGCCGACGCGCTGGAGCGTGGTGAGCCGGTGCGCAACCTGTTCGAAGCTCGCGCCGAAACGGCGTTCGAGCACGCTCACGTCATAGCCGCTTGCCTCGCACGCGCGCAGGAAGCGGGCATAAGGCATCATCACCGCGGCGGCGAAATAGCCCGCGAGGTGGCGGCGGAACAGCCGTTCCGCGCTACGATCGGCGAACGCGGCGCCGCGCGCGAGCGCGTCGATCTCGGTCCGCGCCTCGAGTTGCGCGAGCTGCGCGGCGAGCGCGAAGCAGCGCGCCGGCGCGTCGAGCGTCTCGCTCAACTGCAATTGCCGCGCGTGGAGATCGAGCCGGCGCAAGAGATCGGGCATCACCTCGATCGGCAGGATGCGGATCGACAGCCCGTGCTTGACGCGCAACCGCTCGACCAGCCCGGCGTAGAGATCGGCGCCGACCAGCCGGAGGTCGTCGGCCAGCGCCTCGGCCGCCGCGTCGAGATCGGGGAAATGGTTGCGCCAGCGGTCGATCTCGCGCCGTGCCGCGGCCATCGCATCGTCGCGTCCTGCGTCCGCCGGCGCCTCCCCGCCCCCGCCGGCGCGATCGAAGGCGCGTGCGAACGCCTCCGCCCCGCCGGGCGCGGCGGCGAGCCATTCCTCCACCTCGTGGCGGTCGATCTCCAGATCGGCGAACAACGGATCGGCGAGGCGCCGCCGGATCGCCGCCGCCCCGCCGCCCGGTTCGCCCGCCGCGAGCGCGCGCGGGTCGAAATCGAATTGCTCGGCCATCCGCACCAGCAATGCCGCCGGCAGCGCGCGCTGGTTGCGCTCGATCAGGTTGAGATAGCTCGGCGAAATCTCGAGCATCTCCGCCATTGCCGCCTGGGTCAGCCCGGTGCGGCGCCGAAGCCGGCGCACCGCATGGCCAGCAAGCAGTTTGTCCCGCGCCATTGCCGTCGATCCTGTAAATTACTTTACAATATGACCGCTATTAACGCGCTTTCCGCGACGTGGCGACACGAATTCAGTGTGTTTCCGGCTCTCTTTGCGCGTTTTCGTCGATTATCACACTTCCATCAGGCGGCGACGCCGGAACGCAATCAGGAGCCACGTAATGACCAAGGAACCGCAGCGCAGCCGCGCCGTGTTCTCCACCGAGGACTTCGGGCTGATGAAGGAAGCGGTCGCGCATTATGTGCGGACAATCGCGGACGATCCCCGCTCGGCGAAATTCTCCAATCTCTACCACCGCCTCGGCCGGCTCGGCTGACGCACGACTTCCTGGGGAGGAAGGTGTCCGCCGGCGCTTCACGCGTCGGCGGACATTTCCATCCCTCGGCCCGATTATCGAAGGAGCAATATCCGTGACCTATCAGGAGCAAATCGCCGGCGCCGACAAGCTGATCAAAAGCTTCAACGGCACCTGGGACGGGATCGACGCCGAGGCGGTTGCGCGGATGCAGCTTCAGAACCGGTTCCGCACCGGGCTCGACATCGCGCGTTACACCGCCGCGATCATGCGCCGCGACATGGCGGCTTATGACGCCGATCCGGCGGCCTATACCCAGTCGCTCGGCTGCTGGCACGGCTTCATCGGGCAGCAGAAGCTGATCTCGATCAAGAAGCATTTCGGCTCGACCAAGGGCAAGTATCTCTACCTTTCGGGGTGGATGGTCGCCGCGCTGCGCAGCGAGTTCGGCCCGCTGCCCGATCAGTCGATGCACGAGAAGACCAGCGTCCCCGCGCTGATCGAGGAGCTCTACACTTTCCTCAAGCAAGCCGATGCGCGCGAGCTGAGCCTGATGTTCCGCGATCTCGACAAGGCGCGCGAGGCCGGGAACGAAGTCGAGGTGCAGCGGCTTGTCAATGGAATCGACAATTTCGAGACGCATGTCGTGCCGATCATCGCCGATATCGATGCCGGTTTCGGCAATGCCGAGGCGACCTATCTCCTCGCCAAGAAGATGATCGAGGCGGGCGCCTGCGCGCTGCAGATCGAGAATCAGGTCTCCGACGAAAAGCAATGCGGGCATCAGGACGGCAAGGTCACCGTGCCGCACGAGGATTTCCTCCAGAAGGTCCGCGCCTGCCGCTATGCCTTCCTCGAACTGGGCGTCGAGGACGGCATCATCGTCACCCGCACCGATTCGCTCGGCGCCGGGCTCACCAAGCAGATCGCCTACAGCCGCGAGCCGGGCGATCTCGGCGACCAGTATAATGCGTTTCTCGATTGTGAGGAGGTGACCGATCTCGCGTCGCTACGCGGCGATGTCGTGATCGAACGCGACGGGAAGCTGATGCGCCCGAAGCGGCTGGCGTCGAACCTCTATCAGTTCCGCGAAGGGACCGGGGCCGACCGCTGCGTGCTCGATTGCATCACCTCGCTGCAGAACGGCGCCGACCTGTTGTGGATCGAGACCGAGAAGCCGCACATCGAGCAGATCGCGTCGATGGTCGATCGCATCCGCGAGGCGGTGCCCAATGCCAAGCTGGTCTACAACAATTC
This sequence comes from Sphingomonas sp., assembly GCA_017849555.1. Taxonomy (GTDB): domain Bacteria; phylum Pseudomonadota; class Alphaproteobacteria; order Sphingomonadales; family Sphingomonadaceae; genus Sphingomonas; species Sphingomonas lycopersici. The sequence goes on along the minus strand of JAFIGU010000087.1, from coordinate 69,936 downwards.
GCCGAGCTTCAACTGGACGCTCAACTTCCGCCAGCAGGTCTATGACCGCTGGGCGGCGGAAGGGAAGGACGTCTCGGGCTATGACCGTGCGCGGCTGATGAGCGCCGATTATGACGAGACCGAGCTGGCGCGCGAGGCCGACGAGCGTATCCGCACCTTCCAGAAGGACGCCAGCGCGCGGGCGGGGATCTTCCACCACCTCATCACGCTGCCGACCTATCACACCGCGGCGCTGAGCACCGACAATCTCGCCAAGGAATATTTCGGCGAGGCGGCGATGCTGGGCTACGTCAAGGGCGTCCAGCGGCAGGAGATCCGCCAGGGGATCGCCTGCGTGAAGCACCAGAATATGTCGGGCAGCGACATCGGCGACGATCACAAGGAATATTTCGCCGGCGAGGCCGCGCTGAAGGCCGGCGGGGCGCATAATACGATGAATCAGTTCGCGGCGTAGGCCGCACGCGGATAGCCGCGCTATCCGCGAGACGGACAAGCCCGGCCGGCGGCGGGTGTTCGCACCCGCCGTCCGACGGCGCGGCTTTGCCGCGCCGCTTGCCGCTCAGCGCAGGCTCAGCATTCCACCACGTTGACCGCGAGTCCCCCCAGACTCGTCTCCTTATATTTCGAGCGCATGTCCTTCCCCGTCTGGCGCATCGTTTCGATCACCTGATCGAGGCTGACGATATGCCGCCCGTCGCCGTGGAGCGCGAGATAGGCGGCGTTGATCGCCTTGATCGCACCCATCGTGTTGCGCTCAATGCACGGGATCTGCACCAGCCCGCCGATCGGATCGCAGGTGAGCCCGAGGTTGTGCTCCATCCCGATCTCGGCGGCATTCTCGATCTGCGCATTGCTCCCGCCGAGTGCCGCGACCAGCCCGCCGGCGGCCATCGAACAAGCCACCCCGACCTCGCCCTGGCACCCCATTTCCGCCGCCGAGATCGACGCGCGTTTCTTGTACAGCATCCCGATCGCCGCTGCGGTGAGCAGCAGGGTGCGCACCCCGTCGCGCGTCGCGCCGTGGACGAAGGTCTCGTAATAGCGCAGCACCGCCGGGATCACCCCCGCCGCGCCATTGGTCGGCGCGGTGACGACGCGCCCGCCCGCCGCATTCTCCTCGTTGACCGCGAGCGCCCACAGGCTGACCCATTCGAACACCAGGCTGGGGTCGCTGCGCGGGCCGCGTTCGAGCAGTTTCTCGCGGATCGCGCGCGCGCGGCGCTTGACCTTGAGCCCGCCGGGCAATTCGCCGGTCGCCGCACAGCCGCGCTCGATCGAGGCGGTCATCGCGTCGCGCACGCGATCGAGGAAACCGTCGGTCTCGGCATCCTCGCGCCACGCGCGCTCGTTGGCGCGGACGATCGCGGCGATCGACAGATCCTCCGTCGCGCCGGTCGCGAGCAATTCCGCCGCCGAGCCGAACGGATAGCGCGGCTGGCGGTTGGCGCGCTCGGGCTCGGCGCCCTCCTGCCGGATCACCCCGCCGCCGATCGAATAATAGCGCCGGATCACCTCGCTGCCGTCGGCGAGCGTCGCGGTGAAGGCCATCGCATTGGGGTGGCCGGGCAAGAAGCCCGGGCGGAACAGCAGGTCGCGCTCGATATCGAAGTCGATGGCGACCCGCCCGTCGAGCGCCAGCCGCCCGTTCGCGCCGATCGCCGCAATCAGCCCCTCGACCGCCGCCGGATCGACCGCCTCGGGCGTCTCCCCCGAAAGCCCGAGCAGCACCGCGCGATCGCTATGGTGCCCGCGCCCGGTGAGCGAGAGCGACCCGAACAATTCGCATTGCACGCGAACCGGCACCAGCCCCGCGTCGACCATCTCGCGCGCGAACGCCTTGGCGGCGCGCATCGGCCCGACGGTGTGCGAGCTCGACGGGCCGATCCCGATCGTGAACAATTCGGTGACGCTGACGGCGGAGGGGTCGGAAATCATCCGGCGGGTCTAGGAGCGGGGCGGTCAAACGGCAACGGGGACGCCGGGGCAGAAGCAACAACGACGCAATGCATTACGTGTCGTGATTGAAGTCCCTTTAAGCCCCTCCGCTTCAGGGGAGAGGCTTTTCAGGTCAAAGGCGTCGCATCCAGCCGCAGCCGCAGCAGTGCGCCGCCGCTCGTGCTGCGTCCGGTCTCCAGCGCCCCGCCGCATACCCCGAGGATACGCTCGACGATCGACAGCCCCAGCCCGGCGCTGTCGCTGCGCGCGGTATCGCCGCGGCGGAAGCGGCGCGCGGCGGGATCGCGCGCGTCGACCGCGAGCCCCGGGCCGTCATCCTCCACCGTCAGGCTGCCGTCGGCCGCCGCGGAGACGGTGATCGCCGATCCCGCCGGGGTGTGGCGCACCGCATTGTCGATCAAATTGGTGACCGCGATCAGCAGCAATTCGGCTACCCCGCGCACCCGCGGCGGCGCCTGATCGGGCTCCTCGAAGGCGATGCTGTGCCCAGAGCGGTAGACGATCGGCACCATCGCCTCGACCGCATCGCGCGCCAGCGCGACGGGATCGACCATCCCCAATTGCGGGTGCAGCCGATCGATCGCGGCGAGATCGATCAGCTGGCGGATGACGTGATTGGCCTGCGCCACCGCACCGCCGATCTGATCGCGCTGCGGCGATTCGGGCAATTGTTCGAGCCGGAGCGAGATCAGCGCGAGCGGGGTGCGCAGCTCGTGCGCGACATTGCCGATGAAATCGCCCTGCGCGCGATACCCCGCCTCCAGCCGGTCGAGCGCGCGGTTGGTGGCGTGGACCAGCGGCATCGCCTCGCTCGGCATCCGCGCCTCATCGATCCGCCCATCGAGCCGCGGGAGCCCGATCGCATCGGCATCCGCCGCCGCATCGCGGAACATCCCCGTCACATGCCGCAGCACGATGAACGACAGCAGCAGCGAACCGAGCAGCGCCGCGGCGATCACCCAGGCGAAGCGGCGCAGGAACGAGCGCACCACATCGTCGACGATCTCCTCGGGATGGGTGCGATCCTGCGCCACCACCACCCAGCCATTGCCCCCCGCGGGGAGCGCGACCGGGCGGGTGAGGACGTCATAGCGCCCCCAGGTGGTGAATCTCCGGTCCGCGCCGTGCGGCAGATCGGAAAGGTCGAACGGCAACACAGCCGGGCGCGCCTGGAGCGCCTTTCCCTGCGCGTCGAACAGCGCGAAGAAGCGGTTGCCGTGCTCGCGCGGCAGCGGCTGGTCGGTCGCCCCGCTGCCATGCGCGAAGCCGGTCGCCTCGCGCTCGAGCCGCGCCGCGATGAACGCGTCGGCGGTATCGTGGAGCATGTGCGACAGGAGCAGCGGCAGCGCGACCGCCACCACCACGACGATGACGATCTGGCCCGCGAGCAGCTTGCCGAACAGCGAACGGGGAAGGCGGAACGTCATGTGGCGGAGAGCATATAGCCGATTCCGCGCACCGTCTGGACACTCACCTCGGCATGATCCTCCAGCTTGCGGCGCACGCGATGCACATAGACGTCGACCGCGTTCGACCCAAGCGCCTCCCCGGCGCCGAACAATTGATCGGCCAGCACGCGCTTGGGCACGACATGCCCGGCGCGCCGCATCAGCAGCTCGAGCAGCTCGATCTCGCGCACCGACAGGCTGAGCGGCGCGCCCGCCACCCGCACCTCGCGGGTCGAGATATCGAGCGTCACCTGCCCCGCGCGCAGCACATCCTCGACATAGCCCCCCTGCCGCCGCAGCACCGCCGCGAGCCGCGCGTGAAGCTCGGCGAACAGGAACGGCTTGACCAGATAATCGTCGGCGCCGCTTTCCAGCCCGAGCACGCGCATCTCGCCCTCGCCGCGCGCGCTGAGCACGATCACCGGCACGTTGCGGCGCTGCCCGCGCAGCCGGCGCAACAGGCTCAGCCCGTCCTCGTCGGGCAGGCCGAGATCGAGGATCACCGCGGCATAATCGGTCGTGGCGATCAATTGCTCGGCGTCGCGCGCATTGCCGGCGAGGTCGCACCGTATCTCGCGCCGCTGGAACGCCGCGGCCATCGCCTCGGCCAGTTCCTCATTGTCCTCCACGATCAGCAGACGCATCGGCGCGCTCCCTGCTCCGCCCTCTCACCGCTCGCCATCATTGACGGCCTGAGCTTCTCGAAGGGCGTCCCGCCCGCCGTGAGTCAGGGCCGCCCTTCGACCGGCTCAGGGCGAACGGGGATAGGTGGTCCGGCCTATCCCCTGCCGCCGCCAAACCCCGATCAATTCGGCGCGAAGGTCGCGTCGATCGTCCCGCCGCCGGGCACCTGGCACTGGCCCTCGCCGCCGCCGCTCATCCCGCTCGACGGGCGGATCAGCGTGAAGCGGCAACGCATCCGCCCGCTGGGGCCGGTCAGATTGGCGAGCACCTTGCCCGAATAATGCGTCACGAAATCCTGCGTCGGCCCCCAATAGCCCCAGCCGCCCCAGCCGCCGCCCCACCGGCCACCCCAGCCGCCGCGCCAGCCGCGATACGGGCCGACCGGGCCCCAGCCGGCCCATAACGGGCCAAGCTCGTCGACCCGCGTCTCGCTGGTGATCTGGAAGAAGGTGCCGGTATAGGTCGCGCCGTTCGAAAGCTGTGCGGTCATCTGCCCGCTGCGCGCACTCTGCGCGCGCCAGTTGAACGTCGCCGACAGGCCCGGGACGCGCGAATCGCCAACGCCCGTGCCGGTGGTGGTGCAGCCCGCGAGCATTCCCGCCGCGACCAGCACGGTGAGCGGAAGGGTTTTCGAAATCCGTGTCATGACAATCACTCCTGCCTCCCGCGCCGACATTCTCAACGCCAGCGTTGCCGAATGGTGTCGCGCATTTTGCTGACGCGCGCCTTACGCCGCTCGTTCCTTGCCAGTGGGGAGCGCACCCCCTAGGGCCGGGCCAAACCCAAAGGAGATTTCCCCGATGCGCCCCAGCGGCCGCACCCCCGATCAGATGCGCGCGATCGTCATCGAACCCCGCTTCACCCGTCATGCCGAAGGATCGGTGCTGATCGGGTTCGGCGATACCAAGGTGATCGTCACCGCCAGCGTCGAAGAGCGCGTGCCCCCGTTCCTGCGCGGCAAGGGCCAGGGCTGGGTCACCGCCGAATATGGCATGCTGCCCCGCGCCACCCATACCCGCGGCAGCCGCGAGGCGGCGAAGGGCAAGCAATCGGGCCGCACCCAGGAAATCCAGCGGCTGATCGGCCGCAGCCTGCGCGCCGTCACCGATCTTTCCGCGCTCGGCGAGCGGCAGATCACGCTCGATTGCGACGTGATCCAGGCCGACGGCGGCACCCGCACCGCCTCGATCTCGGGCGCGTGGGTCGCGCTGCGGCTCGCGGTCAACGGCCTTATCGCCGCGGGCAAGCTGGAGCGCGATCCGATCGGCCAGAAGGTCGCGGCGGTGAGCTGCGGGATCTTCCAGGGCAATCCGGTGCTCGATCTCGATTATGACGAGGATTCGAACGCCGACGCCGACGCCAATTTCGTGCTGCTCGAAAACGGCCATATCGCCGAGGCGCAGGCCACCGCCGAGCACGCCACCTATGACGAGGAAGCGCTGCTGCGCCTGCTCCGCCTCGCGCGGATCGGCTGCACCGAAATCTTCGCCGCGCAGGCGAGGGCGGTGGCGTGAGCGGCGAGGGCGGCGAGCCGCAGGCGATCCGCAAGCTCGCGCCGGGCAAGCTGGTGATCGCCAGCCACAACCCCGGCAAGGTGCGCGAAATCGCCGAACTGCTCGACGGCCACGGGCTGGACGTCGTCTCGGCCAAGGCGCTCGACCTGCCCGAGCCCGACGAGACCGGCACGACCTTCGTCGCCAATGCCGAGTTGAAGGCGCGCGCCGCGGCGGACCTTTCGGGGCTCCCGGCGCTGGCCGACGATTCGGGGCTGTGCGTCGATGCGCTGGGCGGCGATCCGGGGATCTTCTCCGCGCGCTGGGCGGGGGAAAGCAAGGATTTCAACGAGGCGATGCGCCGCATCGAGGACAATCTCGCGCGGCTCGACGCGCCGCCGCGCGACGCGCATTTCGTCTGCGCGCTGGCGCTGGCGTGGCCCGACGGGCATGTCGAATGGTTCGAAGGCCGGGTCGACGGCACGCTTGTCTGGCCGCCGCGCGGCGACAAGGGCTTCGGCTACGACCCGATGTTCCTCCCCAACGGCGAAACCGAGACGTTCGGCGAGATGGATCAGGCCCGCAAACACGCGATCAGCCACCGGGCGGACGCGTTCCGGCAATTGGTGCGCGCGGTTTTCTGACCTTAAAGCCCCTCCCTTTCAGGGGAGGGGCTTAAGAGGCTCACCGCGTCGGGACGGGGACCTCGCCCGAATAATCGTAGAAGCCGCGCCCGGTCTTGCGGCCGTACCAGCCGGCCTCGACATATTTCACCAGCAACGGCGCGGGGCGGAATTTCGGGTCGCCGGTGCCCTCGTGGAGCACGCGGGTGATCTCCAGGCAGGTATCGAGCCCGATGAAATCGGCGAGGGTCAGCGGCCCCATCGGGTGGTTGAGCCCGAGCTGACAGGCGAGATCGATGTCGCGGATCGTCGCGACCCCCTCGCCCAACGCGAAGCACGCCTCGTTGAGCATCGGCATCAGCACGCGGTTGACGATGAACCCCGGCGCGTCATTGGCGTGGACCACCTGCTTGCCGAGCGCGACGGCATAATCCTCGACCCGCTTGACCGTCGCATCGGTGGTGGCGAGCCCACGGATCACCTCGATCAGCCCCATCACCGGCACCGGGTTGAAGAAATGCACCCCGATGAAGCGCGACGCATCGGGCGCGGCCTGCGCCAGCCGGGTGATCGGGATCGACGAGGTGTTCGACGCGAGCACCGCATCGGCGGCGAGCACCTTGCCGACCTCGGCGAAGATCGCGCGCTTGATTTCCTCGCGCTCGGTCGCGGCTTCGACCACCAACCCCGCCGGCGCCATTGCGGCGACGCTGTCGACCGGCTCGATCCGATCGAGCAACTGATCGCGCGTGGCGGCGTCGATCTTGCCCTTTTCGACATCGCGCGCGAGCCGCCTGGCGATCCCCGCCTTGCCTGCCTCGGCCCGCGCCTTATCGACATCGGCGAGCAGCAAGCGATAGCCTGCCTGCGCGGAAACCTGGGCGATCCCCGCCCCCATCTGCCCCGCACCGATCACACCAACCGCTTGCATCACGTGACTCCTTCGCTGTTGCGGAGCCGGATAACGGGTTTCGCGGCGATTGCCAGATGGGGGGCGGAAGGATCGGCGGGTGCTGGGTTAAGGCGCGATCACCCATCCCCGTTCGGGCTGAGCCTGTCGAAGCCCTGCACTTTTCTTCCGAGGAAAGAAGTGCAGCCCTTCGACAAGCTCAGAGCGAACGGAAACAGATCACCCGGTCCGCTGTCAGCGTCCGAACGTGCCCTCGCGATAGAGCAACGTGATCGCGACGCGGCGGTTGCGCGGATCGGCAGGGTTGTCGGCGATCATCGGTTCGCGGTCCGCCACGCCCTCGATGCGGTTGAAGCGTGCCTCGGGGATGTTCGCCTGCGCCAGCCGGCGGCGGGTCGCCTCGGCGCGGCCGGTGGCGAGCGTCCAATTGTTCATCGCGCGCGGATCGCCATAGGGCACCGAATCGGTGTGCCCGCGGATCATGATCGGGTTGCTCGTCTTGGCGATGCTGTCGCCGACCATCCCGATCAGCTCGGACGCGGCGGGTTCGAGCACCGTCGTGCCGAGCGCGAACATCGAATAATTGGCGTCGTCGATGAGATCGATCCGCATCCCGTCCGGGGTCATCACGAAGCGGATATGCCGCGACAATTTGGCGAGATCGGCGCGCGAGGCGATCCGTTCCATCACCTTGCGCTTCAATTCGGCGAAGTTGCGCCGATCCTCCGCCGCGATCGCGTCGGGGCTGCGCAGCGATCCCTTCTTGCCCGCGCCCTCCTGCCGCCCGCCCGATTCGCTCTGGATCTTCGCGGCGACCGTCGGCAGCCGCGAATTGCCGACATCGGGGCCGGTCTGCTCCTTGCTGAGGATCGATTTGCCGCCGAGGATCCCCGATCCGCCGACGCCGAGCGACTTGGTATCGAGCAGGGTCGGCGCGAAATAATCGGCGATGCCCTTGCGCTGCTTCTCGGTCGTCGCGCCGAGCAGCCACAGCAGCAGGAAGAAGGCCATCATCGCGGTGACGAAATCGGCATAGGCGACCTTCCACGCGCCGCCGTGATGCCCGCCATGCCCTTCGATATAGACCTTCTTGTAGATGATCTTCGGCGGCTGGTTGGTGCCGTGCGGCGCGCGCGCGGCCATTTACCGGCCCCTCAGACCGTCGAACACCTCGGCGAAGCCGGGCTGGTTCTTGTGCGCGATACCCGAGCGGGCGGCCTCGATCACCAGCGGCTGCGGGTGGCCGTGCAGCGAGGCGACGATGATCTGCTTCACGACGTGGTAGATCGCCGCATCGGCATCGATCACCTGCTTCAGCCGGTTGGCGAGCGGGCTGACGATGCCATAAGCGAGCAGCACACCCATGAAGGTGCCGACCAGCGCCGAGCCGATCATCGCGCCGAGGATCGACGGCGGCTTGTCGATCGACCCCATCGTCTTGACGATGCCGAGCACCGCCGCGACGATGCCGAGCGCGGGCAAGGCGTCGGCGAGGCTGGTCAGCGTGTGCTGCGGCCCTTCGACCTCGTGGTGGTGGGTCTTGATCGCATTGTCCATCACGTCTTCCACCGCATGCACGTCGAGCGTGCCCGAGGAGACGACGACCAGCCGCAGCGTATCGGCGATCAGGTTGACGAGCGTGGCATCGGCGAGCAGCCGCGGATATTCGGCGAAGATCGCGGAGGATTTGGGATCCTCGACATGCGGCTCGAGCGCGATCGGCCCTTCCATCCTGAGCATCTTCATCAGCTTCGAGACGAGGAAGATGACGTCGAGATAATCCTGCTTCTTATATTTCGGGCCCTTGAACACCTTGCCGAGCCCGGTGCCCATCGCCTTCAATTCCTTGCTGGAATTGCCGATGACCAACGCACCCGCGGCGGCGCCGCCGATGATGATGAGCTCGTGCGGAATCGCCTCGAATACCGGCCCAAGCGCGCCGCCGGTGAAGGCGAAGCCGCCGAACACCATGACGACGAGGACGACGAGGCCGATGGCCGGAAACATTCAGCATACCCCCCGGGAAACGAAACTGATCCTCATGACATTCGTGGTTAGCGCGCGTTCGTCGCCATCTGGTTAACCACGCCCCTTCACCCGCGGCTCATCGCAGATAATCGAACAGCGACAGGCTGGAGAGCTTGGAGAAGCTCGCCTGGGTCGCCTGCAGCGAGGTCATGGTTTTCTGCAGCTGGGTGATCGCGGTCGCATAATCGAAGCCGTCAACCTGGTCGCGCGTCGCCGAGCGATCGGCCTTGGCGTCGGTCAGCTGGTTGGAGACGATATCGACCCGTGCGGCGCGCGCGCCGATCGACGCCTGCGCCGTCGCCACCTGATCCGATACCTGCTGCACCGTATCCGCCGCCGCGGCGGGGATATCGGTCCCCGCGTTGAGCGCGGCCATGATCGCGGTGATCGCGCTGCCCAGATCGCTGGTGCCGGTCTTGAGGAAGCCCGCGGCATTGCTGCTCGGCTGGACCGACTGGCCGTCGCCGATCGGGATCGACGCACCCTCGCCGGTGGTGAAGCTGAGCGAGCCGTCGGCATTCTGCGTTACCGCCTGCCCGCCGCTATTGCCACCGAACAGCGGGCCGCCGCGCGTGTCGGCCACATTGGCGGTGGAGACGATCTGCGACAATATGTCGCCGAGCTGGTTGGCGATCGCCACCTTGCCGCTGGCGGGCAAGGTGCCGTTGCGCGCCTGGACGACGAGGGTCTTCACCTGCTGGAGCTGGTCGCCGATCGTGCCGAGCGCGCCGTCCGCCTGTTGCAGCACGGTTTTGGCGACCGTGACATTGGCGGCATAGGCCGCGCCATTGGCGTCCGCCTGCGACAGGCCCTGCAGCCGCTGCCACGCCACGCTGTCGTCGGACGGCGCGAGGATGTTCGACTGCGCGGTGATCTGCTGGTTGAGCCGGTCGGCCTGCGCGCTGAGCGAGCGCATCGTCGACGACGCGCGATCATAGAACAGGCTGGTGGAAGGAGCGATCGTCATCAGCGGATTTCCAGGATCGACTGAAAGGTGTCCCGCGCCGCCTGAATGACGCGGCTCGAGGCGGAATAGGCCTGCTGGAAGCGCATCAGATCGACCGCTTCGCTATCGAGATCGACCCCCGATACGGCATCGCGCGCGCTGACCGCGCCGTCGTGGATTGCGCTCTGCGCCGCGGCGACGGCATTGCGGTTCTGCAGCGCGGCGGCATTGGCGGCGACGAGCGTCGTCACCTTGGTTTCGAACCCGCCGCTGGTGCGCAGCGTGCCGAGCGCGAGGATATTGCTGTTGTCGCGCGTCCCCCCGCCGACCGCCGCGGCGGCGATCCCGCTGGGATCGGCGAGCGTCAGCGACACGTCGGTCGGCGCGGCGCCGACGCTGAACAGCGGCTGGCCGGCATTGTTGTTGAGATCGCGGCCCTGCGCCTGGACGCTGTTGACGCCGTTGACGAAATTGGTCGCCAGCGTGTTGAGCTGGTCACGCGTGTCGGCGATGCGCTGCGCGCCGTCGGCGATCCCGCCGAGCGCGCCGCCGTTCGGCGTCAGCACCGAATAATTGCCGCCCATCTGCACCGCGAACGACACCGCGCCCGATCCATTGCGGACATAGGTGACCGACGCGGCGTCATTGCCCGAAACCAGCGTCGGCCCGTTGCTGCCCCCCGCGGTGACGGTCGCGCGGCCCGCGGCGTCGAGCGTGACATGGACGTCGACGATCGCGCTCATCTGATCGAGCAGCGAATCGCGCTGGTCGGCGAGGCTCGCCGCCTGCGCGGTATTCGGCGCCGAGCGGCTCAGCCCGTCATTGACCTTGGCCAGCGCCGCCGAAAGCGAGGTCAGGCTGGCGGTCGCCTGATCGGCGCTCGCGTCCATGTCGGCGGTCACCTGCGCCAGCGCATTGCCGGTCGCGGTAAAGGCGTTGGCGACGGTGGTAGCGCTTTCGAGCATCGCGGCGCGCGGCGTCGGCGAGGCGGGATCGGCGGCGACGCTTTGCGCCGCATTGAAGAAATTGGTCAGGCTGGTCGAAAGATCGCTGCCGGTCAGCGCGGACTGGATGCTGTTGAGCCACACCGTCCCCGCCTGGGTCCGCGCGAGATCGGCGCCCGAATCGCGCACCGCGGCGGATTTGAACATGTCCGACGCGCGGTTGATCCCGGTGGCGATCGAGCCATAGCCGGTCATCGCCGCCGCGGCGCTGAGCACCCCCTGCACCGGCGCCAGCTCGGTCACATTGGTCGAGCGGCGCGCATAAGCGCCGTTGCCGACGTTGGCGATATTCTCCGAAACCGTCGCCAGCGCCGTCTGATAGGTCTTGACGCCCGAAGCGCCGATGGAAAGCAGGTCCGCCATCAGTCCGACTTAGCCGGCTCGGTGTTAAGGGCTGGTTGCGACCTGGCGAGGAAATCGGTCATCGCCTTGCCGATCCCGAGCGGCGCGTGATCGGCCATCGCCTGAACGAATTTCTGGTCCTGCATGTCGCGGAAGGTGTCGAGCGCCTTACTGTCGAACAGCGGGTCGGCGAGCTTCGCCTGGCGCATCGACTTGAGCATCATGCCGGTGAACACCGTTTCGAACTGCTTGCCCGCCTTGGCCAGATTCTCCTTCGACGCGGCGCGCGACAGCCCGGTATCGAGCCCGGTCGCGCCCGTGATCTGCATCTTGGCGACGCTGCCGGCGACATCCGCGGTCATAGCACGATCAGCTCCGCCTTGAGCGCGCCCGCTTCCTTGAGCGCCTCGAGGATCGCGACCAGATCGGCCGGCGAGGCGCCGATCGCATTGACCGCCTTCACCACGTCGGCGAGCTTGGGTCCCGGCGCGAGCAGGAACATCGGGCGGCGCTCCTCATCGACCGACACGTTCGATTTCTGCTCGAGCGCGGTCTGGCCCTGGCTGAACGGACCAGGCTGCCTGACCCGCTGGTTCTCGTCGATGCGCACGGTCAGCTTGCCGTGCGTCACCGCGGCCGGACCCACCCGGACCGCAGAATTAATAACGACCGTTCCCGTCCGGGCATTAACAATTACTTTTGCCGGCGGCTCGGCGGTGACCACGCTGAGATTCTCGATCGTCGACATGAGCGTCGCGCGCACGTCGGCGCCGACCGGCGCCTTGACCGCGATCGACACCGCATCCTTCGCCTCGGCGCTGCCCCCGCCCAGCCGGCTGTTGATCGCCGCCGCGACATTCTGCGCGGTGGTGAAATCGGCACGCGCGAGGTTGAAGGTGAGATACGGCGTCTGATCGAACCCGGTGGCGACCGCGCGTTCGACCGTCGCGCCCTCCGGGATGCGCCCGGTGGAGGGGACGTTGACGACGATCTGCGACCCGTCCCGGCCCTCGGCGCCGAGCCCGCCGACCGCAAGATTGCCCTGCGCCATCGCATAGATCTGGCCGTCGGCACCGAGCAACGGGGTGAGCACCAAAGCGCCGCCGCGCAGCGACTTGGCCTTGCCGAGCGAGGCGACGGTGATGTCGATCCGCTGGCCGGGCTTGGCGAAGGCGGGCAATTCCGCGGTCACCATCACCACCGCGGCGTTCTTGAGCCCCTGGCTGACGTTCGGCGGCAGCTGCAGCCCGAAACGCGAGGCGACCGCCTTCACCGACTGCATGGTATATTCGAGATTGTCGTCGCCCGTGCCGGGCAGCCCGACGACGATGCCGTAACCGGTCAGCTGGTTCGATCGGATGCCCTGGAAGGTGCCGAGATCCTTGATCCGATCGGCGCCGGCCGGATGGCCGGCGAGGATCGCGACGAGGATCGCGATCAGCGCCAGCCACCAGCGCGCGCGGTTCACCCGGCGCGGCCGCCCGGCGGACGGAAAAGGAAGCGCGATGCTGGTCATCAGAACGGGCTCACCACCTGGAAGAAGCGGCTCAGCCAGCCCTGGCGGCTGGCGCGGGCGACATCGCCCTTGCCGGTATAAGCGATCTGCGCGTCGGCCACGCGGGTCGACAGCACGCGATTGTCGAGATCGACATCGGCGGTGCGCACGATCCCCTTGATCTGGACGAATTCGTCGCCGCGATTGAGCGTGACGCGCTTCTGCCCCTGCACCAGCATCGTGCCGTTGGGGAACACCTGCGCCACCGTCACCGACATTTCGCCCGACAGCGAATTGGCCTGATCGGTGGTGCCGGTGCCCTTGAAGTTGCGCGTCCCGCTGGCCGAGGCGTCGGTCGGGCTGAACAGCGACAGCGGCCCGGTGCTCGGCGGGGTGATGCCGAAGCCGCCGCCCGAATCGAGCTTCGACGAGGCCGATTTGGAGGCGGCGGTGCGCTCGACCAGCACGATCGTCAGCGGATCGCCCACGCGGCGCGCGCGCCAGCCTTCGTGGAGCGCGGCATAGCCGGTCGCCGCCTGGAAGATCGCGCCATTCGCCTCGGGCGCGGCGGCCGGGGTCTGCGCCACCGGGGCGAGCCGCACCGCGGAGAAATCCTCCGCCGGCTTCTTCTTGCCGAACAGCCCCGCGGCCGCCGGCGAGGCGATCAGCGCGGCGCCGAGCGCGACGGAGAGGGAGATACGCATGGCCATCATCGATCCCGGCATCAGATGTTCTGGTTGACGTATTTGAGCATGTCGTCGGTCGCCGAGATCATCTTCGAATTGACCTCATAGGCGCGCTGCGTCTCGATCATGTCGACCAGTTCCTCGACGACATTGACGTTGGACGCTTCGAGCATCCCCTGCCGCACCGAGCCGCGCCCGTCCTGCCCCGGCACGCCGAGGTTGACCGGGCCGGAAGCGGCGGTTTCCATGACATAATTGTCGCCCGCGCTCTGCAGCCCGGCGGCATTGGGGAAGCTCGCGACCTGCAACTGGCCCAAGGTCTGCGCCTCGGTCTTGCCGGGCAGCGTCGCGGAGACGGTGCCGTCGGTGCCGATCGTGATCGAGGTGGCACCCTGCGGGATCGTGATCCCCGGCATCACCTGATAGCCGTCGCTGGTGATCAGCATGCCTTCGGGCGAGCGCGAGAAATTGCCCGCGCGGGTATAGCCCAGCTCGCCCGACGGCATCTGCACCTGGAAATAACCGTCGCCATCGATCGCGAGATCGAGCGCGTTGCCGGTGGTGTTGAGCGACCCCGCGGTATCGATCCGCGCGGTGCCCTGGACGCGCACGCCGGTGCCGAGGTTCAAGCCCGTGGCATATTGCGTCGACTGGGTCGATTGCGCGCCCGGCGCGGTCACCACCTGATAGCTCAACGTCGCGAAGGCGGCGCGATCGCGCTTGAACGCGGTGGTGTTGACGTTGGCCAGGTTGTTCGAGATCACGCGCATGCGCATGTCCTGGGCGTCGAGCCCGGTGCGCGCGATATGCATGGCGGCGGTGGTCATCGTTCAATCCCCCTCAGGCAGGAAGCCGCATCACCGAGGATGCGCCTTCGTCCATATCCTTGGCATTCTTGAGCAGGCTGGCCTGCACTTCGTAGCTGCGCTGGTTCTCGATCATGTCGACCAGCGCCTGCGTCATGTTGACGTTCGAACCCTCGAGCGTCCCGGCGATCACCTTGCCGTCGAGGTTCTCGGGCAGGGACCCGCCGCCGCGGACGTGGAGCAGATTGTCCAGCCCCTTCACGGTGTCGGCGCCATTGTCCGAGACGAGCTTGATCTTGTCGATCACCTGCGGCTTGCCCGTGGTATCGCCTTGCGGGATGATCGAGATCGACCCGTCCGAGCCGATCGACAGCCCGCTATAGGGCGGGATCGTGATCGGGCCGGACTGGCCCATCACGAGAAAGCCGTCGCCGGTCTGCAAGGTGCCCGACGGCGAGACCGAAAAGTCGCCGCGCCGCGTATAGGCCTCGCCGCCGTCGGGCGCCTGCACCGCGATCCAGTCGTTGCGGCCGTCGACCGCGACGTCGAGCGGGCGCCCGGTGGCCATCATCGTGCCCTGCTGCCGATCGGCGTCGGTGATCTCCGAGGTGGTCGGCGCGCGCGCCATCAGCGTCGCGCCGCCCCCGGTGAGCTGGATCTGATCGAACACCACGCGATCGGCGCGAAAGCCGGTGGTGGAGGCGTTGGCTATGTTGTTGGCGATCGCCGCCTGCGCCTGCATGTGCGCGCGCAGCCCCGTCGCCGCCGTATAGACCAGTTTGTCCATTTACGCCTCCGCCGCGTTTCGCTGGATCACGAACGCAGGTTGATGATCGTCTGCGAGATCTGATTGTCGGTATCGAGCGCCTTGGAATTGGCCTGGAAGTTGCGCTGCGCGGCGATCAGGTTGACCAGTTCCTCGGTGATGTCGACGTTCGACTGTTCGAGCGTGCCGCTCATCAGCGAGCCGGCGCCGTTGCTGCCGGCCTGCCCCGCGACCGGCGCCCCCGACAGCCCGGTCTGCGCCCAATAGCCCGACCCGAGCTGGCGCAACCCCGCCGGATTGCTGAAATTGGCGATCGCGACCATCCCGAGATTCTGCACGTCGCCGTTCGAATAGCTCGCCTTGACCAGCCCCTTGGCGTCGACGGTGACTCCCTGGAGCTGCCCGATCGCGGCGCCGTTCTGGCTGCGCGAGGCGACGTTGAACGGCGAGGCGAGCTGGGTCGTCGCGCTGCCGTAGCTGAGCGTGATCGTCTGCGCGCCGGTCGAGCCCGACGGGGTGACCGGATCGGAGGTCGAGCTGCCGCCCGCGGTGAGCTGGCCGCTGCTGTTGAAGGTCAGCGTGGTGTGATCCGCGCCGCCCACCGTCACCGCCTGATCGCCGATGAAGCTATAGGCCGACCAATTGGTGTTGCCCGCCGCGTCCGGGGTCGTCTCGCGCCGGAAATAGGTCGTCATGGTCAGCGGGTTGCCGCTGGTGTCGTAAACGGTGGTCGAGGTCGAATTGTTATAGGTCGACGGATCGAAGCGGCTGAACGCGCCGCCGCTCGGCAGCCCCGCGCTCGACGACAGGTTGAGCGAATAATTGACCGCGGTGGTCGGCACCGCGGTGCCGCTGGTCGCGGGGAGGCGGAGCGACACGGTCGATTCGATCCCGGTCGCGACCACCGCGCCCGATCCGTCGACCGGATAGACCTGCAGCCGGCCGCCGTTCGAATCGACCACTTCGTTGTCGGCGTTGACGCTGAACGCGCCGTTGCGGGTGTAATCGACCTGCGCCGCATCGGGATTGGGCTTCACCGCGAAGAAGCCGTCGCCCGAGATCGCGAGGTCGAGCCCGTTCGCCGACTGGACGAGATTGCCCTGGCTGAACTGCTGGATGTTGCCCTTGACCAAGACGCCCGACCCGACCGCCGAGGTCGGCGAGGAGGTGAGGTTGCTGGCGATGACGTCGGCGAATTCGGTGCGCGACTTCTTGAAGCCGTTGGTGGCGACGTTGGCCAGATTGTGGCTGATCGTCGCCATGTCGGTCTGCGAGGCCTGGAGGCCGCTAAGCGAAGTGTAGAAGGCCATGAATAGTGCTCCTGTTGGACTCAGCCGATCTGGCGAACATTGGCGGCGGCGACGTCGCCGATGCCGGGAAGGTTGAGGACGGCGCTGCCGCTGGCGGTCGACACCGACTGGACCGGCGCCCAGACGAGGCCGGTGGACGAAACGGTCGCGCCATTGTTCTGCGCGGTCACCGAAACGGTGAACGGCCCGCTGCCGGCATCCTGGCCCTGATCGGTCTTTCCATCCCAATCATAGGTCATGCTGCCCTTGGCATGCGCGCCGAGCTTCATCGTCTTGAGCACCTGCCCGTTCGAATCCGAGATGGTGACGTTGACGTTGGTGGCATCGCCGCCGAGTTCGACCGCGCCGGCGATCCCGCCCGAGGTGCGGCCATAAGCGGTGGTGCCGGGGACGAGGACGGTCTTGCCGATATAGCTCACCGCGTCGGCGGTGCTGGTCGCGCCGAGCTTGTCGGCGATTGCCTTGAGCGTCGTCGACATGTCGGTGATCCCGGCGAGCGACGAGAATTGCGCCATCTGCGCGACCATCTGCGTATTGTCGACCGGCGAGAACGGGTCCTGGTTCTGCATCTGCGCGGTCATCAGCCGCAGGAAATCGCCCTGGTTGAGCGAGGTCTTGCCGGTGTTCGACTGCGCATTGCTCGTCGTGTTCGACGTCGCGCCGTACCGCGGGATGCCGAGCGAGGCGAGCGTCGAATCATAGCTGCTGTTGGTGGTGGTCATGGATCAGCGCCCCATCTTGAGCGTATCGAGGATCAGCGTCTTGGCGGTGTTCATCACCTCGACATTGTTCTGGTAGCTGCGCGCGGTCTCCATCATGTCGACCAGCTCGCGGGTCTCGTCGACCGAGGCTTCGTAGATATTGCCGTCCTTGTCGGCGATCGGATTGCTCGGATCGTAGCGCTTGGTCGGGGTGCCGCCCGCGGTGACGACCTGCACCGCATCGACCGTCGACAACCCGGTCGCCTGATCGTAGCTGGTGCGGAACACCGGCTTGATCGAGCGATAGGCGGCATCCTCCGATCCGGCGGTGCCGCCGGCGTTGGCGAGGTTCGACGCGGTGGTGTTCATCCGCACGAGCTGCGCGGACATCGCGCGGCCCGCGACCTGGAAAATCGTCATCGGCGCGTTGGTCGCCATGCTCATTCTCCCTTCAGCGCGCGCGTGAGCGTCGCGATGCGCCCGTTAAGGAACGCCAGGGTCGTCTGATATTGGACGGCGTTTTCGGCGAAGGCGGTCTGCTCCTGGCTCAGATCGACGGTGTTGCCGTCCATCGAGGGCTGCAGCGGGGTGCGATATTTGACGCTATTGTCGAACCCGCTCGCACCGCCCTGCTCGACCGCGGACAGCGCCTGATGGAAATCGACGTCGCGCGCCTTGAAGCCGGGCGTCGACGCGTTGGCGATGTTCGACGCGAGCAACCCCATGCGCTGCGAGCGCACCTCGAGTGCTGTGCCGTGAACGCCGAACAACGTATCGTTGGCCATCGGGCCGGGTCTCCTGCACGGGAATGTGCGCGGAAGAGATCAGCAAAGGCCGTGCCAATTGCCGGCTGGAAGGGATTCGACCTCCGGCGGCAGCCCGAGGCGGCAAGATGTTGCCGGTCGGCCGGCAAGTTTGCCGGTAGCATCTGGGGCAACGCGGAAAATATGATCCGTTCACCCTGAGCTTGTCGAAGGGCGTCCTGCCGCCCGAGAGTTGGGGCCGCCCTTCGACAAGCTCAGGGCGAACGGAGGTGGCGAGATCCCACTTTTCCCGCCCACCGTCATACCGAATCAACTACGGCATGACGGCGCGACGACGGCAATTGGCACACGCCTTGCGTAGACGCGCAGCATGACTCCCGGCATGTTCCTCGATCCCTATGCGGCGGTGATCGTCATCGGCGGCACCGCGGTCGCCGCGATGCTGCGCACGCGGGCCGACGATCTCGGGCGGGCGTTGCGCGCGCTGGCGACGCTGCCGCGCCGCCGCTTTTCGGCCGATCCCTTGCTGGAGCAGATCGCCAGTCTCTCGCGCATCGCGCAGCGCCACGGCGCGGTCGCGCTCGATCGCTCGGTGATCGCCGACGCCGATCTCGCCACCGCGATCACGATGATCGTCGACGGCGAGGGCGCCGAGGCGGTCGCCGA
Organism: Sphingomonas sp.; assembly: GCA_017849555.1. GTDB lineage: Bacteria > Pseudomonadota > Alphaproteobacteria > Sphingomonadales > Sphingomonadaceae > Sphingomonas > Sphingomonas lycopersici. Next base: position 51,308 of record JAFIGU010000087.1, on the reverse strand, counting down.
GGAGCTGCGCCGCCGCCGCCGCGCGCGCGCCGAGCGTCACGCCGCCGCCGCCGATGCGTGGAGCGCGATGGCCGAGGCCGCTCCCGCGATGGGGATGGTCGGCACGCTGGTCGGGCTGGTCGCGATGTTCACCCAGATGAGCGACCCGCGCGCGATCGGGCAGGCGATGGCGGTGGCGTTGCTCGCGACGCTGTACGGCGCGCTGCTCGCCAATCTCGTCGCGCTGCCGATCGCCGCGCGGCTGCGCGCCGCGGGGCGGATCGAAGCAAGCGAACGCGCGCGGATCGAGGCGCCGGTCGCCGAGCTCGCCGCGCGCGAGGCGCCGCGCGCGTGCCGCCCGGTCAGCTTTTCTCCCGTGCGCGAGGATGTCGCATGAGCAGCGACGCCGCGCTCGACGATTTTCCCGCCGCGCCGCCGACACGGCCGCTGTGGCTGATCACGCTCGCCGATCTCGCCTTGCTGCTGGTCGGCTTCTTCGTGCTGCTCCAGGCCAATCAGAAGCTCGACCCGCATGCGCTGGCCGACGGGCTGCGGCAGGGCTTCGGCGGCGCGCCGCGCGCTGCGCCCGCACCTGCGCCGGTGGCGATGCCGCTCGCCGCCAATGCCTTGCGCGATTTCGCCCCGGGGTCCGCCGCGCTGCCGGCGGCGCCCGACGCGTTGGTCGCCTGGGCGAAGGACGCGGTGCGCGATCCGCGCGTGATGCTCACCGTCACCGGCGCGGTCGACGGCAGCGCCGCCGACGTCGACCGCGCGAGCGGCAGCGGCATCGTGCTCGCCACCGATCGCGCCCGCGCGGTCGCCGCCGCGCTCGGCACGGTCGCGCCCGGCCGCATCCTCGTTTCGACCACCAACCGGCCCGGCCCACGCCAGGTCACCGTCACGCTCGCCTTTGCGGGCGAAGGGAAATCCCGATGATCGCTCTCGCGTTGCTCGCCACCGTCGCCTTTCAGGATATCGCCGCGCTCGATCGCGGGGTCGCCGCCTTTACCGGGCGCGCGATCGGCCAGGAGGGCGGCCCGCGCGCGGTGGTCGACCCGCGGCTGCGGCTCGCCGCCTGCCCGATGGTCTCGATGGCGTGGCGCACCGAGGCGCATGACGCGGTCGTCGTCACCTGCACCGGCCCCGACTGGCGCGTCTTCGTGCCCGTGGTGATGCCGGCACGCGCCGCTGCCGCGCCCGCCGCCGCCCTCCCCGCCGCCGCGCGCAACGCCGAGAAGGTGATCCGCCGCGGCGACCCGCTGACGATCGAAGCGGGCGCGGACGGCTTCTCGATCACCCGCGACGGGGTGGCGCTGGGCGATGCCGCGGCGGGCGAGCGGCTGATGGTCAAGGTCGCCGACGGCCGCATGCCGGTACAGGCGGTGGCGGTGGAGGCCGGGCGCGCGACGCTGCCCGGCTGGGGCGACCAATAAAAAAATGCTAAAACTTCCCTACCGCCTGCCGTTTACCGCCATGTCAGCGGAACCGGAAAGGTGCGGACATGGTGGATTCGATCGGCACAGGGCCAGTCACGAGCGGCGACCGTCAGGTCGCGCCCGTTACGCGCGTGTCGCAGACGAGTGCGGTCAATCGCGTCGATACGCCGCCGGCGGCAGCCGAACAGCCGCAGACGCTGGCGGGGCAGCTTGCATCCAAGCCGCCGGTCGATTCCAACCGCGTCGAGCTGATCAAGGAAGCGCTGGCCAACGGCACCTTCCCGATCTCGCCCGCGACGCTGGCCGACCGGATGATCGCGCTGCGCTACGATTGGATGTCTCGTGACCCGGCGTGACGCGCTGATCCGCGTGATCGACACGCTCCACGCCGAAATCGGGGCGCTGAAGGCGAACGATATCGCCGGGCTGGAACGCGCGACGAGCGAGAAGCTCACCGCGATCGAAACGCTGCGCGATCTGGGCGACGGCCCCGCCGGCCCCGAGCTGCGCGAGCTGGCCGACGAGGCCAACCGGCTCAACGAAACCTGCCGCATCTATGTCAACCTGATGGCGGCCAATACCCGCCGGCGGCTGCAGATGCTGACCGGCGAAGGCGGCAACGCCTATCGCCGCGGGCCGGTCACGGCCTACGCGTAATTCTGTTTCCCCCCTTCCTTGAACGAGGAAGGGGCCGGGGGTGGGTCGGTGTGGGGGCACCGACCCACCAGCCCGTTTGCGACCTCCTTGTGCTCCCGCGAAGCCGGGAGCCCAGCCTGGGCCCTCGCCTTCGCGCGGGCACCGTTTTCTGCCCAATCCACCCTAAAACTGGCACGCTCCTTGCTGCGTCATTCCCCGAACAGGGAACAAACGCACGCCGATGACCGTCAACAGCATCGCCTCTGCCACAGGCCGCATCCAGTCCGCGATTCAGCGGGCGGCGGCGCGTACGGGGATCGATTTCGACTATCTGCTCGGGCAGGCCAAGGTGGAGAGCGGGCTCAACGCCTCGGCGAGCGCCGCCACCTCCTCGGCGCGCGGGCTCTATCAGTTCGTCGAGCAGAGCTGGCTTTCGGTGATGAAGCAGCACGGCGCCGAATATGGCCTGGGCTGGGCGGCGAATGCGATCAGCCGCGGCCCTTCCGGGCGGATGACGGTGAGCGACGCGAGCACCCGCCAGGCGATCCTCGCGCTGCGCAACAACCCCGAAATCGCCTCGGCGATGGCCGCCGAGCATGCCTCGGACAATAAGGACGCGCTGGAAAGCGCCACCGGGCGCACCGCCACCGGCACCGATCTCTATATGGCGCATTTCCTCGGGCTCGGCGGCGCGCGCCAGTTCCTCTCGACGATGCAGACCAACCCCGGGGCGAACGCCGCGGCGCTGTTCCCCGCCGCCGCGCGCGCCAATCGCGGGGTGTTCTTCAACAGCGACGGCAGCGCGCGCTCGCTGAGCGACGTCTATCAGCGCTTTGCCGCCAAGCTCGGCGACGGCGCCGGCAATGCCGGCAACACCGGCAACTCTTTGCCGGGCATGCAATTTGCCGCGCAGGCGCTCGACATGGACGGCGCGACGGTGATCACCGGCGCCAACCAGAGCGCAGGCGACGCGCTGAGCTGGGCCAGTGCCGCGCTCTCGGGGCGTACCGCGCAGGCGCAGACCGCCAGCCTGATGAAGCCGACGCCCGATACCGCACGGCTCGCCTATCTCATGCTCGCGAACCTCGGGGGCTGACGCGCGATGAAGTTCCTCGGCAATCCCCGCGCCGCCGCGCTGCCGCTCGCGATCCTGCTGCTCGTCGTGGTGATGGTGGTGCCGATCCCGGCGGCGCTGCTCGACGTGTTCTTCGTCGCCAATATCGCGATCAGCCTCGCGGTGCTGATGGTCGCGCTCAATGCGCAGAAGCCGCTCGATTTCTCGGCCTTCCCCTCGGTGCTATTGTTCGCCACCCTGTTCCGGCTCGGCCTCAACGTCGCCTCGACCCGCGTCGTGCTGGTCCACGGGCATGAGGGCGAAAGCGCCGCCGGGCATGTCATCGAGGCGTTCGGCACCTTCCTGATCGGCGGCGATTATGTCGTCGGCATCTTCGTCTTCGCGATCCTGATGATCATCAATCTGATCGTGGTGACCAAGGGCGCGGGGCGCGTCTCCGAAGTCTCGGCGCGCTTCACGCTCGATGCCTTGCCGGGCAAGCAGATGGCGATCGACGCCGATCTCAACGCCGGGCTGATCACCCCCGACGAGGCGAAGAAGCGCCGCGTCGAGGTGTCGACCGAGGCCGATTTCTACGGCTCGATGGACGGTTCGTCGAAATTCGTGAAGGGCGACGCGATCGCCGCGATCCTGATCCTCGCCGCCAATATCATCGGCGGGCTGATCCTCGGCCCGGTCAGCCACGGGATGACGATCGCCGCCGCCGCCAAGGGCTATACATTGCTCGCGATCGGCGACGCGCTGGTCGCGCAGCTCCCCAGCCTGATGCTGTCGATCGCCGCCGCCGCGATCGTCACCCGCGTTTCGTCCGAAAAGGATCTCGCCGGGCAGATCGGCAGCCAGTTCGGCTCGGCGCGGACCTGGACCCCGGTGGCCGGGATCCTGTTCCTGCTCGGGGTGCTGCCGGGGATGCCGCATCTGGTGATCCTCCCCGCCGCCGCGATCGCCGGCTTCGCCGCGTGGAAATTGCGCCAGATCGCCAATCGCCCCGCCCCGGTGGCGGAGGTCAAGCCCGAGCCGGTCGACCAGTCGCGCATCGGCTGGGACGAGGTGACCGACGGGATGATGGTCAATCTCGACATCGGCTACGGGTTGGTGCCTTTGGTCGACGAGCGCAAGGGCAGCCCACTGATGGCGCGGATCACCGGGGTACGGCGCCAGCTTTCGAAGGAGCTCGGCTTCGTCGTGCCGCAGGTCAAGGTGCGCGACGACATCAACCTCGCGCCTTACACTTATCGGCTATTGGTCGGCGGCGTCGCGCTCGGCGAGGATCAGGTGTCGCCCGACGAAATGCTCGCGCTCGATACCGGCACCGGTTTCGGCGAGCTCAACGGCAAGAAAGCCAAGGATCCGACCTTCGGACTCGACGCGACCTGGATCGCGCCCGGCGACGCCGATGCGGCGACCGGCGCGGGCTATCTGGTGGTCGATTCGGGCACGGTGATCGCGACGCATCTTAACCATGTTCTCGGCGCCAATGCCGCCGACCTGCTGAGCGCCGACGAGGTGCAGGCGCTGCTCGACGGCTTGAAGGAACGCAACCCGCAGCTCGTCGCCTCGCTCACCCCGCAGCCGTTGCCGCTGACCACGCTGACCACGGTGCTCAAGAGCCTGCTCGCCGAGGGCATCCCGCTCAAGGAATTCCGCCGCATCGCCGGCGCGATCGCGGTCGCCGCGCAAAAGACGCAGGATGCCGAGGAGCTCGTCGAGCTGATCCGCCCCGAACTCGGCCCGCTGATCATCCAGAAATTGTGCGGCGTGCGCGAGCCGCTGCGCGTGATGACGCTCGAGGGCGGGCTCGAAGGGTTGCTCGGCCAGGCGGTGCGGAGCGATCCGGCGCGGCGCCATGTGATCGAGCCCGATCTCGGCCGCCGCATCGTCGATGCGCTGCAGCGCGCGGCGCAGCCGCTGATCAGCGAGGCGAAGCCGTTCGCGCTCGTCGTCCAGCCGGCGATCCGCGTCGCGATCCGCAAGCTCGTCAAATCCATTCTGCCGGATACCCCCGTCATGAGCTTCTTCGAAGTCCCGGAGGACAAGGCGGTCGAGGTGGTCGCGATCATCGGCGCGCCTGAGGCACTGCCGGCATGAGCGCCGAACCGCACCGCGACGCCTTCGCCGACGCGACCCCGCTGACCTATTCGCCGCGCGCGCACGCGCGAGACGAGACGGCGCTGGTGCGCGAGCATCTCCCTTTGGTCCGCCGCCTCGCCTGGCATATCCACGGCAGCGTCTCGACCGCGGTCGAGGTCGAGGATCTGGTGCAGGTCGGGCTGGTCGCGTTGGTCGAGGCGGTTTCCGCCTTCGAGGATCGCGGGCAGGTGACCTTCCGCCAATATCTCGCGACCCGGCTGCGCGGCGCGATGATCGACGAGCTTCGCCGTCACGCCGCGATGACGCGCGGCGCGATCCGCCGCCGCCGCGACTATCAGCGCGCCGTCGCACAGCTCGCCAACGAGTTCGGCCGCGCGCCGACCGACGCCGAGGCCGCCGCGCGGCTGGGGGTGACGGTGGAGAAATTGCGCGCCGATTACGCCACCGCCGAGGCCGTGCGCTTCGATCCGATCGATGAGGTCTATGCCGACGACCAGCCCTGGTTCGCCAGCGACGAGCCCAATGCGTTCGACCAGCTTGCCGAAAGCGAGGCGCGCGACCTGCTGATCGCCGCGATCGCCGCGCTGCCCGAACGCGAGCAGACGGTGATCCACCTCTATCATGTCGAGGAACTCAACCTCGAGGAGATCGGCCACGTGCTCGGCGTCGGCGCGGCGCGGGTGTGCCAGATCAAATCCTCCGCGCACGCGCGGCTGAAGAAAGCGCTCGCCGCGCGCTGAGCGGCGGCGTTACCCGTCACATTCCAAGCAGACGTCATCCCGGCCTTGAGCCGGGGTCCATTGTGCCCGCTACGCGGCGGCCAGCGCATCATGCGCAATTAAAGAATCCGTTCGCCCTGAGCTTGTCGAAGGGCGGCCCCAACTCTCGGGTGACAGGACGCCCTTCGACAGGCTCAGGGCGAACGGGAATAGATGATTCAAATTGACGCACGATGCTTTGGAACCCCTTGCTCCGCGCCTGCCTCCCGATGGCCCCCGGCTCAAGGCCGGGATGACGGGGGAGCTCCCCGCAAACGAAAACCCCGGCAACCTTGCGGCCGCCGGGGTTCCCATGCCGGCTTCGGCGCCCTTTAAGGGGGGCGGCGCCGAAGCGTTTGACGCGTCGTTTACTGAAGCAGCTTGAGCACGCTCTGCTGCGACTGATTGGCCTGCGCCAGCATCGCGGTCGACGCCTGGCTCAGGATCTGCGCCTTGGCGAGGTTGGTCGATTCGGCCGAGAAGTCGGCGTCCTGGATACGGCTGCGCGCATCCGACAGGTTGGCGACGTTCGAGGTCAGGTTGTTGACCGCCGACTGGAGCTGGTTCTGCGCCGCACCCAGGCCAGCGCGGGCGGTGCCCACCGCCGCGATCCCGGCGTCGAAGTTGGCGAGGTTGGTGAGCGGGGTGGTCGCGCTCGCGCCGCTGATCGCGGTGTTGATCGCGCCGGTGCTCTTGATGTCGGCGAAGGTCAGCGTCACCGTGTCGGCGGTGTTGGCGCCCGACTGGATCGTCACCGCGCCCGAGGTGCCGGCGGTGCCGTCGAACAGGTTCTGGCCGTTGAACTGGGTGTTGGTCAGCACCGAGGTGATCTGGTCGGCGAGCGCCTTCTGCTCGGCGGCGATGTTCGACTTGTCGGAGGTCGAATAGGTGCCGTTGTTGGCCTGCACCGCGAGTTCACGCATGCGCTGCAGCATGTTGGTCACTTCGTCCAGCGCGCCTTCCGCGGTCTGCGCCATCGAGATGCCGTCGTTGGCGTTGCGGATGCCCTGGTTCATACCGGTGATCTGCGTGGTCATCGACGCGGCGATGGCGAGGCCGGCGGCGTCGTCCTTGGCCGAGTTGATTCGCTTGCCGGTCGACAGGCGCTGCATCGCGGTCTGCAATTCGCTGTTCGCCATGCTCGACGCGTTGGCGGCGCGCAGCGCCGAAGTGTTGGTTGCGATAACCGTCATTTCTAGTCTCCGTCGTAACTGACGGTTCCGCCGCCCCCCGTTAGCGCGGATGGCTGGGCCGTCGCCCCCTGAAACGGCCGGCGATCGGCGTGATTTAGCGATCGACGACGAAAAAAATCGCTCCCCGCCCCGCCTCGCGCGCGGGCGATGTGCCGGCGCACGCATGCGAGCGCGCGCCCGGAAAAAATCTGCCGGCCGGCAACGCATTACACCCGTCGTTAACTATTTTCTCCCATCTAGGGCTCACACGCTCAGGGGGGCCAATGCGTTCTATCGTTCCATCCGCCACGGTTGCGGAAAGCCATGTTGCGCTCATCTCGTCGCTGCGGGCTCAGGGCATCGCCGTCGAGCCGCCGCAGAGCCGCGTCAACGCCGACAAAATCTGGCTGACGGCGCCCGGGGAGCCGATCCCGGCACCCGCGCGCACGGTCGTGATCGGGGGCGGCGACGCGGAACGAATCGTGATCCCGGCGCGCGACGGCGCCCCGGCGCGAATCGCCTTCGGCCACACCGACTCGGTCGTCGGCAACGCCTTCGCCCGCGCGCTGATCGCCGGCCCGGACATGCCGACCGCCGCCGACCCCGAAAGTCTCGCGCTGTTCGCACTCGCCGAGCGAGTCGCGGAAGCCGATATCACCGTGCTGATCAACGGCCCGACCGGCACCGGCAAGGAAGTGCTGGCGCGGACGATCCACGCCAATTCGCCGCGCCGCGACGGCCCGTTCATTGCGCTCAATTGCGCGGCTTTGCCCGAAACCATGCTCGAGGCGATGCTGTTCGGCCACCAGAAGGGCGCCTTCACCGGCGCCTCCTCGGGCGGCGAAGGCTTTTTCCGCGCGGCGCACGGCGGGACGATCCTGCTCGACGAAATCGCCGAAATGCCGCTGGCGCTGCAGGCCAAGTTGCTGCGCGTGCTGCAGGAACGCGAAGTCGTGCCGATCGGCGCAACCCAGCCGGTGGCGGTCGACGTACGCGTCATCGCCTGCGCCAACCGCGATCTTCAGGCCGAGGTGGCGGCGGGCCGCTTCCGCGCCGACCTCTATTACCGCCTGTCGGTCTTCCCGCTTACCACGCGCGCGCTGGCCGATCGCCCGCAGGACATTCCCGCGCTCGCCGCGACGATGATCCTGCGCCACGCCGGCAACCGCACGACGATCCCCTGGCCGTCGGCCGAGGCGATCGCCGCGCTCACCGCGCACGACTGGCCCGGCAATGTCCGCGAACTGGAAAATGTGATCCAGCGCGCGTTGCTGTTCGCCGCCGGGGGCACGATCGAGGCCGAGCATATCGTGTTCGACCGCCCCGCGCCGCGTGCGGCCGCACCGGTCGAGGCCGATAATGCGACGCTGGGCAAGGTGGTCCAGCTCTCCGAATTCGCCGCGATCCGCGAGACGCTCAAGGCGTGCAACGGCAGCCGGATCGAGACCGCGCGCCGGCTGGGCATTTCGGAGCGCACCCTGCGCTACCGGCTCGCCAAGGCACGCGAACAGGGTGAGGATATCGCCGCGCCGCACGGCAAGGTGGCCTCGGCATGAGCGCGATCGACAGCCTCGGCGGCGTGGAGCGCGTGATGGCGCTGCGCGCGCAGATCCTCGAACGCAACAGCGCGCTGGCGCGCGCCGGCCAGACGGCGGGCGCCGCCCCCGCGGCGGGCGCGGCGCAGGGCGCGCCGAGCTTCACCCAGTCGCTCGAAAATGCGCTCTCCAAGGTCAACGAGACCCAGCAGAAGGCCGGCGCGCTCTCCGAATCCTACGAGCGCGGCGAAACGATCGACATCGCCAAGGTCATGCTCGCGCGCCAGGAAGCCTCGGTCGGCTTCGAGGCGACGCTGCAGGTCCGCAACAAGATCCTGTCCGCCTATAAGGACATCATGAGCATGCCGGTGTAAGACATGGCAAACGCACTCACCCCAGCATCCGCGATCCCCGAACGCTTCGCCAATCCGCTGCGGCAGATCCAGGGCATGCTCGCGCAGCCCGCGGTCCGCCGCGCCGGGCCGATGGCGCTGCTGATCGGGCTGATCGGCGCCGCCGCGCTCGCCTGGTCGCTCTTGTCCTCGCCGCCGCAGAAGACGTTGTTCGCCGGGCTCGCCGATGCGGACAAGGCCGCGGTCACCTCGGCATTGACCGCCGCGGGGATCAAGAGCCGGGTCGATACCGGCACCGATACGGTCACCGTCGCGGAGGACGATTACGCCCGCGCGCGGATGCTGCTCGCCGGGCAAGGCCTGCCCAAGACCGCGCCGGCCGGCTATGCGATCCTCGACCAGCTGCCGATGGGCGTCTCGCGCGCGGTGGAGGGCGAACGGTTGCGGCAGGCGCGCGAGACCGAATTGGCGCGCTCGATCCAGGAAATCGACACGGTGGTCGAGGCGCGGGTGCATCTCGCCACCCCCGAAGCCAGCGCCTTCGTGCGCGACAATGCCGCGCCGTCGGCCTCGGTGGTGCTCAAGCTCCAGCCGGGACGCTCGCTGAGCGACGCGCAGGTCGCCTCGATCGTCAACCTCGTCGCCTCGTCAGTGCCGGGGATGAAGCCGGACAATGTGACGGTGGTCGACCAGATGGGCGGGCTGCTCTCCAAATCGGGTGGGCAAGGCGACAATGGCAGCGAGCAGCGGCTTCGCGTCCAGCGCCAGATCGAGGACAAATACCGCCAGCAGCTCATCCAGCTGCTGACGCCGCTGGTCGGCGCGGGCAATTTCACCGCCGAGGTTCAGGCCGACGTCAATCTCGACGAGATGCAGGCGACCCGCGAAACCTATGACAAGCAGGGCACGTTGCGCGCCGAGGCGGGCAATTGGACCGGCAACCAGGCGCCCGCCGGCAGCCAGCCGCCGGGGGGCATCCCCGGTGCGCTGAGCAACACCCCGCCCCCCGCGAGCCAGCTGCAGAAGCCGCAGCCTGCGGTCGGCGCGAGCGGTCAGCCGGCCCCCGGCGCCTCGCCGGTCGCGGGCGGCCCGGCACCCGACGCCAACAAGCAATCCGATCAGTTCCAGCGCGCTTACGATCTCGGCAAGGAAGTGTCGGTGACGCGCGCCGCGCCGGGGGGGATCAAGCGGCTGTCGGTCGCGGTGCTGCTGCGCGAGCCCGAAAAGGGCCGCCGCACCGCGATGGAGGTCAACCAGATCACCGATCTGGTGAAGTCGGCAGTCGGCTACGATGCTGCGCGGCAAGACAATGTCACCGTCATCAGCAAGAAATTCGCCGATGCCTCGGCGGCGGCGAGCGGGCCGAAATGGTATGACAACAGCTGGCTGCCGATGCTCGCGCGCAATCTGACCGCGATCGTCATCGCGCTGCTCGTGCTGTTGCTCGGGGTCCGCCCGCTGCTCAAGGCGATGCTCAAGAAGCGCGCCGATGCCGAAAGCGGCGCGAAGGGCGCGCTTGCCGGGCCCGACGGCGCGCCGATGGGCAGCGCCAGCGGCGAGGGCGAAAGCGAAGGCGGCATCCGCGTCACCGATCCGGTCGGGATCGAGGATCTGGAAGAAGCGCGCGGCTATGAGCAGCGCGTCCATGCGGTGCGCGGCTTCACCCGCGACAATCCGGCGCGCGCGGCGCTTGCGGTGCGCGATATGATGGGAGCCGAGGCGAAATGAACGCGCCCGCCAACGCCGTCGTGCGCAGCTTCAGCGGGGTCGAGCGCGCCGCGGTGCTGATGATGCTGGTCGGCGAGGAAGAAGCCGCCGCGATCCTCCAGAAGCTCGAACCCGATGAGGTGCGCCAGCTCGGCAAGGCGATGTTCACCGTCGCCGACGTCAGCGAGGCCGAGGTGGAGGGCGTGCTCGACGATTTCGTCGATCGCGCGCGCGAGCGCACCGGAATCAGCTTCGACCCGCGTCCGAAGATCGAGGCGGTGATGCATCGCGCGCTCGGCCCCGAAAAGGCCGATAGCGTGCTCGCGCGGATCACCCCGCCCGAGGCGGCGTGCGAGATCGACCTGCTCGACTGGCTCGACGCGACCGAGATCGCGGCGATGATCGAGAAGGAACATCCGCAGATCGCCGCGGTGCTGATCGCCAATCTCGATCCGGCGGTGGGGAGCCAGGTGCTCGAACTGCTGCCCGATGCGGCGCAGCCCGAGATCCTTCACCGTATCGCCAAGCTCGGCCCGATCACCCCGGAAGCGGTGGAAACTTTGCGCGCGATGCTCGCCAACCGCAGCGGCGGCGGCGGACAGGGCACCCAGGTGCAATTGGGCGGGACGCGCGAAGCGGCCAAGATCCTGCAGAGCGCGCGCAAGGCGACCGAGCAGCGCGTGATGCCCAAATTGTTCAAGCTCGACAAGGAAACCGCCAAGGCGATCGAAGAGGCGATGTTCGTCTTCGACAACCTGCTCGACATGGACGACAAGAATCTCGGCACGCTGATCCGCAACATCGACGGCGACATCCTGACCCGCGCGCTGAAGGGCGTCGACGAGGCGGCGCGCAACCGCTTCCTCGGCTGCATGTCGGCGCGCGCCGCGGACGGCATCCGCGACGAGATGGAAGCGCGCGGCCCGATGAAGCTGTCCGAAGTGCTCGAGGCGCAGAAGGCGATCATCCAGATCGCGCGCAACCTTGCCAAGGACGGCACGATCCAGATGGGCGGAGGCGAGGACGATTATGTCTGAGGCGGCATCTTACGATTTCGTCGTCGGGCTTTCCGCGCGGCACAGCGATGCGGCGATCCGCCTCAGCCGCAGCTTCGCCGATCGCGAGCCCGGCTTCGCACCGGCCGATCTGATCGCGCGGATCAAGAGCGCGTTCGGCCGCGACACCGAGGCCGAACCCCAGCCGCGCAGCTATGCGCCGGCCGATCCCGAAACCAACCCGACCGAGGGCTGGAACCCGCTCGACGCCAATGCCGAGCCGGCGCCGTTCATCGATCCGGCCGAGGTCGCGCGTCAGGCGGGGCATGACGAAGGCTATGCCGCCGGCCTCGCCGCGGCGCGCGCCGAAGCCGCCGCGACCGCCGAGCGCGACCGCGCTTTGCTCGCCGGGCTGGCCGACGCGTTGCGCGACGATGCGCGAATCGATCGCGACCGGCTGGCGAAGCATATGCGCCAGACGGTCGAGCATCTCGTCACCCGGCTGGTCGGCGAGATCGGCGTATCGGGCGGCCTGCTCGCCGCACGCGTCGCCGCCGCGACCGATCTGATCGCCGACGCGTCCGAAAGCGCGATCCTGCGGGTCAACCCGGCCGATATGGCGCTGCTCGACGGGCATCTGCCCGCGACGCTGTTCCCCGTCGCCGATGCGCAGATCGCGCGCGGCAGCTTCGAGCTCGAAACCGCCTCGACGATCGTCGAGGACGGGCCGGACCTGTGGCTCGACCAGCTCGCCGCCGCGCTCGACAAGGTCGCGGTGCCGGCGGGTTAGAGCATCGTGCGCAAAATACGATCCACCGCGGCGAAGGCCGGGGTCCAGTCACGACCGGTCCGATGCTGACCCCGGCCTTCGCCGGGGTGGAAGGTGCCGGGGTAGCTCAGATTTAAAACGCGAGGCGCCTGCATGCTCACCCGGTTCGCAACCGATTATCTCGACGCCCTGGTCGGGGATTTTCTCCCGACCCCCAAGGTTTCGGGCCGCCTCGCCTCGTTCGACGGGCTGCTGATGGAAGCCGTCGGGCTCAACCTGCCGGTCGGCACCGTCTGCCAGGTCGGCGGCAAGGCGGACGGGGTCGAGGCCGAGGTGATCGGCTTCCGCAACGGCCGCACCCTGCTGATGAACCTCGGCGGCCCGGCCGCGCTGCTGCCACACGCCCCGGTGCGCCCGATCGGCCCCCCAGGCGAGGCCGAAGTGGGCGCCGCCTTGCTCGGCCGCGTGGTCGACGGCGCGGGGCGCCCGATCGACGGGCTCGGCGCGATCCGCGGCGCGGGGGCGTGGCCGCTCGCGGGCAAGCTCCAGTCGCCACTCGATCGCGGGCGCGTGCTCCAGCCGCTCGATGTCGGGGTGCGCGCTATCAACGGGCTGCTGACGATCGGCAAGGGCCAGCGGATCGGCATCATGGCCGGCTCCGGGGTCGGCAAATCGGTGCTGCTCGGGATGATGGTCCGCGCCGCGCGCGCCGACGTGATCGTCATCGGGCTGATCGGCGAGCGCAGCCGCGAGGTCGCCGACTTCCTCGAGACCAAGGTCGCGGGCGAGGCGCGCGCCAAGAGCGTGGTCGTCGCGGTGCCGGCCAATCATTCGCCGGTGCTGCGCATCCGCGGCGCGCTCCGCGCCACCGCGATCGCCGAAGCGTTCCGCGCCGAGGGCAAGGACGTGCTGCTGATCATGGATTCGCTGACCCGCGTCGCGCATGCCGGGCGCGAGATCGGGCTGGCGCTGGGCGAACCCGCCTCGGCGCGCGGCTATCCGCCGTCGGCGATCGCGATGCTGCCCAACCTGATCGAACGCGCCGGCACCGACGTGACCTCGGGCGGATCGATCACCGCCATCTATACCGTGCTCGCCGACGGCGACGACGGCAACGACCCGGTGGTCGATTCGGCACGCTCGATCCTCGACGGGCATATCGTGCTGAGCCGCACGCTCGCCGAACGCGCGGTCTATCCCGCGATCGACGTGTCCAAATCGGTCAGCCGCGTGATGACCGACATCGCGTCGCCGCCGCATCTCCACGCCGCGCGGGTGCTGCGCCGGCATCTCGCGACCTATGAGGAGAATCGCGATCTGGTGCTGATGGGCGCCTATCGCGCGGGCTCCGACCCCGAGATCGATGCCGCGATCGCCTGCCACCCGGCGGTGATGGAATTCATCCGCCAGGATGCCGCGTCGAGCGTGACGCTGGAGGATTCGGTGACCGAACTGACCGGGGTGTTCGGCGATGGCTGACACGCGCAAGCTCGCGCGCGTGCTGCGCGTCCGCACCTTGCAATATGGGCTGGCGCAGGCCGCCGAGGCACGCGCGCGCGATGCGCATGCGCAGGAAAGCGCGCTCTCGACGCGGATCGCGCGGCTCGCCGCCGATGTCGCCCCGGCGACCGAACGCGGCGCGGGCTTCTCGCTCGCCGCCGCCGCGCATTATCGCGAGCGGCTACATCGTTCGGCCGAGACCGCCGCCAACCGCGTCCGCACCGCCGAATATGAGGCCGAGCGCGCCGCCGAAGCGACCCGCAGCGCCAAGCGCGACCAGAGCGCAGTCGAGAAACTGATCGCGCGCGGCGAGGCCGAGGCGGCGCTGCGCGAAATCCGCAAGCTGCGCGATGCGCCGCCGACGCGACCGACCGGGAAAATCCGGCACGATCTTTGCTGATCGGTCTGTCGGAAAGACCGACGGACACACAGGGGCCATGACCGCAGTTTCGAATCTGGCGCTGATCTTCACCAAGACGGGCAGCCCCGCGACGCCGCCCGGCGTCGCCACGGGCGCGCCCGCGTCTTTCCCTGCATTGCTCGCACCGGTCGAGGGCAAGCCCGCCGATCCGTCCGACACCGGCGACGCCCGGCAGGAGGATGCCGCCCCCGGCAAGGATTTGCCGGACGATCAGAGCGGCTTGCCGGATGCGCTGGCGTGGATGATGCCGCCTGCGCTGCCGATCCTGACCGAGCCGGTGGTGGCGAAGGCCGCGGAGGCTGCGCCGAGCCCGGCGGCGCCGCCGACAGTGATGCCTGTCGCCGCGCCGGTGTTGACGGACGCCGTGCCCGATCCAGTGGCGACACCTGCGACGACGCCGGTTGCCGCGACGCCAGCGCCGACGATCCCAACCGCTCCCGCGCAGCAATCGCGCGGCGGCGAGGCCGGCGTTGCGCCAGCGGAGGTCGCAGCAGAACCCGCCTCCTCCACCCCCGTTCGCCCTGAGCTTGTCGAAGGGCGTCCTGCCATTCGCGAGCTGGGGCCGCCCTTCGACAAGCTCAGGGCGAACGCGGTAGAGGTTCCGCAGGAGCAGCCGGCGGCGCAGCCTTTGCCCGCGGATCGCGCGCGCACCGTGGCCGCGACGGGCAACGCGCCCGCGCAGCCGGCCGCACCGCCCGCAGCCGCACCGGTCACGCGGCGCGATCCCGTTCCCGCGCTCGAGCTCGCCGCCGCACCCGCGCCGCTCGATCGGCTGATCGCGGCGTTGCGCCCGGCTCCGATCGCCGCTGCCGCGCCGCCGCCGACGCCAGCTCCGGCACCGGCAATACTCGCCGCGCCGCTTGTCGCGCCGGTCCAGTCAATAGCGCCCATCATGGCGCTCGGGCCGATCGATTCGGTTCAGGTCAATGCGACGCCCACGCCGCAAGCGCCCGCGACACCGGCGCCCGGACCCGCACCGAGCGAGGGAATGCGCACGACCGCGCCGACGGCGCCCGTCGCGCCCCAGACGGCCGCCGTCGCCGCGTCGCAACCCGCGCCGCAACCGATCGCGATCGCCCCGGCCGCGCAGGTGTTCGCCGAGGCGATCCGCCGCGCCGCCGCCGACGAGCGCACCGCCGCCGCGCCGCAACCGGCCGCGACGTTCGTGCTCCCCGCCGGCACCGATAATGCCGCCCACGCGGTCGCTGCGACCGCCGACGCTCGCCACGCCGCGCTCGATCTGAAGCAGGACAATTGGCCGCAGGCGATGATCCAGCGGATCGAGGCGCTGCGCGACACCGCCAATGCCAGCGACACCCGCATCCGGCTGATCCCCGCCGCGCTCGGCGCGATCGACGTGTCGCTGAAGCGCGACGGCGACGCGGTGTCGGTCCATCTCGCCGCGCACCAGCCCGAGACGCGGCAGATCCTCGCGGACGCGCAGCCGCGGCTCGCCGATCTTGCCGAAGCGCGCGGGCTGAAGCTTTCCGCCTCGACCGGCAGCGCCACCACCGATGCCGGCGGGCACGCCGCGGCACAGCAGCAACAGCAACAACGAACCGCCGCCGCACCGATGCGGCCCGCCAGCGCGGCGAGCGCCGACGATGAGGCGGCAAGCGACGAACGTATCGCCTGATACCCGAGGGACATGATATGAGTGACAAGGACGACAAGGCGGAAACGCCGAAGAAGAAGGGAAAGATCGGCAAGATCGCGCTGTTGGCGGTCGGCGCGGTGGCGCTGATCGGCGGCGGGGTCGGCGCCGGTCTCTATGCCTCGGGCTCGGGGCTGATCGGCGGGCACAAGGCCGCCGTCGCCCCCGGCCCGCACCTCGTTCCCAAGAGCGAGCAGAAGCGCCCGAGCAAGGACGGCAAGGAAGGCGGCCACGGCGGCGGCGAGGGCGAGGCCAAGGCCGAGGATCACGGCATGCCGACTCCCCCGGGCGAGGGCGGCGACCGCTTCGCCTCCAATTATTACGCGATGGAGAAGGAGTTCACCGCGAATCTGCAGGATTCGGTGCACTTCCTCCAGATCGGGATCGCGGTCTCGACGCCCTATGACGATACGGTGATCCAGAACCTCAAGACCAACGACATCGCGGTGCGCTCCGCGGTGCTGATGACGCTGGGCGACACCACCGAGGATCAGGTCTTCACCTCCGACGGAAAGCAGGCGCTGGCCAAGAAGCTGGCCGCCTCGATCAACAAGGTGCTCAAGGAAAAGGAAGGCTTCGGCGGGATTAGTAACGTCTACTTTACCAATTTCGTTGTTCAGTGAGCGGGCATGGTTAACACCGCTTCACCATCCGACGCCGGACGCCGCGGGGCCGCCCGCGGCGAACCCGTCAATGCGAGCGGGCTCGGCCAGGCGAAGCTCAATCCGTTCGGCGATCTGCACACGCTGCAACACCTCTCGGCGCGCCTCGCGCGCAGCCTGCGCGGGGTGTTCGAGCCGATTCTGCGGCAGGAGCTGAGGACCTGGGCCGAGCCGCTGATGGTGCAGCGCTTCGCCGATTATCGCGCCGAACGCCCCGATACGCTCACCGCCTGGCTGCCGCTGGGGATGGAGGGGCGCACCGCGCTCTGCGTGTTCGACGGGCGATTCGTGCTCGAACTGCTCGATCTGTTCTTCGGCGGGGTCGGCTATGTCCCGATCGAGCTGCCGCACGAATTCTCGCCCGCGGCGGAGGCGATGGTCGGCCGGCTCGGCGAGATGATCGCCGCGCCGCTCGCCACCGCGTGGGAACCGCTCGCGCGGGTCGGCTTCACCGTCGGGCGGTGCGAGCATAATGCCGCGATGCTGACCAATATCGAGGCGGACGACGCGATGATCGTCACCCGCTTCGGGATCGCGCAGGGCAATGCCCGCCCGGTGTTCATCGACCTGGTCTATCCCGTCTCCGCATTGAAGCCGCACGGCACCGCGCTAACCGGCAAGGTCGTCGCCAAGGCCGCCGAGCAGGATGCGCAATGGAGCGCGGCGCTGACCCGCGCGGCGATGCAGGTGCGCTTCCCGGTGCGCTCGGTGCTCGCCGAGCCGGTGATCAGCCTCGCCAAATTGATGGATCTGAAGCCCGGCGACGTGATCCCGATCCATTTCACCAACGACGTGCCGGTGATGGTCGGCAACGATCGGCTCGGCATCGGCACCGTCGGCACCGCCAACGGCCATGCCGCGATCCGCCTCACCAAACTCGCGAGTCTCGAAGGAAATAACGCATGAACGACATGACCGGCTCTTTCGCGGCCGACGCGGACGCCGCGGGCGCGGTGGCGGCCAATTTCCGGCTGCTGCAGGATGTCGACGTGAAGCTGACGGTCGAGATCGGCTCGACCCAGCTCACGCTCCGCGAATTGCTCGCGCTCGGCGAATCGAGCGTGATCGAATTGGACCGGCAGGCCAACGAACTGCTCGACGTGTTCGTCAACGGCACGCTGATCGGCCGCGGCGAGGTGGTGACGGTGGGCGATCGCTTCGGCGTCCGCATGACCGAGCTCGCCAACCCCGAGAAGCGCGGCTGATCCGGCGATGATGTGGGCTTATGTTCTCAAGCTGGTGATCCTGCTGCCGCTGGTCTGCGGGCTGATGATCGGCTCGCTGTGGCTGTGGCGGCGGCTCGAAAGCCGCATGCCCGGCAAGGCGCCGACGCGGCTGATCGCAGTCAAGGAAACGATGATGATCTCCCCCGGTCTCCGCCTCGCGGTGGTCGATTTCGAGGGCAGCCGGCTGCTCGTCTCGGTCGGGCGCGGCGGGGTGACGCTGGTCGACAAGGCCGTCGCGCGCGGTGACCTCGCATGAGCGTGACGCGTATCGGTGACGGCCCGGCGCTGTTCCGCCAGCCGAACGCGCGCCGCGCGGCGCACGGCGGGTCAAAGTTCACAAAGTTCACGCTTGTGATTGCCGCGCTGGTCGTCGCGCTGATCATCGCGATGCCCGCCTTCGCGCAGGTCGCCCCGCCGGCGGCGCCCGCCGCCCCGGCGACCCCGGGGGTCGGCGACGCGCTCGATCGCGCGCTCGGCCAGCTTTCGAGCGGCGCGGCGTCGAGCCAGCCGGGCAACGGCTCGCTCTCGCTGTCGTTGCAGGTCCTGATCATCATGGGGCTGCTGACGATCCTCCCCGGGATCGTGCTGATGATGACCAGCTTCACGCGGATCATCATCGTGCTGTCGATCCTGCGTCAGGCGCTCGGCCTTCAGCAAACACCGCCGAATCAGGTGCTTATCGGGCTTTCGCTGTTCCTGTCCTTCTTCGTGATGGCGCCGGTGGTCAACCGCATCAACACCGAGGCGATCCAGCCCTATGCCGCGGGCAAGCTCGCCGGGACCGAGATGATCAAACATGCCGGCACGCCGCTCCACGCCTTCATGGCCAAGCAGACGCGGGTCAAGGATCTGACGATGTTCGCCGAAATGGCCAAGTCCGGGCCTTACGCCAAGACCGACGACATCCCCTTTTCGGTGCTGCTCCCGGCGTTCGTGACGAGCGAATTGAAGACCGCGTTCCAGATCGGCTTCCTCGTCTTCCTGCCGTTCATCGTCATCGATCTGGTGGTGGCGACGGTGCTGATGTCGCTCGGCATGATGATGCTCTCCCCGACGATCATCTCGCTGCCGTTCAAATTGCTGTTGTTCGTGCTGGTCGACGGCTGGGCGCTGACGATGGGCAGCCTCGCTAACTCCTTCGCGACCTGAGAATTTTCATGGCAGACGCTGATTATTTCCTGACCGTCGCGAACCAGACGATGTGGGTGCTGGCGCTCGCCGCCGCGCCGATCCTGATCCCGGCGCTGGTCTCGGGCCTCATCCTCGGCATGATCCAGGCGGCGACCTCGATCAACGAGCAGACCTTGTCGTTCGTCCCCAAGCTGATCGTCGTCGCGATCTCGATCATGCTGTTCGGCGGGCTGATCCTCGGGCTGCTCAGCGATTTCACGATCGGCATCTTCGATCGGATTCCGGATCTGGTGAAATAACGCATGCTCGGCTTCGGCCTTGCGATCGAGCCCCAATTATGGGCGCTCCTGTTCGTGATGGTGCGCGTCGGCAGCGCATTCATCACCGCGCCGGTGTTCGGCAATATGTCGGTGCCGCTCCAGGTCCGGGTCGCGCTCTCCGGCGCGATCGGGGTGCTGGTGCTGGCGAGCCACCCGATCCAGCCCCCGGCGCAGATCTTCGCGGTCGCGACCTTCCTCGCGGTCGCGGCGGAGGCGATGGTCGGGCTCGCGCTCGGCTTCGTGCTGCAGATCGCCTTTGCCGCGCCGCTCGTCGCGGGCGAGATCATCGGCGGATCGATGGGGATCGGCTTCGCCAATATGATCGACCCCAATTCGGGGCGGTCGTCCCCCGCGATCGGTCAATTCCTGTCGATCATGCTGACCCTGTTGTTCCTGTCGCTCGACGGGCACCTCGTGCTGGTCGACATGATCCTCAAAAGCTACACCGCGATGCCGCCCGGCGCCGCCTGGCTGACCACCACGCAGATGCGCGATATCGCCTTTTTCGGGGGCTATGCCTTTCTCGCCGGGCTGCTGCTCGCGCTGCCGGTCGGCTTCCTCCTGTTGTGCCTCAACCTCATCGTCGGGATGCTTTCACGCGCGGCGCCGGCGCTCAATCTGTTCGCGGTCGGGCTGCCGGCGAGCCTCGGCGTCGGGATCGTCTCGCTCGCGATCGCCTTCCCGGCGATGGGTGACTATATGCAGGTGATCGTGCGCGACGGGCTCGCCGCGACCCAGGCGTTGGTGATCCGCTGATGTCGGAGCAATTCGGCGAACGGACCGAGGCGCCAACCGCGAAGCGCCGCAAGGACGCCACCCAGCGCGGCGAGATCCTGCGCAGCCGCGATTTCGCCACCGCATTGGTGATGCTGGCGGGGGCCGCGTGGATCGCGATGTTCGGCGCGTCGCTGCTCCGCGCGTGCAAGGCGGTGATGGCCGCGAGCCTCAGCTTCGGGCGCGGCGACGTCGAGGATTTCCACCCGTGGCGCCCGCTCGCCGAAGCGGGGGGGGAACTCGCCCCCGCGCTCGGCGCCCTGTTCGCGATCACCGTCGTCGCGGCGGTGCTGAGCCAGGGCGGGCTCGGCGCGCTGCGCTTCAACGCCTCGCTGCTCGCGCCCAAGGGATCGCGGATCAACCCCGCATCGGGGCTCAAGCGCATCCTCGGCCCGACCGGGTGGATCGAACTCGGCAAATCGCTGCTCAAGGTGGTGCTGCTCGGCGCGATCGGCACCTGGCTGCTGATGTCCTCGTCGCACGCGATGTTCGGTCTCGCCGCCTCGAACGTCGAGGTGGCGGTCGGCGCGCTGGGGGGCACGCTGACGCATATCCTGATCGTCATGGCGCTGGGGCTGGTCGCGATCGCGATGCTCGACGTGCCGGTCCAGCTGATCCGGCTGCTCGGCAAATTGCGCATGACCAAGCAGGAAGTGAAGGACGAGCATAAGGAGACCGAGGGCAATCCCGAACTCAAGGGCCAGATCCGCGCCAAGCAGCGCGCGATGCTTTCCCGCTCGATGAAGAAGGCGCTCGCCTCGGCGCATGTCGTGCTGACCAACCCGACGCATTTCGCGGTCGCGCTGCGCTACGATCGCGGCAACGATCAGGTGCCGGTGGTGGTCGCCAAGGGGCGCGGCGCGACCGCACTCGCGATCCGCGAAATGGCCGGCGATTATGCGGTGCCGGTGCTCGAATATCCCCAGCTCGCCCGCGCGGTCTATTACACCAGCCGCGAAGGGCAGGAGATCCGCGACGACCTCTATCTCGCGATCGCGACGGTGCTGGCGTTCGTGTTCAACCTCGACGCCGAAATCGCCGGGCGCCGGCCGCCGACGATCGACGTGCCGGAGACCGCGCGGTTCGACGAAAATGGCGTGAAGGTCTGACCCCCCCTCCCCGTTCGCCCTGAGCTTGTCGAAGGGCTGTCCTTCTTCCGAGGAAGAAAGTGCAGGGCTTCGACAGGCTCAGCCCGAACGGGGAGGGGAATCGCGATTCGACGGAGGGTGATCCGGACGCAGGCGTCGAAACAGCCGTAAAGAATCGCCTCTTCCGGTCGTTTCAACAAGCATGACGACGACGACCAGCAGCACCAGCTCGACCACGTCGACCGCCAATACGGCGGCCAGCACCACCGCCAGCGTCAATGCGGGGGCCGCGCAGCAGCTGCTCAGCTCGCTCAACACGGGTTCGGGGGTCGATACCGCGGCGCTCGTCGCCTCGCTGGTCAATGCGCAATTCGCCACCAAGGTCGCCGCGCTCAACGCCAAGTCGCAGACACTGACGACGCAGATTTCGGACGTGTCGACGCTCAAGGGCTCGATCACCGATTTCGCCAATGCGCTGCAGCAGCTCGTCAAGGGTGGCTCGCTCGTCGCCCAGCCGGCCAGCTCGAACGCCAATGTGCTGAGCGTGACCCCGTTGATCGGCGCGAAGCTCAACGGGCTGAGCGGCAGCATCACGGTGAGCCAGCTCGCCAGCGCGCAGACCGCGGTCAGCACCACCCCGGTCGCCAGCGCGCAGGCGTCGATCGGCACCGGCCAGTTCACGCTGACGCTCGGCACCGCGACCTATAATGCCGACGGGTCGATGGCCACATTCGCCGCGGGCAGCGGCACGCCCGCCACAATCACGGTCGACAGCAGCGACAATACGCTCGCCGGGCTGGCGAGCGCGATCAACGCCTCGGGCACCGGGGTCACCGCGTCGATCGTCACCAATGTCGACGGCTCGGCCTATCTTTCGCTCAAGGGCGCGACCGGCGCGGCGCAGGCGTTCACGCTCACCGCGACGACCGACGACAATGGCACGCTCTCCGCGTTCAACGTCGGCCCCGGCGCCGCGATGAAGATCGCCAGCCCGGCGCAGAACGCCAAGCTGACGCTCGACGGCGTCGCGGTGGAGCGGACGAGCAATTCGATCAGCGATCTGGTCAGCGGGCTGCAGATCAACCTCAACGCGGTGTCGGCCACCCCGGTCACCTTGTCGTCGACCACGCCGACCACCGCGCTGACCAATGCGGTCAACGATTTCGTCGATACCTACAACCAGGTGTTCAGCGCGCTGAAGGCGCTGGTCGATCCGATCACCGGCGATCTGCGCGCCGATACCGCGGCGCAGAATCTGTACCGTTCGATGCGTTCGCTGACGACGCGGCAGCTGATTGCCAATCCCGCGACCGGCGCGCCCGCGACGCTCGCCGATCTGGGCGTCAACACCAATCGCGACGGTTCGCTCTCGGTCAATTCGACGACGCTGACCAATGCCATCACCAACAATCCGGCGGGGGTGGAGGCGATCTTCGCTTATGGGACGAGCAACACCGACGGCATCAACGCCGCGATGCAATCGATCCAGCTCAACGCGACGAGCATGGTCTACGGGCTCGGCGCGTCGAACACGACCTATACCGCGGCGAAGAGCGATCTCGGCAAGCAGCAGGACGATCTCACGCTCCAGCAGCAGGCGATGACCGACCGGCTGACCCAGCAATTCGCCAATATGAACTCGAAGGTCGCCGCCTATAAGTCGACCCAGGCCTATCTGCAGCAGCAGATCGACATGTGGACCAAGTCGGGCAACAACTGACATGGCCTATGCAAGCGCGCTGCTGCGCAACCCCGCCCAGACCTATCGCGAGATCGACCTCGCGGGCCGCACCAGCAACGCCGACGGCGCGGCCCTGGTGTCGCTGCTCTACGAGGAATTGATCCAGGCGCTGCGCGTCGCCGGCTGGGCCGCCGAGCGCAACCAGTTCGCCACCAAGAGCGAGCGCGTGACCCGCGCCACCGCGATCCTGTTCGCGCTGGAGGCCAATCTCGATTTCGACAAGGGCGGCGAGGTATCGAAGACGCTCGCGCGCTTCTACGCCGGCGCGCGCGCCGAGGTGATCCGCGCCAGCATCGGGCATGACGGCGCGCCGTTCCGCGCGGTGGCGGACAATATGGCGGAAATCGCCGCCGCCTGGTCGCAGGTGCGCGGGGTCTAGACGCGCTGATCTCTATGCCGTCGTCATTCCCGCCTTCGCGGGAATGACGGGAGGAAAACAGGCGGGCCTCGGCGATCAGCCCACACCTCGCTGGCTTCCATCCGTCGCGCGACTCGCGGAATCCCGCCGCGTTCGCACTTGACCGCATGATTCCCCCTCTGTCATCATCGTGTCACGGCAAGCGTCGTAAGGGCGTTCGCAACACGGTATCGAAAGGGGCGAAGGCTTGTTCCATCCCGATCTGATCCGACATCCGGACAGCTGCCCGACGCTCGTGTTGAACGCCGATTATACGCCGCTGTCCTATTACCCGCTGTCGATCTGGCCGTGGCAGACCGCGGTGAAGGCGGTGTTCCTCGATCGCGTCGACATCGTCGCGCATTATGAGCGCGAGGTGCGCAGCCCGACGCAGTCGATCAAGCTGCCCTCGGTGATCGCGCTCAAACAATATGTCCGGCCGTCGCAATTCCCGGCATTCACCCGGTTCAACCTGTTCCTGCGCGACAAATTCTCCTGCCAATATTGCGGCAGCGCGCAGCGCGACCTGACCTTCGATCACGTCGTCCCGCGTGCTTATGGCGGGCGGACGACGTGGGAGAATGTCGTCACCGCCTGCGCGCCGTGCAATTTGCGCAAGGGCGGGCGCACCCCGCGCGAGGCGGGGATGCCGTTGCATATCGAGCCGATCCGCCCGACGAGCTGGCATCTGCAGGAACACGGCCGGCGCTTCCCGCCCAATTACCTCCACGATACGTGGCGCGACTGGCTCTATTGGGACGTCGAGCTGGAGGCATAGACCTATCCCACCGCCGTTTGCCCTGAGCTTGTCGAAGGGCTGTCCTTCTTCAAGGCAAGAAAAGTGCAGGGCTTCGACAAGCTCAGCCCGAACGGGGAGGGGTGATTACCTCAAGCCCGCCCGTATCCCCCGCCGCCCGGGGTCTCGATCACGAAGCGATCGCCCGCCTCCAGCGCGACCTCGGCGCGTCCGCCGAGCAGCTCGCGCGTGCCGTCGCGCCGCTCGACCCATTGCGCCCCCGCTGCCCCGTCGGCCCCGCCGGCGAGCCCGAACGGCGCGACCGTGCGGCGCGAGGCGACGATCGTCGCGGTCATCGGCTCCAAGGCGGTGATCGCGCGCACCGCCCCGTCGCCGCCGCGCTGCCGCCCGGCCCCGCCCGACCCGCGCCGGATCGCGAACCGGTCGAGCCGCACCGGATAGCGCAATTCCAATATCTCGGGATCGGTGATGCGGGTGTTGGTCATATGCGTATGCACCGCCGAGGCGCCGTCGAAATCCGGCCCCGCGCCCGAACCGCCGCAGATCGTTTCATAATATTGGACGCGATCGTTGCCGAACAGGAAGTTGTTCATCGTCCCCTGCGACGCCGCCTCCGCGCCCAGCGCGCCGAGCAGCGCGTTGCACACCGCCTGGCTCACCTCGGTATTGCCCGCGACCACCGCGCTCCCCGGCGGGGGCGAGAGGAAGCTCCCCTCGGGCATGACGATCGTCAGCGGCGCAAGACACCCCTCGTTGAGCGGCAGATCCTCCCCGACGAGGCAGCGGAAGGCGTAGAGCACCACCGCGCGGGTCACCGCCGGCGGGGCGTTGAAATTGCCCGCGCTCGCCGCGCTGGTGCCGGTGAAGTCGATCGTCGCCGCGCGCGCCGCATGATCGACCGTCACCTTGACCGCGATCCGCGCGCCATCGTCCATCGGATAGTCGAACGCGCCGTCGCTCAGCCGGGTGATGACGCGGCGGATGCTCTCCTCCGCATTGGCCATCACATGCCCCATATAGGCGCTGACCATCCCCCAGCCGCGCGCCGCGACCAGCGCGCACAATTCGGCG
Source organism: Sphingomonas sp. (assembly GCA_017849555.1). Lineage (GTDB taxonomy): Bacteria > Pseudomonadota > Alphaproteobacteria > Sphingomonadales > Sphingomonadaceae > Sphingomonas > Sphingomonas lycopersici. The sequence goes on along the minus strand of JAFIGU010000087.1, from coordinate 26,060 downwards.
ATCCCGGTCTCGTTGGCGGCGAGTTGCGCCTTGATATCGGCGACATTGACGTCGGGGCTGCGCGCGGGCCAGCGCGCGCCCGCCAGCAAGGCGCGGAACTCGGCCTCGCGCAACTCGCCGCCGTCGACCAGCAGGAAATCATCGATCACCACGCCTTCTTCCTCGAGCGTGCGTGAGGTCGGCGGGGTCGAACCGGGAGTGAGCCCGCCGATATCGGCGTGATGCCCGCGATTGGCGACGAAGAAGCGGATCTCGTGGCCGCGCTCGTCGAACACCGGGGAGATCACCGTCACGTCGGGGAGGTGGGTGCCGCCGTTGAAGGGATTGTTGAGCGCAACCGCGTCGCCGGGCTTGAGCGTCCCCGCGCGGCTGGCGATCACCGCGCGCACGCTCTCCCCCATCGCGCCGAGATGGACCGGGACGTGCGGCGCATTGGCGATGAGATTCCCCGCCGCGTCGAACAAGGCGCAGGAGAAATCGAGCCGCTCCTTCATGTTGACGCTGCTCGAGGTGTTGCGCAGCACCACCCCCATCCGCTCGGCGATCCCCATGAATTGCGCGTTGAACAATTCGAGCTGGACCGGATCGGCCACCGCCGGATCGTCGCGCGCATCGAGCGCCACGGCGGCTTCGTGGTGGAGCAGCAATTCGCCTGCGCGCCCCACTTCGAGCCGCCAGCCGGGCTCGACCACGGTGGTGGCGATCGCCTCGCGGATCAGCGCGGGGCCGGCGATGCGATCGCCGGGGCGCAGGGCATCGCGATCGTGGACCGGCGCACGATGCTCGCGCCCGCTGCTCCACAGGGCGATCGTCTCCAGCGGCGCCGGCGCGTCACCGGCACGCGGAGCCAGCACCGGCATCGCCACCGGGGTACCGGGGACGATCGCCTCGACGATCACGCTCTCCGCGACGATCGCGCGGTCGGGGCTGACGAAGCCGAAGCGCGCGCGATGCGCCGTCTCGAATGCTGCGCGCATCGCGGCGAGGGTGCCCAGCGGGACGGGCAAGGCGGTATCGGTGCCGGCGTATCGCAGCCCGACGCTCACCTCGCGGCGTGCCGGCTCCTTCTCCCGCTGGTCCTGCGCGACATCCGATCCGTTCGCCCTGAGCTTGTCGAAGGGCGTCCTGTCGTTCGAGAGGTCGGGCCGCCCTTCGACAAGCTCAGGGCGAACGGTGGATGGTATGCCTTGCTCCAATTCACGCACCGCATCGTCGCCGAGCGCGTCGGCCAGCGCGGCAATCTCGGGCAGCAGCGCCTCTTCGAGCGTCCGTTCAAGCGACCGCTGGCGCATCGCCGCGCGGTCGGCGAGCCCCATGCCATAGGCCGAAAGCACCCCAGCGAACGGGTGGATCAACACCGTCCGCATCCCCAATGTCTCGGCCACCTTGCACGCATGCTGCCCCCCCGCCCCGCCGAAACATTGCAGCGCGAAACGGGTGACATCCTCGCCGCGCTCCAAGGCGACGCGTTTGATCGCGCCGGCCATATTGGCGACCGCGACCGTAAGGAAACCCTCCGCCACGTCGCGCGGCTCCTGCGCACGGCCGGTCGCCTTCGCGATCTCGGCGGCGAGATCGGCGAAGCGCGCCGCCACCGTGTCGCGATCGAGCGGCTGGTCGCCGGCAGGGCCGAAGATCGCGGGGAAATGCCCCGGCTGGATCTTGCCGACGAAGACATTGGCATCGGTGATCGTCAGCGGCCCGCCGCGACGGTATGACGCCGGCCCCGGATTGGCCCCCGCGCTGTCGGGCCCAACGCGATAGCGCGCGCCGTCGAAATGGAGGATCGACCCGCCCCCCGCCGCGATCGTCTCGATCGCCATCATCGGCACGCGCAGCTCGACCCCCGCGACCTCGGTATCGAAGGCGCGCTCGAACTGGCCGGCGTAGAGCATCACGTCGGTCGAGGTGCCGCCCATGTCGAAGCCGATCACGCGATCGAACCCCGCCGCCTCGGCGGTGCGCGCCGCCGCGACCACCCCGCCCGCCGGGCCGGAGAGGATCGCGTCCTTGCCCTGGAACGCGCGTGCATCGGCCAGCCCGCCGCTCGACTGCATGAAGGCGAGCGGGGTATCGCCGAGCGCCCCCGCGACGCGATCGACATAGCGCCGCAGCACCGGCGAGAGATAGGCGTCGACCACCGTGGTGCGGCCGCGCGCGACCAACCCGGTCAATGGGCTGACGTCATGACTGGCGGAAACCTGCGAAAAACCCGCCTCGCGCGCCAGCGCGGCGACGCGGCGTTCGGTTTCGGGAAACGCCCAGGCGTGGGTCAGCGCGATCGCCACCGCCTCGAACGCGCCCGCGTGACGCGCGAACATCGCGCGCACCGCATCCTCGTCGAGCGGGATGAGGGTATTGCCCGCGGCGTCGATCCGCCCGCCGATCTCCTCGACCGCATCGTGGAGCGGCGCGGGCAAGCGAATCGCGAGATCGAACAAGCGCGGCCGCGCCTGATTGCCGATCGTCAGCAGATCGGCGAAGCCGGCATCGACCACCAGCAAGGTCCGCGCGCCCTTGCGTTCGAGCAGCGCATTGGTCGCGACGGTGGTGCCCATCTTGACCTGTTCGATCAGGCCGGCGGGCAGGGCATCGCACGCAACACCGTCTCCGTTCACCTCACTGTCACCCCGGCGAAGGCCGGGGTCCAGTTGCGATCGGTCCGATGCTGGACCCCGGCCTTCGCCGGGGTGGTAGGCGGGGTCCAGCCCCAGCATCATGCGGATGCCGGCGATTGCGGCATCGTCATAGCGTTCGGGATTCTCGCTCAGCAGCTTGGCGGTGGAGAGCGTGCCGTCCGGCGCGCGGGCGACCAGATCGGTGAAGGTGCCGCCGCGATCGATCCAGAACTGCCAGCGCATCGATCATCTCCATTTTATCTATAAATTATCAATGATACGATGATCGATCGTTGACAAGTCGTTTTCGACGCGCGACCCTGCACCGCAGAGAGGACGACAGGGCAATCGCATGCCGGCAGAGTTCTTCGTGCCCGATCCGCAATCGCGCGAACCAACCCACCTTCGTCATTCCCGCGAAGGCGGGAATCCATTCGCGCCGAGGTTGCGGCTCGATCCGAGAGGCCAGCCAGTCTGGATTCCCGCCTGCGCGGGAATGACGGGTGCTGCGCCGGGAAGGAAAGCGATATGAAGCGCGCGATCGTCTCGTCGGCGCATCTTGCCGATGGCGCCGCCCCGGCGCTGTCGGAGCTCGAATTCAGCCTGACACTGGCCGCCACCGCCTATCAGCGCTGGCTCGCGCGCTGCGCGCTGGCGGCGGGGGCGCAATTGTCGCCGATCGAGGTGCTGATCCTCCACACCGTCCGCCACCGCGACCGCCCCAAAAGGCTCGGCGACATCACGCTCGTGCTCGATATCGAGGATACCCATCTCGCCACTTATGCGATCCGCAAGCTGGAGAAAGCCGGGTTCGTCGAGACGCGGCGGCAGGGCAAGGAGAAGCTGGTCGTCGCGACCGAGGCGGGGGTCGCCTTCTGCGACGCCTATCGCGCGGTGCGCGAGCGGCTGCTCGCCGATGCGGTAGCGCACGAGGGACCGGGGGACACGGCGCTGTCCGACGCCGCCGATCTGCTGCGCCGCATCTCGGGCCAGTACAATCAGGCGGCGCGCGCCGCCGCGACGCTGTAGGGCGCGCGCGATGCTGGTCCTGTCGGGGATCGTCATCATCGTCATCGGCTTCGCGCTGGGGATCAACCCGCTGCTGGTGGTGACGATCGCCGCCTTCGCTAGCGCGCTCGCCGCCGGGCACGGGCCGATCGAGGTGATCGGGATGATCGGCAAGGCGTTCGTCGACGGGCGGTTCCTCGCGGTGGCGTGGCTCGCGCTGCCGACGATCGGGCTGCTCGAACGCGCGGGCTTGCGCGATCATGCCCGCGGGCTCGTCCAGCGGCTGCGCGGCGCGACGACCGGGCGGGTATTGCTCGGCTATCTCGCGCTGCGCCAGCTCACCGCCGCGCTCGGGCTCACCTCGCTCGGCGGGCATGTCCAGATGGTCCGCCCGATCGTCGCGCCGATGGCCGAGGGCGCCGCCGAACGGGGCGACCCGACCGCGCTCGACCCCGAGACGCGCGACACGATCCGCGCCAATGCCGCGGCGGTCGACAATATCGGGCTGTTCTTCGGCGAGGACGTGTTCATCGCGATCGGATCGATCCTGCTGATCCGTGCGGTGCTGGAGCAGAACGGGATCATCGTCGCGCCGCTGCATGTCGCGGTCTGGGCGATCCCGACCGCGATCGCCGCTTTCCTCGTCCACGGCACGCGGCTGTTGCTGTTCGATCGCCGGCTGAAGGCGCGGCGGCAATGATCGGGCTCGACGCGCTCGGCGTCGTATCGGGGCTGCTCCCCGCGGCGGTAGCGGTGCATCATGCGCTGCATCGCGAGACGCGCGACTGGTGGCGCAGCGCGGCTTTCTGGGCCTTGTTCGCGGCGAGCCTGATCGCGGGGCCGTGGCTGCCCGATGTGGCCAACGGGATGATCGTGCTGGCGATGGTCGCGCTCGCCACCGCGGGATTGCGCCCCGCCCCCGTCCGCACGACCAGCGCGGCGGAACGCGCGGCGACGGCGAAACGCCTCGGCTCGCGGCTGTTCCTCCCTGCCCTGTGCATCCCGGCGGTGACGCTCGCCGGCACCTTGCTCCTCCCCGACGGCAAGGTCGCCGGCGTCGCGCTGATCGACCCCAAGCAAGTGACTCTGGTATCGCTCGCCGCGGGCGCGATCGTCGCGCTGGGCCTTGCGATCCGCCTGACCGCCGCGCCGCGCAGCGCACCCGCCGCCGAGGCGCGCCGCCTAACCGACGCGATCGGCTGGGCGATGATCCTGCCGCAGATGCTCGCCGCGCTCGGCGGGATCTTCGCCGCCGCCAATGTCGGGCAATGGATCGCGATGGGCGCGACGACGATCATGCCGCTCGATATCCCGTTCGCCGCGGTCCTCGCTTATTGCCTCGGCATGGCGCTGTTCACGATCGTGATGGGCAATGCCTTCGCCGCTTTCCCGATCATGACCGCGGGGATCGGTCTCCCGTTCCTGATCCATCATTTCGGCGGCAACCCCGCGCCGGTTGCGGCGCTCGGGATGCTCTCGGGATTTTGCGGGACGCTGATGACCCCGATGGCGGCCAATTTCAACATCGTCCCAGTCGCCGCGCTCGAGCTCAGGGACCGCCACGCGGTGATCCGGGCGCAGATCCCGACCGCACTGATCCTGCTCGGCGTCAATATCGCGATCATGGCGCTGTCCGTCCTTCCCGGAACACCCCGATGACCTACGACCTCACCGCCGACCACGCCGCCCGCTTCGCGCGCATCGCGCTGGGCCACGTCACCCGCGAATACCCGCACAAGGCCGATCATGTGATGACCGGCGACGCGGATGTTTACACCCCGCGCGCGGTCCACCCGATCTTCTACGGCAGCTTCGACTGGCATAGCTGCGTCCACGGTTACTGGCTGCTCGCCCGCGTGCGTCGCCTCTTCCCCGATCTCGCCGAGGCAGCGGCGATCGACGCCTTGTTCGCCGATGCCTTCACCCCCGCGAAGGTCGAGGCGGAGCGCGCCTATCTCGACCGCCCCTCGGCGCGCGGCTTCGAGCGGCCCTACGGGTGGGCGTGGCTGCTGATGCTCGCGGCGGAGCTGGTGCAGGCCGGGTCGCCGCACGCCGCGACCTTGCGCCCGCTTGCCGACGCGTTCGTCGCGCGGTTCCGCGATTTCCTGCCGCTGCTGACCTATCCGGTGCGCGCCGGGCAGCACGCCAATACCGGCTTCGCCCTGGTGCTCGCAGTGCGTTATGCCGAGGTGGCCGGCGACACGGCATTGCGCGGCCTGCTCACCGAGCGCGCGCACGGCTGGTTCGGCGCCGATCGCGACGCGCAGGCGTGGGAGCCGAGCGGCGAGGATTTCCTCTCGCCGATCCTGATGGAAGCGACCGCGATGGCCGCGCTGCTGCCGCGCGCCGCCTTCGCCCAATGGTTCGCCGCCTTCCTGCCGCGCGTCGCGGCGCGCGAGCCCGCCGCGCTGTTCACCCCCGCGACGGTCAGCGACCGCAGCGACGGCAAGATCGCGCATCTCGACGGGCTCAACCTCAGCCGCGCCTGGGCCTTCCGCACCCTCGCCGCCACGATCGACGCCCCCGAGACGCAGGCGATCCTGCGCGATGCCGCCGATCGCCACCTCGCCGCGTCGCTCGATGCGGTCGCGGGGGATTATATGGGCGAGCATTGGCTGGCCAGTTTCGCGCTGCTCGCGCTGGGCGATCGGCCGGCATTGTCCTGATCCTCTTTGGACCCTAAGGGCCGGGCGAACAGGAGGGACTATCCGATGCGCAAGACCGTCATGATGCTCGCCACCGCCTTCACCGCTCTGGCAGGCACGCCGGCGCTGGCGCAGATCACTCCCGCGATCCCCGAGGGCACCCCGCCCGCCGCGACCCCCAATGCGCCGGTGACCTTCGACGTCGCCGCCGCCAAGGCGCGGATCCAGGCCTCGCTCGACAAGCAATATCCGCATCTCGACGCGCTCTATAAGGATCTCCACCAGCATCCCGAGCTCGGTTTCCAGGAGACGCGCACCGCCGGCCTGCTCGCCGCCGAGATGCGCAAGCTCGGCTTCACCGTCACCGAGGGGGTCGGCAAGACCGGCCTCGTCGCGATCCTCAAGAACGGCGAGGGGCCGACCGTGCTGGTGCGCACCGAGCTCGACGCGCTGCCGATGGAGGAAAAGACCGGCCTTCCCTATGCCAGCCGCGCGCAACAGCAGAAGGACGGCAAGACCTTCTTCGTCGATCACGCCTGCGGGCATGACAGCCATATGGCGTGGTGGGTCGGCGCCGCGGCCGCGCTGGTCGCGATCAAGGACCAGTGGCACGGCACGTTGATGTTCGTCGGCCAGCCGAGCGAGGAGACGGTGAGCGGCGCCAAGGCGATGATCGCCGACGGGCTGTTCAAGCGCTGGCCCAAGCCCGATTACGGCTTCGCCGCGCATGTCGGGCCGATGCCGCTCGGTCAGGTGATCGTGAAGGACGGGGTGGTCACTTCCGCCTCGGACAAGATCCTGATCACCTTCAACGGGGTCGGCGCGCACGGCTCGATGCCCGACAAGAGCATCGACCCGATCGTCATCGGCAGCCATTTCGTCACCGACGTGCAGAGCGTGATCAGCCGCGAGAAGGATCCCAATGCGTTCGGCGTGGTGACGGTCGGCGCGTTCAACGGTGGGACGGTCGACAATATCATCCCCGACCACGCCGATCTGATGCTCACGCTGCGCTCGCACGACAATGCGACGCGCAAATTGCTGATCGACGGGGTCGAGCGCACCGCGCGCGCGGCGGCGGCGATGGCGCGCGCGCCGGAGCCGGCGATCACGCATCCGTCGGGCACCAATGCGGTGCATAACGACGCAGCGCTGTCGGCGCGCACCGCAGCGGTGATGGCGGCGGCGTTCGGCAAGGATGCGGCCTATGTCCCGCCGACGCTGCCGGGCGGGAACGCCAGCGAGGATTTCTCGGTGTTCATCGACGAGGGCGTGCCCTCGGTATTCTTCGCGGTGGGCGGCTACGATCCGGCGATGATCGCGCGCTACAAGGCCGAGGGGAAGCCGCTGCCGGTCAACCACTCGCCGTTCTTCGCCCCGGTGCCCGAGCCGACGATCAAGCGCGGGGCGGAGACGCTGGCGCTGGCGGTGCTGACGGTGGCGGGGAATGGGGCGAAGGGGAAGTAGAAGAGACAAGCGATCCGGGGGCGCGGCTTAGCTCCGCCCCCACCCCCTGGGATCGAACGAGACGCGGCATTTCCACGCGCGTTCGACATGGGGGATTTGATACATGAACGATCGATCGGCGCTGATCCGGCAACTCATCGAATGCTGGCGCCTCGACGACGACGCATCCTATCGTAGCTGGTTTCTGTGGGAGGAGCGGCTCAAGAATTTCCGCTCGATCCGCCGCGGTATCCAGCAGATCGTTGCCGAGATCGCCGCGGGCAGCTTCGGGGTGGCCTATCGCGGATCATCGCTCGAAACCGTCGTCCATTCGATCGCCGAGCAGCGCCAGATCTTCAAAGGCGCCGACCACGCCTTTCTGTGGAAGCCCAAGCTGCGCATTCCCGACATTTACGAGAATCCCGCCAACCAGCGCGCCTTCGGCCGACTGCTCGACAATTGCCTTTGCTGCGGCAGCGCCGACGATGTGATCAAGCAGATTCGCACGATCGACGCGTTGCGCATTCGGGGGCTCGGGCCGGCCGTCGCCAACCTGCTCTATTTCCTCCACCCGACATTGATCCCGCCGTTCAACACCGCGATCGTCAAGGGGTATAACGCGCTCACCGGCGCGAAGGTGAAGCTTGGCAATTGGGAACAATTCCTGGCGATGCGCAGCGCGATTGTCGATCTCAACGAGGAATATCGCGATCTCCTGTCCAACGATCTCGGCGCGATCGGCGGGCTGCTGTTCGATATCGGCACCGGCCGCTATCCGCCGCCGCCGATCGACGATGCGGGTGCGGACGATTGGCGCGCGCGGCTCGACGCGGTCCGAACCGAAGCCGCGACGTTCAACAAACTTCAGCAAAAGCAGGGTGAAAACGATCGCAGCCATAGCGAGATGCAGGCCTGGCTACGCGATCTCGGGCTCGCGCTGGGCTATCGCGTGTGGATCGCCGCCAACGATCGCGGGCGACTGTACGGCGGGACGGCGCTTGGCACGCACTGCCTCGACCATCTTCCGCCGGAAATCGCCACCGCGCCCGGCGCCGACGCGATCCGGCTGATCGACGTGCTCTGGCTCGAGAAGGATTCGCCGCGCGTCGCGGCCGCCTATGAGGTCGAGCATTCGACATCGATCTATTCGGGCATCGTCCGCATGCTCGATCTCGCCTTGAGCGGCAGCGGCTTCCATGCGGCGGCGGGGCTGTTCCTTGTCGCGCCGGACGACCGCGAAAAGGAGGTGCGCGCGCAGGTCGCCCGACCTGCATTCAGGCGCATCGCCGATCTCGATATCTCTTACCTGCCCTATAGCGAACTTGCGGCGCATCGCGCGCAGATCGCCCGCTTCGGCACAGGGCTGAAAGCGATCCGCGCAATCGCCAAACCGTTGACGACGCAATAAAGCGACGCTCGGCTTCTTGGCCGAGCGGCGAGAATCTATTGCGATAGGAAAATGGTGCCAGAAGAACACTCCTACTGGGCACCCAAGAGGTTGATTTTCCACGCAAATCCGAAGTGGGAAATCGCTGGCACCATCAATAGCACCAACACATCGCCCGGAAAAGGCCGGACGTGCCCGGACGAGCCATCCGACCACCTGCTCAATAATAGCCGTAAGGCGGCCGGAAGGCGTGGTCGTCATCATCGCCGAACAGCTTGTTCTTCTCGAAGCGCTGCTCGAGGCCGTCAGCCGAAAGCGCCGCTTCGCGCGAGGCCAGCCGGCGCTCGGCCATCACCAGGAATTCGGCGACGCGCCCGGCTCGCTCTGCCAGATTCTCGGCGCGCAGATTGGCGACCAGCCGCCTCAGCCGATCGAGCGAGGCCATCTCCTCGAGCACCTCGTCCAGCGCCTTGCCGCGGCGTTCGGCGATGTGGTCGCGGCGCAGGGCCAGCTCGCGCAGCCGCCGCGCCTCCGCGTCCCGCCGCGCCTGCTCCTCGCGCTTGAGCCGGTCGTCCTTCTTCGCGGCAGCCAGCACGGCGATGCCGACCGCGATGTCGCTCGCCATGGTCTCGATCCGCTGGACCTTGGCATCCCTGAACGAACGCCGGGGGCTGCCGCCGAGCAGATATGACTGCTCCAGCTCGAACGCGAGCTGGCCGGTCGGGTGATAATCCCATTCGGGCCCGCGCAACGACGAGAAGGCGAAATCGTCGTCGTCCCAGCTGCCGGGGCTGTTCCAGCGCCGCGCGCGTCGCTTCCGGGCCGCCTCCTGTTCGGCCAATTCTTTCTCGGTCGGCACATGCTTTTCGCGTCGGACGCCTTCGCTGATCGAGAAAGCGATCGTCTCGCCGTCGCATTGGAAGCTCGCCGACTTCTCGCCTCGCGCCAGCTTGATCCCCAGGGCTTCCGCCGCCGCGGCGATCCGGCCGAGCGCGAGTTCGAGGCGGTCGATCGAGGCCGGTGCGACGCTCGCCTTGACGACGTTCAAGCCTTCCACGGTAACAAGTCCATTGATCGCGGAAGGCTTCGCCTTGCGGAGCTGGGCGATCGTCCGATCGACGATCGGGTTTGCCGGCAAGACCGCCTCTCCATCGATGGACGACGCGAGCAGGCGGGCATTCTCGCGGGCGGTCGCGATCAGCTCGGGCTCCGGCCGCAGTTCGCCGGCAGCGATCGTGATCCTGTCGGATATGCCAGCCTTGGCGTTCGGGAGCGGGGTTTGCTTGACTGCCTTGCCGGCGGCCTTCTTCGCCCACCATCCGAGCGGCGGGTTCGGAATGTCGTGCTTCTTGCATATCTTGTGGAGTGCGACGTCCGAGAGCGCGAACTCCTTCGCCAGGCGGGTCATGGGTTTCGACCACACCAGGTCGTAGAATTCCGCGCGGGTGAACGTCCTCGACATGCCAATCCTTGCCACTGTTGGAGACCTGGCGAAACGCCGCCGCACTCATCATCGCGACAATGATTGCCCGGCGCGCGACGGCGCAACTACCTCGAACTCGCCAACATCGTGGAACCTGCCGGCCAACGCACGCCGATGCGGCACCTAGCGGCTATCCGTGGCGTGAGGTGGCGCGGCTTCCCCGGAAGTCGATCGCCCCAGGAACCTGTCGAACCACGCGACCGTGCGCCTGCGCGAGTCGCTGGCGCTGTCTGTACCTCGAATCTCGTGACCTTCGTCGGGATAGATGACGAGGGACGTTTCGACGCCTTGGTCCTTCAGTGCCCGCCAATATTCGAGCGATTGCGTGGCCGGGACCTCGATGTCGCGCTCGCCGACATAGATCAGGGTCGGGGTCCTGGCCTTCAGGATATGGGTCAGCGGTGAAATGCGCGAATAAGCCTCGGGGTCGCGGTACATCGAGACGCTGAAATAGGGGATCATCCACTCGTTGATTCCATTGGTGCCATAGAGGCTGATCCAGTTGGAAATCCCGGCGATCGCCACGATCGCGGCGAACCTGCTGGTCTGGGTATTCGCCCACATCGCCATGTATCCACCATAGCTCCGACCCATCAGGCCGATCCGCGCGGGGTCGATCGGCACCGCCCGCTGGACCGCGTCGACACCGGCCAGGATATCGCGAAGGTCCCCGCCGCCGAAGTCGCGCCTGTTGGCGGCGGTAAAGGCCTCGCCCGCGCCGTAGCTGCCCCGGGGATTCGGAAGGAACACGTCATAGCCGTTCTCGACCAGCGCGGCCGTAATGCCGCCGCGCGCGATGAAGTTCGGCAACCACATGTTGGCAGGTCCGCCATGGACATTGACGATCAGCGCCGCGCTTTCTCCTGGTTGCCTCGTGACTGGTTCGAGCAGCCAGCCCTGCACCGAGCGACCGTCGCTCTGCCAGACGACGTTGCGCGCCCGAACCAGCGGGGCCTGGTCCGTGTTGGCGCTGGTGATCCTGCGTAGTGCTGCGATCGGACCGGCGTAGATTTCGGGCGCATTGGTAAAGTCCTGCATCACCATCGCGGCGACCGTGCCGTCGGCGCTGAACGCAACCGGTCCATGCGCCGAGGCGAAGCTTGCCTGCCGCGTCCACGTGCGTGCCAATCCCCGCTTGAACCCGAAGGTGCCGATGGACGCCGCCGGACCCGCCTGGGTCACCGCACGCAGGCCACCGCCGGTCCATTCGACAAACGACGTCGTGTAGGTTGATCCCTTCGTCCTGTTGACGGGCGTGCCGCCTCCAAAAGGGACGGTCCAGATGTCGCCGCCGGCTTCGCTGTAGTCGCTCATGAGACCGCCGACGAATGCCACCTGGCTGCCGTCGGGAGAGATCACGGGGAACCGCATCTGCGAGGACCCGGCAAGGATCTGCCTGCGCCTGCCGCTCGTCACATCGAAGGCATCAAGCGAGGCAACCCACCAGTTGGCGTCGCCGTCGCCCCGCGCACTCGTCGCGACCAACGTCCGGCCGTCCGGAGCCCAGCAGAACTCGTACACATACCTGTCCTGTGCCGTCAGCATCCTGGCGCGGGCAGGCTTGCCCTCGGCAAGCTCGTCGATGATGACGATCCGCTGCTCGTCCGCGATGGCGCCGATCTCGCCGACTTGGCGCCGGCCCGCCTGGGTTGCTCCGACTTCCTTGGCCGCCCCCTCCGTGACCAGCACTGCCAACCGCGTGCCGTCCGGCGAGAGGCGCGGCGCGGTAGCGAGGCCCTCGAAGTCCGCGACGCGTCGCGCGACGCGGCCGCGCATCAGGTAGACCGACGTCCGCCGCCCCGCAGCCTCTCGCGCGACGAACGCCAACATGTTGCCCCGCCCCCAGGCAGGGCTGGAATAGGTACAGGTGAGGCATGGATCGAGCCGCTGGAGTTCTCGTCCGCTCCGCACGGCCCGTATCACGATGGCCGGATGATCCGCATTGGCCACGCCTGTCCTTGCCTCGATCGTCGCGACAAGCGTCCCATCCGGGGAGAGCGCGACGTCGGCGAAGCGTGTCCCCGCGCTTGCCGATCCGGCTCCAAGCGCGAGGACGATCGAAATGAGGATGGCGGGTAGCTTCATCGGCTATGCCCTTCGGGAGGATGATGGCGCGGCGAGCGGTGCCCGTAGGGTGTGGAAGATCCGCGTTCGGCATCGACGCAGCGGACAGGGCCGTCGGCAATCACCGGGCACGCGATATCTCGGCGATCGCTATACCCAGCAGGATGAATAGCAGCGCCACGGCTTGGTAGAGCCCGAAGGCCTCGCCCAGGAGCAGCACCGCGAGCAGGGCGCCGAATGCCGGAACGAGGTTGATGAACAGGCCTGCCCGGCTCGGTCCGATCAGTGCGACCGACCGAATGAAAAACATCTGGGCGAGCAGCGACGCGATCAGCGCGACGTAGAGCAGGATCATCCAACCCTTGAGCGACGGCAGTTGTAGCGTCCCTGCCGCAGCCTCGATCCCGATTAGCGGCAACGACGTGATGCACCCGGCGGTCGCGAGGCCGAAAAGCAACCCGACGGCATTGTTGCCCCGTCCGCTATCCTGGCCGCGCAGCATCACCGTGAAGCTTGCGTAGGAAACGCAGGCACCCAGCATGATCAAGACACCGGCATCGGGCTTGAAGGCGGAAAGGGTCTCCAGGCGGCCCCTGCTCGAGACTACCAGGCAGCCGGCCACGCTGGCCGCGACCCCGATCGCCTGGCCGGCGGCAATTCTCTCGCGATGGAATACCAGCCCGCCCAGCAGCACAAGCACGGGAATCGTCCCCTGGACGATCGAAAGGTTGACCGCGCTGGTATGATGGGCGGCTAGATAGCTCAGCGCGCTGTTTCCGGTGAAGCCGATCGCTCCCATGCCCAGGACCCTGTATCGATGGCGAAGGAGCGTCGGCGCGGCTTCGACGATCTGCCGCCTGCAGGTCAGCCCCAGGAGCACGAGGACCAACAACCATCGTGCCCCTGCAAGGAGCATCGGCGAAATCTCGCCGACCGCCATGCGGCTGGCCACGACGTTGCCGCCCCAGGCGAGGGCCGCACAGACCAGCAGCAGATAGGGTCGCTGAAAAAGACGCGACGTGCGAGCGGCGCGCGCGCCGGATTCTCGTGGGGGTTCGCTCACGCCGCGGTTGATCGCCAATGGGCGATTGCAGCGTCCAGAGCGATGTCCCTGCCACGTGCGAAGGATGTCCAGTCGGGCGCCACCGGGAGGTCGGGCACGACTGCAAGGTCTCCGGGAGCCCCGAAGCGATAGGCTGCGGTCGAGCAGCCGACCTTCAGGCCCGAGTTCGGCAGCGTAAAGGTCTGTAGTTCCTGGTATCCGTTCGGCCGCGCGCCCGCCGGCTCGCCGACCAGAAGAGCCTCGGTCTCGCGCCGAAAATCGGTCGCATTGGTCATCGCCGCCGAGAAGGTCTTGCGCCCGATGAGCACGAACAGTCGTCCGGCGCGGTTAAGCGCAGGCATCTCCTGCAACGGCGCGATGATATGCTCTCTCGGCAGCGTGTAGTTACCGCCCGAGTTCTCGCGAAGGTCGATGACGAGCACACGAGGGGGTGCACCGTGCAGGTCCGCGAAGAACCGTGCCGCCAGCTGCGGAAGGTTTTCGTAGCCGCGGAAATTGAGATGAACGACGCTGCCGTTCTCGAGCCTGCGCCAAGCGAAGCCGCGGTCGGGAAGGTCGGGCAGGCGAGGGCCGAGCGCATGCGCCAACCCATCGTCGGCCTTGCCGCCGGACATCGCTTCGATGACGTGCTCGCTATGCACGCTGGTCGCGCTCGTCGCTTCGAGAGTGATCCGATCGGGTGACTTCGCTACGCCGAGCGCTGCCAACAGCTCGGCCCGCCGCAGGCGATCCGGTCGCTGCCCGAGGACATACCATGGCGTCTCTGCCTGTGGGATGACCCGGTCGAGCCGCCTTGCGATCGCACGCGGGCCGAGACCGTCCAAACGCTCGATGCGCGAGCCGAGCAGCCAGCCGTATTCCGGAGCTGTGCGTACCACCCGGATTTCATCGCCGAACCACGCCGTTTCGAACGGATAGGATCGATACAGGCCTTTGGCGAACAGGAAGGTGTGACCGTCGCCCGCCAGCGCGACGACGTGCTGGATTCCGGCGATGACACGCCACGACTCCATCTCGCCGCAGCGCGCGCACAGGTTCTCGATGCCCGCTCGGTACCTCGGCTCCGGCGTGTGGTGGAACAAGTCGCGATGACGGCGGCGCAGTTCCTCGAACAGGAAACGGATGTCCTCGCGCCACTGCGTCCCCGTCAAGGCGGAGGTCGGTGTGCCCGCTACTGGCGTGCCCGCGATCGCCGCGCCGCTCGTGGCGACGATCGCCGCCGCGAGTATGTCGCGCCGCGACAGCGCGGCGGATGTCCGTTGGATCGTCACGACGTCATTCCGGCAGGTATTGGCAAGAAGAGGCCCCGCCGGCTCGATCGGGGCGACACTTGGCACCCGATGCCCTCGCCATCGTCCTCGGGCGATCCGCTACACATGCCGGTGCTAGCCGCCATGCTGGCTGCAGATCAGGTCGACGACACGTTCCTCGAGCCGCGTCAGCGTACCGCCGCGCGCCGCCGTCTCCCGGGCGATGCAGGTCTCCCGCGTATCGCGGCCGCGCGACCGTGCTGCTCGCAGCAGGGCGCGGAGTTCGGCCAGCTCTTGCTGCTCGATCGGGGTCAGATCGGTGAGTCGCCTCCCGCCACGAGCAAGCGCCTGGTAGTTGGCGATCGCGCGCTCGAGCCCCGCGGTCTCGCCGATTTGCACGGGTCCGGCAGAAGGCGCGGCGATCGCGGCGACGGATGCGGTCGATACCGCCATCGGCACGCCCCAGGCAAACGCTGTGAGAAACGCGCGTCGCACGGGGGCCGGAAGCGAGCCACGTTGCGACGGTTCGGAATTTACCGCGTCGGTCGCCATCGACTGCTCAGCGCTCCGCCGGGTTCGAGCGACCATGTCCGTCCAATATCCTGATCGAGCCGCTCGAGCCGTCGATCCGGATGAGCTGGCCGTCCTGGATGCGACGAGTGGCATCTTGCACCGCGACGATCGCGGGCAGGCCGTATTCGCGCGCGACGACTGCTCCGTGGCTCATCTGTCCACCGGCCTCGGTCACGAGCCCGGCGATGGTGAGGAACAGCGGCGTCCAGCTCGGATCGGTGTACGCGGTGACGAGGATGTCGCCCGGCGCCAGTTCCGCGGCAGCTGGGTCCAGGATCACCCGTGCCCGGCCCTCCGCGACACCGCTCGAGACTGCGAGGCCCGGTATCACGCCGGGTCCTTCGACGTCCTGTCCGAACGATCCAAACAGGGCCTCGCCGTCGGAAGTCAGCACGCGCGGCGGAGCAAGATGCTCGTGCGCCGCAAACTCCGCACGCCGCTCTGCGATCAGGCCCATGTCCGCGACCTGGGCAGCGATCATGTTGCCGAGTTCGTCGAACCGAAGATAGAAGATGTCGTCGGTGCGATTGATCACGCCGCGCTCGACCAGCCGTTCCGCTTCCTCGAGCAACGCGCGCCGGTACACGTCGAGCCGGCATACCCACGCATATTTAGGATATTCGCGGTATCCGATGAACGCGCGCATGCGGTCGATGGCGGCCCTTGCCGCTGCGACCTTGGCCGACCCGTCATCGAGCGTCGCAAGACGCTGAAGCACGTCGCGCTCGGCCGCTCGGGCACGCGCGAGGCCGGCATCGAACCGCCTTGTGGCCTCGCCCGGCGCGAAGCGATCGACATTGGCAAGGAGCATCGGAGTGAGCTTCGCGGGCTGTTCCCGCCATCGCGTCCGGGTGATGTCGATCTCGCCCGGGCAGCGCATGCCATAGCGCGCAAGGAAGCCATCGATCGCATCGAGCGCAGCGCTCCCGCCGGCGACCGACGCGAGCCCTTCTATCGGATCTTCGGGTCCAAGCTGCCTGAGGAATGCGACTGCCGCATCGTGCGGCCGTACCGCGTCGGCAACATCGAGCAGGTCGAGCCCCATCCGCGAGGTGATGTTGTGCTCGACCGATTGCGACAGGACGTCCACAAGGCTCGCCTCTGCGAGCCATTCCTGCAGGTGGTCTTGCAGCCACCAGGTCGCATCGATCCCCGCCATCAATGCCGTTCTGCCCCGCGGATCGGACAGCTGCTGCTTCAGGGCGGACAGGTCGTCTCCGATCGCCTCCAGCAGGTCGCGGCCGGTCAGGCCTGCGACCCGCCGCTTCGCGTTCTCGAGCGCAAGCTCGCTCTCGGAGATGAGCTCGGGGACGATTGCGGGATCCGGATATGCCGCGATGTTCGCGGGCGCCGGATCACGGGCAACGGGCTCGGCGGCCGCCGCGACCGGCAAGGGCTGGTCGCTGAGTGCAATGTAGTCGCGCGACACCAACTGCTCGACCGCGCTGTGGATGAGCCGGTCGCGATTGAGCATGGCGAGCAGCGCGGCCCGGCTTTCACGGGTTGCGAGTTGCTCGGTCACGTCGACGAAAAGCTGGCCTCCCGCCTCGTGCATCGGTCTCGCCGCGAGCTTCTGCCACACTGACAGCCCGAGCGGTTTCATCGCATCGGTCATCATCTGCTGATGCCCGACGGAGAGATAGACGTGACGCCGGTCATCCTCGCGTGGCGGGATCGGAAACAGCGTTGTGATCGGTCGGCTCTGGACGATCGCGATGGCCCCGTCCGCGACGCACCACTCGATGTCCTGTGGCGACCCGAAATGCGCCTCGATCCTGCGACCCATGATGGCGAGCTCGCGCGCGAGCTCGATGGTCAGCGGCCCTGCGCTCGTCTCGACGACCCGCTCGTCGCGCAATCTCACCCGTTGCGGCACGATCCGCCCCGAGACGAGCGCTTCGCCGGTTCCCCGGCAGGCCTCGATCGTCACCAGCGTCCGGTCGCCGGATACCGGATCGGCGGTGAAAAGCACGCCCGACGCGTCGGCTGGCACCATATGCTGTATCACCACGGCCATCGACGGCCCGCGCAAGCTCAGGCCCTGGCGCCGCCGGTAGGCGAGCGCGCGATCGTCGAAAGCGGAACTCCAGCACCGCCGGACCGCGGCGAGGACGGCATTGAGCCCTGAAAGCCCGAGATAGCTCTCGTGCACGCCCGCGAAGGACGTCGTGGGCGAGTCCTCCGCTGTAGCGCTCGACCGGACCGCCCAGCCTGTGGCGGAGGGAGCGGCGTCCAACCTCGCGTTGATATCGGCGACAAGGGAGTCCGGCAGGCTCGCACTCTCGATCGCCCGTCGCACCGCATGCGCGCTCTCGGCCTGGTCGGCATCATCACCTGGCAGCGCCTCCAGCCGTTCGAGCAGCGCTTCGGCGCCGGCGATGCCGGAGAGCGCGTTCGAAAACGCGGTCGTGGTGACGCAAAAGCCGGGGGGCACGACCACCCCGTCCATCCGGAGAAGCTCGCCGAGGCTCGCGGCCTTTCCACCGACAAGGGCGGTTTGGTTGCGACCGGCTTCCGACAGGCACAAGGTGAGCTTCATTATGAGAAGGCCTTCGCGGCTTCTTGACAGGTCATTAAACGGAGGAATATGCTCCGCTTGTGTTTTCGTCAAGGAGGCTGCGTCGGTCGTGCGGGAAAGGGTGCAATGCGAGCTGACGCGCAACGGAACCGGCAGCGGCTCGTCGATGCCGCGATCGAGCTGATCCTTGAGGTGGGCGGCGATCCGTCTCGCGATGCGGTCGCGCAGCGTGCCGGGGTCGGGATCGGCACGCTCTATCGCCACTTTCCCGACCAGCAGGCGCTGCTTCACGCCGCCGTGCGCCATGTCCTCGAACAGAGCATCGGCGCGGGCGAGGCGCTGCTCGCGACCGTTCCCGACGGTGTCGAGGCACTGCGACGCTACATGCATGCCGCGCTCGATGGAGGGATCGGGGTGGTGAACATCATCCATCCCCATCTGGAGACGCGCGACTGGCCCGACCTGCTCGCTCGCGCAGGGACGCTCATGAAGACCCTGGTCGCGCGCGCTCGGGCCGGCGGCGCACTGCGCGCCGACTTTTCGGAACGCGACATCGTGTTCGCGCTGATCCGTTTCGCGCGGCCGCTCGCGGTCGGCCTGCCGGTCGCCGAGGAGCGCGCACTCGCGCATCGCCACCTCGATTTCTACGTCGACGGGCTCTGCGTCGCAGATGCGACGCCCGGGTCGGCATCATGACAAACACAGAAAAGGGAGAGACGCCGATGAGGAGCCTCGTCGTGTTCGATATCAGCTTGTCGGTGGACGGGTTCTTGCGCGGTCCCAACCCGACCCCCGACAAGCCGCTGGGCGACGGCGGCGAAGCGCTGCACGCCTGGGTCGGCAGCGCAGCCACCGAGGAAGATCATCGCCTGCTCGCCGATGCGATCGGCGGCGCCGGTGCCATCATCTGCGGGCGCCGTACCTACGACGATTCGCTTCCGAGCTGGGGTGCCGACGGGCCGACCGGACCAGCCCGCCTGCCCGTGTTCGTCGTCTCGCACTCGACCCCGCCGGCCGTGCCTGGCGGCGTCTACCGCTTTGCCGGTGATATCGCGTCCGCATTAGAAGCGGCACACGCCGCGGCCGGCGGCAAGGACATCTGCATCATGGGCGGAGCGGACATCGGGCGGCAGTTCCTGCGAAGCGGGCTGGTCGACGAGCTTTCGCTTCATGTCGCGCCGGTCCTGCTCGGGGGCGGGATCCGCATGTTCGACGACGCGCTCGCGTCTCAGGTGACCTTGGAGCGACGTTCGGTCGTCACCACCAAGGCGGCAATCCACCTGCGCTACGCCATGGCACGGCCGGCTGGCGAGGGCGCAGCCGCTTCGGACATTGGCGACCAACATGAGGACGGAGGGCGCTCATGACCGACGCTTCCTTTCCCGCACGATGGGCGAACGCGATCGTGCTTCTCGCCCGCTGCGCCCTCGCGCTCGTCTTCCTGATGGCTTTCGCCTCGAAGGCGATGATGTTCGGCATGACGGCCGCGACCATCGCCGCCGCAGGCTTCCCTGCCGCGTCGCTGCTCGCCTTCCTCGCCGCGCTGTTCGAGCTCGGCCTGGTCCTGGCGCTCGTAACCGGCGCGTTCTTCTCGGAACTGATGCTGCTCGGCGCGATCTACGTCCTGTTCCTCGCCTTCGCCTTCCATGGCCCCTCGCACTGGACCGACGCGAAGAACCTGGAGCTCGGCGCCTTCGTCAGCCATTTTCCGTTCGCGGCGGGCATGTTGTTCGCGGCCGTCAGCGGCCCCGGCCGGCTTCTCGCGCTCCGGCGTCAGCTCGGACGGCGAGCCCAGCCGACTAACGGATGAGCACGCTCCGGCCAACGATGCCTGCGCAGCGCGCCGCGCCAGCACGCGCGTCCGCTCGACCGGGTTCGACGATGCGGCGGTTGGCCTCCCAAGAGGTGCGCGGGCTTCGTCCATTGCGCGCCCACTCCTGGGGCGCAGCGGCCGCGCGGGCTATACGGCAGCTCCCGACCCTGATGGCTGGGGCCGTGGCGTTCGCCACGCCCGCTGCTGCCACAGTTGGCGAACGGCATCGATTGATCGAGCAGCCGAACGCGGCTCTGCGCAACGCCGACCATCGCCCCGTTCTCCGCGTTACCATCTGGTATCCGGCCGCGGCAGGTGCACAGGCGCGGTCGATCGACTTTCCGCCGGATTCGCCGCTCTTCGAGGTCGGCAGCGTCGCACCAGATGCGACCTTCCGCGACGACAAGCGCCATCCCGTCGTCCTTCTGTCGCACGGCTTCGGGGGATCGGCACGGATGATGGCCTGGTTCGGCTTGGCGCTCGCCGAACTTGGTTATGTCGTGATTGCAGTCGATCATCCCGGCAACAACGGCGTGGACCCGGCTACTCCGGCGGGCGCCGTGCTCTGGTGGGACCGCGCCGACGATCTGAAGGCCGCATTCGCGGCGGTGCTCGCCGACCCCGCGCTGTCGCCGCACATCGACCGCAAGCGCCTTGGCGTGGCAGGCTTCTCGATCGGCGGGCTCACCGCTCTGGTGGCCGGTGGCGCACGCACCGATCCCGAGCGGATGATCCGGTTCTGCCGCGCGCATCCCGAGGATGGGACGTGCAAGCCCCAGCTCGAGTTCGGGCTCAGCAACGACGACGCGATCGCCACGCTGGCAAGTCCCGCGCTCGCGAGCGAGCGCGCCCGCGCCGGCGCCGACCATGCGCTGCCGGGTGTCCGGGCCGTATTCGCCATGGCGCCCGTCGTGCAGCCGCTCACACCCGCGAGCCTTCGCGCCATGCGCGAGCCGGTGGTGATCGTCGCCGGCGGCGATGACGTGACGGTACCGGCGGCAACGCACGCGCTGGTCGCGAAAGCGCTCCTTCCGAACGCTCGCGTCGAAATCCTCGCCGGGGTCACGCACTACAGCTTCCTCGCGACCTGTTCCGCCGCCGCCAAGGCGAGCCTGCCCGTCTGCCGGGATGCGACTGACCAAGCCCGCGCCCATCGTATCGCGATCGAGCAGGCCGCCGCTCTTTTCGACCGCACGCTGAGATGATCGGGGCGCGGCGACAGGCTATGGCGGAGAACCGCAGCTTGGCACGACCGCGTTCGGCCCGGTCGTCGGTGCGCAAGGAGTCGGGCCATTGGTTCAGGCATCATACCGGCGGGGCTCGTAGACCTCGCGGATGATGTCATCCGGAGTCTCCGAGCAATGCGCGACACCGGCGATCTCCATCGATCGATGGAGGCTGTCACCCGCGACCTCGGCTTTCGATACTTCGCGCTGATCCACCATGACGATCTCTCGGTGCCCCGCGTCGGTCGCGTGGACATCAAGCAATATCCGCCGGCGATCATCGACGCGCTTTATGCGGATGGCCGCTTCCGACGGGATCCGGTCTTCCGCGCCAGCCTGCGCGCCGGCATGGCCTTCCTCTGGTCCGATCTCGGCTCCCTTATCCGGCTCGGTCGCGGGGATCGCGCCGCCCTCTCGCGCGGCGCGCGCGAAGGCCTGAACGAGGGCATCACGATCCCTTTTGTCCGGCTGGGCGATCGCCTCGGTTCCTGTACCTTCGCCGGCATGAAACGGCCGGAGCAGGCTGCCGTAGTGCTCGGCGCTGCCCAGCTGATCGGCGTCTTCGCCTTCCAGGCGGCGCTCCGCGTCACCGGATCGACGCCGGTGCCTGCGCCACCGACGCGCCTGCATCCGCGCCCGCGCGACTGCGTCGTCCTCGCCGGGCAAGGCCAGAGCAACAAGCAGATCGCGCGCGCGCTCGCGCTGACGCAGCGCACCGTCGACGGCTACCTGACCGAGGCGCGCCGCCTCTTCGACGCGCATGACCGGGCCAGCCTCGTTGCCGGCGCGCTGCTTGCCGGCGAGGTCGAGCTTCACGAACTACGCCGTCAACCCGAGTAATCGCTCGGTCTATCTTGGGCGGCCCCCGGCTGCTTCCTTCGTGAGCGAACCACGACCGGGAGCGACGCATGATCCACGTCATCGACAACCATTTGGCAGCGGCGAACCGGCCGCTGCTCCAGTCCATGTTCGCCGACCGCAAGCGCCTCTTCGTCGACCTCTTCGGCTGGGACGTGCCGGTGGTCGACGGGCAGTACGAGATCGACCAGTTCGACGATCCCGACACGATCTACCTGGTCGCGACCGACGACGGTGGGGAGCACGCCGCGTCGATCCGGCTCTACCCGACGACCAAGCCGCACATGCTCGGGTCGCTCTTCCCGCACTTGTGCCCGCTGGGTGTACCGTCTGACGACCGGACCTGGGAGAGCACGCGGCTGTGCCTGCCGCAGCGCCACGGCGCCGCACGGCGCAAGGTGCTGCGCAACGCGCTGTTCGCAGCGATGGTCGATGTCGCGCTTGAACGCGGCATTGCGCGCTATACCGGCGTCGTCCCCGACCCGTTCCGCAAGGAGGTGCTGGCGATGGGCTGGCGGGCCGAGCCGCTCGGCCCCGCGGTGCGCATCGCGGGCGGCCCGATCGGCGCCTTCCTGATCTACATAGGCCCGGACACGCCCGACCGACTAGGCTGGTCCGGCACCTATCCCGCCGCCGGCCAGCGGGTGCCGGCATGATGGGCGCAATCGATCGCCAAGCCGCGGCGCTCGCGCGCGACGGCTGGTGCGTGTTCGGGCGGGCCGTCCCGCCCGGGCTCATCGCCGCCATCGACGCCGAGTTGGACGCGCGCTTCGTCGCGACCCCTCCCTGCCGCGGGGCCTTCTACGGCGAGCGCACCAGCCGATTCGGGGCGCTGCTGACGCGGGCGCCTGCGGTCGCTGAGCTCGCCATGCATCCTTTGGTCCTAGAGCTGGTGGAGCAGCAGCTCTCGCCCTGGTGCGAGCGGATCGCGCTCAACCTCACCCAGGCGATCGAGATCCATCCCGGCGCGCTGCCACAGCTGCCGCACCGCGACCAGGACATGTGGCAGGGGCCGAAGGGCAGCCTCGAATATCTCGTCAACGTGATGTGGCCGCTCACCACCTTCACCCGCGAGAATGGCGGCACGCGCATATGGACGGGAAGCCATGTCGACCAGGACATCGCGGTTCTGCCCGAAGCCGATGCGGTCGTGCCGACCGTCCTGCCCGGCGACGCGCTCGTCTTCCTCGGCTCGACGCTGCACGGCGGCGGCGGCAATGTCAGCCGCGCGCCGCGGCGCGGCATCGTCATCAGCTACTGCCTCGGCTGGCTCAAGCCGTTCGAGCTCCAGTGGCTGGTCTATCCCCCACAGGTCGCACGGCAGTTCCCGCCCGCGCTCGCCGCGCTGGTCGGCTACGCCCAGCACCGCCCGAACCTCGGCAACGTCGAGGGGCAATGCCCGTCGGTGCTGCTGCGTGACACCATACCCGAATACCTGCCTGCGGTTGACGCGCTCCGTCCCGACCAAGAGGCTGCTGCCCACTTGTTCGTGCGATCGCAGCTGGGCGAGCTCGGCTGAGGCCCTTGCCGTGGTATCGCCGGACCCCGCTGCCTTCGAGGCCATCCTGAAGCGTGGACGGTCCGCGCTCGCCTGGGAGGTTCTGCGGCGCGATCCGGGCTACCGGGCGGCCTTTGCTGCGCTTGGCGCCGTGCCGGACGGTGTCACCGCCGACCCCGCCTTCGTCGCGGACTGGGGGCTGCACTTTCCCTGAGGATCCTGGGCAGAGCTGTGCCGAGGTCCTGCCGATGTGGTCGGCGGCGGTGGATCCGTGCGTGCTGAGCGCACGGTGCGCTGCCGATTCAGCCGGCTCGGCGCATGCCTTCGACGGGACCGCCGAAGCCAAACGGTTGCTGCGGTCCGGCGCGGGCCAGCATCTGCTCGTGGAGCGGGGCGGTGCCCTCGTCAGGATCGACGTCGTCGAGGGGAGCGCGCTCGCTGGGCCGTGCTCGCTGTGTTTCGAGCTGCCCGTTGATCATCGACTTCATGCCAAGGTCTCCGCGGTCCGCACCTTCATAGGCTCGTTGCAGGTTCGCCCCTCGCTGCAGCTTGCCCGTCGGCTATCCGCGCTGGAGGCGTACGACGCACATCTGGCCGGGATGAGCCTGCGAGCGATCGCTGATCGTTTGCTCGGTCCCGGCGATTGGCCGGGAGATGGCGAGCACCGGAAATCGCTTGTGCGGCGGCTCGTCGCCAGCGGCAGGAACATGATCGAGCAAGGGCCGGCGCACGTGCTGCAGAATTAGCCGCTCATCCCTTTAGGGAGTTTGCCGGCAGCTCCGGCATCAGCAGGATATAGGGGTCTACGCCCAGAGGCTCGGCGATCTGATCGAGCCGATCAATCGTCACGCTATATTTCTGACGTTCAAGAGCGCTCACGTAGGTTCGGTCGATCTTCGCGGCATCGGCGAGCGCCTCCTGCGACAAACCCCTCGCTGCGCGAAGCACGCGCAGATTATGGGCAAGGATCTTCCTGCTCGACACTCCACAGGTTGAGCCAGCTTGCCGCGATTTTTGCCATGGCGTAAGGTCTCCAAATTGACGAGCAAACAGCACATGTGGAGTTTTTTGTGCTGCTTATTGAAGCGCCAACTGGTCACCCAGTCGCTTACGATCGCGAGCATCTCGCGCTGTACGCGGCGCTGCTCCAAGCCGATGACGCGGGTCGCGACTGGCGTGAAGCCGCATCTTTCCTGATGCACCTCGATCCTGCCGCCAAGGACACGGAAGCCTGCTGGCGGTCACATCTGGAGCGCGCGCGTTGGATCGTCGGCGAAGGGCTTGCCCAGGCTTTGGTCGCGTTCAACGGGCGGATAGCTCGATAGGCTTGCAACCCTCCTAGCGCCTCGCACTAAGGTGCGACCGCGCTCTACTCCGACCGCCTGGACGCGGTCTTCGCCGAGCCCCGTGCCGGGTCTCGGCCTCGCGGTGACGATCGCTGGCGTGACTATGGACGCCGCGCCGAGGCGCAGCGGCGTTGTCGGTGCCTCTCCCGGTACGGCGGGTGCGGGCGGCGCTCCCTGCTAGGCCCGGCGCGGCCTGCGGCAACCCTCGCTCGCGCTCGGGTGCTCCTCTTCGTTCCGCCCTGCGGTGCCGCCGGCCGCTTGAGCCGGGCCTCTTGGTCGCGTCTCGCCGCCCACCCCCGCCTTCCGGG
Organism: Sphingomonas sp.; assembly: GCA_017849555.1. GTDB lineage: Bacteria > Pseudomonadota > Alphaproteobacteria > Sphingomonadales > Sphingomonadaceae > Sphingomonas > Sphingomonas lycopersici. The sequence goes on along the minus strand of JAFIGU010000087.1, from coordinate 956 downwards.
GAGGCTTGCTGCTTTTGGGGCGGCGATGGAGGACCGCGATGCGCAAAGCTACCAGCCGCCGTGCCCGCCGAGAGGTTGCGGCCGAGGATCGTCAACCCGAGAACCGTGCCAACCTCTATGACGAGGTGACCGCGCGGATCGTCGCCGAACTCGAGGCCGGGCGATTTCCATGGGTCCAGCCTTGGGGAACAACGGGCGGGACCGGCCCCGGCCTGCCACGCAACGCGCTCACCGCTCGGACCTATTCGGGCGTCAACATCCTGATCCTGTGGGGCGCGGTCATCGAACATGGCTGGCCGTCGCAATCATGGCTCACCTTCCGGCAGGCGCAGGAAGCGGGCGGCTGCGTCCGCAAGGGCGAGCATGGCGTGACCGTGGTCTATGCCGACTGCTTCACTCCCGTGGCCGAGAGTGAGGCTGAAAAGGCATTGCTTCGGGGGAGCGATGACCAGCCGAACCGCGCAATTTGGTTCCTCAAGCGCTTCACCGTGTTCAACGTCGCGCAGTGCGAAGGGCTTCGGCCCGGCCTTGCCGCTGATCCCACGCCGCTGCCCGAACGCGAGATCGTGCCCGTTGCCGAGGAAGTCATTGCCGCGTCGGGGGTCGATTTCCGCATCGGCGGCGACCGCGCCTTCTACGCGCCGGACCCCGATGTCGTGCAGGTGCCGCCGCAGCCCGCCTTCTTTGATCAGATCAACTATTACCGGACGTGCCTGCACGAACTGACCCACGCCACCGGCCACCCCAAGCGGCTCGGGCGCGACTTGAAGAATGCCTTCGGCAGCAAGGACTATGCGCGTGAGGAACTGGTCGCCTTATCTGGACAGTCTGCGCCGTCCGCAACATTGCAGTAAGGTCGGCGATGGACGCCCACGGTAGGCAGTTATCAGGCTGGCCGTAGCGCTGACCCAAGAGCTGGCGGAGGCCAGCCTGATAGCTGCCGGGCCATAGGGCGC
>JAFIGU010000086.1 GCA_017849555.1 Sphingomonas sp. | reverse complement strand
GTAGCTGGACCCCGGCCTTCGCCGGGGTGGAAACGTCAGCGGTTCCGATTTTTCGCACGACGCCTCAATCCTCGCCGAACTTGGCCTCGACGAGATCGCACATCGCCGCGACCACCTGTTCGGCGCCGTCGCCGGCCGCGCTGATCACGATCGTGTCGCCCATCGCCGCGCCGAGCATCATCAGCCCCATGATCGACGTCCCGGTGACGCTCGACGCGCCCTTGGCGACCTGCACCTGGATCGGCTGGGTCGAGGCGAGGGTAACGAATTTCGCGCTGGCGCGGGCGTGGAGGCCGCGCCGGTTGGTGATCTGTACCTCGCGCGAAACCGTCACGCAGCGGCCTCGCCGAGCACTTCCGAGGCGACCGAGATATATTTCCGCCCCGCCTCGCGCGCGGCGGCGACCGCGGCCACCACCGTCATCGCCTTGCGCGCGGATTCGAGCCGGATCAGCATCGGCAGGTTGATCCCCGCGATCACCTCGACCCGGCCACGCTCCATCAGCGAGATGGCGAGGTTGGACGGGGTGCCGCCGAACAGATCGGTCAGCACGATCACGCCGCGGCCGCCGTCGACCGCCGCGATCGCCGCACGGATATCGGCGCGACGCGCCTCCATATCGTCATCGGGCCCGATGGCGACGGTCCGCACCTGCTTCTGCGGCCCGACGACATGTTCCATCGCGGTGACGAATTCATCCGCAAGGCGCCCGTGCGTTACAAGCACCAGGCCGATTAATTGCTTACTAAGGTCGTTCATTGCCCGATCGGCTGTCCTTCAAGCGCATCCTGCGGCGCTGCCGCGAGGTCACGATGGGCGACCGTGGGCGAAAATCCCGCATTACGCAACCGCCCTGCGACCCGCTCCGCGACATGGACCGAACGGTGTCTCCCGCCGGTACAACCAAATGCGATGGTTACATAGGATTTCCCCTCCGCAATGTAACGGGGGACGAGCAGCAGCAACAATTCCTCTATCCGCCCCACGGCATCGGCATAGGCCGGATCGCTCGCCACATAAGCGGCGACATCGGGGTCGAGCCCGGTGCCGGGGCGCAGCGCCGGATCCCAATGCGGATTGCGCAGGAAACGCATGTCGAACACCAGATCGGCGTCGCTCGGCAGCCCGCGCGCGAAGCCGAACGACACCACCGAGAGGATCGTCTCGCCCAGCCCCCCGCGCGAGAAAGCCGCGCGAATCTGCTGCGCGAGCGCGTGCGAATTGAATCGGCTGGTGTCGATCAGCCGATTGGCCCAGCGCTTGAGCGGGGCGAGCAGTTCGCGCTCGCGCTCGATCCCGTCGCGCGCCGGGCGATCCTGCGCCAGCGGGTGACGACGCCGCGTTTCGTCGTAGCGCCGCGCCAGTTCGTCCGAATCGCATTCGAGGAACAAGGTGCCGATCTCGAACCGGCCCTTGGCGCGGAGCCGCTCGACCTGCGCCACCACCTGATCGGCGTCGAAATCGCGTGTCCGTGCGCCGATGCCTAGCGCGAGCGGGCGCGCCATGCCCTCGCTCCCCTCGGGCGGCAGCGCGTTGAGCAGCCGGTCGAGCAGCGAGAGCGGCAGATTGTCGACCACCTCCCAGCCGAGATCTTCGAGCGTTTTGAGCACGGTGGACTTGCCGGCGCCGGACATGCCGGTGACGAGCAGAATCTCGGGAGGGGGGTTCACATTTCTATCCGGCGCATGGCGAGTTCGACCTTGATCGCGGCCGATAGCTCGAACGGGTCGAGCGCGATAGCCGGAACCGCGCGACCGGCGAGGACATGGGTGCGCGGCTCCGGCATCCGCTCGACCGGCACGTCGAGCAAAACGACGAGCGCGACCGGGGCGGCGGCGAGGTGCGGCAGGTCGACGATGCCGAGCCCGCGCACCTCGATCTGCCCGGCGATCGTCGCCGGCGGGGTGGCGATCAGTTCGTCGGGGGTGGGGGTCACGTCGGTATAATCGTCCGACACCAGCATCGCGCCGCGATCGATCAGCCGCAGCGCCAGATCGGACTTGCCCGCCCCCGACGGCCCCATCAGCAGCACCGCGCGCCCGGCGATCGCCACCGTCGACGCGTGGACGGTTTCGCGGCCGCTCATCGTTTCGCGCCAAAGGCGAGCGGGAGGCGGACGACGAAACGCGCGCCGCTCAGCCGGTCCTCGCGCGCCTGGACGCTGATCGTGCCCGAATGCGCCTCGACGATCGTTCGCGCGATCGCCAGGCCCAGCCCCGAATGCTGGCCGAACGCCTCGTCCTGCGGGCGGATCGACTGGAAGCGGCGGAAGATCGCCTCGCGCGCATCCTCCGGCACGCCGGGGCCTTCGTCCTCGACCCGTACCTCGAGCATCCCGTCGATCGGATGCGCCGCGATCGCGATCAGCCCGCCGTCGGGGGAGAAGGACAGGGCGTTGTCGATCAGATTCTCGAATACGCGCTCCAGCCGCGCGCCTTCGCCCGCGGCGATCAGCGATTCGCCCTGGATGCGGTCGAAATGGATGCGGACATCGCGCTCGATCCCGCGTTCGCGGCGCTGGGTGATCATCCCGTCGATCATCGCGCCGATATCGACCGGCTCGAATTTGGCACGGCTCAGCTGGGCGTCGAGCCGCGATGCTTCGGAGATGTCGCTGATCAGGCGGTCGAGCCGATGCACGTCGTCGCGGACGATCGCCAGCAGACGCTCCTGCAACATGGGATCTTTGACGTGGCCGAGCCCGTCGACCGCCGACCGCAGCGAGGCGAGCGGGTTCTTGAGCTCGTGGGTGACATCGGCGGCGAACGCCTCGGTCGCGTCGATCCGCGCGCGCAGCGCGAGGCTCATGTCGGACAAGGCGCGTGCGAGCATCCCGATCTCGTCCTTGCGCGCCGGAAGCCGCGGCACGACCACCTCGCGCGCGCGGCCGAGCCGGACGCGCACCGCCGCGCGCGCCAGCCGCCGCAACGGCCGCACGATCGTCCGCGCGAGGAACAGCGAGAGCAGGATCGAGACGATCGTCACTGTCAGCAGCACGAGGCTGAGCCGATAGCGCTCGATCCGCACCGTCTGGGTAATGTCGCGCGCATTGACCGCGGTGAGCACCGCTACCCCGTCGAGCAGCGGCGCGGCGGCGGTGATCACCGGTGTGCGATCGGGCGCGCGCCACACGGTCGCGGCGGCATGCCCCGATTGCGCGGTGAGCACATCGGGCCAGTCGCGGCCGTTGCTGCGCTCGCGATAAAGCGGCGGGCGGACGGCGCCGACCACCGTATCGATCCCGGCATCGAGCAGCCGCGCGATCTCTTGCCCGCGGCCGTCCTTGTCGGGATCGTGGAGCTGGAAGTTGTGCCGGCCGAGCGCGCGGCTGTCGACGATCAATTTGCCGTCGGGGCCGTAGAGCCGGATGCGCGTGCCCGTATCGCGCGCGAGCTGCTCGATCAGCGGGTTGCGCAGATCGGGAGTGACCGTCTGGAGCGCCTCGGCGATGAGTCGCGCCTCGCGCATCGCCTGTTCGGTGCGATTGTCGACGATGCGGGCGCGATACGAGTCGAGGTAGAAGAATCCCCCCGCCAGCAGCAGCAGCGCGAAGATATTCACCGCAAGAATCCGGCGGGTCAGCGAAACCCGGCCGGACCAACGCAGCGCTAGATCGCTGCCCTCATTCCTCGGAGAAACGATATCCGGCGCCATAGAGCGTCTCTATCGCATCGAATTCGGAATCGACCTCGCGGAATTTCCGCCGGACGCGCTTGATGTGCGAATCGATCGTGCGGTCGTCGACGTAAATGTCGTCCTGATAGGCGGCATCCATCAGCTGATTGCGGGTGCGCACGATCCCCGGCCGCTGGGCCAGAGTCTCAAGGATCAAGAATTCGGTGACGGTGAGCGTCACCGGATTGCCCGCCCAGGTAACGCGGTGGCGCGCCGGATCCATCACCAGCCGGCCACGTTCCAACGGCCCCTGCGCCTCCTCCGCCTCGGCACCTTCGGGCGCCTGCGCCAGTTCGGCGCGGCGCAGGATCGCACGGATGCGCGCGATCAGCAGGCGCTGGCTGAACGGTTTGGCGATATAATCGTCCGCGCCCATCGCGAGGCCGAGCGCCTCGTCCAGCTCATCGTCCTTACTTGTCAGGAAGATAACGGGAATCTGGCTCTTCTCGCGGAGCCGGCGCAGCAGCTCCAGCCCGTCCATCCGCGGCATCTTGATATCGAAGATGGCGAGATCGGGCGGGTTCTCGATCAATGCCTTGAGCGCGGTCTCCCCGTCCGAATAGACACGGGTGAGGAAGCCCTCCGTCTGAAGCGCGATCGAGACCGAGGTCAGAATGTTCCGGTCGTCGTCGACGAGCGCGATCGTTGCCGTCATGTGTCATCGACTAGTCCAAACACGGAACAGGCTCAATGCCGCATCGTTTGACGCGGGCAAGCGCTGATCCTATGCGAAATGAGTGCCCTGAAAGGGAAGTCCTTAGGTTTTTAGGGGAAGAATGGTGAGCGATCGTATTCCGGCTTCGGGCCTCGAGGCGCAGGGAATTGAGACGCGCGCGACGTTGCACTGGAATCTGGTGACCGCGCAGCTGGTGGAAACCGCGGTGGCGCGTGGCGAGGGCCGTCTGGCCGCCGACGGCCCGCTGGTGGTCGAGACGGGGCCGCATACCGGCCGCTCGGCGCAGGACAAGTTCATCGTCAAGGATGCCGAAACCGCCGACACGGTGTGGTGGGGCAAGAGCAACAAGGCGATGGAGCCGGCGCATTTCGCCGCGCTCAAGGCCGATTTCCTTGCCGCGCTGGGCGAGAAGAAGGATTTGTTCGTCCAGGACCTCTACGGCGGGTCGCAGCCGCAATATCGCGTCCGCGTCCGCGTCATCAACGAGTTGGCGTGGCACAATCTGTTCATCCGCACGATGCTCGTCCGCCCCGAGGCGCATGAGCTCAAGGGCTTCGAGGCCGATTACACGATCATCGATCTGCCCAGCTTCCGTGCCGATCCCGCGCGGCACGGCACGCGTTCGGAGACGGTGATCGCGGTCAATTTCACCGAGAAGCTGATCCTGATCGGCGGCACCCGCTACGGCGGCGAGATGAAGAAATCGGTGTTCGGGCTGCTCAACTATCTGCTCCCGCCGCAGGGCGTGATGCCGATGCATTGCTCGGCCAATATGGGCGCCGACGGCTCGACCGCGGTGTTCTTCGGGCTGTCGGGCACCGGCAAGACGACGCTGTCGGCCGATGCCAGCCGCACGCTGATCGGCGACGACGAGCACGGCTGGTCGGATACCGCGGTGTTCAACTTCGAGGGCGGCTGCTACGCCAAGATGATCCGCCTGTCGGCAGAGGCCGAGCCGGAAATCTTCGCCACCACCAAGCGCTTCGGCACCGTGCTCGAGAATGTGGTGATGGATCCGGAGGCGCGGACGCTCGATCTCGACGACGCGACGCTCGCCGAGAACAGCCGCGGCGCCTATCCGATCGATTTCATCCCCAACGCCTCCAAGGAGAATATGGGCGGCGTGCCCAAGAATATCGTGATGCTGACCGCGGACGCTTATGGCGTGCTGCCGCCGATCGCGAAGTTGACCCCGGATCAGGCGATGTATCACTTCCTCTCGGGCTATACCGCGCGCGTCGCGGGGACCGAGATCGGCGTGACCGAGCCCGATGCGACCTTCTCCACCTGCTTCGGTGCGCCATTCATGCCGCGTCACCCGTCGGTCTACGGCAATCTGCTCAAGGAGCGGATCGCCAAGGGCGGGGTCGATTGCTGGCTGGTCAACACCGGCTGGACCGGGGGCAAATATGGCGTCGGCAGCCGCATGCCGATCAAGGCGACCCGCGCCTTGCTCAACGCCGCGCTCGACGGCAGCCTCAACAACGCCGAATTCCGCACCGATCCCAATTTCGGCTTCGCGGTGCCGGTGAGCGTGCCGGGGGTCGATGCGGCGATCCTCGATCCGCGCGCGACCTGGCCCAATGCGGCCGATTATGACGCGACCGCGACGAAGCTCGTCGACCTGTTCAACGAGAATTTCGCGCAATTCGTCGATCACGTCGACGATGGCGTCCGCCAGTCCGCGCCGAAGGTTGCGCAGCCGGCCTGATCTCGCTCGCACTCCGGTTGCCCTACTGCTAGAGTGGGGCACCGGGGTATTTTGCGAGGGTTAGACCTTATGGGACTTATCGACACCATCCTGAGCCAGCTCGGCTCGAACGTTGACGTCGCCAATCTGGCCACCAAGGTCGGGCTGCCGCAGGATCAGGTCGAGCAGGCGATCGCCGCGCTGAGCCAGGCGCATACCGAGCCGGGTGACACCGTCGAGGGCGCGGCGCAGACCACGGGGCTGCCCACCGATATTCTCCAGCAGATCGTCGGCCATATCGGCGGCGAAGGCTCGCTCGGCCAGTTCGCGCAGATGATCGGCGCGGCCGGCGGCGGCGGCGCGGAAGGCGAGGGCGGCGCCGGCGGGTTGCTGTCCGGGCTGGCCGGGAAACTGTTCGGCCGCTGATCCGGCTCCCCCTGTGTCCCCGCGAAGGGCTCCCATCAAAGTAATACTTTGATGGGACCCAAGGCGGGGACCCAGTCTGGGCTTCCGCCTTCGCCGGGGTGGTTGCTTATCGGTCGGACCGGTTCTGCTCCAAAGGCTCCAGCCGCAGCACGCCATTCTCGACCGCGACGATCCGCATATGCGTCCCCGCCGCTGCGTCGGGCCCGGTCGCCGGCCAGGTGCCGTCGCCGAGCACCGCGCGGCCCGTGCCGCCGGTGATCGGCTCCGCCACCACGACGATCGCCCCGACGACGCGTGCGGCGCGATCGTTGAGCAGCGGATCGCTCGTCTCGACCGGATAGTCGCGATACCAGCGGCGCCCGATCAGCACCGAAACCACGCTCCACGCGGCGAAACTGCCGCCCTGCACGATCAGTGGCAGATCGGGCAGCACGAAGGTCGCCAGCCCGGTGATCGCCGCCGCGATCGCGAGGAAGATCAGGAACACCCCCGGGATCGCCAGTTCGGCGATTCCCAGAGCGACCGCCGCGACGACCCAGGCCGCCGCGGCGTGATGCGCGAAATCATCGATCATCATTTTTGCTCGGGCGTGCCTTTCACGCGCGGAACGGAACGCTCGCCGGGCAGCGAAGGTGCGCCCGTCGCGGGCGCGGACGGCGCGGCCTGCTGCCCCAGCGCATCGCGCGCCAGCTCACCGATCCCGCCCAGCGTGCCGATCAACTGGGTCGCCTCGACCGGGAACAGGATCGTCTTGGCATTGGTCGAGGTGGCGAACTTGCCGACCGCCTCGACATATTTCTGCGCGATGAAATAGTTGAGCGACTGGCTCGATCCCTTCTCGATCGCATCGGAGACGAGTTCGGTCGCCTTCGCCTCGGCTTCGGCGGCGCGCTCGCGCGCCTCGGCATCGCGGAAGGCGGATTCCCGCCGTCCCTCGGCTTCGAGGATGCGGGCCTGCTTCTGCCCCTCGGCGCGCAGGATTTCGGAGGCGCGCGCGCCCTCGGCGTCGAGGATGTTGGCGCGCTTCTCGCGCTCGGCCTTCATCTGCCGCGCCATCGCATTGACGATATCCTGCGGCGGGCGGATGTCCTTGATCTCGACGCGGGTGATCTTGACCCCCCAGGGCGTCGTCGCGTGATCGACCACCGAGAGCAGCCGGGCGTTGATCTCGTCGCGCTTCGACAGGGTTTCGTCGAGGTCCATCGCGCCCATCACGGTGCGCAAATTGGTCGTGACGAGGTTGAGCAGCGCAACATAGAGATCGCTCACCTCATAGGCCGCCTTGGCCGCATCGAGCACCTGGAAGAACACCACCCCGTCGGTGGAGATCATCGCATTGTCCTTGGTGATGATCTCCTGCCCCGGGATATCGATCACCTGCTCCATCATATTCACCCGCCGCCCGACGCGATAGAAAAACGCCGGGTAGAAATTAAACCCCGGCGCGGCGGTGGTGGTGTAGCGGCCGAAATGTTCGATCGTATATTGATAACCTTGGCGGACGATCTTGATGCTGGTCATCAGGTAGAACAGCACCAATGCGAGCAGCATGAGCGCGGCGGTCGTCGCCATATATCGGGTTTCCTCTCAGGCGTTTCGTTTTCATATAATCATGTGGTGGAGCGCGGCCTAGGGGCGATCCACAGACGGGGTGACGAGGGGAGTCGGCGCAGATCGCGTTGCACCCTAGCGAAACCGTCTCGGTGCGGTTACATGGCCCGCCACTTCCTCCACGCACGCAGGATTCGGCACGCATATGGACATCCGCCTCGGTCTCACTTTCGACGATGTCCTTCTGGTGCCGGGCGAATCGGCCGTGCTGCCGAGCGGCGCCGATACCCGGACCCAAGTGACGCGTGGCATCGCGCTCAATATTCCGATCCTTTCCTCGGCGATGGACACCGTCACCGAAGCGGACATGGCGATTGTCATGGCGCAGCTCGGCGGGCTGGGGGTGCTTCACCGCAACCTGACGGTCGAGGAGCAGGTCGCCGCGGTGCGCCAGGTCAAGCGCTTCGAGAGCGGGATGGTGGTCAACCCGATCACGATCGCCCCCGATGCGCCGCTCGCCGACGCGCAGGCGCTGATGCTCCAGCATCGCATCAGCGGCATCCCGGTGGTGGAGGCCAATGGCAAATTGGTCGGCATCCTCACCAACCGCGACGTGCGGTTCGCCGAAAACCCGCGCCAGCCGGTCAGCGAGCTGATGACGCACGAGAATCTCGCCACGGTGAAGATCGGCGTCGGGCAGGAGGAGGCGCGCCGCCTGCTTCACCAGCGGCGGATCGAGAAACTGCTGGTGGTCGATGACGCTTATCGCTGCGTCGGGCTGATCACGGTCAAGGATATCGAGAAAGCCGTCACCTATCCCGATGCGACCAAGGATGCCGCCGGCCGGCTGCGTGTCGCCGCGGCGACGACGGTGGGCGATAAGGGGTTCGCGCGTACCGAGGCGCTGGTCGATGCCGAATGCGACCTGATCGTGATCGACACCGCGCATGGCCACAACCGCGACGTCGGGCTGGCGGTCGAGCGGGTCAAGAAACTCTCCAACTCGGTCCAGGTCGTGGCGGGCAATGTCGCGACCGGCGAGGCGGCGCGCGCGCTGATCGGTTCGGGCGCAGACGGGATCAAGGTCGGCATCGGGCCGGGGTCGATCTGCACCACGCGGATCGTCGCCGGGGTCGGCGTGCCGCAGCTCACCGCGGTGATGGATTGTGCCGAGGCGGCGGCGAAGGAAGGGGTGCCGGTGATCGCCGACGGGGGGCTGCGCACCTCGGGCGATCTCGCCAAGGCGCTGGCCGCCGGCGCCTCGACCTGCATGGTCGGCTCGCTGCTCGCCGGGACCGAGGAAGCGCCGGGCGAAACCTTCCTTTATCAAGGCCGTGCCTATAAATCCTATCGCGGGATGGGCAGTGTCGGCGCGATGGGCCGCGGCTCGGCCGATCGCTATTTCCAGGGCGATATCAAGGATCAGCTCAAGCTGGTGCCTGAGGGGATCGAGGGGCAGGTGGCCTATAAGGGGCCGGCGCGCGACGTGATCCACCAGCTCGTCGGCGGGATCAAGGCGGCGATGGGCTATACCGGCTCGGCGACGATCCCCGATCTCCAGCGCCGCGCGCAATTCGTCCAGATCACCGGCGCGGGGCTGAAGGAGAGCCACGTCCACGACGTGACGATCACCCGCGAGGCGCCGAACTACCCGACGCGATGACCCCCGGCGCACGCGTTCAGGCGGCGATCGAGCTGCTCGACCAGATCATCGCTGCCGCGCATGAGGGCGGGGCGGCGGCGGACACGATCGTCCAGCGCTATTTCGCGACGCGGCGTTATGCCGGGTCGAAGGATCGGCGCGCGGTGCGCGAGCTGGTGTTCGCCGCGATCCGCGCGTGCGGCGAGGCGCCGGCGACCGGGCGGGCCGCGCTGCTGTTGCTGGCGCGTGATGACAATGCGCTCGCCGCGGCGTTCGACGGGTCGGCGCATGGCCCGGCACCGATCGCGGAGGACGAGCCGGTCGCCGTTGCGGGCAGCGCCCCGGCGTGGCTGGTCGAGCGGATGCACGCGGCTGACCTCAACGACACGGAGATCGCCGCGCTGATTGCGCGCGCACCGCTCGACGTGCGGGTCAACCGGCTGGTGACGACGGTCGAGGCGATCGAGGCGGAAATCCCCGGCGCGGCGCATATCGAGGGATTGCCCGATGCGTTGCGGCTCCCGGCCGGCAGCGATGTCGCGCCGTTCGCCGGCCGCATCGAGGTGCAGGACGCCGGGAGCCAGATCGTTTCGGCTGCGGCACGCGCCGAGCCGGGGATGACGGTGATCGACCTGTGCGCCGGCGCAGGCGGCAAGACGCTGGCGCTCGCCGCGGCGATGCAGAACACCGGGCGGATCATCGCCGCCGACACCGATCGCGCGCGGCTCGGCAAGCTCAAGCCGCGCGCCGACGCGGCGGAGGTGACGATCGCCGAGCCGGTGCTGCTCGATCCCGGCCGCGAGTTCGAGGCGCTGACCGAGTGGCGCGGCGCGGCGGACGTGGTGCTGATCGATGCGCCTTGCTCGGGCACCGGCACGTGGCGGCGCAACCCCGAAGCACGCTGGCGGCTGACCCCCGATCGGCTCGCGCGGCTGGTCGAGACGCAGCGGCGGCTGCTCCAGGTCGGCGCCGGGCTGGTCAAGCCCGATGGCGCGCTGGTCTATGTCGTCTGCTCGCTGCTGGACGAGGAAGGCGCGGAGCAGATCGACGCTTTCCGCGCGCGTCATCCGCGCTGGCATGCCGCGCCGCTGGTGCTGCCGGCAGGCCGCGCGCGGGGTGCCGGGGTGCGGCTCACCCCGGCGCATGACGATACCGACGGCTTTTTTGTCGCGCGGCTGAGCGCCCCATGCTAACCCCCGGCGTTGTGCCGAAGCTGGAGCCGTTCATGCGTTTTTCGTCCGTCGCCATCGCCGCCTCGCTGGCGCTGGTCTCGATCTCGACCTCGCTCCACGGCCAGCGCCCCGACGATCAGATCGACGCGCGCTCGATGGCGCTGCTCGCGCAGGGCCGTGCGGCCAAGGCCGCGGGTAATCTCGACGGCGCTTATGACGCGCTGGAAAGCGCGGTGGCGGTCGATCCGCGCAACCGCCAGGCGTTCATCGTGCTCGCCGAGGTGGCCGAAGCGCGCGGGCTTTCGGGCAAGGCGATCCGCTTCTACCGCGAGGCGCTGACGCTCGAGCCCAACGATCAGACGGCGCTCAAGGGGCAGGGCGAGGCGCTGGTCGCCAAGGGCGCGATGGCGCGGGCCAAGGAGAATCTCGCCAAGCTGCGCACGCTCTGCAAGAGCGATTGCGCGCAGGCCAATGCGCTGGCGGCGGTGATCGCCAAGGGGCCGCCGCCGGTCGCCACCGCGCAGGCCGTCCCGCCCAAGCCGACCCCGGCGAAGGACTGATCCAGCCTCCCGTTCTTCGACGAGCTCAGCCCGAACGGGGGGTGGCCGCGTCCAGCCGCCTCGCGAGGCGGACGAATTCCGCCACGCTGACCGTTTCGGCGCGTCGCGTCGCGTCGATTCCTTCCGCCTCCAGCGCGTCGAGCGCGCCGGTCACGCCGCGCAGGCTCTGCCGTAGCATCTTGCGCCGCTGGCCGAAGGCGGCGGCGGTGAGCCGTTCGAGCGTCTTGAGCGCCACCCCGGCGGGTGCTTCGCCCGGCACGACATGCACCACCGCCGACATCACCTTGGGCGGCGGGGTGAACGCCGAGCGGTGGACCGGCATCGCGATCCGCGCGGTCGAGCGCCACTGCGCGAGCACCGCGAGCCGGCCGTAGGCGTCATTGCCCGGCGCGGCGACGATGCGATCCGCCACTTCGCGCTGGAACATCAAGGTCAGCGATCGCCACCACGGCGCCCAATCGGCCGAAAGCCAGCCGACGAACAACGCCGTGCCGACATTATAGGGCAGGTTGGAGACGATATGCGGCGCGCCGTCGAACAAGGCGCGCGCGTCGATCTCCAGCGCATCGCCCTCGATCACCTTGAGCCGATCGGGATAGACCTCGCCCAGCTCGGCGAGCGCGGGGAGGCAGCGGCGATCGCGCTCGATCGCGGTGACCCGCGCGCCGGCGGCGAGCAAGGCGCGGGTCAGCCCGCCGGGGCCGGGGCCGACCTCCAGCACCTCGGCGCCGTCGAGATCGCCGGGGATCGCCGCGATCCGCGCGAGCAATTGCGCGTCGAACAGGAAATTCTGCCCCAGCGCCTTCGATGCGGAGAGGCCGTGGCGCGCGATCACCTCGCGCAGCGGCGGCAGATCGCTCACAAGGCGAGGCAGGCCGCGCGGTGCGCCGCCGCTTCTCCCGCCATCGTGATCGCCGCGATCATCGCGCCCGGCTCGGCCTTATCCTTGCCGGCGAGGTTGAATGCGGTGCCGTGATCGGGCGAGGTGCGGACGAGCGGCAGGCCGAGCGTGATATTGACCCCCTCGTCGAAAAACAGCGTCTTCAACGGGATCAGTGCCTGATCATGATAGCAGCAGAGCGCCGCGTCATAATGCGCGCGGGCGCGGGCGTGGAACAAAGTATCCGCCGCGAACGGCCCCTGGGCGTCGATCCCCTCGTCGCGCAGGATCGCGATCGCGGGCTCGATCAGCTCGATCTCCTCGCGCCCGATCGCGCCGCTTTCCCCGGCATGCGGGTTGAAGCCGGCGAAGGCGAGGCGGGCCTTGTCGATGCCGAAATTGCGCTGCAGCCCGCGCGCAGTGACTCGCGCCTTGGCGACGATCAGCTCGATCGACAGCAAGGAGGCGACCCGCGCCAGCGGCACATGCGTGGTGATCGGCACGACGCGCAGCCCTGGCCCGGCGAGCATCATCACCGCATTGGCGCCGGCGATACCGCAACGCTCGGCGACGAATTCGGTCTGCCCGGGATGCGTGAAGCCGATATCGTAGAGCTGCGCCTTGGAGACCGGCCCGGTGACCAGCGCGCTCGCGGCGCCCGACCGGGTGAGCCCGACCGCCAGTTCGAGCGAATGGAGCGCGCAGCGTGCACCGTCCGCGTCGGGCGCGCCGGGCTCGATCTCGCCAGCATCCTCCACCGTCAGCACCGGCAGCGCGGTGGCGAAAGCGCGCGGCACCTCGGCAAGGTCGCTGATCCGCGCAATCGGCCCGCGCCACACGCGCTCGATCGCGCGCGCATCGCCCACCGCGACGAACGGGGGCAGCGCGCGTTCACCGCGCATGTCCCAGGACTTAGCGATGATCTCGGGGCCGATCCCGGCCGGATCGCCCATCGAGATCGCGAGCGGCAGCACCGTTTCGTGCCTCAGCGATATTCGACCACGGCGTCGCGCCGAAGGTCGCGCAATGCCTGCTGCGCGCGCAGGTTGACGCGCTGCTGCTCGAGCTGGCTCTGGATCTGCTCCGCGCCGGGAAGCTGGGCGCTGGCCGCCTCGTCGCGGCCGCACAATACGAGCGTGCGGACGCCGTCGGTCGGCGAGCCGAACGGCGGGGTGGCCTGACCGACCTGGAGCTGGAGCATGATCTGCTGCAGCGCCGCCGGGAGATCGCGGATGCGGATCGTGTCGTTATCCACCACCTCGGCGCCGATCTGCGCCGCCACTTTCTCCACCGAGCCGCAGCCTTGCAGCGTGTGGGTGACGTTGGCGAATTCGGCGGTGCGCGCCGATGCCTGCGCCTGCGTGGTGCCCGCCGGGAATTTGATCGTCATCTGTTTCAGGCTGAGCCGCGCGTCGCGCGGATCGGCAGTGAGCACCTGCCGCTTGTCGACCAGATAGAGGACCGAAAAGCCGCCCGGCACCGCAACCGGCCCGGCGACCTGCCCGATCTGCATCTGGTTCGCGGCCTGCGCCAGCGCGTCGGGCAGCTGCGATGCACGCACCCAGCCGAGATCGCCGTTGACGCCGCGCGTCGACGCCTCGGAGAAATTGCGCGCGAAATAGCCGAACGGCGCCTTGCCCTTGTGGATCTCGTCGATCAGCTGGCGCGCATTGGCATAGACCTGATCGGACCGGTCGGGGGTGGCCGACAGATAGATTTCGTTGAGGTGGAACTCCTCCGTCCCCTTGGCCGCTTCGAGCCGGGCGAGGATCGACTTCACCTCGACATCGCCGACGTTGACGAACGGCTCGACGCGACGGCGCAGATAGCGGCTCCACGCCGCTTCGGCCTCGATCTGGCGGCGAATCGAGCGTTCGGACGAGCCGTGTTCGCGCAGGAAGGCGGCGAATTCGGTCGGCGTCTTGCCGAAATTCTTCGCGACGCGGGCGAAATTCTGGTCGATTTCCGCAGGTTCGATCTTCACATCGGCGGTCTTGGCCTGCTGGATCTCCAGCACCTCGTCGATCAGTTGGCGCAGCACCTGCAGCCGCAGGCGATCATATTCCTCGCCCTGCAGGTTGATATTGTTCGCCGCCATGATCAGCGCGACCCGCTGGTCGACGTCGGTCCCGGTGATCACATAGTCGTTGACGATCGCAGTCGCCTTGCGGACGTTGGGATCGAGCTTGCCGAAAATCTGCAGATTGGCGGGGATATCCAGCCCGGTATTGTCGGGCATCGACTGGTCCTGAACCGTCGCCTGCTGCCCGATCGCGGCGCCCGCCGCGGCTATCGCCAGTACCGCACCGATCAGGCGGCCATACCGCACCGCCCCGTTCCGTCGCATGATCACTCTGTTCGGATTCCCATCTAACGCGCTCGACGCGCGTGTGCACCAGCTTCGCTGAACCGTGGCTTAGCGTCCAAACTCGGTCAGGACAACGCCGTGACGGCGTTTGGATGCTAGAAGCCGAGGTTCTTGAACGCCAACGTCAAAAGATAGCTGTTGCCCGCGCGCGCGTCGCCGGTCGACTGATATTCGCGCTTCCATGTCGCGCCGATCGCGAGGCAATCATCCTCATAAGTGACCCCGAGCCGGTGCCGGACCGGGTTGAAATTGTCGCCGGTGGCGGTGGTGGTGGTGATCGGCGTGGAGGTATTCGTGTTATTATTGTTGCGCAGATCGATCACGGTCGATCCATATGCCGACCAGAAGCGCGAGAATTTGATCCGCGCGCCGAGCCGCAATTCTTCCTGATCCTGCAGATCCTCGATCGAGCTGATGTTACGATTGAGCCGCAGATAGCCGATCATGACGTAATTCGATCGCGACCCGATCGTGGTGTCGATCTCGTTGCGGCGGACCGCGAAATTGTCCTTGTCGACGCGATAGCGGTGGATGATCGACACGAAATCGCGGAAGCGCAGTTCGGTGCGGCCGACGATATCGGAGAAACGGTCGCTCAACCCGGTGCCCGGCGGGAGGATCGAGGGCCGGTCGGACAGGCGGTAGCTCTGCCCGACCACTGTGGAGAGCGTGAAGCCCGGCAGGGTGAGTGCCCATTCCGCGCCATAGGTCGCGCGGCTCGAATCCTCCCAGCGATCGTAGCCCGAGAAGCGATTGAGCGCGAAGAGGTTCGAATCCTCCAGATCGACCGCGCGCGCATCCTCATTGGGCACGTCGAGGTTGTTGATCTGCGGCGAGGCGACGATCTGGAAACGCGGGGTGAAGCGCTGCGTGCCGCCGAACAGCGGGCCGACCAGCGGCCAGCGCACGTCGATCGCCATCGCCGCGATGCCGCGGGTATGGAAACCGCTCAGCCCGCGATAGCTCGGCACCGTCGTCGCGGCGATGTCGCTGGTGTTATAGGCGTCGAGCCGCGAATAAGCGGTGAAGGTCACCTCCTGTCCCCAGGTGGTGATGCGGCGCAGGTCCCACCGCAACGAGGCGAAGGCGCGCTGGGTATCCTGTCCGCTGGTGCGCGCGATCGCGAGCGTGTTGACCTGCGCCTGGATCACCCCGCCGAGCAGCGGATCGGTGAACCGGCGGCGATAATCGAGCTCGGGCAGCGCGACCGGCTGGAGGCCCTGGGAATCGCCGACGCGCATCGTCTGCACCGCCCAGCCGGCGAGCGAGAAATAGCTGTCGCGATCGACCCGTTCGAGCGAAAGCGTCGTGCGCAGCCGGTCATCGTTCGAAATATCATAGCGGCGCAGGAACGTACGGTCGGTGACGAGCCGCAGCGAGCCCGAAACGCTCCAATTCTCGTCGATCTGGAATTTGCCGGCGCCCTCCAGATAGCCGCGCAGCGCCATGCTGGTCGGCGCGCCCGGCCCGGCGGAAATATCGTCGCTGCGCCGGCTCGCGGTGACATAGCCCGAAACGCTGAACGCGCCGTTGCTGTCGAGCTGCTGATAATTGGCCTGCAGCATCGGCAGCACCGCGCTGAACACATGCGGGGTGATCGTGACCGTGCGGTTGGGCGCGAGATCGAAATAATAGGGCAGCACGATCTCCAGCCCGTTCACCGCGCTGAGGCGGAGATTGGGGCTGAGCAGGCCGCTGGTGTGCGTCGCGCCGACCGGATGCGAGAGTTTCGGCAGCGGCACGCTGGCGAAGCCGAACACATGGATGCGCGCGCCGGTGTAATAGACCCGCTCGCGATCGGGGCGGTAAAGCACGCGCACCGCGGTGATCTTCCAGCTCGGCTCCTTGGCGCAGCCATCCGAATCGGTCACCGAGCAGGCGGTATAGGCGGCGTGATTCATCGAGATCGAGCCGTCGTCGTGCCGCGTGCCCTCGGTCGCGGCGAGGCGGCTACCCTGATCGAGCACCACCAGCATGTTGTGCACCACGCCGTCGCGCAGCGAATCGGTCAGGTCGACCGAATCGCCATAAGCGACGTCGCCGCGCGGATTGGTGATCGCGACATTGCCGTTGGCGACGACCTGCCCGGTCTTGCGGTTCCATACCACGCGCTCGGCGCGCAGCCGCTCGCCCTGGCGGAACATGCGCACGTCGCCGGTCGCGGTGACGATATCGGCGTTGTAATCATATTCCAGCGCCTCGGCGCTGAAGCGGATCTGATCGTCCGGGTTCGGCGCGTCGGCGGCGGGGGGCGGCGCGCCCGCGGCCGAAGGGGGCTGGACGGCGCGGTCCTGCAGGTCCTGCGCCCCGGCGGCGCCCGCCACCAAAGCGAAAGGAAGGGCGCAACAGGCCAGAAGCTCAAAACGCAACGCGCGCAATTCCCGCTATTTTGCCCGCGCGGCCGACATGGCGGCGCTTCTTCGCCCTATCGCATCGCAACGCGCAGGCTGCAACGTCTTGCCAGTCGAGCCGGGAACGCCCAGGGACCGGACGACGTTTCGAAGGATGGTTTGAGATGAAGATCGTATTCGCCCAGTCGCGCGCTCCCGAGGCAGAGGTCGTCGCTTTCGTCGTCAAGAAAGACGATGTCGCGGCGCTCGCGCTGCCCGGTGTCGATGCGGGCGCGCGTGCGCTGCTCGCCGCAGCCGCGTCGGGGCAGCGTTTCGAGGGCGAGGCCGGGACGGTGGCGGAGGCCTATGTCGGCGAAGGGCAGGGGGTGACGCGCATCCTGCTGCTCGGCGTCGGCAGCGGCGACGACGCGGCCTATGAACGGGCGGGCGGCGCGCTGACCGCGAAGCTCCTCACCTCCGGCGCGACCGACGCGACGGTGGACCTTGCCGGCAGCGGCGCGACCGCGGTTGCGGCGGCGCGGCTGGCGGCCGGCGCGGCGCAGCGCGGCTGGCGCTTCGACGAATATCGCACCAGGCTCCCCGAAAAGCAGAAGCCGACGCTGACGACGGTGACGATCGCCGCCGCACCCGACGGCGCCGAGGCGGAATGGACGACGCGCGATGCAGTGACCCAGGGGCTGGCGCTGACCCGCACGCTCATCACGCTGCCCGCCAACATCCTCTATCCCGAAAGCTTCGTCGAGCGCGTGATCGCCGATACCGCGGGGCTCGGGCTGGAGATCGAGGTGCTTGACGAAGCGGCGATGCACAAGCTCGGCATGGGAGCGCTGCTGGGCGTCGCGCAGGGTTCGCGCCGCGCGCCGCGGCTGCTCGCGATGCGCTGGAACGGCGCGGGGGCGGGCGATCCCGCGCTGGCGCTGGTCGGCAAGGGCGTGACCTTCGACACCGGCGGCATCTCGATCAAGCCTGCCGCGGGCATGGAGGACATGAAGTGGGACATGGGCGGCGCCGGCGCGGTCGCGGGGGCAATGAAGACGCTCGCGCTGCGCAAGGCGAAGGCCAATGTCATCGGCGTGTGCGGGCTCGTCGAGAACATGCCCGACGGCAATGCGCAGCGCCCCGGCGATGTCGTCACCTCGATGTCCGGCCAGACGATCGAGGTGATCAACACCGATGCGGAGGGGCGGCTGGTGCTGTGCGATTGCGTCACCTGGGTGCAGAAAACGCACAACGTCAAAACGATCGTCGATCTCGCGACGCTGACGGGCGCGATGATCATCAGCCTCGGCAGCGAATATGGCGGGCTGTTCGCCAACGACGACGGGCTTGCCGACCAATTGCTCGCTGCGGGCAAGGCGAGCGGCGACCAATTGTGGCGCTTCCCGCTCGGCGACGCCTATAACAAGCTGATCGACAGCCCGATCGCCGACATGAAGAACGTCGGCCCGCGCGGCGCCGGCTCGATCACCGCCGCGCAGTTCATCCAGCGCTTCGTCGACGAGGGCGTGAAATGGGCGCATCTCGACATCGCCGGGATGGTCTGGGCCGACAAGGACGGCGCGACCTGGGCCAAAGGCGCGACCGGCTATGGCGTGCGCGTGCTCGATCGCTTCGTCGCGGAGAATTTCGAGGGCTGATGCAGGTCGATTTCTATCACCTGACCGTTACCCCGCTCGACCGGGCGCTACCGCAGATCGCCGAAAAGGTGGTGGCGTCCGGCAACCGGCTGCTGATCGTCGCCGCGGGCGAGGCGCAGCGCGTCGCGCTCGACCGGTTGCTGTGGGGCTATACCCCCGACAGCTTCCTGCCGCATGCGCAGGCGGGGACGGGGGACGATAGCGCGCAGCCGATCCTGATCGCCGGCGAGGTGGCGGCGGCGAACGGCGCGCAGCATGTCGCGCTGGTCGACGGGGCATGGCGCGACGAGGCGCTGGAATTCGAGCGCGCCTTTCACTTCTTCGACGAGGAATCGATCGACGCGGCGCGCGCGGCGTGGCGCACCTTGCAAGGGCGCGAGGGGGTGGAGCGGCGCTACTGGAAACAGAACGACGTGGGGCGCTGGGAGAAGGTGGCTTAAGAACGACCAATCGCCGTCACCCCGGCCTTGCTTGCCTCCCGATGGACCCCGGCTCAAGGCCGGGGTGACGGGGAAATCCCGAACGATCGGCACTCGCCCTGGCACCAGTTGCGCTTTCCCCGCGCCCGCACTAGAGCGCGCCGACGCTTTTCCGCCAACACTACACCCAAGGAGCACGTGACCGTCATGGCCGCGAACCGTACCTTTTCGATCATCAAGCCCGACGCCACCCGCCGCAACCTGACCGGCGCCGTGACGAAGATGCTGGAGGAAGCCGGCCTGCGCGTCGTCGCCTCGAAGCGCATCCGCATGACCAAGGAGCAGGCCGAGGGCTTCTACGGCGTCCATAAGGAGCGCCCCTTCTTCAACGATCTGGTCGCCTTCATGACCTCCGGCCCGGTGGTGGTGCAGGTGCTCGAGGGCGAGAATGCCGTCCAGCGCAACCGCGATATCATGGGCGCGACCAACCCCGCGAATGCCGAGCCCGGTACGATCCGCAAGGAACTGGCCGAATCGATCGAAGCCAATTCGGTCCACGGCTCGGACTCGGACGAGAATGCCGCGATCGAAATCGCGTTCTTCTTCAAGCCCGAAGAGATCGTCGGCTGATATGGACTGGCGGCTGCGTCGTGCCGAGCCCGCCGACGCGGCCGCCTGTTCGTTGATCGCCGGCGCGACCTTTCTCGAGGCGTTCGCCGGCATCCTCGACGGGGCGGATATCGTCGCCCATGTCGCTGACAAATCCGGCGCGGCGAATTTCGCCGCCTGGGCTGCCGATGCGGCCAGCGTCGTCACGCTCGCCGAGGCGCCGACGGGCGGCGCGCCGCTCGGCTATAGCCTGCTCACCACCCCCGATCTGCCGGTTGCTGCCGAGGACGGCGATATCGAGCTCAAGCGCATCTACGCGCTCGCGCCGACCCACGGCACCGGCCTCGGCGCGGCGCTGATGCAGCGCGCGATCGACGATGCGCGGGCGCTGGGGTGCAAGCGGATGCTGCTTGGGGTCTATGGCGGCAATGCCCGCGCGCAGCGTTTCTACACCAAGCAGGGCTTTGCGGTCGCGGGGACCCGCCGCTTCAAGGTCGGCGCGACCTGGCACGACGATCTGGTTTTCGCCCGCGCGATCTGAGCGCTCCACCTTGTCAGCACGGCGGACTTCGCCTAACTGCCCATTTTTCAGGCAGACCCATGCGCACCCTCGCTCCCATCCAGATCGGACCCGTCCGGATCGACAATCCGGTCGTGCTCGCGCCGATGACCGGCGTGACCGACCAGCCGTTCCGCACGCTCGTGCGCCGTTACGGCTCGGGGCTCAACGTCACCGAGATGATCGCCAGCCAGGCGGCGCTGCGCGAGACGCGCCAGTCGCTCCAGAAGGCGGCGTGGCATCTTTCGGAGGAGCCGGTGTCGATGCAGCTCGTCGGCTGCACGCCTTACGAAATGGGCGAGGCGGCCAAGCTCGCCGAGGACAAGGGCGCCGCGATCGTCGACATCAACATGGGCTGCCCGGTGCGCAAGGTGACCAATGGCGATGCCGGCTCGGCGCTGATGCGCGATCTGAAGCTCGCCGCCGGAATCGTCGAGGCGGTGGTCAAGGCGGTCAAGGCGCCCGTCACGCTCAAGATGCGGATGGGCTGGTGCCATGATAGCCTCAATGCCCCCGAACTGGCGCGGATCGCCGAGGATCTCGGGTGCAAGATGATCACCGTCCACGGCCGCACCCGCAATCAGATGTACAAGGGCTCGGCCGACTGGGGCTTCGTCCGCAACGTCAAACAGGCGGTGACGGTGCCGGTGATCGTCAACGGCGATATCTGCAGCATCGAGGACGCCGAACAGGCGCTCGACCTTTCCGGCGCGGACGGGGTGATGATCGGGCGCGGGGCCTATGGCCGCCCGTGGATCCTGTCGCAGGTGATGGAATATTTCGCCACCGGCCGCCGCGTCGAAGATCCATCGATCGAAGAGCAATATCTTGCGATCACAGAGCATTATGATGCGATGCTCGTACATTACGGCACGATGACCGGGGTCAATATGGCCCGCAAGCATATCGGCTGGTACACCAAGGGGCTGCCGGGTTCGGCCGAGTTCCGCAACAAGGTGAACCAGGAGCCGGATGCCAAGCGCGTCCAGGCGATGCTCGCCGAATTTTACGCCCCGTGGCGCAGCCGCGCGGCGGCGTGATGCCCGCCGATAGCACCCCCGAGCACGGCGAGGTGCTCGCCGCGCTGCCGGTTGCGGTATTGCTGGTCGATCCCGAGGACCGCGTCGTTCGCGCCAATGCCGAATGCGAATTGCTGCTCAATCGCTCCGAGCGCGCGATGGTCGGGCGGCCGGTGCAGGCGGTGCTCGCCTTGCCGCGCGAAGCGGAGGATCGCGCGGGGCGCGGCTTCGCCGCGTTCGATACCGAGATCGAGACGCGCAACAGCGGGCGCATCCGGGTCGATTTCGCGCAGGTCGAGCTCGCCGATCATCCCGGCTGGCGCGCGATCACGCTTCACAATGCCGCGAGCTCGCGCCGGCTGGGGCATTCCGCCGATCGCGCGGCGGCGGCGCGATCGGCGGTCGGCGCGGCGGCGATGCTCGCGCATGAGATCAAGAACCCGCTCTCCAGCATCCGCGGCGCGGCGCAGCTGATCGCCGACGGCGCCGCGCCCGAGGAACTGACCCGGCTGGTGATCGCCGAGGTCGATCGCATCGCCGCGCTGATCGACCGGATGGAGGATTTCACCGACACTCGCCCGGTGGCGCTCGAACCGCTCAACATCTATCCGTTGCTCGCCCATGCGCGCAGCGTCGCGCTCGCCGGGTTCGCGCGCGATGTGGTGGTCGAGGAGCGGTTCGATCCGTCGCTGCCCGCCGCGCTCGCCAATCGCGACGCGTTGCTCCAGGTGCTGCTCAACCTGCTCAAGAATGCCGCGACCGCGCTCGGCCCGCGCGGCGAGCGGCGCATCATCCTCGCCACCTCCTTCCGTCACGGCATGGCGGTGGCCCCCGCGCCGGGACGACCGCGGTTGCCGCTGCCGATCGAGATCTGCGTGATCGATTCCGGCCCCGGCGCGCCCGAGGACATCGCCGAGCATCTGTTCGATCCGTTCGTCTCGAGCCGGCCGGAGGGGAAGGGGCTCGGCCTCGCCCTGGTCGACAAACTGATCCGCGACATGGGCGGGATCATCCAATATTCGCGTGAAGGCTCCCCCCATATGACGGTGTTCCGCATCCTCCTGCCGCGGGCCACCGCATGACCAACGGCGAGGTGCTGCTGGTCGACGATGACGATGCGGTGCGCGTCGTGGTGGCGCAGGCGCTGCGTCGTGCGGGGCATCGCGTCCGCACCGCCGCAACGCTCGCCGAGCTGGAGCGCGAGCTGAAGCTCGGCGCGCCCGACGTGCTGATCACCGATGTCGTGCTGCCCGACGGCGACGGGATCGAAAATGCCACCCGCCTCGTCGCCGAGCGCCCCGACATGCCGGTGATCGTGCTCTCTGCGCGCAACACGCTGACCACCGCGGTGCGTGCCAATGAGGCGGGGGCTTATGATTACCTCCCCAAGCCGTTCGACCTCGAAACGCTGACGCGCACCGTCGCCAAGGCGCTGGCCCGCCGCGGCCCCGCCACCCCCGCTGCGCCGGGCGACGACGATCAGGCGCTGCCGCTGATCGGGCGCTCGCCGGCGATGCAGGACGTCTATCGCGTCATTGCACGGGTGGTGTCGAACGACCTGACCGTGCTCGTCTCGGGCGAATCCGGCACCGGCAAGGAATTGGTGGCGCGCGCGATCCACGATCTCGGCCCGCGCCGCTCGGGGCCGTTCGTCGCGATCAACATGGCCGCGATCCCGCGCGAGCTGATCGAAGCCGAATTGTTCGGGCACGAGCGCGGCGCCTTCACCGGCGCGGCGCAGCGCAATGCCGGGCGGTTCGAGCAGGCCGCTGGCGGCACCCTGTTTCTCGACGAGATCGGCGATATGCCGATCGAGGCGCAGACCCGCCTGCTTCGTGTGCTCCAGCAGGGCGAATTCACTACCGTCGGCGGCTCGCGCACGATCCGCGCCGACGTGCGCATCGTCGCGGCGACCAACCGCGATCTGCAACAGGCGGTGACCGGCGGCGCGTTCCGCGAGGATCTCTATTACCGGCTCAATGTCGTCCCGATGACATTGCCCGCGCTGCGCGAGCGGCGGCAGGATATCGGGCTGCTTGCGCGCCATTTCCTCGATCGCGCCGCCGAAGCCGGGCTGCCGCGCAAGACGCTCGACGACGATGCGGTCGACGTGCTTGAGGCGCATGACTGGCCCGGCAATGTGCGCGAGCTCGAAAATCTCATGCGCCGGCTCGCGGCGCTGTCGCGCGACCACCGGATCAGCGCCGACGAAATCCGCATCATGCTCGGCGAGCCGATCGCGGCCGCCGCGCTCGCTGATCCGGGGATCGACGTCGCGGTCCGCGCCTATATCGAGCGGCTGGCGCGTAGCGAGCCGCATGTGCTGGAAGACGGATCGCTCTACGATCGGATCATCGCCGAGGTCGAGCGCCCGCTGATCGAGACGATGCTGGCGCGGTTCGGCGGCAACCAGCTCCGCGCCGCGCGGGCGATGGGACTTAATCGCAACACATTGCGCAAGCGTCTCGATCTGCTCGGGATAGACCCCGCTTCCCGGTCGAACGGACGCTGACATGCGTTGAGCTGCGGAATATGTGTTTTCTCTGCAACACCTTTGTTGTAGCAGAGTGACATGAATGCCGCGCAGGCGCCCGTGATTGCCGAATCGAGCCAGCCGCGGCGCTTCGCCGTGACGCCGGCGATGGAGCTGGCGGCGCTCGGCGTGTCGATCGCGGTCGGCGTCGGCAGCTATTTCATCATCGAGAGCGCGGGCAAGCCGCAGGGGCTGATCGCCCCGCCGCTCGTGGCCTTGCTGCTGATCGCCAATCTGGTTGCCTGGATCGCGCTGCTGATGCTGCTCGGCCGGCGTATCGCGCACAGCCGCGCGCGGCGCTCGCCGGTCGGCGGGGAGGGGCGGCTCCACGTCCGGCTCGTCGCGATCTTCTCGATCGTCGCTGCGGTGCCGATGCTGCTCGTGACGATCGCCGCCTCGCTGCTGTTTCAATATGGCGTGCAATTCTGGTATTCGGATCGCGCGCGCGCGGTGTTCGAGAATGCGACGACACTGACCCGTGCCTCGTACAATCAATTCCTCCAGCGCTGGGAGGAAGCGACCGTCACGATGGCGCAAGATATCTCGGACGAGCTGAGCCAGCGCCCGCTGGACGATCCGCGCTTTCGCCCGTTCCTGTTCCAGCAGACCTATTACCGTAGCCTTTCCGAGGCTTTGCTGTTCCAGATCGCGCCGAACGGCGAGTTGCAGACGCTCGCCTTCGTCAACCCCTACGCCCTCAATCTCGCGCGGCAGATATCGGCCGACGCGGTGACCGAGCTGCGCCGCGGCCAGCGCAGCGTGGTGACGGTGACGGGCGACCGCATCCAGACCGTGACGCGGGTGCCCGGGACCAGCATGTTCCTCTACGCCGCGCGCGTCACCGATCCCAAGCAGATGACGACGCAGACCAAACGCGCCGAAACCGCGTTGGCCAATTATCATTCATTGCTCGACAAGGCGCGATCGCTGCAGATCCGTTTCAACGTCGCGCTGCTGGTGCTGTCGCTGTTGATGGTCGGGATCGCGGTGTGGATCGCGCTGGCGGTGGCGGCCCGGCTGGTGCGCCCGGTGGGGCAGCTCGTCCAGGCGGCCCGGCGCGTCGAGGGCGGCGATCTTTCCGCGCGCGTCCCCGATTGGCGCGCGCGCGACGAGGTCGGCACGCTGGCGACGGCGTTCAACCGGATGACCGAGCGGCTCGAGGCGCAGAATAACGCGCTCGTCACCGCCAACGCGCAGCTCGATAGTCGCCGTGCGCTGATCGAGGCGGTGATGTCGGGGGTGTCGGCGGGGGTGATCTCGATCGCGGGCGATCGCACCGTGCGGCTGATCAACAGCTCGGCCGAGACGTTGCTCGGGGTTTCCGAGACCCCGGTGGGCAAGCGGCTGGCGGATATCGCGCCCGAGCTCGACGATCTGCTCGATGGCAATGCGCGCGAGGCGATCGTGCAGGTGACGGTGGGCGGCGAACCGCGCACGCTGGCGGTGCGGATCGCGCGCGACGGCAGCGGCCCGATCCTGACCTTCGACGATATCACCCAGCAATTGCTCGACCAGCGCCGCGCCGCCTGGGCCGATGTCGCGCGGCGCATCGCGCATGAGATCAAGAACCCGCTCACCCCGATCCAGCTCGCCGCCGAGCGGCTCCAGCGCCGCTACGGCGCGAAGGTGGAGGAGGGGGATACCACTTTCGCGCGGCTGACCGACACGATCGTCCGGCAGGTCGGCGATCTGCGGCGGATGGTCGACGAATTCTCCTCCTTCGCGCGGATGCCCAAGCCGGTGTTCCGCGAGGAATCGCTCGTCGATATCGCGCGGCAGACGATGTTCCTCCACGAAGTGGCGCACGGCGGCGTGCGGTTCGAGCTTGAGCACGGAGAGCCGGGGCCGACCTTGGTGTGCGACCGGCGCCAGATCGGCCAGGCGCTGACCAATATCGTCAAGAATGCGGTCGAGGCGATCGAGGCCAAGGGCGGTGACGGCGGCGAGGTGCATATGGCGCTGGCCGAGGCGCCGGGGCGGGTGACGATCACCGTCGCCGATACCGGGGTCGGGCTACCGCCGGAGCGCGACCGGATCGTCGAACCCTATATGACGACGCGCGCGCGCGGCACGGGCCTCGGCCTCGCGATCGTCAAGAAGATCGTTGAGGAACACTTTGGTAATATTACATTTTCTGATCATCCCGGTGGCGGGACTTTGGTGACGATGACGTTCGATACGACGATGCTCTCCGGGCTCGATACCGGGGATGATTTGACCACCAGCGGCGAGGACGGGGGGATCACCGCGCTAACCCGGAACCGGATGATCTGACATGGCGCTCGACATTCTCGTCGTCGATGACGAACTCGATATCCGCGAACTGGTCGCCGGGGTGCTGGAGGACGAGGGTTATGAGACCCGCGTCGCCGCCGACAGCGATGCCGCGCTGGAGGCGATTGCGGTGCGCCGCCCGAGCCTCGTGCTGCTCGACGTGTGGCTGCAGGGATCGCGGCTCGATGGGCTACAGCTTCTCGACGAGATCAAACGCCGCGACCCCTCGATCGCGGTGCTGATGATCTCGGGGCACGGCAATCTCGATACCGCGGTGGCGGCGATCCGCGCCGGCGCGGTCGATTTCATCGAAAAGCCGTTTCAGGCAGAGCGTTTGCTGCTGATGGTCGAGCGCGCGACCGAGACCGAGCGGCTGCGGCGCGAAGTGGCGTCGCTGCGCGCCTCGGCCGGGCGCGATACCGATCTCACCGGCAGTTCGAGTGCGATCAACGCGGTGCGTGCGACGCTCAAGCGCGTCGCCGGTACCGGCAGTCGCATCCTCATCACCGGGCCGGCCGGCGTGGGCAAGGAGGTCGCGGCACGGTTGCTCCACGGCTGGAGCCCGCGCACCAACTCGCCGTTCGTGATCGTCAGCGCCGCGCGCATGACCCCCGATCGGATGGAGGAGGAATTGTTCGGGGTGGAGGAGGGCGGCGATCTCGTCCGCCCGGGCTTGCTCGAACAGGCGCACGGCGGCACGCTGTTCCTCGACGAGATCGCCGACATGCCGATCGCGACCCAGGCGCGCATCCTGCGCGTGCTGACCGACCAGAGCTTCGCGCGGGTCGGGGGGACGCGGCAGGTGAAGGTCGATGTCCGCGTCGTCTCGGCCACCGCGCGCGACCTGACGGCGGAGATCGCCGAAGGGCGGTTCCGCGAGGATCTTTACTATCGGCTCAACGTCGTGCCGGTCGTGCTGCCGGCGCTGGCCGAGCGGCGCGAGGATATCCCCGCGCTGGTCGAGCATTTCGTCGCGCATTACGCGTCCGAACGCCGCGTGCCGACCCCCGAGATCGCCACCGACGCGATGGTCGCGCTGCAGAGCTATGACTGGCCCGGCAACGTGCGCGAATTGCGCAACGTCGTCGAGCGGACGATCATCCTCGCGCCCGGCGACCGCATCGGGCGGATCGACCTCGATCTGCTCCCCGCCGAGGTGCTCGGCGACAGCGAGGGCGGGGCGGGCACCGCCGCGATCATGGGGGCGCCGCTGCGCGAGGCACGCGAGACGTTCGAGCGCGAATATCTCCGCGTCCAGATCCGGCGCTTCTCGGGCAATATCTCGCGCACCGCGAGCTTCATCGGGATGGAGCGTTCGGCGCTGCACCGGAAGCTCAAGCTGCTCGGCATCACCGAGACGCGCGAGGAATAGCGCCGCGCGTCACCCCGGCTAAGGGCTGGGGCGCGGTTGCGGATAATGGCGGCCCTCCTGCCATTCACGTTGCGGTAAGCCGCTGGCGCCTCTAGATTGGCGCCGCCGCCAGCCGTGGCGGCAACCCGACGCCGGGCACCGGCGCATCGCGGGGCAAACCCCGCCAAGAATCGAAGGATCGAGCCAATGGCCGAAAAACAAACCTCTCTCCAGGATCTGTTCCTCAACGCGCTGCGCAAGTCGAAAACCCCGGTGACGATGTTCCTCGTCAAGGGCGTCAAGCTCCAGGGCATTGTAACCTGGTTCGACAATTTCTCCGTGCTGCTGCGCCGCGACGGGCAATCCCAACTCATCTACAAACACGCCATTTCCACGATCATGCCCGGCGGCCATGTCGATGTCGCGGCGATCGTCGATCAGATGGGCGAAAGCGTGAAGAAGCAGCCGCTGCTGCAGGAGGTGTTCCTCAACGCGGTGCGCAAGTCGCACGATCCGGTGACGATGTTCCTCGTCAACGGCGTGATGCTTCAGGGCAATATCGCCGCTTTCGACCTGTTCTGCATGCTGCTGCAGCGCGATGGCGCGTCGCAGCTCGTCTATAAACACGCGGTGTCGACGATCCAGCCGTCGCGCGCGCTTAATCTCGCCGAGGAAACGGCGGAAGAGTCGGACGAGGATTGAGTACCGGCTTCGAACGCGATCGCGGGGAATTCACGCGCGGCGCGCGCGCGATCGTCGTCTATCCCGATCTCGGCGGCTCCTCCCGCGACGCCGACGCGCGTCTGGAGGAGACTGCCGGGCTGGCCGAGGCGATCGGCGTGACGGTCGTGGGGCGCGAGGCGTTCCGCGTCCGTACGCCGCGCGCCGCGACGCTGATCGGCGCCGGGCAGGTCGAGACGATCGCGACGCTCGTCAGGATGGAGGACGCCGCGCTGGTGGTGTTCGACGCCGGCCTCACCCCGATCCAGCAGCGCAACCTCGAAACCGCGCTCGAGGCCAAGGTGATCGACCGGACCGGGCTGATCCTCGAGATCTTCGGCGAGCGCGCGGCGACCGCCGAAGGGCGATTGCAGGTCGAGCTGGCGCATCTCGATTATCAGGCGGGGCGGCTGGTGCGGAGCTGGACCCATCTCGAACGCCAGCGCGGCGGCTTCGGCTTTCTCGGCGGCCCCGGCGAGACGCAGATCGAGGCCGACCGCCGGCTGATCCGCGATCGCATGGCACGGCTGCGCCGCGAGCTGGAGCAGGTCACCCGTACCCGCGGGCTGCACCGCGGCCGGCGCCAGCGCGCACCTTGGCCGGTGATCGCGCTCGTCGGCTATACCAATGCTGGAAAATCAACACTTTTCAATTATTTGACGGGAAGTGACGTCATGGCGAAGGACCTGCTCTTCGCCACGCTCGATCCCACCTTGCGCCAGATCTCTTTGCCGGGGATCGACAAGGCGATCCTCTCGGATACGGTGGGGTTCGTCTCCGAGCTGCCGACCCAACTCGTCGCGGCATTCAAGGCGACGCTGGAGGAAGTGGTATCGGCCGATATGCTGATCCACGTCCGCGATGTCGCGCACCCCGACAGCGAGGCGCAGCGCGCCGATGTCGAGACGGTGCTGACCGAGATCGGCGTATCCGACACGACGCCGCGGATCGAGGCGTGGAACAAGCTCGACCTGCTCGATGACGAGGCGCGCGCGGCGTTGCTCGCGCAGACCGAACGACGCGACGATGTCGTGGCGATCTCGGCGCTGACCGGGGAGGGGGTGGATCGACTCGTCGCCACCGTCGCCGGGCGGCTGACCGCAGGGCATCAGCGCTATACGATCACGCTCGACGCCGCCGACGGCGCCGGCGCGGCCTGGCTGCACCAGCACGGCGAGGTGCTCGATCAGGAAATCGACGGCGAGCGCGCGATCTACGAAGTGCGGATGGCGCCCCGCGATTATGAGCGGTTTCTGACGCGCTAACGCTGAGGCGTCAGCAGCGACACTTTGTGTCCTCGGAAAATTGTATCCCCGCGCAGGGGCTTGCGGTGACCAAGCACGCCGACGGGGGGGGGGGACGGTTCGCATCTGTAGCGCATTGCGACAGGGCGCTCTTAGCCGCGTCGCTCGTCCGCCTTGGCTTCCAACCACAAGGCTTCCTTCGCCTCAAGGTCGAGCGATACGAACAACTTACCGGCCACAGCTTCCATGAAGCGGAAGCGCCGTTCGAACTTGGCGTTGGACATGCGCAACGCCGCCTCGGGATCGATGCCGAGGTGCCGCGCCCAATTGACCACGACAAACAGCAGGTCGCCGATCTCGCCGGCGCGTTCCTCGTCGCTGGTTGCGCTTTCCACCTCGGCGAGTTCCTCGTCGATCTTCTCGCGCGGTCCCTTGGCGTCGGGCCAGTCGAAGCCGACCCGAGCGGCACGCTTCTGGAGTTTCTCGGCGCGCAGCAAGGCGGGCAGGCCCAGCGCGACCCCGGCAAGCGCGCCCTGATCCTCCTTGGTATCGGCCTTGGCGGCGCGCTCCTCGGCCTTGATCTGCTCCCACAGATGATGCCCGCCCTGATCGAGGTCGCCGAAGATATGCGGGTGGCGGCGCTCCATCTTGTCGGCGATCGCATTGGCGACCGCGTCGAAATCGAACAGGCCGGCTTCCTCGGCGATCCGCGCGTGGAACACGACCTGGAGCAGCAGGTCGCCGAGTTCGTCCTTGAGATCGACCATATCGTCGCGCGCGATCGCATCGGCGACCTCATACGCTTCCTCGATCGTATAGGGTGCGATCGTCGCAAAAGTCTGCGCGATATCCCATTCGCAGCCGCGTTCGGGATCGCGCAACCGCGCCATCACCGCGCGCAACCGGTCGATAGGGGCCTGCTCAACGTCAGCCATATATAAGATCGATAATATACATTATGTAAATCACGTCCGGGGTTTGGGTTCGAGGATCAGCACGTCCCCCTCGACGCGCCACGATGCGAGTTGCGAGAGGAAATTCATTCCCAGCACGTCGAGATCGCCGAATTCGGGCGCGACGACCACCGGCAGGTCGCGCGCGACGATGCTGCCGAGTTCGAGCCGCTGAACCTGCGCGCGGCTTGCCTGTACCGACCCGTTGGCGGTTTCGATCGCTGCTGCGAACGGACTGTCGTCGGTCGCGACATGCGCGGCTCTGGCGGTGGCTTCGGACAATGCGGTCGTCGTCGCGCCGCTGTCGATCAGCATCCGCCGCTCGACGCCGTTGATGGTTGTGGTGGCCCAGAAATGCCCATCGGGCGCGATATGAATCCGCACCGTCGAGCCGACGACATGCTGGTCGCGCCCGAACAAGGCATCGCGCGTGTCGTTCCAGATCGGCTTGAGCCGGTCGCGCTGCGCGACGACCACCAGCCCGATCGCGAAGATCAGCACCCAGGCCAGCGCCATCTTCACCGTCCGCCCGACCGGCACGCGCCGGCTGAGCAGCGCCGACAAGGGCAGCGCGAGCATCAGCAGATAGAGCGCAACCTGGGCGCCGTCGTTCACAGCGCGATCTCCATCCCGTCAAAGCCCGGCTCGATGCCCAGCGGCAGTTCGGCGCGCAATGTATGATAATCCATCGACTGGTCCATATGGATCAGCACGGTGCGTTGCGGCGCCAGCTCGTCGACCCATTCGAGCACCTGCCCGAGATGCGGGTGCGACGGATGCGGCTTGCGGCGCAGCGCATCGACCACCCACAGATCGACCCCGGCGTAAAGCCCGCGCATCTCGGGCGTCATGCCGCTGAGATCAGTAGCATAGCCGATCGACTTGCCATCGACTGTAAAGCGCAACCCGGTCGAGGTGATCGACGCATGCGGCTGATCGGCGCAGGCGATCTCGATCGCGCCGATCGCCATCCGATCGGGCAAGGTGGCGAGCGATACGCTCGCCGGATAGCCGTGCTGGCCTTCGAAGACGTATCCGAATTTCTCGCGCAGCGCGGCCTCGGTCGCCGGCCGGGCATAGGCCGGGACCGGGCGGTGGCGGACGTGGAAGATTTGCCGAAGATCGTCGATGCCGAAGACGTGATCGGCATGTTCATGGGTCCAGATCACCGCGTCGATCATCCCCACCTCGGCGGCGAGCAATTGCGCGCGCATGTCCGGGCTGGTGTCGATCAGGATACGCGTCCCGGCATGCTCGATCAGCGCCGAGGCGCGGGTGCGCTGGTTGCGCGGCTCGGCGGGATCGCATGCCCCCCAGTCATTGCCGATCCGCGGCACGCCGGACGAAGTGCCGGAGCCGAGGATACGTAGCTTCACGCGCGGGTCTTGCTGAATAATTGGTGGAAGTTGCGCGCCGTAACATCCTGTAATTGCTCAACCGGCTCCCCGCGCAAATCGGCGAGGAACGCCGCGGTATCGGCGACGAATGCCGGTTCGCCCGTCTTGCCGCGATGCGGCACCGGCGCGAGGAACGGCGCATCGGTTTCGACCAAGAGCCGCTCGATCGGCAGCCGCGCCGCGGTTTCCTGCAGCTCGCGTGCGCTCTTGAACGTCACGATCCCCGAGATCGAGATGTAGAAGCCCAGATCGAGCGCGATATCGGCGAACGCCCCCGTCCCGGTGAAGCAATGGATGACCCCGGTGAAGCCCCCCTTCCCCATTTCCTCGCGCAGGATCGCGGCGGTGTCGTCCTCGGCGTCGCGGGTGTGGACGATGATCGGCACCTGCGCCTCGCGCGCCGCGGCGATATGCGCGCGGAAGCTCGCCTGCTGCCGCGCACGGTCGCTGTGGTCGTAATAATAATCGAGCCCGGTCTCACCGATCCCGACGATGCGCGGATGCGCGGCGCGCGCGACGAGCTTGGCGGTGTCGATATGCGGATGCTCGTCCGCCTCATGCGGGTGGATGCCGACCGTCGCCCACACATCGGGTTCGCGCTCGGCGGTCGCCAGCACCTCGTCCCATTCGCGTTCGCGGGTCGCGATATTGAGCATCGCGGTGACCCCGCGCGCGCGGGCGCGTTCGAGCACCGCCGGCTGATCCTCCGCCAAGCCCTTGTAATTCAGATGACAATGACTGTCGGCCAGCATCACTCGGTCTCCACCGGGAGTTCGAGCCGCGGAAATACCGGGGTCGGCGCGGCGATGCGGAAGCCGGTCGCGGCATGACGATCGTACCAGCCGTCGTCATCGACCGCCGCATGATCGCGCGCTTCGGCGCCAAGCTGGTCGAGCACCTTGCCCGCCGCCTCGGGCACGACCGGCAGGATCGTGATCGCGAGGATGCGGATCGCGCGGATCAGGGTGCGCAGCACGGCATGCATCCGCTCCGGGTCGGTCTTGCGCAGCGTCCACGGCGCCTGGGCGTCGATATAGGCGTTGCACGCGAAGACGCCGCGCAGCCACGCCTCGACCCCCTGGCTCAGCATCAGGTCCTCGAACGCGGTCTTGAACCCGGCTGCCGCGAGGACGACTTCCTCGATCAGCTGCCCGTCGGCATCCTCGGCGCGGCCGTGCTCGGGCATCGCGCCGTCGAGATTCTTGGCGATGAACGACAAGGTGCGCTGCGCGAGATTGCCGAAGGCATTGGCGAGCTCGGCATTGACGCGGGTGACGATCGCCTCGGCCGAATAGCTCCCGTCCTGCCCGAAGCTCACTTCGCGCAGCAGGAAATAGCGCAGCGCATCGACCCCGAATGCCGCGGTCAGTTCGAGCGGATCGACGACATTGCCGACGCTCTTCGACATCTTCTCGCCGCGGTGGAGCACGAAGCCGTGCCCGAACACCGATTTCGGCAGCGCGATCCCCGCCGACATCAGGAACGCCGGCCAATAGACGGTGTGGAAGCGGACGATATCCTTGCCGATCAGGTGCAGGTTCGCCGGCCAGTAACGCATCTCGCCGTCGGGATAGCCCGCGCCGGTGAGGTAATTGGTCAGCGCATCGACCCATACATACATCACATGCCCCGGGCTTCCCGGCACCGGCACGCCCCAGTCGAAGCTGGTGCGCGAGACCGACAGGTCGGACAGCCCGCCCTCGACGAAGCGCATGATCTCGTTGCGCCGCGCCTCGGGGCGGATGAAGTCGGGGTTGTCGCGATAGAGATCGAGTAACGGCTGCTGATATTTGGAGAGCCGGAAGAACCACGTCTCCTCCGCGGTCCATTCGACCGGGGTACCTTGGGGCGAGAGCTTCTCGCCCCCCTCCCCGTCGACCAGTTCCTTCTCGTCGTAAAAGGCTTCGTCGCGGACCGAATACCAACCCTCGTAGCGATCGAGATAGAGGTCCCCCGCCTCGCGCATCTGCTCCCAGATCGCCTGGCTGGCACGATAATGATCGGCATCGGTGGTGCGGATGAAACGATCGTAGGAGATGTTGAGATCGTCGCACATTGCCTTGAATAAATACGTCATTTCGAATGCAATATCGCGCACCTCGATGGCGCGCTGGCGTGCCGTCTGCATCATCTTCAGGCCGTGCTCGTCGGTGCCGGTCTGGAAGCGCACGTCGCGCCCGGTCTGGCGGTTGAAGCGCGCGATCGCGTCGGCGGCGATCGCTTCATACGCGTGGCCGATATGCGGCTTGCCGTTGGGGTAGCTGATTGCGGTCGTGATATAAAAGGGGTCGGCCATGCCCACCCCCTACAGCAGGGATATGGCAGATGGAATGCCCGTCACCGCACCCTCACTTGTGCTCCCGCGGCGGCGGGAGCCCGGACTGGGTCCCCGCCTTGGGTTCCCATCTAAGCAATACTTTGATGGGGACCCTTCGCGGGGACATAAGGTTACGAGCGCGCCAGCCGCGCCACCACCCCCGCCAGTTCGAACACCGTGCCCCCAGCGTCGAGCGACAGGCGCCGCGCCGCGCCGGCGATCGCCTGCGCTTCCTCATAGGCATCGAGCACCACGCGCAACTCGTCCCCGGCGCGCTCGGGCGCCTGCAACGCGATGAACTCCGGCGCGCGATCGAGGAACGCCTCGTAGCGCGGCTGTGCCGCCTTGGTCGACAGCGCCTTGGCGAGCCGCGTGCGCTCGGCATTGGCGCGGTCGCCGGTGCGCGCGATCGTCGTCAGCGCATTGTCGATCGCGCCGAGATCGAGCCCGGCATAGCGCAGCGCCCGCCCTGGCGACCCCGCCGCAGCGCGTACCAGCGCCTCCAGCTCGTCGCCGCGCAGATCGGGCGCCTGTTCGCGCAGCACCTCGCGCACCTCGCGCTCGTCGAGCAGGTTGAAACGCAAGGTGCGGCAGCGCGAGCGGATCGTCGGCAGCAACCGCCCCGGCGCATGGCTGACGAGCAGGAAGACGGTGCCGGGCGGCGGCTCCTCGAGGCTCTTGAGCAGCGCATTGGCGCCCTCGCGCTCGAGATCGTCGATCGCGTCGATCACGATCACCCGGCGCGGCCCGAGCGACGGCGTGGTGGCGAACAACGGATGCAGCGCGCGGACCTGCGCGATCGTGATGCTCCGCGCCAGCCGCGTCTCGCCGCGTTCCTCTTTCTCCAGCCGCGCCAGCTCGCGATAATCGGGGTGCGATCCGGCCTCGATCAGCGCGCGGGTGCGTTCGCCGGTCGCATCGCCGGCGGACGAAGCGAGCAATCGCGCTGCCGCATCGCGCGCGAACCGTCCCTTCCCCACCCCCTGCGGGCCGGCGAGCAGCCAGGCGTGATGCAGCACGCCGCTGTCGATCGCCGCGTCGAAAGCCGCGCGTGCCGCGGCATTGCCGTGGAATGACGTCATGGCAGCAGATCGGCGAGCCCGTCGAGCAGCGCCGCGGTGACCTCGGCGGTCGGGCGGGTGGCATCGACGCGGCGGAAGCGATCGGGCTCGACGCGGGCGAAGCGATCGAACGCCTCGGCCACCGCGACATGGAAATTCTCGTCGCGCAACGCGAAGCGATCCGCCCCTGAGCCATCACGCCCCGCGGCGCGGCGCGCGCCTTCCGCCGGGGGCAGTTCGAGCACGAAGGTGCGATCGGGCAGCAGCCCGCGCGATCCGAAGGCGTGGAGCGCGAGGATCGCGGCATCGTCGATCCCGCCCGCAACCCCCTGATAGGCGCGGGTCGAATCGATATAGCGATCGGAGATCACCCAGGTCCCTGCGCCGATCGCCGGGCGGATCGTCTTTTCGACATGATCCGCGCGCGCGGCAGCGAACAGCAATGCCTCGGTATGCGCGCTCCAGCGCTGCACGTCGCCCTGCATCAGCAGCCCGCGGATCGCCTCCGCGCCCTCGCTGCCGCCGGGTTCGCGCGTCACCAGCGTCGGGATGCCGCGCGCCTCCAGCGCGGCGGCCAGCGCGCGCACCTGGGTCGACTTGCCGGCTCCCTCCCCGCCTTCGAGCGAGAGGAAGCGACCGATCATCCGAACAGTCCGGTCAGCCCGGCCCAGGCGCGCCCGAAGAAACCCGCCTGCCCGACATCCTTCTCCGCCGCGAGCGGCAGCGTCTGATCGGGCAGCCCCGGCGAGGTGACGACCAGATCGGCGATATGATCGCCGGCCTTGATCGGCGCCTTGACCGGCCCCTGATAGACGATCTTGGCGCTGAGCACCGGCACCGCGCCGGCGGGCAGCGCGACCTTCAGATCGCGCGGCGCTACCAGCCCGACGCTCGACGAACTGCCGAGCTGCACCGCGGCGTCGCCGACCTTGCGGCCCTGCTTCACCACCGGCTTGGCCTGCCACGCGCGGAAGCCCCAGTCCATGAAACGCACCGACTCGCTGATCCGCTGGTTAAACCCGGTCAGCCCGGCGACGACCATCACCAGCCGGCGCCCGTTCTGTTCCGCCGAGCCGGTGAAGCCATAGCCCGCTTCCTCGGTATGCCCGGTCTTGAGCCCGTCGGCGCCCGCGACGCGGCCGAGCAACGGATCGCGGTTCGCCTGGGTGATCGCCGCGCCCGAGCCAAGCGTCTTGCCCCAGGTGAAATCGGGGCGCGAATAGAATTGCTTGTAGAGCTTGTAATGATCGGTGATCGTCGCGGCAGCGAGCTTCGCGAGATCGCGCGCGGTGACATAGGTGACGCCATTGTCGGGCCAGCCGTTGGAGGTGCCGAAATGGCTGTTGGTCAGCCCGATCCGCTTGGCCGCCTCGTTCATCCGCTGGACGAAGGCATCCTCGGTCCCCGAAATCCCCTCCGCGAGGACGACGCAGGCGTCATTGCCCGACAGCGTGACGATCCCGTAGAGCAGATTGGCGACCGACACCTTCTCACCGGATGACAGGAACATCGTCGAACCTGCTGCCGGGCCATGCCATTTCTGCCAGGTTTCGGGGCGCACCTCAAATTGCTGGTCGAGCTTCAACTCGCCGCGCTTGATCAGATCGAACGCGACATAAACCGTCATCATCTTGGCCATCGACGCCGGCGGCATCCGGCGATCGGCGTCCTTCTGGTACAGGATCGCCCCCGACGACAGATCCTCCATGAACGCCACCGGCGCCGGCGTGTCGAACTGCGGCGCCGACGCGACCGAAGGATAAGTGACCGACAGCGCGATCGCGGGGGCAGCAAGCACGTAGGGGATCTTGGACATGGAGCGGATACTCAGCGGCTAAACGATGATCGAAACGGTGCCATAGCCGCGCGGTGCGGCATCGTCACCCACGCGCTGCGGATTGGCATTCTTTACCGTCACGCCGGGCTTGATCCGGCATGACGGTAAATATGGGGAATTGCCTTAGCGCTCGACCGCATCGGCGAGCAGCCCGACCGAGAGCGCATAGAAATTCGAGCAATTGTAGTCGAGGATCACGCGATAATTGCCGGTCAGCAGATAGGCGGTCTTGCCGGGGCCGTCGGGCTCGAGCAGCGTCGCGAGCACATTGTCCCCCGGCCACGGCCGATCCTGCGGCACCAGCCCGAGCGCGCGCCATTCGGCCATCGTTCGCCACCCGCTGTGCCGTTCGAACACGCGCGGGCAGCGCGGCGAGACGAGCCGGTTGGCCTGCCCGCTGCGATCATAGCCGGCGGGCACATTGACCGCGATTCCCCAGGGCTGGCCGGGGCGCCAGCCGGCGTTGACGAAATAATTGCCGATCGATGCCAGCGTATCCGCCGCGCTGTTCCAGATATCGGCCTTGCCGTCGCCGTCGCCGTCGCGCGCGAGGCGGAGGTAGATCGAGGGGAGGAATTGCGGGTTGCCGGTGGCACCGGCCCAGCTGCCCTTGAGGTCCGCGCGCGATACGCCGCGATCGAGCATCTTCAGCGCGGCGACGAACTCGCCCGAGAACAGATCGCGGCGGCGCCCCTCATAAGCCAGCGTGGCG
Source organism: Sphingomonas sp. (assembly GCA_017849555.1). Lineage (GTDB taxonomy): Bacteria > Pseudomonadota > Alphaproteobacteria > Sphingomonadales > Sphingomonadaceae > Sphingomonas > Sphingomonas lycopersici. Next base: position 7,994 of record JAFIGU010000086.1, on the reverse strand, counting down.
AGGCTGCGCAGCAGATCGAAATTGCCGGTATAGCTGCCGTAATTGGTCTCGTGGCCCCAGATCGCGACCATGATCGATTCGGGCACCCCCGTCTCGCGCTCGACCGCCGCGAGCCGGCTGCGATTGGCGAGATAGGCGGCGCGCCCGCGGCTGATCCGCGCGGCATCGACATGCTGGATGCGATAAGGCGCGAACATCGCGACCGGGGCGTTGGGATTGCCGCCGGGCTGCTGCCGATCGAGATCGACGACGCGCTGGCTGAAGGTGAGCGTCGGGAAAACCGAATCCACCGTCGCCGGGCGGACGCCCGCGGCCAGCGCCTGGGCGCGGAGCGTCGGCAGATAGGCCTGGAATCCCGCCTCGTCTTGCGCCGCAGCCGGCGTGGCGATCGATGCCGCGGCAAGCAGAGCAAACCCGGCGATGGTGCGCGTAAGCAACCCCCTCATGCCGCTTATCTTGCACGGCGCGCGGCATTGTGAAACAGCAAGTCATCGCCGGGCTTGCACATATCGTCGCAGCACGCCACAGCGCGGCTCCCGCGCGACGCGGAGAGGTGGCCGAGTGGTTTAAGGCAGCGGTCTTGAAAACCGCCGTGGGTGCAAGCTCACCGTGGGTTCGAATCCCACCCTCTCCGCCAGCGGCAAAAACGCTAGCTTACCCGTTGTAAACGACCGAAATCTTGTTGCCCGCCGGATCGCGGAGATAGGCGGCGTACCAATCGAGCCCATAGTGTGGGCGCGGGCCGGGGCGCTTTCGTCGCTTCCGCCGTGAGCCATCGCCGCCGCATAGAAAGCATCGACTTCAGCGCGGGACTTGGACGAGGATATCGTGCAAGTTGAAACATATCAAGAACAAAGCCGCAAGATGCCGGGAGGCGTGCGTTACGCCTCCCGGCCAACTCCGTGATCGCCTATTTAGGCGCTTTGGTCGCGTCCGCCTTTTTGTCCTTCGACATCTTCATGCCATCGGCTTTTTTGTCCGCCGCAGCGGCCATCTTGCAATGCCCCATCTTGGCATGTTCGGCCGTGCAGGTTTCCATCTTCGCGGGCGCCGCATGCCCCGCGTGGGGATTGGCCGGGGCGTTCTGATGCGCAAGCGCGGGCGATGCGATCGCGAGTGCGATCGCCGAAACGAGAAGCTTCATTGTCCAACTCCAGTGATATCGATCGAAAATTCGTGATCAGATCGCTGGAGCGGGGCGTGGCGGTGGGGCGGTTGCTTCAGGGGATATGCCGGTCAGGGCCGCCGGCGCGGCGGCGAACAGGCGGGGATTTGCGAGAAAGGTCTCGCTCTCGACCGCCGCCGGCAGCCCGACGACCGCCGCGCAAGCCGCGGCGCAATTGTCGTCGAACACCGCCTTCTGCTGGGTCGGTGCCGAATGGCTCATCCCGGGGCAATTGACGTCGGCCGCCACCGTCGCGGGATGCGCCATCGCGCCGCCGCCGAGGCCCATCGTCACCGGCGCGCACAACATCGCGAAGGCGACGAGCAAGGCGGAGAACAGGCGCGTCATGATCGCCCGATCGTACGGGCGAACCGCGATCACCGCAAGCAACCCGCCCTCACCGCTTGCGCGTCAACTCGCGCATCGCATCGTCCAGCCCGGCAAGCGTGAGCGGGTACATGCGATCGTTCATCAACTCGCGGATGATCTTGGTCGATTGCGAATAGCCCCATTGCGCCTGCGCGACCGGGTTGAGCCACACCGCCGCGGGATAAGTGGTCGCCAGCCGCTGCATCCACACCGCGCCCGATTCCTCGTTGAAATGCTCGACCGAGCCGCCCGGGTGGGTGATCTCATACGGGCTCATCGCCGCATCGCCGACGAACACCAGTTTGTAATCGTGGGGGAATTTGTGGAGCACCTCCCAGGTCGGGGTGCGTTCGGCGAAGCGCCGGCGATTGTCCTTCCACACCCCCTCATAGGGGCAATTGTGGAAATAGAAGAATTCGAGGTTCTTGAACTCGCTGGTCGCGGCGGAGAACAATTCCTCGCACAGCTTGATGAACGGGTCCATCGATCCGCCGACGTCGAGGAACAGCAGCAATTTCACCGCATTGCGCCGCTCGGGCCGCATATGGACGTCGAGCCAGCCCTGCCGCGCCGTGCCGTCGATCGTCGCATCGATATCGAGCTCGTCCGCCGCGCCCTCGCGCGCGAATTTGCGCAACCGGCGCAACGCGATCTTGATGTTGCGGGTGCCGAGCTCGCGCGTGCTGTCGAAATTCTTGAACTCGCGCTGGTCCCACACCTTGAGCGCGCGCTTCTGCTTGCTCTCGCCGCCGATCCGCACGCCCTCGGGATTGTAGCCCGAATTGCCATAGGGGGACGTGCCCCCCGTACCGACCCATTTGTTGCCGCCCTCGTGGCGTTTCTGCTGCTCTTCGAGACGCTTCTTGAGCGTCTCCATGATTTCCTCCCACGAGCCGAGCGACTTGATCGCCTCCATCTCCTCGGGGGTCAGGAACTTCTCGGCGACCGCCTTCAGCCAATCCTCGGGGATCTCCGCGCCGGGCTGCGCGAAGCTCGTCTCGATCCCCTTGAATACCTTGGCAAAAACCTGATCGAACCGGTCGAGCAGCCCCTCGTCCTTCACATAGACCGCGCGGCTCAGATAATAGAAATCCTCAGGCGTGCGATCGATCACTTCCTTGTCGAGCGCCTCGAGCAGCAAGAGATGCTCCTTGAGGCTCGCGGGAATCCCCGCACCGCGCAGCTCGTCCAGGAAGTTCAGGAACATAGGGTAAATTCCTCCAAGCGACCTGAGAAGCCAGCCAAACTTTCCTTCGTCATTCCCGCGAAGGCGGGAATCCAGAAGCACTGCCGTCGCGGTTCGATTGCTAAGGCCGGCCAGAATGGATTCCCGCCTTCGCGGGAATGACGGGAGAAGAGCGGCATTCTCACATAATCTCAGCGCCGGTCATAGGCCTTGGGCAGCGCGCCCTCGGTCGGGGTCAGATAGCGATCGCGCAATTCGGTCTGGCGCGAGCGCATCGGCTGCGGCTTGCCGTCGATCCAGATCGCGACCGGTTGCGATTCGATCTCCAGCGGATCACCGTCCCACAATATCACATCGGCACGGCGGCCGGGGCGGAGCGAGCCGATCTCGCCGTCGAGCCCGAGCGCTGCGGCCGGCCCCGAGGTGATCGAGGCGAGCGCCTGCCCCCAATCGAGCCCGGTCGCGCCCGGGATGCGGGTGATCGCGACGAGATTGCCCGCATATTGGCGGATATTGTGCTCGCCGCCCGATGCGCCGTCCGCCGAAAGGCCGACCTGCACCCCCGCGGCGCGCATCCGTCCGACGTTCGATTCGGTCGCGGCGACCGCCTCGAAGCTCTCGGGCAGATCGGCGAGCGCGGCGGCGATCACCGGCACCTTGGCGGCGCCGATCTCACGCCCGACGCGCCACCCCTCGCTCGCGCCGGTCAGCACCAGCCGCAGCTTGGGATAGTCGCGGGTCAGCCCCAGCACATTGCGGATATCGCTTGCACGGTCGACATGGACGACCAGTGGCACCTGGCCGTCGATCACCTTGAGCAGCGCCTCGGCATCGCTGCGCTTGATCAGCGCGCCGCGATCGCGCCCCCCGAACGTCGCCGGGTTGCGGCGATAATCCTGCGCCTGGGTGAGCGCGTCGCGGAACAGCGCATAAGCCGCGGGGCGGCTGCCGCCCGCGTCGCGGGCGCCATGCTCGCCGAGCTCGACATATTGGAAGGCGCGCGCGCGCATCACCGGATCGGCATCGTCGCCGAGATCGATCACCGCGCCCTGCCCGGCGAAGATCGAATTGCCGGTATCGGGCGCGACGAGCGCGCGGGTCACCCCGCCGAGCCGCTCGTTGGCGATCTTCACCCCGGTCGGGTTGATCGCGGTGGAAACGTCGATCGCGGCGGCAAACGGGCTGCCCTTGGCGCTGCCGTCGTTGCTTTCCTCGATCCCGTTCGCATCGTGCAGGCCGAGACCGGTGAAGCCGGCCACGAGGCCGGGCGAAACCCACTTGCCGTGCGCGTCAATCACCTCGGCACCGGCGGGCGCCGCCACCCCGCTGCCCGCGGCAATGATGCGTCCGTCGCGAAAGACGAGCGTGGCGTTCTGGATCGGCGCGCTGCCGTCGCCGAGCGCGACGGTGGCGCCGGTGATCGCGACGGTCTGCGCCAGCGCCGGGGCGGCGATCAGCGCGGCGGCGGAAAGGAGCAGGGCGCGGATCATTTGACGTCTCCCGAGCCGGGCTGGCCAAGCTCGAAATCGCTCACCGGGCGTCGTTTCGGATCATTGGCATCATAAAGCAGCGCGCCATCCACCCACACCTTCTCGGGGCGGGTATAGACGCTGAACGGATTGCCGTTCCACAGCACGACATCGGCCATCTTACCCGGCTTGAGGCTGCCGGTCTGATTGTCGATCCCGAGCGCGCGGGCGGGGTTGAGCGACAGCCATTTCCACGCCACCGCATCGGGGATGTCGATCCCCGCGCGGCGCCCGGCGGACAGCGCCTTGGCGACTTCCTGGTTGAGCCGCTGGATACCGTTGGCGTCGTCGGAATGGATCATCGCGCAGGCGCCTGCCTTTTCGAGCAGGGCGAGATTGGCGCCGATCCCGTCATAGCTTTCCATCTTGAAGCCATACCAATCGGCCCACACCGCGGCGCAGGTGTCATTGGCTTTGAGCAGATCGGCGATCTTGTACGCCTCTACCGCGTGGTGGAAGGCGGTGACATGATAGCCGAACTCCTTCGCCATATCGAGGACGGTGGCCATTTCGTCGGCGCGGTAGCAATGGTTCTGCACCCGGATCTCGCCGGCGAGCACCCCGCGCAGCGTGTCCATCGCGATGTCGCGCTCGGGCTGATCGCCGCCGTCGCGCTCATATTTGTCCCATTTGCGCTTGTAGGTCTGCGCCTTGGCCCAGGTCGCGCGATCGACCGCGATATTGCCCATCCGCGTCGAGGGCTCGCGGCCCTTGGAGCCATAGACGCGCTTGGGATTCTCGCCGCACGCCATCTTGAGGCCATAGGGTGCGCCGGGGAATTTCATCGCCTGGGTGGTGCGCGCATAGACGTTCTTGAGCACCACCGAGCGCCCGCCGAACAGATTGGCCGAGCCGGGCAGGATCTGCAGCGCCGTCACCCCGCCATTGGCGAGCGCGCGGCCGAAGCCCGGGTCCTGCGGCCACACGCTATGTTCGGCCCATACGTCGGCGGTGACCGGCGCGGTCGCCTCATTGCCGTCGGAGAGCGCGCGGATGCCGGGGCTCGGATAATCGCCGAGATGGCTGTGGATATCGATGACGCCGGGGGTGATCCACTTGCCCTGCCCGTCGACCACGCTGGCGCCCGCCGGGGCATCGAGCGTCGGACCGGTCGCGACGATCTTGCCGTCGGCGCACAGCACCGAACCATTGTCGATCCGCCCGCCCTCGCCGTCGAACACGGTGACGTTGCGCACCAGGGTCGGGACGCCGGGATAGCGATGATAGGTCGAAGGGTAAGGATCGCGGGAATAGGCCTTGCCCGGCGTGCTCGACGCGGTTTTCGGCCGCTCCCCGTTCGCCCCGCCGCACGCCACCAGCGACAGCGCCACCGCCGCTCCGGCAAGCAGGCGCAGCCCCCTCACATGACCCATCTTTTATCTCCCATCATGGCGCGCGGTGATGGCCGCCGGGCCGGGCAAAGGCAAGAACGGATCGCTCGATCGCCTGTCGAGAATCCCCCACCCCTCATGCTGACGAACGTCAGCATCCAGCGCCGCAGACATCGCCACTCGCGGCTCCGGATGCCGGGTCAAGCCCGGCATGACGATCAAAAGGCCTTCCATAACTTTTGTCATGTTTAGCTTGTCGCGCCGTTTGTCGCGCGATAGGCGTTGCGCAACGAAGCAGGAGAGAGACGTCGTGAGCAGCCCGCCCCTATCCGGCATCCGTATCGTCGAGTTCGCCGGGATCGGTCCCGGCCCGTTCGCGGGGATGATGCTTGCCGATCACGGCGCCGAGGTGATCCGCATCGATCGCCCGGCGCGCGGTGGCGGGCTGACGATCGACGCGCAGGATTCGCTGCTGCGCAGCCGCAAGTCGATCGGGCTCGATCTCAAGAACCCCGCGTCGATCGCGGCGGTGCGACGGATCGTCAAATCCGCGGACGCGATCATCGAGGGCTTCCGCCCCGGGGTGATGGAACGGCTCGGGCTCGGGCCGGAGGTGCTGCTCGCCGACAATCCCAGGCTGGTCTACGGCCGGATGACCGGCTGGGGGCAGACCGGCCCGATGGCCTCCGAGCCGGGGCATGATATCAACTATATCGCGATTTCGGGCGCACTCCACGCGCTCGGCCGCAAGGACGAGAAGCCGACCCCGCCGATCAACCTCGTCGGCGATTTCGGCGGGGGCGGGATGTTCCTGGCCTTTGGGATGCTCGCGGCGCTGCTCCACGCGCGGGCGACCGGCGAGGGCCAGGTGGTCGATGCCGCGATGACCGACGGCTCGGCGGTGCTGATGTCGATGATGTGGTCGTTCCGCGCGATGGGGCGGTGGAGCGATGCGCGCGGCACCAACCTGCTCGATACCGCGGCGCATTTCTACGACACCTACGAGACGAAGGACGGCCGCTTCATCTCATTGGGCGCGATCGAGCCGCAATTCTATGCCGAGTTCCGCAAGGTGATGGGGCTGACGGACGAGAAATGGGCGGCGCAGATGGATGCGCGGCAATGGCCCGCGCTCAAGGACGAATTGACCGCCCGCTTCCGCGAGAAGACCCGCGACGAATGGGTCACCGCGTTCGACGGGCATGAAGTGTGCTTCGCCCCGGTGCTCGGCTTCGACGAGGCGTGGGATCATCCGCACAATCGCGCGCGCGGCACCTTCGTCGAGGCGGGCGGCGTGCGCCAGCCGGCCCCTGCCCCGCGCTATTCGAAAAGCCCGACCGTCGCCCCGGTCATGGCCGGCGAGCGGCAGGATGCGGCGATCCTCGGCGAATTGGGGTTCGACGCGGCGGAGATCGCAGCGCTGATTACCCCGGAGGCCGCTTCCCGCACGGGGACGTGAAAATTTCGCCGCTGTCCATCGCCGCGCGCCTCGCCTAATCAGGCGCGGTGCCCAAGCTGACGGTGAACAACGAAGCGATCGAATATCGCATGGACCCGGCGACCCCGCTGTTGTGGGCGCTGCGCGACGCATCGAACCTCACCGGGACCAAATATGGCTGCGGCACCGGCAGCTGCGGCGCGTGCATCGTCGATATCGACGGCAAGGCGGTCAAATCGTGCCAGATCACGCTCGACGCGGTGGAGGGCACGTTCGTCACCACGATCGAGGGGCTGTCGCCCGATCGCACGCATCCGGTGCAGCTCGCGCTGATCGCCGCCAATGTGCCGCAATGCGGCTATTGCATCCCCGGCATCGTCATGGCCGCCTCCGTGCTGATCCGCCGCGACCGCAACCCGAGCGACGAGGCGATCGCCGGTGCGATCACCAATCTGTGCCGCTGCGGCATCTATCCGCGGCTGGTGGAGGCGATCCAGCGCGCGGCGAGCGCGATGCGCGGCGACGAGCCGCTGGCGACCGGCGCCCGCCCCGGCATCGACCCGCGCGAAGCGGCGCGCATCGTGCCGGCGCTCGATCCGGGATCGCAACGCCCGCGCTGACGGAGCGTTTAGAGAATATTCGTCTGTCATTCCCGCGAAGGCCGGAATCCATTCTGGCTGGTCTCTGCGATAGAATCGCAAACCGCAGTGCTTATGGATTCCCGCCTCCGCGGGAATGACGGGAGGAACTGGGTGGCGTTTCCAAATCCTCTACGATGCGTTGCGGTTGGCGCGCGGGCTGCTACCGTCTGCGCAAAACGATCGACTAAGGGTCCAAACTCACTCAGAACAACGTCGTGATCGCCCGGAGAAGCCCGCTGGCAAGGAGCGCAGCGCAGTCGCGTAGCTGACGCTACGCGCAAGCAAGCGACGCCGTCCGGCGGGCTTCTCCGGGCGACCGCTCCGCGGCGGGCGGC
>JAFIGU010000085.1 GCA_017849555.1 Sphingomonas sp. | reverse complement strand
TCGAAGCTCGACTTGCCCTTGGTCCCGCCGACCTTGGCGGAGACGTGCCAGCCGTTGAAGTCCGCTTCGTAATCGACCGCGGCGTTGAAGAAGCGCATGTGACGGCCGTTGGCGAGGTCGCGCTGCATGCTTTGCAGCGCTCCGGCGCCGTCGCGATATTTGATGTTGACGTTGCGCAGCGACGGCGAGTTCATCGTGCCGGTGAAATAGTCGATATAGGGATTGAGCGAGACCGCCGGGTTACGCGGATCGTTGGTCGGGATCGGCAGATAGAAGACGTTGTGGTCGTTCACATATTCGGCCGAGATCTTGACATATCCATTGTTCAGCTCGCGCTTGAGGTTGGCGCGGATCTGGCCGCCCTTGTCGCTGGGGAAACCGGCATAGCGATAACCGTCATGCTGGCGCAGGAAACCGCCGATCGCGAAAAAAGTGTTGTCGCTGATCGGGCCGGATTGCATCGCGTCGAGCCGATAAAGGCCGGTATCGCCCAGCGTGACCTGCGCCTTGCCGCGCGCCTGCGGACCGCCCGATACGGTGATGTTGTTGGCGATCGCCGCGGCGCTGCTGGCATAGATCGGCGCCGGGCCGCCGCGCACGATCTCGACCCGCTCGGTCATCAAGTCGTAGCGGTTCATGCCTTCGCCGGAGTTGAAGAAGACGCCGTCGATTTCGTGGTAGAGCGGCAGCCCGTCCTGCTGGAAGATCAGATAACCACGATCGGTCGGGATGCCACGCACGCGGGTGATGTTCTGCACCTCACCGCCGGTCGCCTCGACCTGGATGCCGGGGACCGTGCCGAGCAGGTCGGCGTAACTCTTCGGCGCTATCTTCTCGACGTTCGCCTGGCTGAGCGAGTTGATCGCATAGGAGACGTCGAAACGGCGCTGCGCGCGCGCCGAGCCGGTGACGATAATGTCCGCACCCGTATCGTCGGCGGTCTGCGCCGGGTCGGCGGCCGGCGTGTCGGCGGTCTGCGCGAAGGCCGGCGCGGATAGCGCGCAGAGCGCGAGCACCGCGCAGCCGGCGGCGAAATTATGCTTCTTCATCGGATCGTTTCCCCCGAGATATCGTGAACTCGCGGCGCCGATGCGCGGCGCGGATGACAGATTTATTTATTTCTGAGAAAATAAATCACGGGCTGCATACCGGGCTGCTATTGGCTCCGCATGATGAGGCATCCACCGGTCACGCTGCTCGAGGAAGAGAAGCGGCTGCTCTGGCAGCTGCGCACGCGCGGCCCACAATCGCGGTCTGCCCTGGCCGAGTCTCTGCAGATCAGCAACGGCGCCATCTCCAAGCTGACCAAAACGCTGATCGGGCAGGCCTTGATCGAGGAATTGCCCGCCGAGACGTTGGCGGGTCGGGGGCGCCCGACGGTGCCGCTGCGGATTTCCCCGGCTGGGGGCTATGCGGTCGGGGTAGCGATCTATGCCGGCCTGCTGGAAATCGCGCTGGTCGATTATGCCGGGGGCGTGGTGTCGCTCACGTCCGAGAAGATCGAGCCCGTCGACCCGCTTTGTTTCGCCCGCCACGTCGATCGCCGTATCCACGATCTCGCGATGGAACACCGACTGCTGGGCAGCCGGCTGTACGGCGTCGGCTTCAGCGTGCCCGGCCCGGCGCTGTCGCGCGACGGCAATCGCTGGCACGTGGTTCAGAACCTGCCCGGGTGGAAGGAGGCGCCGCTGCGCGCGATCTTCGAGGAAACGCTGCGGCTGCCGATCTGGATCGAGAATGACGCGACGGCGGCGGCGCTCGCGGAATATTATCTGGGCGGGCTGATCCGGCGCTGTACCACCGCGGTGGTGATCCTGCTCGGGCACGGCATCGGGGCGGGAATCGTTCATGAAGGCCGGCTGATGCGCGGCGAAACGGGCAGCGCCGGTGAGATCGGTATGTTCTACCCGGGTAACCAGCCGCGCCCGACGACGCTCGATCTGATCGCAACATTGCAGGCGGACGGATGCAAGGTCGGATCGCTGGCCGATTTTGCCGAGGCGATCCCGGGATATGAGGCGACGATCGATGATTGGCTGGAACGGGCCGCCGATCAGCTTCTCCAGACGATCAACTCGGCGCTCGCCTGGTTCGACCCGGGGGCGATCCGGCTGATGAGCCCTTTGCCGTCCGCGATCATGCACGGACTTGCCGAACGGCTGAACCGCCGGGCGATCAAATGGGGCGACCATATCGCCGAGAGCGAGAAGGAGCGGTACGACATCGAAATCTCCCAGCTCGGCGGCGCCGGCTCCGCGCTGGGCGCGGCGCTACTGCCGATTCATGCGTCGATCGCGCGAACATGACGACACGATTGCTCCAGCGGAGCACCAGTGGTCTGCGTTCGGTCGGCCTCCCTGTCTGCGTTCGCCTTCAAATCGGCGGGGATGGGAATTCGCGAGGACGGCCTGATAACGGGCAACGCCGCAAGGTTCGTACCGCATGTCGTTGCGAATTTGCTGAGCGGGAACGTACCCCGGCGGTCGACGGTTTTTGCCCGCCGAAGCTCAGCCGGTTAAAGATAGGCGGGCGATCGTCAGTCCTTGAACAGCAACGGCGCCAGTTCGCGCAAGCTTCGCCGCCACGACTGGAATTCATGTCCCGTATTGGGCGAGACATAGAAGGCACTATTGATACCGGCGTTCTTGAGCGCCTCAGCGTTCGCGCGCGGATCGACGCGGGGGCCGCCGGGAGGGCCTGCCCGGCCACCTTCGAGTTCGCGGCTGCCGAAGCTCACGAAGGTCAACTTGACCTTCTCCTTATACCCCGGAGTTGCGTTGATATCGTCCAGCGACACGGTACCACCGCTCAGCAGGCCGATATACGCGAACTTGTCGAGGTTCTTCAGCGCGATCAGCTTGGTCTCGAACCCGCCCATCGAAAGACCCGCCATGGCGCGATGGTCCGCGTCGGACAGGGTGCGAAACTCATGATCCACATAGGGGATCAATTCGTCGAGCAGCAGCGTCTGGAACGGTTTGATGTCGAAGCTGGCAAGCCCGCCGGGACTGCCCGGCCGGACATCGTTGGTCATGCCATAGGCCATGACGATAATGAACGGCCGCACCTTCCCGGCGGCGATCAGATTGTCGAGGATCAGGTTGGCATGGCCCTGGCTGGACCAGGCCGTCTCGTCCTCGCCCCAGCCGTGCTGCAGGTATAGGACCGGATATCGCCTGTTCGGGTCCTTGTCATAACCCGGCGGCGTATAGACGAACGCCCGGCGCGGGCCGCCGGTGCTGCGCGAGGGAAATAGAATCTGCTCGACCCGGCCGTGCGGGACATCCTTGAGCGCATAGAAATCAGCATCGCGCGCGGGAATCTCGATGCCGCTCTCCCAGCGCGTCGATCCGAAGAAATTGAGCGCACCGGGATCGTTGAACGTGCCACCGTCGATCGTGAGGTGATAATAATGGAAGCCCTCGTCCAGCGGCCCTTCGGAGGTGCCCGTCCAACTTCCGTCGGCGGCTTTGCTCAGGACCGTGCCGCCCCGGCCCCCAAGGCCCAGACTCACCTTCACGCTTGTCGCGGCGGGCGCGACGATGCGGAAGCGGACATAGCCTTGCGAATTGACCTGCGGATATTGCTGCCCCGGCTGGTTCAACGAGGACGGCTTGAAGTCTTCGGCGATCACGGGAGGCTGCGTCTGCGACAGCGACGGTTGCGCGATCAGGACGGCCGCAAGCGAGGCAGCAAAAGCGATCTTCACAGGATTTCCTCCCCTGGCACCCCTCCCGCTGTGTGGATCGGGAGTCTGGAATATTAGCGCTAACATTTGTCCGTTCGGTCAGAAAAATCAAGCGCCAGGGTGCGGACCAATGCCCCGCTTCGCCGCCCCTTCGATCGCTATCCGTCGGCGCGAACTTAGCGCTATCCTGCTCGGCGGCGGCCAGCGGTGGCCAGCGGTGGCCAGCGCCACGATGGCGGCGGCAAAGCCCGAAGCCGCAGCAATGCCGAGCGCCCAGCGCGGACCGTAATGACTTGCCACCCAACCGACGATCGGGGCGCCGATCGGCGTGCCGCCCAGCGCAATGCCGACGCGCAGCGCCATCACCCGCCCGCGCATGGCGGGCTCGGTCGAGAGCTGCATCAGGCTGTTCGTCGTGTTGGTGAGGGTCAGCGCCGCCACGCCGATGATGACGAGCGCGCCAGCAAACAGCCAATAGCCAGGCGCCAAGGCGGCGAAGGTGCAGCCGAGACCGAAGATCGTGGCGCCGACCAGCAACAACCGGAACTGCGGCATTTCGCGCCCGGCGCCCAAAAGCGCGCCGGACATCGTGCCGATCGCCATGATCGACGACAACAGCCCGTATCCACGGGCGTCCGTATGAAAGACGCTGACCGCCATGGTCGAGATGAAGATCGGGAAGTTCAGGCCGAACGTCCCGATCAGGAACAGCATGACGAGCATCGCCTTGAGGTCCGGGCGATCCCGCACATAGCGGAGCCCGTCGGCGAAGCCTCCCCTCCCGCGGATGGCCCGGGCGTTCGGGCGAAGCTGGGCCGTGCGCAGGAAGGCGAGCGAGACCAGCACGGCGGCGAAGGAGGCGCCATTGATCAGAAAGGCCCAGCCCGTGCCGACCGCGGCGATCACGATGCCGGAGACGGCCGGACCCACGATCCGCGCGGCGTTGAACGAGGTGGAGTTGAGCGCCACCGCATTGTGCAGATCCTCGTCCCCGACCAGTTCCGCAACGAAGGTCTGACGCACCGGGGCATCGAAAGCCGCAGCGCTGCCGAACAGGAAGGCGAAGACGTAGACATGCCAGAGCTGGACGATGCCAGTGACGGTGAGCACCCCCAATGCAATAGCGAGCGCACCCATCGTCGCCTGCGTGGCGATGAGAAGCTTGCGCTGGTTGAAATGATCGGCGGCGAAGCCCGTCCACGGCAGCAGGATGAGTTGCGGCCCGAACTGCAGCGCCATGACCCAGCCGACCGCCGAGGCATCATGATGGGTCAGTTGCGTGAGCACCAGCCAGTCCTGCGCGGTGCGCTGGACCCAGGTGCCGACGTTGGAGACGAAGGCACCGCCTACCCAGACCCGATAATTGAAGCTTCGCAGCGATCGGAAGGTGTTGCTCGCGCGAGCCTTCATCGATGCGCCGGCCCGTTGCCGCCATGGAAGCGACCGAAATGCCGTGCCGAAAACAGCGCGATCGCGAAGGCGCCGACGGCCAGGGCGAGGACGTCTGCCGTATCTTTCAATGCGAAATCACCGACGCGACAGACCAGCACATAGCCGACGAAGAGGTTGAAGAATCCCCAGAGCACATTGACGGTCGACGACGAGAGCCCTTGTCCAGGCGGTTGTGCAAAGGGACTCTGAAAAGGCCTGCCCATCATGCCGCTGACGGCATGAGGGATGGCATTCGCCAGGAATGCGCCGCCGAAGCCATATGACAGGAGTGAAAGCCAGGGCATCTCAGGCATCCTTCGTCGGGAGGAGATCGATGATCTCCCGGCTCGTGCCGGTCTCCCCCAGCCGCGGGAAGATGTTCCTGATGCTATAGTCATGCGCCTCGGGGCGGATGTCGGTCATCGCGTCGAGCGCGAGGGTGACGTTGAAGCCCGCCTCATAAGCTTGACGCGCCGTCGCCTCGACGCCGGTTCCGGTCGCCACACCTGCGACCACCACCTGGGTGACGCCTCGCGCTTTCAACCGGGCCTCGAGGTCGGTACTGGCGAAGGCGCCCCAGGTCCGCTTCGTCACAATGATATCCCCGGCTTGCCGGTTCAGTTCCGGAACGAGGTCAGTCCATCCGTCCGGACGGGCGCCCGTTTGAGGGGGCTGCTCGGTCCGGCCCGGCGCCCCGCCAGCAACATTGACGAGCACGACCGGCAGGCCGCGCTGACGGAAGGCGTCGGCCAGCGCACGGGCGCGTTCGATGACCCGATCTATGGGGTGGATGACAGGCAAGCCGACGATGCCCTTCTGAAGATCGATGATGATCAGGGCGGTGTTCGGATCGAGTATCGTCAGCGCCATCGGAATATCCTCCTGAGTTCCAGCATCGGTTTCGCGGCTGGCGGCCGCGAAACACCTTCACTCGTCGACGAGCCGCTTCAACAGGTCGACAGCCCTTGCCACCTCGCCCTGCTCCTGCGGCGAAAGCCGCATCTGAAGCGCACGCGTCAGCCAGTCCTGACGTGCGGCGCGGCCCTCCTCGACCGACTTTCGAAACGCCTCGGTGAGCGAGAACAGGGTCTGCCGTCCGTCCGCGGGATCAGGCGTTCCGCTCACGAGACCGGCATCTTTCAGCGCGGTGAGCACCGGAGCCATCGATTGCGGCCGCATCCCCTCGGCACGGGCGAGGCTCGACGCCGTAGCGGGCCCGTCCTTCTCCAGGCGGAGCAGGACCGACACCTGAGAGGGCGCGAGGTCCCCGATATGGGCTTGATCGCGCAAGCGTCGCTTTAGCCTGCCCATCAGCGCGCGGAGCTCCTGCGCCAGAAGCGATGTCGGCGCAGGTCCCTGATCATCCGGTTCGGCACTCATGTTGGACTAGCTATCAGATCGACAGGTAAGCTGTAAAGATAGTCTGATCAGATAGACTGGATAAATGGTTGCGCCGGGCGCCACAGCGCTGCCCGCTTCTTACCCCTTCAATAGAACCGGACGGACCTGCCCCGCCGCCGCGTCGCCTCGTCAGCGCCAGCCGAGCGCCGGTGCGACGTGAGTCAAGATCGCCTCGAGCACATGCGCATTATAGTCCACGCCGAGCTGGTTGGGCACGGTGAGGAGCAGGGTGTCGGCCTCCGCGATCGCTTCGTCGGCGCGCAACTGGTCGATCAGGACGTCGGGCTCGGCGGCGTAGGACCGCCCGAATATCGCACGCATCTTGTCGATGATACCAACCTGGTCGCTGCTGTCGCCGCGTCCGAAATAGGCGCGATCCTGGTCGTTCATCAGCGCGAAGATCGAACGCGACACCGACACGCGGGGCTCGCGTTTGTGGCCTGCTTCCTTCCAGGCCTCGCGATAGGCGCGGATCTGCTTGGCCTGCTGGACATGGAAGGGCTCGCCGGTTTCGTCGGCCTTGAGCGTCGAGCTCTGCAGATTCATCCCCATCCGCGCCGCCCAGATTGCGGTCGCGTTCGCCCCCGATCCCCACCAGATGCGCTCGCGCAACCCTTCCGAATGAGGCTCCAGACGGAGCAGGCCGGGCGGGTTGGGGAACATCGGATTCGGATTGGGCTGGGCGAAGCCCCTGCCCTCCAGCAGCTCGAGGAAAACCTCGGCGTGGCGCCGACCCATATCGGCATCGCTCTCGCCCTCCGCGGGCGCAAAGCCGAAATAACGCCAGCCGTCGATCACCTGTTCGGGCGAACCGCGACTGATGCCGAGTTGGAGTCGTCCCCCGCTGATGAGGTCGGCCGCGCCCGCATCCTCGATCATGTAGAACGGGTTTTCGTACCGCATGTCGATCACCCCGGTGCCGATCTCGATCCGGCGAGTCCGGGCACCGACGGCGGCGAGCAGCGGAAACGGCGAAGCGAGCTGCTGCGCGAAATGATGGACGCGGAAATAGGCGCCGTCCGCGCCCAGTTCCTCGGCCGCGACCGCCAGGTCGATCGATTGCAGCAGCATGTCGCTGGCCGAACGGGTCGCCGATTGCGATGCCGCCGACCAATGGCCGAACGAGAGAAACCCGATCTTCTTCATGAGGGGAAACCCTAGCGGTTGCGTTGCGTGCTAGCTGGCGCGCAGCTTCGGCGGATACAAGCGCATTGCCGGAATTGCTGCGTTTCGCGAACACGCGTGATCGTCCGACGCGCGACCGGCGAGCGCGTGAAAATCTGCCGGCCGTACACATCGCACCGCCGCTATCCGCCCGCGAAACGGAAAGAGAGAAAGGCAGAAGACGTTCCCGGTTCTGCCGATCACGCCATTTCAAGCCGAGCCCGGCAAGGAACAGAGGTCGGCCCATTCGGCGCCGACCAGTGCCGCCAGGCGATCGGGGCTCAACCGCACCGAGGCGGTGCGCGCGCCGGCGGCGGGATAGACCTGATCGAAGCGGCGCAGCGACAGGTCGCAATAGACCGGGAGCGGCGTCGCAAGCCCGAACGGGCAGACGCCGCCGACGGGATGGCCGGTCAATTGTTCGGCTTCTTCAGCCGATAGCATACGCGGCCGACCGCCGAGCATGTCCTTGACCTTGCGGTTGTCGAGCCGCGTGTCACCCGCGGTCACGATCAGGACCACATGCTCGCCGACCCTGAGCGACAGGGTCTTGGCGATCTGGCCCGGGGTGACACCGAGCGTGTCGGCGGCCTCGAGCACGGTCGCGGTGCTCGAGGCCTGTTCGACAATAACTACGTCCGATGCCCGCGCCGCGAAGAAGGCGCGGACCGCCTCGATACCCATCAGCCGTTCAGCTTGTCCTTGACCGCCTTGGCGGGCGCGAAGGTCAGCTTCTTCGACGCGGCGATCTCGATCACGGCGCCGGTCGCGGGGTTGCGGCCCTGGCGCGCGGGCGTGTCCTTGACCTTGAACTTGCCGAAGCCGTTGAGCGAGACTTCCTCGCCCTTGGTCGATGCCTCGACGAGGACGGCGAATACGCTGTCGACGATCTTGCGGGCATCGGCCTTGGTCAGGCCGTGCGTCTCGGCGATACGGTCGGCGAGATCGGTATTGTTCACAGGGGTTTCCTTCTGATTGGAGGCGCCCTTTATGGGCGCTCGCCCCACAGGTCCAGGCCTCGCGTCAGCGCCGCCGGGCGATCGCGTCCACTTCGATCCGATAGCCGTAATGCAGCGGGCCGACCGGAACGATCGTCCGCGCGGGGCGGCTGTCGCCGAAGAACTCCGCGTAGATCGCGTTGCACGACGGCCAGTCCGCGACATCCGAGAGATAGATGGTGACGCGCAGCACGTCGCGCGGCGTGGCGCCGCCCGCCTTCAGCACCGCGAGCAGATTGGCCAACGCCCGGCGCGCCTGGGGTTCGAATCCCTCCTGCGCCAGCGAATGATCCCCGCCGTCGCGCACCGGCAATTGCCCGGAGACGAACACCAGATCGCCGCACGCAATGCCCTGCGAATAATGCCCGGCAGGCGCGGGCGCCTCGGTCGTCTGTATTGCTACGATATCGCTCATCACCATCCTCCGAAGCGGGGCCAGACATGCATGATTGCGCCGCGCGCTTCGTCTGTCACCTGATAGGCGTCATGCTGGCTGGCGGTCGCGCAGGCGTGATTGGGGAGGATACGCACCTGATCGCCAACATGAAGGTCAGGGAAGGCCGCCGCGCTTCCGGAGCGGAGACCGAGCACGCCATGTTCCTGATTGGCGTCGATCATGATGAGATCGGGATAAGGCGTGCCGTGGAGATCGCAGACCATGCCATAGCCCTGATCGATCGGCTGCCGGGCGGTGCCGCGATCACGCGACATCGCCATCCATCCGGCATCGACGATCAGCCGTCCACGATCCGCCTGTGCCGAGATGACGGTCGCCAGCACCGACAGCGCGATATCCTGCGGCGTGCACACGCCGATCCCGGCCATCACGAGATCGAAGAAGGCGAAGACACCCGCTCTCGCCTCGGTCACGCCCGTCATGTTTTCGGAGAACAGCACGCTCGGGGTGGAGCCGATGCTGATGATGTCGAGCCGGTGGCCGGTCTCGCGCAGGATCGCCGCCGCGCGGGCGATCCCGTCCCGCTCCTGCGCCGCGCTCGCCTTCAGCGCCTCGATCGAGCGGCATTCGTAACTGCCCCCGGCATGGGTCAGCAGCCCGCCCAGCCGGAGCGCGCCGCCGATCCCGCCGGCGATCGTTCCGAGCAGCGCGGCGTCGTCGGGGCGCACGCCGGCACGATGCCCGTCGGTGTCGATCTCGATCAGCGTCGGGATCGGATCGCTCGTGTCGAAACCGCCCGCGCACACCGCCGCCGCCACCTCGTGATTGTCGACGATGACCTTGAGGTCGACACCGCGCCGGCGCAGCGCCTGCACGCGCGGGACTTTCTGCGGCGTGATGCCGACGGCGTAGAGAATATCGCGATAGCCCGCCGCGGCCAGTTCCTCGGCCTCGCGCAGCGTCGAGACCGTGACGGCGCCGCGCCCGGGCGCGATGCGCTCGATCGCCTCCAGGCATTTCACGGTTTTGACATGCGGCCGAAGCGCGACGCCGAGCGACGCGATCTTGTCGCGCATCCGCGCGATGTTGCGGTCCATCGTCGCGCGATCGAGGAGAAGCGCGGGGGTATCCAATTGGGTGATCGGGGTTGCCGCGGACTGTGCTGGCACCGGTTGCTCCATGTCGGTGTGGCGAAAGGGGGTTGTACCGCCGGCTGCTCGCTGCGCTATGCTGGCTTCGCTTAGTGTAACCATAAGGTGCATCTTATGTTGTCGGCCGACGACCTCGAACTGTTCGTCACGGTGGGATCGTCGGCGTCATTGGCGGCGGCGGCGCGTACGTTGGGGATCACGCCCCCGGCGGTCAGCCAGCGATTGACGCATATCGAGCGCAAGCTGGCGCTGCGGCTGGTCGAGCGATCCAATCGCGGGCTGAAACTGACCAGCGACGGCGAATTGCTGTTCAAACGGGCGAATGAGATTCTGTTGCAGTTCACCCGGATGGAAGACGAGCTCGCCCAGCGCGGCGGCAAGAATGCGGGGGTGTTGCGGGTGGTCGCCCCGCTGGGTTTCGGACGGGCCTATGTCGTGGGGCTGGTGATCGATTATCATGCGACGCATCCCGATGTACGGGTCGATCTCAATCTGTCGGATCGCCCGGGCATCGGGCTCGCCACCGCCTGCGATATCCTGATCCAGATCGGCGAGTTGCGCGATAGCGAGCAGGTCGCGACGGTGGTCGCGCCCAACCGGCGCTTGCTGTGCGCCGCGCCCGCCTATCTCGATCGCTACGGCGCGCCGGCCGCGCCCGCCAATCTGCGCGATCATCGCTGCATCGCGCTGCGCGAGAACGACGAGGACGTGACATTGTGGCGGTTCGAGAATGCGCGCGGTGAGCGGATCAACGTGCGGATCGAGCCGGTGCTGTCGAGCAACGACGGCGCGGTGACCAAGGCGCTGGCGCTCGCAGGGGCCGGGATCACGGTCCGATCCGAATGGGACGTGGCGGAGGATATCGCCGCACGGCGGCTGGTGCCGCTGCTGCCTGGCTGGAAGCTCCCCGATGCCGATATCACCGCGATCCTCGGCCGCCGCGGCGAGCGGGCGGCAAGGGTGGACGATTTTCTCGGTTTGTTGCGTCGCTCGCTGCGGCCGGTGCCGTGGCGGCAGCGCGGCGGGCAGGTCGCCGGCTGAGCCGGTGCTGGCCGCGCCCCGCGATCATGCGGCGCTGTAACGCTCGACCCCGTCGACGAAGGTGCGCAGGACGCGCGTACCGGAATATTGCACCGGCGCCGCCGACAACAGGTCGCGATCGAGCACCACGATGTCGGCGAGATAGCCCGGCCGCAATCGGCCGAGCCGATCGTCCTGGAAGCCGGCATAAGCAGCGGTGCGGGTGTAGGCGGTCAGCGCCTGTTCCACCGTCACCCGCTGTTCGGGATGCCAGCCACGGGGATTGTTCCCGTCGATCGTCGCGCGGCGCACCGCCGCGTCGATCCCGGTCAGCGGATCGATCGGCGCGACCGGCCAGTCGGAGCCGAAACAGGTGGCAACCCCTGCCTCCAGCAGCGAGCGGAAGGCGTAGGTGCGCGTCAGCCGTTCCTCGCCGATCCGCTTGACCGCCCATCGCCCGTCGTCGATCGCGTGATAGGGCTGGACCGAGGCGATGACCTTCTGTCGGTGCATCCGCGCAACCGCGCCGGGCGACAGATGCTGCGCATGCTCGATCCGGAACCGGCGGTCGCGTGCGCCGTTGCGGCGGACGGCCTCGGCATAGATGTCGAGCACCGCGTCATTCGCCTCGTCGCCGATCGCATGGGTGGTGATCGCCAGCCCCGCGGCGTCGGCCGCAACGACCCATGCCCGCATCGTCTCGACGCTGGTGGACCAGACGCCGCGCGCGGCCGGCGCATCGGCATAGGGCTGGTAGAAGCGCGCGGTGCGGGCACCGAGCGACCCGTCCGAGACGCATTTCATCGCACCCCATCGCACCCAATCGTCGCCGCGCCCTTCCGCCCTGACCAGCGCGGCCATGCGTTGCCAGTCGGCCAGCGGTACAAATGAATAGAAGCGCAGACCGGTCGGCCCGGCCGTGCGCAGCCGGCGCACCGCATCGTGAACCGACCAGTCGACTTCGGTATTATGGACCTGCGCGACGCCGCGGGACAGGGCATAAGCGATGCCCGTCTTGATCAGCCTGTCCGCCTCTGCCGGCGCAATCGGCGGGATCGCTTTCAGCACGGCATAAGCGGCATTATCCTTGACGATGCCGGTCGGCTCGCCCCTGGCATCGCGCTCGATCACGCCGCCGGGAATATCGGGCGTGTCGCGGGTAATTCCTGCCAGCTTCAGCGCCACCGAATTGAGCAGCAGCGCGTGGAGATCGGTGCGCGGGATCGCCACCGGCACATCGGCGGTGACGGGATCGATCCAGCCGCGATCGGGCACCGCGCCGCCGAACCTCTGCTCATCCCACGGCCCGCCGAGCAGCCACTGGCCGGGCGAAAGCTGGCGCGCAGCCCGGCCGATCCGTTCGATGAATTCCGCACGCGTGGTTACCGTCAGCAGGTCCGGATGGAGAAGATCCGCCGACCCGCGGAGGAAATGCGTGTGGCAGTCGGTGAACGCCGGCATGACGAACGCGCCACCGCAGTCGATCACCCGCGTGCTGCGTCCGATCGAGCCGCGAACAGCGCCGTCGCCGAGTGCGGCGATCCGGTTGCCGGCGATTCCGACGGCGTCGCTACGCCCGCCGTCGCCGGTCCACACCCGGGCGTTGACAAGCGCGGTGTCGAGCAGCCGGCCGGCGGCGAAGGCGGTGCCGCACAACAGCGCCGCGGCGCCCGACAGGATCATGTCCCGGCGATCGACCCGTATCATTTCGGCTCTCCCCCATCGTTCCGCCGGGCGGCGAACCTCTCCATCCAGCTGCGCAATTCGGGATCGGGGTGGTGCGTAACGATCGCGCGAAAGGTTTCGGGCGGCTCGTCCTGCCCCAGCTTGAAACGCCCGTGGACGCTTTCCACCCGGGCGCGGAACCCGATGATCATGGCCGCAAGCTTGTCGCGGCGCGCGCCCAGTTCCGCCGCTCGCCACGGCCTCGCCCGCCCGTGCTCCTCCGCGTCGATCAATGCGTCGAGCGCGGCATCGGTCAGCGCCGCGTCAAAGGCCACGGCCGCGGCGATACGAAGATGCGCGAAGTTCCAGGTCGGCGCCCAATCGCGCCGGCCGGCATGTTCGGGCGAGATATAGCCATTCGGGCCGCTAAACAGGAACAGCGCGCGCGGATTGGCGGTCAACTGCGCATGGAGCGGGTTGCGGCGCGCCATATGCCCGATCAACGAGACCAGCCGCCCGGCGACATCATATTCGCCGATCATCGGCAGCTGGCAAACCGCGGCGGGGTCGGCTGCATCGCCGATCACCCATGCGAGCGGATAGCCGGCGATCAGCGCCGCGACATCCGCGTCCGAATATCGCTCGAAAGGTCCGCTCACGGTCGACCTCCGATGGCGGGGTTCATCGCGCGGCCGGGGTCGGGCAGCGCTGGTCGGGCCGGCGATCGGGCGACAGCACCTTGCCTGCCAGCGCCAGCGTCCGCTTGCCTCGATCGACCGCAAGACGGCCGTTGACGAGGACATAGTCGATCCCGTCGGGATAGACGCTCGGTTCGAGCGCGGTGGTATTGTCGCGCAGATGCGGCAGATCGATCACCGCGAGATCGGCCTTCATCCCCACCGCGATCCGCCCGCGATCGCCGATATGGACGATCGTCGCGGGAAGCGCGGTCATCGAGTGCACCGCCTGTTCCAGCGTATCGACGCCTTGCTGCTGGGAATAATAAGCGATGCGGCGCGGGAAGCTGCCGAACAGCCGGCGGTTGGTGTTGATATACTTGCGGCTGCCGGTCGCTTCCTCGGGCAGGATGATCCAGCCGTCGGTCGACGTCGCCGCCCAGGGCTGGCGGTAGAAGGTCTTGATATCGTCGTCGAGCATGCTGAACGCGCGCATCCGCGCGCCGCCCGGCAGGCTTGGGTCCCCCTCGCGCTGGAGCGCCAGGACGAGATCGGGCAGATCGAGCTTGCGCAGCGCCATCAGCTCTGAAAGCCGTTTCCCGACATAGGACCGATCGGGATAGGCGAGGACGACGATATTCTCCGGCCCGCCCTTCAGCGCGACGAAGTGGCGGATGTCTTCGATCAGATCTGCGCGACGGGTGGAATCTGCCGTCGCGAGCAGACGGTCGAGCCGCGTCCGATAATCGGATGCCGGCTGTGTCGCCCCATCGGCGCCGAACGCCCAGCGCGGGATGGCGACGAAATCGCCGTCGGAACCGCTGCTGTCATAAGGATAGACGTCCATGAACACCCGGTCGCCGCGATCGCGCGCCGCCTGCAATTTGGCGACCGGCCGCTTGGCCTCGCCGCGATAGCCGGGGCCCCACGCCTTCATGTGGGTAAACACCACCGTCGCTCCGGCTTCATGCGCAACCGCCAGGACTTCGTCGATCGACTGATCGAGCGTGGGCGGTGGTGCGCCCCGGCTAGTGCTGGGCAGATACCACATCGGCGCGATGCCCTGGCTGCGCAAATGCGGAATGAAGATGCCATCATAGGCCGGCAGCGCGCGACCCAATTCGATCAGTTCGTGCCGATCGGCGTAACGGCCGCTGTCATATTCCAGGCCCAGCGAAAGGCCGAACGAGCCTTCGCAAGCCATATCGTGGCGGATGATATCCTGCATCCGCCGGATCTCGTCATCGTTCGCGGGCCGCTTCGCGTCGGCCGGTTTCATCACCAGCGCACGCAGCCCGTTATGCCCATTGGTCAGCGCGATGTTCGTGCCGATGCCGAGCGTTCGCATCCGCGCGCCTTCGTCGCGCAGCGAAGCGGGTTGCGCGCCGTCCGGGTTGCCCAGCACCGTTGTTACCCCCTGCGCGACATAATTCTGCCCCGCACGAAGCCGGGGGTCGGTCGACAGGAAGCCATGTTCGCCCGCTTCGTCGTCGGCGACATGCGCGTGCATGTCGATGAAGCCGGGGGTAACGATCCGCGCTTTGGCGTCGATGATGCGATCGGCGGCGGCGGCGGAAAGGTCGCCGATGGCGGCGATCACCTCGCCGCGAATGCCGATGTCGCCGCGGAAGCGCTTGCCGCCCGTGCCGTCGACGATCTCGCCGCCGCGGATCACGATATCGTAATGAACAGGCGACCCGCTCGGGCGCGCCGCTAGTCCCGGCCCCACCGCAATGGTGGCGATCAGCAGCGCAAGCGACGCGCAGGAGAGACGATACGGCATCGGGGTTCCTCTTTTGCCGGGTCGGCGGGATCAGCGGATCAACTGCGCGTCCATCGAATAATCGTCATTGTGGATGACGAGCCCGCTGACCTTGCCGTCATAGCCGCGGACGAACTCGACCTGCTCGACACCGTCGTCGGCCTCGATGAACCAGCTTCCGCCTTCCGGTATCAACGTATCTTCGAGCTTGTTGCCTTCGGAATCGCGATAAGTGACGCGGAGCCGATCCTCGCGCATTGCGATCTCGATGTCCTTTACGTCGAGCGAGAAGGCGAGCGAGCGCTGGCTGGCGATCGTCGATGGCGAAGCGACGCGGTAATGACCGACATAGGCCCGCAGCATGTCGGCGCTGGGCGTCGCCGCGGGAATGGTGATGCTGCCGCCCATCCGCCAGCCCTCGGCGGCGGCGACGGCGCGGCGGATTTCCTTCAGCAGCCCGTCACCGTTTTCGCCGTTGGTAAAGATGACGACGCCGTCGCCGGTGGCGAGATGGCCTTCCATCCACGCCTTGTACGAATCGTTCGATCCGCCGTGCGAGAAGATGCGGTCGACGCCGTGCCCGCTGAGCTGGGGGCCGAGGCCATAAGGGCTGACGCCGACCTCGGTCATCATCTGCTGCGCGGTGGCGTTGGCAAGGAAGGCGCCTTCGCGATCGTTATAGGATCGGATCATCGCGATCACGTAGCGGGCATAATCGGAGGGGGTTGTCCAAAGACCCGACGCGGCGATTTCCGGCATCGATTCGTAACCGCGCGGCAGCGCTCGCGCCGCGCCGTCCGGGCCGTGCGCCTTGGCGATATTGCCCCATTTGTCGGCGATCGTCGCTTCGTAACTGCTACGCGTCATGCCGAGCGGTTCGAACAGGTAGCGTCGTGCCGCGGCGTTGAACGCGATGCCCGAGACATCCTCTATCAGCAGTTGCTCGACGGTGATGCCGCCCCCCGAATAACGCCAGTGGCTGCCCGGCACATAGGTCACGCGGACCGGCGCGGTGACCGCCGGGGGGCGACCGTCGAGCGTGTCGAACACCGTCGGCAGTGCCGCGCCCGGCTGGAAATCGGGGAAACCGTGGACGGTGAGCCCGGCGGAATGCGACATAAGCCCGCGCAACGTCACCGGGCTTTGCGCGACCAGATCGTTCGCCGGCACCTTCCAGCGGCGCAGATAGGCGTTCACGTCGCGATCGAGATCGAGGATCCCGGCGTCCACCATCCTGAGCGCGATCCCGGCCGCGGCGACCTTGCTGACCGACCCCACCGAAAACATCGTATCGGCATCGACCTTTTCCGGTCGCCCGCGCTGCAGGACGCCATATCCTTTGGCCCAGAGGAGCTTGCCCCCGCGGATCACCGCGATGCTGACGCCGGGGACGCGCCAGTGCTCCATCCGTTCCTCGATCGTCCAGCGCGCCGGCACCTCGCCGGCGATGTCGAACGCCGGGCGCAGCCCGTTTTCGACTGCCGCTGCGCTTGCCGCCGAATTCGCGGCGCTGGCCTGGGCGTATGCGCCTGGCGCGACGCCAGCGCTCAACATGAGAGCGAGCAGCAAGGAAGGTAATTTCATCGCTCTGCTCCTTTTGCGTTCAATAGCGATACGAGATCGTCGCGCCGATCGTGCGCGGGCGGAAGATCACGTCGCGGAACAGCGCCGACGAGATCGGATCGTGGCTGACCGCGAGCCGGTCGCGAGAATTGAACAGGTTGTTGATGAACAGCGACGCGTCGATTCCGTCCTTGCGCACGCCCACCCGCAGCGCGGCGACATGGGTTGCGGCCTGGGAAGTGTCGAGCGGATCATAACCGATCGTCGCGACCCGGCCGTAATTCCACCCGGCGCCGTAATTATATTCGCCGTGAAGATAGCCACTGATCCCCGCACTCGACGCGAGGTCGGTTTCATAATCGCCCGACAGCGAGACGGTCCACGGCGCGACGAAGAGCGGATCGTCCTTCGAGATCACGATCGACCGCGAGCCGTTGCGCAGCACGCCGCCGTAGACCGTGTCCTTGTATTTCGCATCGGTGTAGCCGACCGATGCTTCCAGCGTGAGGCCGTGGACCGGGGCGGCGGTAATATGGAGATCGAAGCCGCGGCTGCGCGCGGCGCCGAGATTGCCGATGAAGGTGAAGCCGCACGAATTGAGCGGGATCGAGGCCTGGATATTCTGCCAGTCGATGTAGAAAGCGCTGGTCTCGATCCGCAGCCGGCGGTTGAAGGCGGCGCCCTTGACCCCGGCCTCGTAACTCCACACCGAGTCCGACTTGTAATCGGCCGGCGCGCCGCTGAGTCCGAGCGCGGCGAGATCCTTGCCGCAGGTCAGCGCCGGCACCGGGTTATTGCCCCCACCGGTCCGAAAGCCCTTCGCCACAGAGGCATAGAGCATCAGATCGCGATCGGGCTTGTATTCGATGCCGAACTTGGGGGTGACCGGGGTTTCCGACTGCCGCGAGCTGCCGCGGGTGACCTCGCCGTTGAACGGGCCGCCCTGCACATTGCTCGAACGGAATTTGGTACGCGCCACGCGCAACCCGGCGGTAAGCGTGAGCTGTTCGGTCAGGCTGAAGTCGAGCTGGCCGAAACCCGCGATCTGCTTGTCGCGTGATTGGTCATAACCGTAATAGATCACGTTGCCGGGCTGGACGAGCGGAATGCCGAACGCACCCTCGACCGTCGTGCCGAAAAGCGCCTGGGTCAGATCGTCGCCGTTGGTGATATGGACGTCCTCGGTCGCATATTGTTTGGCGTCCTGATAGAATAATCCGAATACCCACTTCAGCCGCCCGGTGCCGTTCGACTGCAGCCGCACTTCCTGCGTGAACACTTTCTGGCGGTTGTTCATCGCCGCGACCGACGGGCTCTTGCTGCGATAGGCGGCAAGATAGTCGCCGCCGAGCAATTCCGCAGTATAAGCGGTATAATCCACGTCGAGCGGATTCTTGCGATCGAAATAGGAAGTATTCGAGATCAGCGAAGCCGGCCCCAGATCCCAGTTCGCCGCCAGGCTATAGAGCAGATAGCGATCGCGCGACGGCTGGCGCAATGCCTGCCCGCTCTTGAACACGCCATTTGCCGGGTTCGAAAGATTGCGCCAGATCTGGTTGGAATCGCGGCCCTTGACCTCCTGATACAGGATTGCCGGCGTGATCTTCAGCCGATCGGTCGGCGCGAATTGCAGCGCGCCGCGCAATGAGATCGTCTCGAGCGCGTTGGCATTCTTGTCGATCTGCGCGCCGGTCAGCGGATCGACGCGGTCGATCCAGCCGCCGTCGCGTCGATAGAAACCACTGACGCGGAAGCCGAGCTTATCGTTGACGATCGGGCCGCCGATCGCCGCGCCGACCTCGTTGGTCGGGTCGCCGTGCTCGGTGAACGCCTGTTCGGCGCGCATATAGCCGCTGTATTTGGTCAGCGACGGTTCGGGGGTGATGAAGCGTACCGCGCCACCTTCGGAACCGGCACCGAACAACGTCCCTTGCGGTCCGCGCAGCACCTCGACCCGCTCGACATCGAAGATCGCGAGATAGGCGTTGGAGGAGGTGTTGCCCGCGCCGAGGGTGCGGACCTGGATCGGCGTATCGTCGACATAGATGCCGGTGGTGCCCGCGCCGACCGTCGAGGATATGCCACGGATCGAAATACGGGTCGAACCGCCCCAGGCCGGCGTGAAGGTCAGGCCCGGCGTGATCCGGCTGAGATCGCTTACATTGCGGATGCCGCGATCGTCGAGCGCCGCCTGACTCATCGCCGTGATCGCGATCGGGACATCGGCGATCGAGCTTTGGCGACGTGTCGCGGTGACGATGATATCGCCGACGCCGGCGCTGCCCGGCACACCCGTCTGTTCCGCGGCGCCCTGTTGTCCGCTTTCCGCGCGCTGCGCCTGTGCCGCCAGCGGCGCGAGCGCCGCGCCTGTCAGCAACGCCAGTTTCCAGACCGCCATATCGTCCTCCCTTTTGAATGCTGGATAAGAAGCGCGATGTTCTCGCGCGGCGCGTCGATGTCCGCCGCCCAATGGGAAGCGGCCGGGCGTCATTGTCGTTATGTTATCGGTGTCGTGGCCGCCGTCGCGATGTGACCGCGGCAGGCAAGGCCCGGATCACCGCGGCGCGAAACGCGGCCTGTCGTGCATGATGTTCGTCGTCACCGGCATTGGGCCAGGCACTGATCTCGGCGATCACCGTCTCGCGCCGCGGATCGACGTAGATATACTGGCCCATGATGCCGATCGCCGCGAAGGTGCCGGGCGAAGGCACCCACCATTGATAGCCATAGCCCAGATCGCCCTCGGCATGATCGGTATAAGCGCTGGTCGCCTGCGCCATCCAGCCGCGGGGGAGGATGGGTTTGCCTTCGACCATGCCTCCGCCCATCGCGAACAGGCCGATGCGGCCATAATCCCTGAGCGTGACGTTGAGGCAGCAGCCGCCGATCTCGACTCCACCGTCGGTCACCCAACTCGCGTCGCTCTCCATGCCGTAGCGCCGCCAGATCTTGCGCGACAGATAGTCGGCGAGGGGCTCGCCGACCGCGCGGGTGACGATGATGCCGATCATATTGCTCTCGCCGGTGCTGTAATGCCAGCGCGTGCCGGGGGGTGCAGCGCGGGGCAGTTTCTGCATCGTCGCGATCAGCGACGTGCCGCTGTCATGCGCCATCGACGCGGCGAGCCGGCCGACATCGGAATCGGGATCGGCATAATCCTCGTTCCACGCAACGCCCGAGCGCATCGTCAACACCTGGCGGATCGTCACCCCGTCATAGGCGCTGCCCTTCAATTCCGGGATATAACGGGTGACCGGGGCGTCGATGCCGGCGATCTTGCCGTCCGCGATCGCCGCGCCGAGCAACGTCGAGGTCAGCGATTTGGCGATCGAGAAGGATATCCAGCGATCTTGCGGCGTGATCCCCAGCGCATATTTCTCGAGAACGATCCGCCCCTTATGGATGACAAGCAGGCCGGCGGTGCGATTGCGCGCCATATAATCGTCGGCCGAACCGCTTTCCGCCCCGTAGCGATAGGCAGGGCGGATCGCGGCGGCCGCGACGGGCAACGGGCGGACCTTCGCTCCGCGCCGCACGATATGCGTCGAGAAGATGCGGTCGATGTGGCGGTAACCCGCGACCTGCGCGTCGCCGCGCCATTGCAGAAGCGCCTCCCGCTTCGGCAGTTGCTCCGCGACCGCGCCGCCAGCCTGCGTTGCCACGGCGATCGCGGCCAATCCGGACAAGAGCTGTAATTTCCCGCGGTACACGGTCCCTCCGCCCCCATTTCGCCTCGTCGGCAATCTTATGGCGACCGCGCGGCGCGCAGCCGTCGCCGGCCAACATCAACCTGACGGTCAGTCGCGGCGTTCGCTTAGGCTTGTATCGCCGCACGGCGCGAGCGCCACACCGCCTCAGCTTACTACTGCCTTAAGATGAAGCTAAACACGGACGCAGCGAGGAGTACGCTGGCAACGTAATTTCTACCGAGCTTCGCGGATCATCCGTCCAACTCTTTTCGCCGCATCCGGGCCAGGGCGACCGCATCATCACCCGCGGGAAAGTGCAACGTGCCGGTGGTATCATGGACCGCGTTCCACACCGCCTCGGCGACGTCGCCTTCCTTCGTCGTCATCGGCGGGTTGGCGAAGGCGTCGAGGATCGGCTGCGCGAAATCGGCATAACCGCCGGGGAGAAGGTCCCCGACCGGGATGATCGCATTCGCGCCGAACCGGGTGGTCGGCGCATAGCCCGGCTCGACAAGCTTCACGGAAACGCCGAAATGGCCAAGCTCGTGCGCGAGCGAGGCCGAGAAGCCCTCGATCGCCTGCTTGGTCGCGGTATAGGCCGCGGCGAGCGGAAATGCGCCGAGCGTCACGCTCGACGTTACGTTGACGAGGATGCCCGACCGCCGCGCGCGCATCTGCGGAATGACCGCCCGGCACATCGCCATGACGCCAATCGTATTGGTCTCGATCAGCTGGCGAACCAGCGACATCGGCATCGCCTCGAACGCCCCCACTCCACCGACTCCGGCATTGTTGACCAGCACGTCGATCGGGCCGGCGGCATCGATCAGCGCGGCAATGCTCTCGTCGCTCGTCACGTCGAGCGGCAGGACGCGCAGCCGGCCACTCCGATCGTCGAACAACGCCGGATCGGGGCGCCGCATCGTCGCGATGACATTCCAACCGCGCGACAGAAAGAATTCGGCGGTCGCCTTGCCATAGCCGGACGAGGCACCGGTAATCAGGATCGTTCGGGTCATCATCTGTCTCCTTGGGTCGATTGATACCGAGATAGACAGGCAGGTACGGACGATCTATAATTCAACGTCCAATATTGATTACGGATCGTCCACGATGGATCCCCTGAGCGATATGATTGCGCTGCTTCAGCCGAGCGCCGCCGTGTCGAAGCCGATCTCGGCGCGTGGCGAGTGGGGCGTGTGCTATGCGGCGCATGACGCACCCGGTTTCACGATCGTTCTTGCCGGCGAAGCATGGATCGCATTCGACGGAAAAGAGCCGCTACGCCTCGTCTCCGGCGATTTCGTGCTGCTGCCGACGACTCCGGCGTTTTCGCTCTCGAGCAAGCCGGGCGCCCCCTGCATCGCGGTCGAGCCGCGCAACGCGGCGGTCCGTCACGGCGACCCGCAGGGCGACCCCGATTTCGTCGCGCTCGGCGGGAGCTTCGCATTCGAGCGGGTCAATGCGCCGCTGCTGCTCGCGCTGCTCCCCGATCTGATCCATATTCCGGCCGCAGCGGGCCGGGCGACGCGGTTCGGCCGGCTGATCGCGCTGCTGTCGGAAGAATGCGCGTCCGACTATCCGGGCAAGGAGCTCGTCATCCGGCGGATGCTCGAAGTGCTGCTGATCGAGGCATTGCGCTGGCGCGCGACCGACGGCGCGGGAGGGCTGCTGCGCGGCATGCGTGACGCGGCGCTGGCGCGGGTGCTTGGCGCGATCCACGCCGACGTGCGCGCCGGGTGGACGGTTGCCGAACTGGCGCGGATCGCCGGCATGTCGCGATCGGCCTTCGCGGCGCGCTTTCACGAAGCCTTGGGGTGTGCGCCGATCGAATATCTCGCACGCTGGCGCATGGCGCTCGCCAAGGATGCGCTGATACGCGGGGCGAAATCGCTTGACCGGATCGCGGACGAGATCGGCTATGAATCGGCCAGCGCGTTCAGCACCGCGTTCCGCAAGAGGCTCGGCTGCTCGCCGGGCCGGTTCCGGTCAGCCTAGCCCAAGCGCGTGGAAGACCTGCATCGGATCGAAATAGGGCCGCTCGCAGATGATCTTGTCGCCGCCCGGCGGAAATTCGAACGACGCGGCCATCCTGACGCGGAAGCGCCGCCCGGTCGGCTCGATCACCCGCCCGCCGACGCGCAGCGGGCCGAGATGCGTGCCGGTCAGCCAGAACTCGACCAGCACGGTGTCACCGGCATGAGCGAGCGCGATGATCTCATTGCCCTGATCAGGAAAGGGCGTCCGCGAGGCGCGGAAATAGCCGCGCACGGCCTCTTCGCCGTCATAGACCGTCCCGGTGCCGTACATTTCGTAGCGCGGATGCTCGAAGGTGGCGATCACCGCGTCCCAGTCGCACGCGCATTCGAGCGCCATGTGATCGCGCACCGTCTGCAGCCGCCGTTCCGCGAGTTCGTTCATCATCGCTCTCCTGTCTGTTGCTTCAATCGATCGGCTCAGCAGCGGCGGTCAGACCGTAAAGGAAGAAATCCGCTACCTCAGCCGCGGTGCGTTCCGCGCGATCGAGATCCTCGCCCTCGATCCAACGGCCAAGGAACAGGAACGTCCCCGCCGAGGCAAGCGAGACCGCCTGGGCGTCGAATCGCCGGTTGAGCCCCGCCGCCATGCCGCGTTCGGCAAATCCCACCGAAAGATCGAGCAACGCCGACGCGCGCTGCGAATAGCGCCGCTGATCTTCCGCCGGCAGGCAGCGGAAGAAGATGTTGAGCGACATCGGATGCAGCCCGTAGAGCTGCGCCATCACATTCAACTCCAGCGCGCGCCGTGATTGCTCGATGCTGTCTGCGCCTTCCTCGGCAACGCTCATCAGGCGATCGTAGATTTCGAACCCGCGCTCGAAGCAATGGCGGACCAGCGCGGTCTTGCTCTTGAAGTGATGATAGAAAAGCCCCTTGGTCGCGCCGACCTCAGCCGCCACGTCGTCGAGCGAGACGCCCTCGACCCCGCGTCGATTGAACAGCCGCGACGCCGCGCGCGCCACCTCCTCAATGCGATCGTCTGGCCGCGCGGCAAGGATCGGCGCCAGCAAATTCGCCGCCTCCGCCGGATGCCGCCCGCGCCCCTTGTTGCTGACGATTCCGCGCTCGACCAGCGGCGGCAGTTCCGCCCCGATCCGGGCGGCAAGATTTTCGCCCGCGCGCCCGGTCCACAATTCGCCGAGCGGCGCCCAGAAAACGAGCCCCCAGATCGTCCGCGCCGCGATCGCCGCATTGCAGGCGCGCACCGAGCCGTCGCGCTGGCCCGCGGTGATCAGCGCGGCCAGCCGATCGAACAATTCGTCCTGCCCGCGCTCAACTTCCGCGCGCGCCTCGCCCGACAGCAGATCGACCTCGGCGGCGATCGCGGCGATCGGCCGGTCATGCCCGATCGCCTCGCGCACGAAACCAGCGATCTTGGCGAGCCCCATGCCGGGGAGCGACATGGCGTCGTGAAGCAGCGCCTGCAGCGCGCCGAGCGACTCGAGATAGCATTGCCGCGCGAGATCCTCCCGCCCGGCGCAATAATTATACAGTGCCGCGCGCGAGACCCCGACGGCGCGCGCGATCGCGGCGAGATCGGCCGCCGCGACCCCGACGCGGCGAAACTCCGCGCACGCTTCCTCCAGGACCGCCGCGCGTCGCGCCGCGCGTGCGGCGTCGCGGAGCGGCTTGCCCGCCGCGCTCCTGTCGATGGTCCGGCTCATCGTCTCATCCGTGCCCGATCGCAAGCATATTGACAACTCGGTATGGCCGGACATACCAATATGTCAGAGATAATAACAGATCGGCATGATCCGATGGGGAGGATATCGTGAGCAGGATCTTTCCGTGCGCGCGCCTTTGCGGGGGCATGATCGCCGGCCTGGCGATCGCCGGCCCTTTATCGCAGGCCTATGCGCAGGCCGTCCCGCCCACGCCGGCCGCCAGCGGGAGCGACGGCGCGGGCGACATCGTCGTCACCGCCTACAAACGCGAGGAACGGCTGCAGAATGTCGGCGCGACGATCGAGGCGCTGTCGGCCGAAACACTGCGCACGTCGCGCATCGCGGGGATCAACGACCTGTCGTCCTATGCCCCCAATGTCGACATCAAGGAGACGGTGCCCGGCGCGCTGCCGACCGTCACGATCCGCGGCATCGGGCTCGACGATTTCAGCACCGTGTCGAGCCCGGCCGCCGGGGTCTATGTCGATGAGATCCCCCTCGCCTCGCCCGGCCTGATGAGCGGCAATCTGTTCGATCTGCAGCGGATCGAGGTGCTGAAAGGGCCGCAGGGCACGCTTTACGGCCGCAACACCACCGCGGGCGCGATCAACATCCTGTCCGCGCCGCCCGAGAAGACATTCGGCTATGCCGCGCGGATCAGCTACGGCAATTACGATACGGTCGATGCCGATGT
This sequence comes from Sphingomonas sp., assembly GCA_017849555.1. GTDB lineage: Bacteria > Pseudomonadota > Alphaproteobacteria > Sphingomonadales > Sphingomonadaceae > Sphingomonas > Sphingomonas lycopersici. Next base: position 135,775 of record JAFIGU010000085.1, on the reverse strand, counting down.
CATGATCAACGCCCCGCTCGGCGATCGCGCGCAGCTTCGCCTCAGCGGCAAGACGGTGCAGCAGGGCACAGGATATTGGACCAGCTCGCTGCTCGAAAACGGCGCGCCGGGGCGCCGCGATATCGGCAGCCGCAACATCTGGCTCGGCCGCGCGGAGCTTGCGCTCCAGCCGACCGACGATCTCGATTTGTTGTTCAAGGTGGAGGGCGAACGCTCGCGCTCCGAAATGGGCGTGCCGCAATTCAACGGCACGTTCGCCGCCGGGATGCCGTTCGTGCTGTGCCCCGCGGTGCTGGCGGGGCATCTCGACAACGGCAATTGCACCGATGCCTATGGCTATCGCCAGACCCGCAGCGACCCCTACAAGGGCGATTGGAAGGGCAGCTTCCCCTATAATATCGATCAGGTGAATTTGCTCGCGAAGATCCGCTATCGCGTCGGCGGGTTCGAACTGACCTCGATCACCGGCTATATCGACTTCAAGCGGCTCTATCACATCGATGTCGATGCCACCCCGCTCGACCAGTTCGACTTTATCGAGAACGAGAAGATCCGCCAGTTCACCCAGGAATTGCGCGTCGGCCGCGAGACAAAGCTTGTCGATATCATCGCCGGCGGTTTCTATTCCTGGGATCGCGTGGCAGGCGACAACACCAACGTGACCGAGCAATGGCCGCTCGTGCTGTTCGGCGCGGCGAGCGGCGCGGGCACGACGACCTATAATCAGGTCACCCGCTCGGCCGCGCTATACGCCAATGCGACGTGGCATTTCGGGCCGCGCGTCGATCTCGTCACCGGGCTGCGCTACACCAGCGAGAAGCGGCATTATGTCGGCGGGACGACCTTCGACACGCCCTCGCCGCTGTTCGGCATCAACGACACCTTCATCGACGGCACGATCCGCGACCATAATCTCACCGGGCGGGTCGCGCTCAACTTCCGCCCGCGCGAGGGGGTGCTGCTCTACGCCTCCGCCTCGCGCGGGCGGAAGAGCGGCGGCTTCTTCAGCGGCTTCACCAACAATGATGCCCAGCTCATCCCCTATCGCCCCGAGACGCTCAACGCGTTCGAAGTGGGGGCGAAGACGCAATTCTCGCGGCTGGTGACCTTCAACATCGCGGGCTTCTGGTACGATTATCACGACCCGCAGACCTATGTGCGCTATGTCGACCCGGCGACCGGGCTGTCGGTCCAGAAGGTCGGCAACGTCAGCCACGCGCGCGTATTCGGCAGCGACATCGACATGATCCTGCGCCCGACCGAGCGCTGGACGTTGACCGGCGGCATCGGGCTGCTCGATACGCGTCTCGCCTCGTTCACCACCGCCGCCGGAACGATCCCGGCCGGGAACCGCCTGCCCAATGCACCGACGACCTCGTTCACCGGCCGCATCCGCTACGATCTGCCGGTCGGCGATGCGATGCGCATCAGCTTCCAGGGCGAGACGCGTTATTCGTCGTCGGTGTTCAAGGATGCCGCCAACGACCCGCTGATCGCGGCGGGGCGCTACTGGCTGTTCAACGGCCGCATCGCGCTGACCCATCATGCCGGCTGGGAAGTCGCGATATGGGGCCGCAACCTCACCGACAAGAGATATGAAGTGCAGGGTACCGACCTCGCGACGCTGGGCATCGTCAACAAGAATTACAACGCGCCGCGTACCTTCGGCGTCGAGCTTTCCTGGCGGCATTGATGCGGAGATCGATGATGAGCGACGACTTTGCCATCTCGGGCGTGTGCGATCCGCGCTTTGCGGCGGTGCGCGAGGCCTTTCATGCCAATTTCACCGAACGCAACGAAATCGGCGCGGCGGTCGCGGTGATCGTCGGCGGCAAGGTCGTGGTCGATCTGATCGGCGGGTGGCGCGACGCGGGGCGCACCCAGCCGTGGCAGCCCGGCACATTGGTCAACGTCTGGTCGTCGACCAAGGGGGTCGCCGCCGCCTGTTTTGCGATGCTCGTCGATGCTGGGCGCCTGTCGTACGACGATCCGGTCGCGCGCTACTGGCCCGAATTCGCCGCCGAGGGAAAGGCGACGATTACGATCGGCCAATTGCTTTCGCATCAGGCGGGTTTGTGCGGCTTCACCGCCCCGGCGCGGTTCGCGGATCTGCTCGGCGGTAGCGCGGCGGCAGCCCGACTCGCGGCGCAGGCGCCGCTGTGGCGGCCGGGGACCGCATCGGGCTATCACGCAATCTCGGTCGGCATTCTCGCGACCGAGCTCTTCGAGCGGATCACCGGCACTTCGCTGCGCCAGTTCGTCGCCGACGAGTTGCGCGGCCGGCGCGGACTCGAAATCTCGATCGGGCTGGACGCCAAAGACGAAGCCCGCCGCGCCGAGATGATCGCACCGCCCGATATGGATTCGGCGCAAGTCGGATCGCTCACCGCACCACAGATCGCCGCGCTCGCCAATCCGCCGCTCGATCCGCTCGCGCCCAATACCCCCGAATGGCGCGCCGCGGACCTGCCCTCCGCCAATGGCCACGCCAATGCACGCGGGCTCGCCGCGCTCTACGCAGCGCTGCTCGACGGCCGACTAGTCAGCCGCGACAGCCTTGTCCGCGCCACCCGCACGCAGATCGAAGGCGTCGATCTCGTGCTCGGCCTGCCGGTTCGCTGGGGCGCGGGCTTCCTCATGAATACCGACGGCATCTACGGCCCCAATCCTGCGGCTTTCGGTCATTCCGGCTGGGGCGGCTCCTTCGCCATGGGCGATCCGGGCGCGCAGGTCGCGATGAGCTACACGATGAACCGCATGGGCACGCAGCTCCGCGACGACCCGCGCGCCAAGGCATTGATCGACGCGCTCTACGCCGCGATCGACTGACCCAAATTCCGCCGGCCGGCCGCTGGTCCCGCTACGATCTTCGAAGGAAAGAGGCGATCGCCTCAACCGTCTGGCCAGGCTGCTCTTCCATCAGCCAATGGCCCGAATTCGGCACGACCAACCCGGTCACATTGTCCGCCGCGGCACGCATGATTACCGCCATCGTCGGCCCGAGCGAATGATCCCCGCCGATCGCCAATATCGGCATTTTCAACGGACCATGAGCAACCGAGGCGCGATTGTCGATCACATCCTGGTCGAAAGCGGCAAATTGCGAGAAGCCGGCGTGCATCCGTCCCGGCGCGGCATAGAGCGTCGCATAATGGACGCGCGCGCCATCCGGGAACGCAGTTCGCGTCGCCGCGAATTCGTTCCAGAAGCGATCGAGATAGATACGCTCGCGGCCAGCGACGAGCCGCTCCATATCCGGCCCGCCAAAGCGGAAATGCCACAATAGCGGGCTCTTCAATATCTCGTCCCACGGCCCGACCCCCGGCACCGGCGCATCCATCATGACGAGCCGCGTGGTGCGATCCGGATAAGCCTCCGCGAAAGCGAAAGCCACCATATTGCCGATGTCGTGTCCGACCACATCGGCCCGCCGGACATTGAGCTTGTCGAGGATGCCGGCCAGGTCCTGCGCCTGGTTCTTTTTCGTGAAACCGTCTGTCGCGACGGCCGACAGACCCATGCCGCGCAGGTCGGGGATTATGACCATGTGATCGCGCATCAGCGCCGCGGCGAGCGGAACCCACATGTCGCCGGTATCGCCATAGCCGTGGACGAGCAGCACGGCCGGCCCTGCGCCGCCAACGCGGACGTGCAGCGTCGTGCCGTTCGTCGCGATGTCCGTCGTCCTGAAGCCCGCCGGAAAGGCAAATTCCTGCGCGGATGCATGCTGCGCGGCAAACAAGGAGAAAAACAGGACGAGCATTGCCGCGATCGCGCGCTTCATATTCCTTCCCCTTTTCTTGTCGACCTCGTCCCGCTTTTGCCTCGGTTTGATGCCCCACATCGCGCAACGGATTACGACGATCAGCAGACATGGACCTCCGGCCGCCAATAGGAAAGGGCGGATGCGAATTTCATTTACCCAGGCACGAACCAGCGCGCGCCGTAGCCGGACAGCACATTATCCTCCGCACCGTTGATCCGAAGGACAACGTGCCGATCGCGCGCGCCATCGAACGTCACGGGGTCGGGCGAGAGATTGTAAGCGCACCGGATCGTCTCGGCGCCAGCAACCCGGTCGAAGACGAGGAGTTCGGTCCCCGCCTCGATCAGCCGGAAATCGCCGCGACGCAGTGCCGGCCGATCGTTGCGCAACGCCAGTACACGCCGGGTGTGACTGAGCAGGGAATCAGGCCTCGCCTCTTGCACGGCAACCGCGCGCGCACGATTGGGCGCGCCGAGCGGCAGCCACGGTTTGCCGGTCGTGAAACCGCCAAGGTCGTCCGCGGTCCAGGGCAACGGCGTTCGCGCACCATCGCGCGACAAGGTCATCGGCCAGTTGGCGATCGCCTCGGGATCCTGCAGCAGTTCGAACGGAATCTCATCCTGTTCGAGCCCAAGCTCCTCGCCTTGATAGAGGATGATATTGCCGCGCAACGAGGCGAGCAGCGCGAGCTTCATTCGCGCATAGCGCTCGATCATATCCGGCGCGGACCAGCGCGACACCGCCCTGGGCGCGTCGTGGTTTTCGAACGCCCAGCTCGGCCAGCCTTCGGCCTCCCCGTCGGCGCCCGTTTCGCCCGGCCATTTTGCCATCACCTCGGCAACCAGCCGCGGGGTGAGATCGGGCGCGTAGAGAAAATCGAAGCCATAGGCGCTCGAAAGGCGCCGCGAGCCGGCGGTATAACTCTTCAATTCGGGCTCCGCCTTGTCGCCGCCCACTTCGGCGACGGTGTGGATCGCGCCATATTCATCGCAGACAGCGCGGATGCGCTCGATGAACGGGATCACGCCGGGCTGGGACTGGCTGTAGAGTTTGGTCTGGAAATCAAACGGACGCGTGCGGACCCGCCCGGTATCCGGCGCTGGCGGATTGTCGCGTAGCAGCGGATCGTGCATCGAATGGTTCAGCGCGTCGAGCCGAAATCCATCGACACCGCGATCGAGCCAGAAGCGCGCGACCGCCAGCAGGGCATCCTGAACGTCGCGATTATGCCCGTTGAGCTGGGGTTGCTGAGCCAGAAAGGTGTGCATGTAATATTGCCCGCGTCGGGCGTCCCAGGTCCAGGCGGGACCGCCGAACACCGACTGCCAGTTGCATGGCGGTGTTCCATCGTCACGCGGATCGGCCCAGACATACCAGTCGGCCTTTTCATTGACGCGGCTCCCGCGGCTTTCGGCGAACCACGGATGAAGGTCCGAGGTATGGGCATAGACCTGATCGATGATCACCTTGAGACCCAGCGCATGCGCCCGGGCAACCAGCGCGTCGAAATCGGCAAGCGTCCCGAAAATGCGATCGACGTCGCAATAATCCGACACGTCATAGCCGAAATCGCGCATCGGCGAGGTGTAGAATGGCGAGATCCAGATCGCGTCGACGCCCAGCGAAGCGACATAATCGAGGCCGGCGGTGATTCCGGGAAGGTCGCCGATCCCGTCGCCGTCGCTGTCACGAAAACTGCGCGGATATATTTGATAGATCGTGGCTCCCTTCCACCACGGATCGTCGCCGGACCCCATGAGCATGCTCCACCTGCCGTTCGCATACGCAGCATGACCGGGGGCGCCCGCCTAGGCAAATGCTCAATCGCGCGACAATCGACGACCGAGCGATCTTGTCGAATCGATCTGCCGTGTCCTACGCTCGGCCGCAGAAGGAGAGAATGCAGGAGGAGCCGACGCTGCCAGGGCTCGGCGCGACAGCGGGTCAACCCGCCCGCGCATGAGCGATATGGCGACGCGGATGGACGCGGGAGAGGACGTGGAGACAAACCGGCGGCCGCCTGTCAGGTGGTTTGCCTGACGGACGGAGCACCTGCCGTGACCCTCGACCCCGCTTCCTCGGCCGCCCAGCTCGACACGCTCATCCTCGATGTTTTGCGCCATCGCGTCGGCAAGGACGAACTCGCCGCCAAGCCGCATGACTGGTTCAACGCCACGGTGCTCGCCGTCCGCGACAAGATTGTCGATCACTGGATCGAGTCGACGCGGCGCACCTATGAGGCGGACGGCAAGCGGGTCTATTATCTCAGCCTCGAATTCCTGATCGGCCGCTTGCTCCGCGACGCGCTCTCCAATCTCGGCCTGACGCGCGACATGGAGCAGGCGTTGCGCGACCACGGGCTCGACCTTGCGCAACTCGAGGAACTGGAGCCGGACGCGGCCTTGGGCAATGGCGGTCTCGGGCGGCTTGCCGCCTGTTTCATGGAGAGCCTCGCGACGCTCGACATTCCCGCTTATGGCTATGGCATCCGTTATGTGAACGGCATGTTCCGCCAGCGCATCGATGATGGCTGGCAGGTCGAACTGCCCGAGACCTGGCTTGCGCACGGCAACCCGTGGGAGTTCGACCGGCGCGAGAGCGCCTATTTGATCGGCTTCGGCGGCGAGGTCGTCGCGGACGGCGACAGCGTCGAATGGCGCCCGGCCGAAAAGGTCGAGGCGAGCGCGATCGATACGCCGGTGGTCGGCTGGCGCGGCACGCGGGTCAACACATTGCGGCTATGGACCGCAACCGCGCTCGATCCGATCAAGCTCGATGCCTTCAACGCGGGTGATCATGTCGGCGCGCTGGCGGACGAGGTAAGGGCCGATGCGCTCGTTCGCGTACTCTACCCGGCGGATTCAAACGCGGCCGGGCAGGAGCTGAGGCTGAGACAGGAATATTTCTTCTCCTCGGCCTCGATCCAGGACATCGTCCGCCGGCATGTCCAATATGAGGGCGATATCCGCAGCCTCCCGGACCACGCGGCGATCCAGCTCAACGACACGCATCCGTCGGTCGCGGTGGCCGAACTGATGCGGCTGATGATCGACGATCATGGCCTCGAATTCGACGAAGCCTGGGACATCTGCCGGAAGACCATCGGCTACACCAATCATACCTTGCTGCCCGAAGCGCTGGAATCCTGGCCCTTGCCGCTGTTCGAACGATTGCTGCCGCGGCACATGCAGATCATCTACGCGATCAACAGCCGCGTCTTGCGCGAGGCGCGGCGCGCGGGAATGGACGAACGGGCGATCGCGGCGATTTCGCTGATCGACGAGGGCGGCGAGCGGCGGGTGAGGATGGCGAACCTCGCCTTCGTCGGCGCGCATTCGATCAACGGCGTCGCGGCGCTGCATACCGAGCTCATGAAGAGCACGGTCTTCGCCGATCTCCACCGCCTCTATCCGACCCGGATCAACAACAAGACCAACGGCGTCACGCCGCGCCGCTGGCTGCAACAGTGCAATCCGGGCCTTACCGCGGTCATCCGCGACGCGATCGGCGACGGCTTCCTCGATGATGCCGAAAAACTCGCGGACCTGAACGCGCTGGCCGGCGATGCCGCCCTCGGCGAGCGCGTCGCCGAGGTCAAAAGATCGAACAAGGTGAAACTCGCCGCTCATCTCAAGGAACTGACCGGCGTCCGGCTCAACCCCGACGCCTTATTCGACGTCCAGATCAAGCGTATCCACGAATATAAGCGCCAGTTGCTGAATCTGATCGAGACCGTCGCGCTTTACGATCAGATCCGCAGCCATCCCGAGAAGGATTGGGTACCACGCGTCAAGATCCTCGGCGGCAAGGCGGCGCCCAGCTATTCCAACGCCAAGCTGATCATCAAACTGGCGAACGACATCGCCCGGCGGATCAACGCCGATCCGTCGGTCGGCGGGCTGCTCAAGGTCGTGTTCGTCCCCAATTACAATGTCACCCTCGCCGAACGCATCATTCCCGCGGCCGATTTGTCGGAACAGATTTCCACCGCGGGGATGGAAGCCTCGGGCACCGGCAACATGAAATTCGCCCTGAACGGCGCCCTGACGATCGGCACGCTCGACGGCGCGAATATCGAGATCAAGGATCGTGTCGGCGACGACAATATCTTCATCTTCGGCCTTACTGCGGACGAGGTCCTCGAGAAAAGGAACAACGGATACGATCCGCGCAAAACGATCGACGGCTCGAGCGAACTCCAGCAGGCGATGGCCGCGATCGCCTCGGGCGTATTCTCGCACGACGATCCCAAGCGCTATGTCGATCTGATGGGCGGGATCTACGACCACGACTGGTTCATGATCGCCGCCGATTTCGACAGCTATACCGCCGCGCAGCGCGCGGTCGATCAGGTCTGGGAGACGCCCGCGACCTGGCAGGCAATGGCGATCCGCAACATCGCCAATGTCGGCTGGTTCAGTTCGGATCGCACGATTGGTGAATATGCGAGGGATATCTGGGGAGTTAAGTGAAGCCATCGAAGGCCGCCATCGACGCCCTGCTGGAAGGCACCCATGCCGATCCCTTCTCCCTTCTCGGGGTGCATGGCGGGCCAAAGGGGGTTTTCGCGCGGGCGATCCTCCGCGGCGCGACGACGGTCGAGGTCCATGACCTGAGCGACAACCCGCTGGGCGCGCTGAAACAGGTCGATCCGCGCGGACTGTTCGAGGGATGGATCGCGGGCTCTCCCGTACCGGTAAAATACCATTGCCGGGCGGATGTGGGCGAATGGTGGGTCACCGACGCTTATTCGTTCGGGCCGGTCCTCGGGCCGATGGACGATTTCCTGATCGCGCAAGGCACCCATTTGCGGCTGTTCGACAAGATGGGCGCCCATATCGTCGAGCATCAGGGCGCAAAGGGCGTGCATTTTGCGGTATGGGCGCCTAATGCGCGGATCGTCTCGGTGGTCGGCGACTTCAACGACTGGGACCCGGCGCGCCATTCGATGCGGCGGCGGGCAGACATTGGTGTCTGGGAGATTTTCGTCCCCGATATCGGCGAATGGAACGCCTATAAATATCGCCTCATTGGACCGGGCGGGGCGATCTTGCCGCTCAAGGCCGATCCCTTTGCCTTCGCCTCGGAATTGCGACCACAGACCGCGTCGCTGGTCGCCACCCCGGGCAAAGTGCGCTGGGGCGATGAGCGGCACCGTGCTCACTGGGCAAGCGTCGACCCCCGCCGCCAGCCGATTTCGATCTACGAGGTTCATGCCGGCTCCTGGAACCGCGATCCGGCGGGCTGGTTCCTCTCATGGGACCGGCTCGCCGACGAGCTGATCCCCTATGTCGTCGAGCTCGGTTTCACCCATATCGAGTTTCTGCCTGTTTCCGAATATCCCTATGATCCGAGCTGGGGGTATCAGACGACGGGCCTTTATGCCCCCTCGTCCCGCTTCGGCGACCCCGAGGGCTTTGCACGCTTCGTCGACGGCGCGCATCGGGCCGGAATTTCCGTCCTTATCGACTGGGTGCCCGCGCACTTCCCGACCGACGCGCATGGCCTCGCCCGCTTTGATGGCACCGCCTTGTACGAGCATGAGGATCCCCGGCTCGGCTTCCATCCGGACTGGAACACCGCCATCTACAACTTCGGCCGCCGCGAGGTGGCAAGCTTTCTCGTCAACAACGCCTTATTCTGGGCCGAGCGCTACCATGTCGATGGCCTCAGGGTCGATGCGGTCGCCTCGATGTTGTATCGCGATTATTCCCGCCGCGACGGCGAATGGATCCGCAACAAGGATGGCGGGCGCGAAAACTGGGAAGCGGTGGCGTTCCTGCAGGCGATGAACAAGGCCGTCTATGGCAGCCATGCGGGCTTCATGACCATTGCCGAAGAGTCGACCGCCTGGCCCGGCGCGACGCTCCCCGTCCATGAGAACGGCCTGGGGTTCGGGTTCAAATGGAACATGGGCTTCATGCACGATACGCTGGCCTATATGGGGCGCGATCCGATCCATCGGCAATATCATCATGATGATATCACCTTCGGCCTCACCTATGCCTTCAGCGAGAATTTCGTCTTGCCGCTGAGCCATGACGAGGTGGTCCACGGCAAGGGCAGCCTCATCAACAAGATGAGCGGAGACGATTGGCAGAAATTTGCCGGCCTGCGCGCTTATTATGGCCTGATGTGGGGGTATCCGGGGAAGAAGCTTCTGTTCATGGGCCAGGAATTTGCCCAGCGGCGCGAATGGTCTGAGGCCCGGCCACTCGATTGGGACCTGCGCGCCGCGCCGGCCCATGAAGGGGTCCGCAATCTCGTGCGCGACCTCAACCGGCTCTATCGCGAAAAAGCCGCACTGCACGCGCGCGATTGCGAAGCGGAAGGGTTCGAATGGCTGATCGTCGACGACAAGGCAAATTCGGTATTTGCCTGGTTGCGCAAGGCGCCCGGGGCAGCGCCCGTCGCGGTCATATCCAATATGACCCCGGCGATACGCGAAGGCTATCGCCTGCCCCTGCCCCATGACGGCGGCTGGGACGAGGTGCTCAACAGCGATGCGGAAATCTACGGCGGCACCGGGACAGGCAATCTCGGCCGGATAATCGCCTCGGGCGGCGCGGCTGAGGTAACGCTGCCGCCGCTCGCGACGTTGATGTTCGAATGGAACGGGCGGTGAGCGGGAGAGTGCGGGATGCGTGACGTTTCAGGCCGGCCGCTGGCGCGCGAGGCGATGGCCTATGTCCTTGCGGGAGGACGCGGCAGCCGCTTGCGGGAATTGACCGACAATCGCGCAAAACCCGCGGTCTATTTCGGCGGGATGAGCCGGATCATCGACTTCGCCCTCTCCAACGCGATCAATTCGGGCATCCGGCGCATCGGCGTTGCCACCCAGTACAAGGCACATTCGCTGATCCGCCATATGAACCGCGCGTGGAATTTCATGCGGCCGGAGCGCAATGAGAGCTTCGATATCCTGCCGGCCTCGCAGCGCATTTCCGAACTCTTGTGGTACGAGGGCACCGCCGACGCGGTCTATCAGAATATCGACATCATCGCGGCCCATGCGCCGCGCTATATGATCGTTCTCGCCGGCGATCACATCTACAAGATGGACTATGAGTTGATGCTGCAACAGCATGTCAACTCGGGCGCGGATGTCACCGTCGGCTGCCTCGTCGTCCCCCGCAAGGATGCGAGCGATTTTGGCATCATGGCGGTGGATGCCGACAATGTGATCACCGATTTTATCGAAAAACCCGCCGATCCTCCTTCGATCCCCGGCGATCCGGGGCATTCGCTCGCCTCGATGGGCATCTATGTGTTCGAGACGCGATTCCTGTTCGAGCAATTGCAGCGCGATGCGGCAGAGCGGGATTCGAAGCGCGATTTCGGCGGGGACATCATCCCCTATATCGTCAAGCACGGAAAGGCGGTGGCCCACCGCTTCGCCGACAGCTGCATCCGCGCGGCGGAGGAGATCGAGGAATATTGGCGCGATGTCGGCACGCTCGACGCCTATTTTGAAGCCAATCTCGACCTGACCGATACCGTGCCGAAGCTCAACCTCTACGATCGCGACTGGCCGATCTGGACCGACCAGATCGTGTCCGCGCCGGCAAAGTTCGTCCATGACGAGGAAGGCCGCCGCGGCCATGCGATCTCGTCGCTCATCTCGCAGGATTGCATCGTGTCCGGCGCGGTCGCACGCCGCAGCCTGTTGTTCACCGGGGTGAAGATGGGTTCCTGGTCGAGCGTCAATGATGCGGTGATCCTGCCCTATTGCAATATCGGCCGGCATGCGCGGCTCAGCCGGGTGATCGTCGATTCAGGCGTGCGCATCCCCGAGGGGCTGGTCGTCGGCGAGGATCCGGAACTCGATGATCGTCGGTTCCGCCGCACGGAAAACGGCGTGTGCCTGATCAACAAGGCGATGATCGATCGGCTGATATGACGCTTTCCATACTCTCGGTCGCTTCGGAAGCGGTCCCGTTGATCAAGACCGGCGGCCTCGCCGATGTTGCCGGCGCGCTTCCGGCAGCGGTGGCGCCGCACGATATCGAGCTGACCACATTGCTGCCGGGTTACCCTTCGGTGCGCCGCGCGCTCGACAGCAACAAGCCGATCCACAAATGGGCCAATTTGCTCGGCGAGGAAGCGCGGCTCCTGGCGGGAGAAATCGCCGGGCATCCGCTTCTGGTGCTTGATTGCCCTACGTTGTTCGATCGCGACGGAAGCCCCTATGCCGACAATGCCGGGCACGACTGGGAGGATAACTGGCGGCGCTTCGCAGCTTTTGGCCGGGCGGCGGCGGATATCGCGGGCGGCGCGGTCAAGGGCCGCGGATTCGATCTCGTCCATGCGCATGATTGGCAAGCCGGTCTCGCCCCCGCCTATCTGCGCTTCGCACCGCCGCGACAGCTCAAGCGCGCGATGCCGGCGGTCATGACGATCCACAACATGGCCTTCCAGGGCTATTTCCCCGCCACCATTTTCGACGCGCTCGGCCTGCCGGGAAATGCCTGGGCGCTCGACGGCGTGGAATATCATGGCGGCGTCGGGTTCCTCAAAGCGGGGCTCGAAAGTGCCGCGGCGATCACCACCGTCAGCCCCACCTACGCGCGCGAGATCCGCACCGGGGAGTTCGGCATGGGGCTGGAGGGGCTGATCGTCAGCCGGGGCGAGCGGGTTTCGGGGATCGTCAACGGGATCGACACGGCCCAATGGAATCCCGAGACGGATCGAGCCATCGCCAGCCCCTTCTCGGTCCGAACGCTGGCAAAGCGAACGGCCAACAAACGCGCGCTGGAGCAGGAATTCGCGCTCGAGCCCGGCGACGGTCCGCTGTTCGTCGTGGTGAGCCGGCTGACCTGGCAAAAGGGCCTCGACGTGCTGCTCGACGTCCTCGATCATCTCGTCTCGCGCGGCGGCCGCCTCGCGCTGCTCGGTTCGGGCGATGTCGCGCTGGAGCAGGCCTATCTTGCCGCCGCCGCGCGGCACCCGGGCCGCATCGCCATCCGCACCGGTTATGACGAGGCGCTTTCCCACCGGTTGCAGGCGGGCGGCGACGCGATTCTCATCCCCAGCCGGTTCGAGCCGTGCGGGCTGACCCAGCTTTATGGTCTGCGCTACGGCTGCGTGCCGATCGTCGCGCGTACCGGCGGCCTTGCCGACACCGTGATCGACGTCAACCTCGCCGCTCTGTCGATCGGGGCGGCGACGGGAATTCAGTTCGACGGCGTCACGCCCGCCGCGCTCAGCGCCGCAATCGAGCGGGCAATGGCCTTGTGGCAACGTCCGGACGACTGGCGTTCGATCCAGCGCGCCGGGATGAAACAGGATTTCTCCTGGCGGCGGAGTGGTGCGGCCTATGCCGCGCTCTACCGCGCGCTTTGTGCCCCTCCCGCCATATGACCTACGGCGCCATCGCTGGTCCCGCCGGGACGATCTTTCGCGTGCGCGCGCCCGAGGCGCAAAGCGTGACCTTGTGCCTTTTCGAGCGCGACCACGAAGTGCGACGGGAAATGCGCCGCGAGGGAACCGACTGGGTCGCCGAAGCCCCTGCCCCGCCCGGCACTCTTTATGGCTATCGCGCCGCCGGGTCGTTCGACCCCGCACAAGGCCGCTGGTTCGACGCGTCGAAGCTGCTCGTCGATCCCTATGCGACAGAGCTCGACCGGCGCTTCGCTTACACGCCATCGCTCCACGCATTCGGCACCGACACAGGCCCAATGGTGCCGAAAGCGATCGTCCCCGGGGACCTTCCGGTGGTGGAGCCCGCACCGCCGGTCTTCACGCACGGCGGGCTGATCTACGAAGCCAATGTCCGCGCGCTGACCATGCTCCATCCCGATGTGCCGGAAGAATTGCGCGGAACCGTCGCCGCTTTGGCTCATCCGGCGATCATCGCCCATCTCACCCGGCTCCATGTGAGCGCGATCGAGCTGATGCCGATCGTTGCCTGGATCGACGAGCGGCATCTGCCGCCGCTCGGCCTCTGCAACGCCTGGGGCTATAACCCGGTGGTGCCGATGGCGCTCGATCCCGGATTGTGCCCGGGAGGCGTCGCCGAGTTGCGTGAAACGGTGGCTGCGCTCCACGCCGCCGGAATCGGCGTGATCCTCGACCTTGTGTTCAATCACACCGGCGAAAGCGATGTGCTCGGGCCGACGTTGAGCTTTCGCGGGCTCGACAATCAGGGGGTCTATGCGCACGATCGCGAAGGCCGGCTGATCAACGACACCGGCTGCGGCAACACGCTGAACTTTGGCGAGCCCTATGTCCGCGAACTTGCCCGCGCGACCTTGCGTCATTTCGTGCGGCATTGCGGGATCGACGGATTCCGCTTCGATCTCGCGCCGGTCATGGCGCGCAGCCCCGGTTTCCAGGCCGACGCGCCGATCTTCGCCGAAATCGCCGCCGACCCGATATTGGCCGATCGCGTCCTGATCGCGGAGCCGTGGGACCCGGGTCCCGGCGGCTATCAGCTCGGCGCCTTTCCGGAAAACTGGCTCGAATGGAACGACCGTTTCCGCGACGACGTGCGCCGCTTCTGGCGCGGCGACGGCACGGTCGGCACGCTGGCAACGCGGCTTGCGGGATCCTCGGACTTGTTCGGGCCTCATAGCCGCTCGGTCAATTTCATCGCGGCGCATGATGGGATGACGCTCGCCGATACGGTCGCTTATGCCGGTCGCCACAATTGGGCGAACGGCGAGGAAAACCGCGACGGGCAAGGTGACAACGCCTCGTGGAACAACGGCGTGGAAGGGCCGAGCGATGATCCGAACGTCGTCGCGCATCGAGCCGCGGACGCAAGGGCATTGCTGGGGACATTGTTCGCTTCGACCGGATCGATCATGCTGACCGCCGGCGATGAGTTTGGCCGAACGCAGCTCGGCAACAACAATGCCTATTGCCAGGACAATCACCTGACATGGCTCGACTGGGGCACCCGCGACCGTCTGCTGGAAGATCATGTCGCGGCGCTGGCGCAATGGCGCGCCGCCCGCGCCGGCTGGTTCGCGACCTTTCCGCGGCAGGGCGACTGGCTGTCGCCGTCGGGCCAGCCCATGACGATTGCCGAATGGGAAGATCCGGCGACGAGCGGTCTGACATATCGCTCGCTCGATTCCGACCGGCCCTATTCGATCGATATCGACCGCATCGGCCGGAGGGTGGGTACATCTGCGTAGAATTCCTCGCCTTCTGTCCCAATTGGTGACGAATGAGCGATCCTTCATGTTGTACCCGGCGACCCCTGCATTAATCCGGGAGGGGATGCCCTCCCAGTCCCGCGAGCAGCGGGCCCTGTCGCCGATTGTCGAAAGAACGATGCCGCTGGCGCGGCAGCGGCGAACGGAGATTGGGAGTGCCATGCGCGGATCGGAACAATGATTGCCGCACTCTTGCAAACCGCCTTATTGGTTTTCAACGGCGTCCCGCAAAGCGCGAACGTTGGTGAAAGTCGAAGCGTGAGGTTTCACCCGATGGACAGGACGGAAAAATCGGCCGAACCCGCCTGGCTAAGGGCTGCACGTGCCGCCATTCCGGTGATCGCCGCCTCGCTTCTCGGGCAATGGGCGACCTGGCTCAATCTCGCCCCATGGTATGCCGGCCTCCTGAAACCGTCGTTCAATCCGCCAAACTGGATATTCGCGCCAGTCTGGACGAGCCTGTATGTGCTGATGGCCTATTCGGTCTGGCGTATCCTCAAAGTCCCCGCGAGACGGATCGAGCGCCGGATTGCTTTAACCTTATTCTTCGTGCAGCTCGCGCTCAATGCTTCGTGGTCATGGCTGTTTTTCGGACTCAACAGCCCTCTTGCCGGGCTCGTGAACGTCGTGCCGCAATTTGTGGTGATCATTGCAACGATCGATCGATTTCGCCGGCTTGATCTCGTGGCGGCACGGTGCCTCATGCCATTGGCCGCATGGGTTGCGTTCGCCTCAGTGCTGAACTTCGAAATCTGGCGCCTCAATGGCTAGCCCTGCGTTGCACGAACGGCCCGCCGAGCCAACTCTTTCCGATCCGGAGCGCCCTGTTATCCTGTGGTTTCGCGACGACCTGCGCATATCGGATAATCCAGCGCTTAACGCCGCCGCCGCAACTGGCCGCAAGATCATCTGCATCTTCGTGCACGATGAGGAATCGCCCGGGTTGCGGCCGCTTGGGGGCGCCGCGCGATGGTGGCTTCACGGCTCGCTCGAAGCGCTGGACGGAGACCTGCGCCGGCGCGGTGCCTGGCTGTCGATCTATCGTGGACGGGCGCAGACGATCATCCTCGCGCTCGCCGCCGAAACCAACGCGGCGGCGATATTCTGGAACCGGCGCTATGGCGGGGCCGAGCGCCTGCTCGACGAAACACTGAAGTCGGCACTCAAGGAGCGACGGATCGCGGCCAAGAGCTTCAACGGCCATCTGCTTCATGAGCCATGGGCGATCAGGACGAAGGCGGGCCAGCCGTTCCGCGTCTTTTCAGCCTTCTGGCGCGCCGCGCAGGACACCGGAGACCCCGTCCCGCCGCTCACCGCCCCCGCGCAGCTGGAACCGTTCCGCGGCAACCATCGCAAAAGGCTGCGGGCGGTTACCCTCGCCGATCTCTCGCTCGAACCGTCCACACCCGACTGGGCCAGCGGCCTGCGATCGAGCTGGCAACGCGGAGAGCAGGGCGCGCACGATCAGCTCGGCTGTTTTCTGGACAAGCATTTCGGCAATTATGCCGGCTTCAGGGACTATCCCGATCGCGCGGCGACCTCGCGCCTCTCACCCTACCTGCGCTTCGGCAATATCTCCCCGCGCCAGCTCTGGCATGCCGCCGCCGCGGCAACCCATGCCGAAGGGCACGGAACATCCTATCGAAATCTCGAGAAATTCCAAACCGAACTGGGCTGGCGCGAATTCTCCTATCATCTTCTCTATCGTCACCCTGACCTCGCCGATCGAAACCTGCAGCCGCAGTTCGACGCGATGCCGTGGCGGGTCGATCCGCAAGCATTGCGCGCCTGGCAAACCGGCCGAACCGGCTACCCCTTTGTCGACGCGGGAATGCGCGAACTCTGGCACACTGGATGGATGCACAATCGTGTGCGCATGATCGTCGCGTCGTTCTTGGTGAAGCACCTGCTCATCGACTGGCGCCAAGGCGAACAATGGTTTTGGGATACGTTGGTCGATGCCGATCCCGCCAACAACCCGGCGAGCTGGCAATGGGTAGCGGGAAGTGGGGCGGATGCGGCGCCCTATTTCCGGGTCTTCAACCCTGTTCTTCAGGGGGAAAAATTCGATCCCGACGGGGCCTATATCCGACGCTGGTTGCCCGAGCTATCCGGCCTTCCAAGCTCCAGCATCCATCGACCTGGCGAACTTGAAGCCATCACAGCGGGCTATCCCGAGAGAATAGTTGAACATAAGCGCGCGCGGGCGCGCGCGCTCGAAGCATATAAGAATCTGCGCACAACGAGTGCCCCGGGCCACGGTCGATTTTCTTCGTCCAATCGATAACTTGCTATAAATTCTTTGAAGCAAAGCTCCGGAGTGCTAATTTGGGGTACAAGTTCTGAGCCGGCCGATCGGCTGGCCCCGCCGATGTAGGATCACGCCCCGGTCGCCGCCGAAAATGGCAGGCGCGACCGCGTATATCGGCGGTATGATGCGCCGAGCGCGATTGCATCGCGCAACGGCCGCGGTTTGTTGACCAAATTCCGTTGAGCGGCGCCCAGCATCGCGCCACAAGGCGATGATGGCCAGTTCCAGCATCGTGCAGATTCTCCACGCCGCCCGCACGCGTATCGTCGCGCACGGCATGGCGGGGCTGAGCCTGCGCGCGATCGTGCAGGATGCGGAAAGTTCGCTCGGATCGCTGCATTATCGGATCGGCGACAAGGGCGCGCTGATCGGCGTGCTGGCCGCCGAGGAAGCCGACGAACGGCGACGGATGGCCGCGACATGGGAGCCCCGCGCCGCGGCGCTCGATCTGTCGGTGCCCGATACGCTCGCCGCGCTGATCGCCGCGTGGCTCGACGAGGCGGCGACGCTGCGCCGCGATCACGCCGTCGCCGGGTGCGAGCTGATGCTCGAGGCGACGATCGATCTCGCGACGCGCACGGGAATGGACGACATGCTCGGCGCCGAAGACGATTTCTGGATCGGGTTGCTGCGCCCCGCCGCCGGCGAGGATGCGACGCTCTTCGGGCGCGCGATCGCCGGCTATTGCCGCGACGAGCTTCCCTTCACGCTCGTCGCATCCGGTCATCCCGATTATCGCCTGCTGCGCGCCGCGACGATCGCGCGGCTCGCGGCGCGGTTTCGCGCGCCGGCATCGGGCATCGCCAGCCATTTCGAGGCGCTGGTAGACCGCTGCGGCACGCCGCGCGATACCGCCGTGCTGCCGGTCGGCCTGCCCGAAGGCTCGCGCAAGGCCGAGCTGGCGGGCTACGCCGCGGCATTGATCGCCGAGCGCGGGATCGCGGCGCTCAGCCACCGCACGGTCGCCGCCCGCGCGGGCGTCGCCAATTCCAATGTCGCGCATTATTTCCGCACCCACGACGATTTGCTGCGCGCCGGCATGGGCGCACTGATCCTCGGGATGCGCAGCGAGCTGACGCAGGGCATCGCGCAGCAACGCGCGGCGCGCGGCGATGCGCTGTTGCGCGCCACCCATTCGGTCGCACTGACCGCGCTGCGCGACGCGCGGCTGATCCCGTTCGCGCTCGATATGCGCCGGCGGCGCGGCGAGAATGTACGGGCGGAGATCGCCGCGGGCGTCGGCGGCGCGGCGGGGCTCGATGCCGCCGCGACGCAGGCCGCGGTGGTCACATTGGTCGGTGCCCGCCTCGGTGCGCTGGCGCGCGGCGACGGCGCCGCCTTCGCGATCGATATCGCCGCGCTCGCCCGGTTGCGCGACGGCGACTGACTCCGCCGGCGGCGGCCGGGGAGAGCCGCCGCCGGGGCGCGCGCCTATCTGGCGGGCGGCGCAATCCGGGCCGGGCCACCGCCCGGCAAGGTCACGACATAGGGGGTGCCATAAGCATTGCCGGGCTTCTCGAAATCGGTCGAGACGATCTGCGCGCCGCTGGCGAAGGCCGCGGTCGCGCGGCGCTGATCGTTGGTCTTCGCCTCATAGGTTTCGATGTCGGCGCGCGAGCGGACGATATAGCCTTTGGCGATCTCGTCCCCGATCTCCTTGCCGCGAACGAGCGCGTTATCGTCGAGGATGAAGGCGGCATGATCCTGCCCCGGCTGGGAATCGAGGAACGCCATCCGCCCCTTCAAGCCCGGATGCCCCTCCAGATAGGCCGAGGCGCCGTCATGCCCGGTAGCGGTGATGAGCTGGAAGATGAACTTGCCGCGCGCCTTGCCCAGCGTCGGCCAATTGCCCGCCAGCACCGCTTTTTCCAGCGTCGGATAGGTCCCGCGCACCTCATCGGGGGTGATGACATTGGCGCGGCCGATCACCTCGGCGATCGTGCGGTCGATCTCGTCATAGGTCGCGCTGGTGAACGGCGGCGGGGTGGTCGAACCGGGGAGGATCGGGATCGCCTGCACCTTCGCCTCGATCATCACGAAGATCGGGATATGCCCGGGATGCTGGTCCGACCACGCCTTCATCTCGGCGAGGCAGCCGCGGAAGGTCGGGCAGGAGCTGCGGAAATCCAGGTCTGCCATATGCAGCACCTTGATCCCCGGCGCCTTCATCGCCGCGGGATCGAACGGCAGAAGATCGGTCACACCCTCAGCGCGCAGCAACCGATAAGCCGCCGGATCGGCATAAGCGCCGCCGTCGGGATCGGCGTTCACGTCGATCTCCAGCCCGCGCACGCCGAGATCGAGCTGCTCGGTGAGGCTCGGGTGGCGATAGCTCAGCGCTTCCTTGAACGATACGTCGTTTGGGTGGGCGATCAGCATCTCACGGCGCCGCTCCTCCGGCATCTGCGCGGCGAGCTTGCCCATCGACGGCAGCCGCGTTTCGAGCAGCGCGAGCACGCGCGGGTCGACCCCGATCGAATAGCTGTTGTGCGTACCGAGCACCTGGATGCGATTGAGCGGCAGCGAATCCGGCAAATCCGGCGCCTCGCGCGCTGGCTGCGCCGCGGCGGCGGCGGCAAAGGCGAGCGCGAGCAGCGGCAACGCCCGCATGGCATGTTTCGACATGATGTGAACCTTCTTTCGGGGCGTCGATCAGAAATTGACGTTGGCGAACACGCCGGCGGTACGGCGCGCGTTGGGCGACGTATAGTGAAGCAGCCCGAGCTGGCCGTAGAGCTGCCAGCCGGTCGAGAAATAGGTGTCGAACAGATTGCGTGCGAACACCCCGAATTCGAGCTTGTTGTCGGCGGTCACCGCGCTCAGCCGCGCATTGACCAGCCCGAAGCCGGGGACGCGCGAATAAGCGGGCTGGCCGACCACCGTCCAATAGGTGCTGCGATAGGCATAATCGGCATGCGCCCTTACCTTCATGCCGTCGCTGATCGCATGGTCATAATCGACCGCGGCGGTTGCCGAGAAATCGGGCGAATTGGGCAAGCGCGTATTGGTGTAGTTGGTCGTCGGGTTATAGACGTAATTGGTGAACCACGCATCGGTGTAGCTGCCCGACGCGCTCAGCGACAGCGAACGGGTCGGGCGCACCGCGAGCGTCGCCTCGACGCCCTGCGTCCTCAGGCCCCCGGCATTGCCGATCGCGGTGGCGAGCAGGAAACCGCCGCCGCCGTCGGGCACCTGCGTCAGGATCGTCGCCTGGAAATCGGTGAAATCGGAGCGGAAGACGTCGATGTTGAAGCGCAGCTTGTGATTGAACCACTCCGATTTCAGCCCGGCTTCATAGGCCTTGACGGTCTCGTGGCGATAAGGCGCATATTTGTTGCCGACGAACGCGATCCCCGCCGGCTTATAGCCGGTGCTGACGGTCGCGTAGAGCATCGCCGTCGACGTGATCTGGAATTCGGGCGAGACGCGGACCGAGAAATTGTCGCCCTTCACGCTGCCATAGGGAAAGACCGGCGGCGCGGTGGTCGCGACGAATTTGGGGGTGAAGCCCGCGACCTGCTGCGGATCGACCGTGATATAGGACAGGCTTTGCGAGACGTTGTCGTGGGTATAGCGCCCGCCGACCGCGACGCGGAACCGGTCCGAAAGGTTGAACTGGACCTGCCCGAATGCTGCCGCGGTCTCGTTCACCGCGTGGAACAGCGAGGTATTACCGCTCTTTCCGATCGCGCCGGTCAGCGCGTAGAGCGTCGAGATCGGCACACCATTGGTATAGACCGGCGCGCCGAGCGTCGCCCATTGCAGCTGGGTCTGCGTCGCCTCTAGCCGGTTGTAGAACAATCCGAGGAACCAGGCGATCGGCCGCTCCTGCGGCGAGGCGAGGTGGAATTCCTGGCTGACCTTCTCGGTGAAGAGATGTCCGTAGTTGAACGGGATATAGGCATATTTGTCGATCGGGGTGAGGCTCGCCGGGGTGTTGTTGTTGTACAGCGTGTAGCGATAGGCGCTGATCGAGGTCAGGTCGTAATCGCCGAGCTTGGCGTGGATGCGCGCCGAGGCGCCCCATTCCTCGGTCTCGATCGCCCCGTAACTCGAATCCGCCGTGTCGGCATTTTTCGGACCGGGATAGACGCCGAGCGAATTGAGGATCGCGGTAACGTTGGCCGGCTGCCCGGAAACCGGGGTGCGCACGCTGCTGTCCCAATGATGCGCATAGTCGCCCGAGATCGTGACGTCGAACCTGGCGTTGGGCTCGAAATAGAGTTTAGCGCGGCCGCCATATTCGTGGACCGAGCCGACCAGCCGGTTGAGCGTGACGTTGCGGCCGAAACCGTCCTGCGCCTGATCGAAGCCCGAAATGCGCAGCGCGGCATATTGCCCCAGCGGCAGGTTGACCGTCGCGTTGAGGATGCGGTCATTATGCTCGCCGTAGCTCGCGCTGGCGCGCAGCGAGGTGACGCCGAGCCTGGGCTTGTTGGTCGAAACCGCGATCACGCCCGAGGTGGAATTCTTGCCGAACAACGTGCCCTGCGGACCCATCAGCACGTCGACGCGCGCGATATCGACCATCCCGGTCAGCCCGTTGGCACGCTGGCCGTCCATCACCACGTCGTCGACCACGACATTGACCGATTTGGCATTGGAAAAGTCCCAGGAGGTGGTGCCGACGCCGCGGATCTGGAACGCGGCGCCCTGGGTCGGATCATATTGCACGCCCGGCGCGAGATATTGGAGGTCGGTCACATTGGTGTAGCCGGCATTGGCGATCGCTTGCCCGTCGATCGTCTGGATCGACAGCGGCACTCTTTGGCTATTCTCACTTCGTCGCTGCGCCGTAACCACCACCTCCTGTAATCCCCCGGAATCCTGCGTTCGCGCTGCATCGCCAGCCTGCGCCTGCGCGGCCGCTGCGCAGGGAAAGACAAAGAACGCGAGCCCGCTTGCGCCAACGGATAAGAACGATCGTACGAACATCCGCGACTCGCGCAACATAGAATTTTCTCTCGCTTAAACCCCGAATGAGGGGCGCGATAGTCGATGAATATTACGCTTTCGAGACGATCGTACTATCGATTGGAAAAGTTCAGGGGTAAACGTCACACCCCGGTCGCGCGACCGATCGGGTACTCGCGCTGAGGGGTCACAATCTCATCGCGCTCCCCAAGGGCGCTTCCCGCCACAAGGGGGCTTCGTTAGGATAGCTTCTGAACCGATCGGGGCGGAAAAACCGCCCGTCGCTCGGTCGGCTGCTTGCACGGGAAACCGGATTTGGACACGATTACCGCGGACACGATGATCGCCCTGCCCGGTGGCACGTTCACGATGGGGTCGGAGCGTTTCTACCCGGAGGAGGCGCCGGTGCGGCGCGTGCGCGTCGACCCGTTCCGGATCGACGCGGCCCCCGTCACCAACCGCGCATTCGCGCGCTTCGTCGCCGAGACGGGCTATGTCACCTTCGCGGAAATCGCCCCCGATCCCGCCGATTATCCGGATATCGACCCCGCGCTCGCGCAACCCGGCTCGCTGGTGTTCACCAAGTCCGCCGGGCCGGTCGATCTCTCCGATCCGTCGCAATGGTGGCGGTTCGTGCTCGGTGCCGACTGGCGCCACCCCACCGGCCCCGACAGCTCGCTCGAAGGGCTCGACGATCACCCGGTGGTCCACGTCGTCCATCAGGACGCCAAGGCTTATGCCGACTGGGCGGGCAAGAGCCTGCCGACCGAGGCGGAATGGGAATATGCCGCGCGCGGCGGGCTCGAGGCGCGCGAATTCGCCTGGGGCGACGAACTGACCCCCGACGGGCAATGGCGCGCCAACACCTGGCAGGGCCTGTTTCCTTTCGCCAATCAGCTGCTCGACGGCTGGGAACGCACCTCGCCGATCGGCGCCTATCCGCCGAACGACTTCGGGCTCTACGACATGATCGGCAATGTCTGGGAATGGACCGAGGATTGGTATGCGGATGCGTCGGCTGCGGCGGCGCGCGGGAAGACCAAGACCAGGCCCTCATGCTGCGTCGCCGACAATCCGCGCGGCGCCAAGATTTTCCAGAGCTGGGACCCGGCCAACGCGGCGCGCAAGGTCCCGCGCAAGGTAATCAAAGGCGGCTCGCATCTGTGCGCGCCGAGCTATTGCCAGCGCTATCGCCCTGCCGCGCGGCATCCCCAGGCGATCGACAGTTCGACCAGCCATATCGGCTTCCGCTGCGTGGTGCGCGCGGCCTAGCGCTCGAAGGAGCCCCCGCTCATGCAGGTGAACCCGCTCGGCTGCCTGAGCGACCACTATTATCGCAATTACTATAAGGATTTGCCGTCGCACGGCTATCCGCAATATAAGACATGCAAGCCGACCCGGGCGAAAGCTATAGCGTGGCTGAGCGCCACCCCGACACTCTCGCCGATCTGGCCGCGCGTCTTGCTCGCGCGCGCGAAACCTTCGCCTCCTTCCGCACCCACCCGTCGACAATTGTCGGCGGACAGGCGGCGCCCGAGCAACCCCCGAGAACATCCGATTAGCCGCCGCGCCGTCGCGCGCCTTACCGCGCAACGCGGTGCGCGGTGCCGAAAACCCGCGGCAGCTTTCGGGCTCAAAGGAACCTGCGCCAAAGGGCCGATCGTGGTCGCACTCCTGCGTAGCCGTCCAGCCTTTTTCCGGCCTCCCGCAGCAGCGATACTTCCGACCACATCGTCGCGCCGCGCCGCCTTGGCCCGCCCCACCGCAATTGAGCAGCACATTCCGGGAATGCGCTGGTCTCACGGCGAATGGCCTGATTGACTTCAATCATTGAAGTAATGTAACACGATTCGATACCAGCGAGCTTGCCATTGTTCCGATGAGTCCCTCCGATCGCGCTTTTTCATCCGGGGTAACCACCCCGCGCGATCCGCTGGGTCTGCTGGAAGGGCGCTGGATTTTGCAGATTCTCCTGCGGCTCAAGGACAATGATCTGCGTTTTTCCGACCTGCGGGCCGCCTTGCCGGCGATCAGCGCCAATGTTCTGGCCCAACGGATGCGTGATCTCGAAGCGGCCGGGCTTGTGCGTCGGCTTTATCTGCCGCCTCCGGCTGCGAGCCAGGTCTATGCGCTCGCGCCTTCCGCGGACTCGCTGCGCCCGGCGCTCGAATATCTGGCACATTGGCGGGCCCGGCATCGCGCGCGCGCTCATCAGGAGCCGGCATGAAAACGCGTCGCTTCGACGGGGCGCCACGATCATCGGGCGGATTACCGTTCAAGTCGGCCATTCGTGCCGGTGTCACGGTACGCCGCCTGGGCCATCATCTCGCACGCGCTTCCTGTCATCCGGCTCGGCATTCGCCCACCTTGCGCTTCGTCCACATCGGGCGTAAAGCTTCAATAATTGAAGTAATAAGACCCTTCCCAAGGCAAGTGTCCGTCAACGATGGAGATGTGATGCGCTGGTTTGATCGGTTGCAAAGCTGGAACGAGGTAGTCGCGCCATGAAGCCGAAATCGTTCGTCGGAATGCGCTGTTCGATCGCCGGCGCGCTGGAGCTGATCGGTGATCGCTGGGCATTGCTCATCATCCGCGATCTTTCGCTGGGCCTGAGCCGCTATGACGACCTTCGCGCGAGCACAGGCATCCCGGCCGCGACGCTCGCCGCGCGGCTCAAGCACCTGTCCGCCTCGGACATCGTCGAGCGCGTCCGCTACCAGGAACGCCCTCCCCGCGATGAATATCGTCTGACGCCCAAGGGGCGTGACCTGTGGAAGGTCAGCGTTGCTCTCCGCGAATGGGGCGATCGCTGGGACGCCAGTGGCTTCGGCCAGCCGGCGATCGAAATGGTCGATCGCGAAACCGGCAGACCGCTGATCCTCGCGCTCGTTGACGCCGAAACGCGCGAGGCGGTGCCGCGCGACCGCGTCCGGCTTCGCGCAGGGCCTGGCGCCGACGACACGGTGCGCCATCTTCTCGAACGCTCGACGGGAGCCAATTCATGACCCAGCCAATTGAGCTTTTCTACGATTTCCGTAGTCCTTACAGCTATCTCGCCTTCACTCAGTTGCGCGGGATGAACGTCGACATCGCGCTCAGGCCAATGAAAGTCCTGACCCTGATGGAGAAGGTCGGCAACGTGCCGACCACGATCACTTGCGCGGCCAAGGGGCGCTACGCGCGAGCGGATCTCGGCCGCTGGGCGCAGCGCTACGGCCTCACGCTCAACCCGGCGAACATGCGCGAGGTCGACGGTGAGGCCTGCGCGCGCGCCGTGCTCGCCGCTCGCTCTCCGTCGGAGGCGGCGGCGATCACGCTGGCGCTGTACCGGGCGTGCTGGAGCGAGGGGAACGCGCTCGCCACGAAGGACGATGTTCTCGCCGCGATCACGGCGGCGGGCATCGACGCCATCCCGATCGCCGAGCGGATCGACACGCCAGCGGTGATCGAGCAGCTCGACGCGAACACCGACGAAGCCGCCGCGCGGGGCGTCTTCGGCTCACCCACCGTCTTTGTCGGCGAGACGATGTTCTTCGGCAATGATCGGCTCGATTTCGTACGCGAGGAACTCGAGCGCCTGGAGGAAGCCGCGTGACCGACAGGGCAAAGCCGCTGGCGCTCGTCACCGGGGTCGGGCCGGGAACCGGCGCCGCCGTCGTGCGACGCTTCGCCGAGGCCGGCTATCGTGTGGCGATGCTGGCGCGCGATGCCGCCCGGCTCGCCGCGCTGGAGCAGGAGATCGCCGATACGATCGCGGTGCCGTGCGACGTCAGCGACGCCGCGGCGCTGGAGCGAGCTGTGGCTGACGTGGGATTCCCGAAGGTCGTCGTTCATAATGCGGTCGGCGGCGCGTTCGGCACGTTCATGAACATCGCGCCCGAGACGCTGCAGAAGAACTTCGACATCAACACGATGGCGCTGTTCCACCTCGCCCGGCTGACCTCGCCGGCAATGATCGAGGCGGGCGAAGGCGCGCTGATCGTCACCGGCAACACCTCGGCGCAGCGCGGCAAGGCCGCGTTCGCCGGCTTCGCACCGACCAAGGCGGCGCAGCGCATCCTGGCGGAATCGCTGGCGCGCGACCTGGGGCCGAAAGGCGTCCATGTCGCCTATCTCGTCATCGACGCGGCGATCGACGTGCCGTGGCAGCGCGAACTTCAGCCTGACAAGCCGGACGACTTTTTCATCTCGCCGACATCGATCGCGGCCGAGGTGTTCCACCTCGCGCACCAACCGCGCGACGCGTGGTCGTTCCTCGCGGAGCTCCGGCCGTTCCATGAGCCGTGGTGAGCAAGATGGCGGACGAAGGCAGCGGCCCCGATGGCCTGGCGCAGCTTCAGGCGATGTTGGGCGGCGGGTTGAAGGCCCCGATCGGACAGACGCTCGGCTTCGATCTGGTCGAGGTCGAGCGCGGGCACGTGGTGTTCGAGGGGAAGCCTGACCGCAGCGTTTATAACCCGCTCGGCGCGGTTCACGGCGGCTATGCCGCGACGCTGCTCGACAGTGCATGCGGCATCGCCACGCACTCCCAACTCGGGCCGGAACGCGGATATACCACGCTGGAACTCAAGGTTTCCTACCTGCGTGGGCTAAGCGAGAACAGCGGCACGGTACGCGCGACCGGCCGCACCGTCTCGGTTGGCCGCCGGGTGGCGTTCGCCGAAGCCGAACTCCACGACGGCGAAGGCCGGCTGTGCGCGACGGCCACTTCGACGCTGCTGGTATTCGACGTTGAGCCTCGCCAGCGGAGGGACATCTGAACGGCGCAGATTAGGGTCGCCCGGCGAAAGTGCTCAGGAGAGCAGCAGCGCGCCGGCCACGATCACCGCCGCGACGAGGATGGCGCCCGCGATCAAACGGGCCGCGGACGCGGTTGCGCCCCCCTCTTCCCGCGCGACGGCGGTCCCGGCAGGATCGGCTTCGAGGCGACGGATCGCCGCCCGCAGCAGGCGCGGCGCGTCGTCGCCGATCTTGCTCAGTTCCCACGCCAGCGCCTGCACGGTCGGCATCCAATGCTCGGGCGACAGCCGTTTGCGCGCGATCCGCAGCGAGGAGCGTTGCATCGCTTCGGACAGATCGAAGTCCGGCTGGATCCCGGATAACACCCCGTCGACCGTGATCAGCGCCTTGAAGATCAGCAACAGATCGGACGGCAGGGTCATGCCCTCGTCCCGTATCAGCGCCATGAAGTCGGTGACCACCGCGCTCAGCACGAGGCGCCCACCGCCGTGCCGCGCGATCAACCGCTCGGCGGCGGCCCGCACCCGCTCGGCGGGCACGCCGCTTCCCACGGACCAGGCCGCGAGGACATCGGCCAATGGCGCCGGATCGCCGGCGTTGAGCGCCTGCGTGAAGCCGATGAACTCCTCGCGGCGGCGCGGCGAGACGTGGCCGATCATACCGAGATCGAGCAGCGCGATGCGATTGCCGGGCAGGCACAACAGGTTCCCGGGATGTGGATCGCCGTGGAAGCGGCCGTTGACCAGCACCATATCGAGGACGAGGTCGGCGCCCAATTCGGCGATCGCGGCCGGATCGATCCCGGCCGCACGCAATGTGTCGCCGTCGCGCGGCGCGATGCCCTCGACATAATCCATCACCAAGAGGGTCTCGGACGTCCAGGCCCAATGTATCTCCGGCACCACAACGCGCGGTTCGCGCGCAAAGTCGGCGCGCAGGCGATCGGCGTTGCGGCCCTCCGCGGTGTAGTCGAGCTCCTCCAGCACCGCCTCCGCCAACTGGCGCATCAGCGCGGACGGCGCAAAACGGCGCGCCTCGGCGCTTGCTGCCTCCGCGATCGCGGCGAGCTGTGCAATCAGCCTGAGATCCGCCTCCATGCGCGGCCGGATGCCGGGGCGGCGGATCTTGAGCACCACCTGTCGTCCGTCGTGCAAGGTCGCGCGATGCACCTGCGCCATCGATGCGGCGGCAAGCGGCGCCACGTCGAATTGGGCAAACGTGGCTTCCGGAGGCTGGCCGAGCGCCGCCTCCACCGCCGCGCGCAATTCTTCGAACGGCAGGGTCGGCGCGCTGCTATGTAGCTTCTCCAGTTCGGCGATCCACTCGGGCGGCAGCAGGTCGCCGCGCGTTGCGAGGATCTGGCCGAGCTTGACGAAGGTCGGGCCGAGCGCCTCGAGCGCCAGGCGCGTCCGCCGCGGCAGGCTCTGCGGCTCGTCGGCGCCTTCTTCCGCCTGCTCCCCCTGTTCGAGCCCAAGACGCGCCAGGAGCATGCCGAGCCCAAATCGAGAAGCGACACGAAAAATCTCCGCGAGCCGATTGCGGTCCCGGCCGGCTACGAGCAGCGTCTTGATCATGGGGAACGCTATAGCGAGCGATCGCGCTGGCTTGCAGGAACTAATGCACTCGGCTCGCGTCATAAGCGCGGAAAACCCCGGGGCGTCGCTACCAGATACGCACACGGTCGACGGGATCGAGGTAGAGACGATCGCCCGGTTTCACACCGAACGCGTCGTACCAGGCGTCGATGTTCCGGACGACGCCATTCACCCTGAACGTTGACGGGCTATGCGGGTCCGATGCGAGGGCGGCCCTAAGCGCCTCGTCGCGGATGTTTTCCCGGTAGGTCTGCGCCCACGACAGAAAGACCCGCTGATCGCCGGTGGTGCCGTCGAGGATCGGCGCGGGCTTCCCTTTGAGCGCGAGATGATAGGCCTCCAGCGCGACATTGAGGCCGCCAAGATCGCCGATATTCTCGCTAAGCGTCGTCCGGCCATTCAGCTGGACCCCCGGGATCGGCTCATAACGCGAATATTGCTCGGCAAGGCGAGAGGTCAGTGCCTTGAACCGGACGATGTCGGCCTTTTCCCACCAGTCGCGCTGAGCGCCTTTCGCGTCGGTCTTCGCGCCCTGATCGTCGAACGCATGGCTCATCTCATGACCGATCACGCCGCCGATACCGCCGTAATTCACCGCGAGATCGGCGGCGGGATCGAAGTAGGGCGGCTGCAGGATCGCGGCGGGAAAGACGATCTCGTTGAAGAAGCTGTTGGAATAGGCGTTGACGTTCTGTGGGGTCATTCCCCATTCGTCGCGGTCGGCCGGCTGCGCGAGGCGCGCGATCCGTCGTTTCCAGTCCCACAGCAGCGCGCGCTTGCGGTTGCCGAGAGGATCGCCCGCGCGGACCTCCAGCGTCGCATAGTCGCGCCAGCTCTCCGGGTAGCCCACCTTCACACGGATCGCTGCGAGCTTCGTCAGCGCGGCCTGCTTCGTGCCGGCCGACATCCAGTCGAGCCGCTCGATCCGGGCGCGGAACGCAGTCCGCAGATTCTCAACCAGCGCGGTGATCTGCACTTTCGCATCGGGCGTGAAATGGCGCTGGACGTAGCGCTGGCCGACCGCCTCGCCGAGCGCCGCGTTGAGCGCGACCGTGGCGCGTTTCCAGCGCTCCCGTTTCTGCGGCAGGCCGGAAAGCACGCGGCCGTTGAAGTCGAATGACAGGTCGTCGAACGCCGCGGGAAGCACATCGGCCATGCCGTTCAGATAATGAAACGTCATATAGGCGCGCCACGTCGCGACCGGCGTGCGGCCGAACAGCCCGGCCAGCTCGCGGATCGCGCTGTCCTCCTTGAGGACGTAAAAGTCGTGGCGGGCGATCCCGAGCGCGTCGAGCGTCGCGTCCCACGGATAATCGGGTGCGAACGCCTTGAGCTCGGCGCGCGATTTGGGGTGATAGGTCAGATCGCGCTCGGCGCGCTTCTCGCGCGTCCAGTGCGCCCGGGCGATTGCGGTCTCGAGTGCCAGCACATTGTCGGCCGCGGCCTCGGGATCAGGATAATGATCGAGCGCCAGCATCCGCGCGGCATAGGATCGGAACCTGGCCCGCACCTCGACGGACCGCGGGTCCGTTTTCAAATAGAAATCCCGATCGGGGAGGCTGAGGCCCGATTGGACGATATTGATCGCATAGCGATCGGGGTTCGCGGCGTCCGGCCACGGCGTCAGGGATAAGGGGCCGCCGAGCCCGAGCTCGGGATCCCCCATCAGCCGCGCGACATCCTCATGCGAACGAGCCGCGGCGATCAGCGCGAGGTCCGCGCTGGCAGGGGCCAATCCCGCCGCCTCGATCGCCTTGGTGTCGAGATAGGCGTTGTAGGCATCGGCGATCTTGCGCTCAATCGACCCGGCTGGTTGCGGCCGCCCGGCAATGTCATCGACGATCGCCTTGACGTCGCTCTCGGCCTTCGCACGGAGCATCGCGAAGGGCCCCCAGGCGCTACGATCGGGCGGGATCGGCATCGCCTGCTTCCAGGCGCCGCTGGCGTATCGGTCGAAGTCGTCGCCCGGCTTCGCCGAACGATCCATCCCGCCGAGATCGAACCCCCAGGGCGGAATGGCCGGCGATGCAGCGGCGAGCACCAGGCCGAGCAACGGCAGCGCTACCGGGCGGACGCCCGCACGAAGGCGCCTCAGGCCCGCAAGCATGTCCCGCCGTCTCATCGGACAATAATGTAGGCGCCTACGTTATTGTCAATCGCTTTCTTCCTCGCCGAACGCGATGCCGAGGAAGTAGCCGCAGTATCTCACGGTCATGTCCCGAGTGACGTGTCGGCGCGAACATTTGATCTGCGTATTGAGCGCAATCATCTCGGGCGCTGACGGCTTCGCGCCTGCGAGCGTCGCGATCGGTGAGGAGCAGCGCAATCATGCGCTTATTTCCGCACATAACGGGATCACGAAACTCGCTGCGTCTCCCTGTCGGCGCAGCCGATGCCTGATGAACGCATCGCCCGCGCCGGAAAGATCAGCCGGCAGCCGGGCGATGCGCGCCATAGCAATGGAGGAAATGCTGGACGGCGAGCGCCGCCTCGCGTTTCGCGCGGCGGTCGTCGTGATCGGCGATGCCCCACAGGACATGCTGATGATAGCCGCCGGCACATAGATTGAAGAACATCAGCGCCGCTTCCCGCGGATCGTCCGCCGACAGATTGCCGGCGCGGACCTGCGCGGTGATATAATCGATCAGCACGGCCTGACCGGCACCCGGTCCGCGATCGTAGAAGATCCGCCCGATTTCGGGGAAACGCTCGACCTCGCCAACGATGAGGCGCTGGAGCGCGATCGCATCGGGCAAGGTGATGCGATCGATCAGGCGCTCGGCAAGGATCGTCAGCGCCTCGCGCGGCTCACGCGAGGGCGTGAGAATTTCGATCACCGACGCGCGGAAGGCGGTCGTCACCTCATCGATCGCCGCGGTGAACAATTCCTCCTTGGAGGCGAAATAGCTCCACAACGTACCCTTGGAGCCGCCCATTTCCTCGGCGATCGCCGACATCGAGGTGCGATCATAGCCGTGTTCGAGAAAATGCCGCCACGCGACCGCGACGATCGCGGCGCGGCGCTCGGCCTTGCGCGCTTCGCGGCGGCCCGGCGCGGGTTTCGCTGCTTCCTTCATATTCCCGTACCATATAGTACGATTTTATATTGACAAGAGCGGCGCGCGGGATCAGGCGAAAAACCGTACTTACTGGTACGGAGTTTCAATCGTGCGAGTCGTCACTGATCATCGGGCGTCGCTGCGAGCGGCAGCGCTTGCGCTGCTGCTGTCGGGGTGCGTCTCCGTCCCGCCGCTCGGGCCGCGGCCGGAGATGCGCGCGACGCAAAGCTTCGCGGCAGACCAAAGCCTTGCCCCCGCCGTCTCGCCCGCGGCAACCTGGCCCGACGGCAATTGGTGGCGCGGCTATGGCGATGCCCAGCTCACCACGCTGATCGAGGAAGGACTGTCCGGCGCGCCCGATATCGCCGCGGCGATCGCGCGGCTGCGGCAGGCCGACGGCTATCGCCAGCAGGCGGGCGCGGCGCTGCTGCCGCGGGTCGACGCGCAGGCGCAGGCCGGCGGCGCCAAGCAAAGCTACAACAACGGCATCCCCGCCGCCTTCGTCCCGAAGGGGTGGAAGGATACCGGCAGCGCCGCGCTCGATTTCAGCTTCGACCTCGATCTGTGGGGAAAGAATCGCGCCAATCTGCGCGCAGCGACCTCCGATGCCGATGCGGCGGCGATCGATGTCGCACAGGCGCGGCTGCTGCTCGCTACCAATATCGCCAGCGCTTATGCCGATCTCGCGCGGCTGTTTGCCGAGCGCGATGTGCAGGCCGACGCGGTGGCCTCGCGCGTCGAGACGCAGAAGCTGGTCGCCGATCGCGTCGCGGTCGGGCTCGATACCCGCGCCGAGCTCAAACAGGCCGATGCCGCGGTGCCGGCCGAGCGGACCCAGCTTTCCCAGATCGACGAATCGATCGCACTCACCCGCAACCGGCTCGCCGCGCTGATCGGCAAGGGTCCCGACCGCGGGCTTTCGATCCAGCGCCCGACGCTCTCCTTCGCCGCGCGCAGCGTGCCGGCCGACGTCACCACCGATCTGATCGGTCGCCGTCCCGACATCGTTTCGGCGCGCGCGCGGGTCGAGGCGAGCGCGGCGCGGATCAAGGCCGCGCGGGCGGATTTCTATCCCTCGGTCAGCCTGACCGCGCTGGTCGGCTTCCAATCGCTCGGGCTTTCGAACCTGTTCGTGTCGGGATCGCACAACGGGCAGGCCGCCGCCGCGGTGAGCCTGCCGATCTTCCACGGCGGCGAGATCAGGGGCAAATATCGCGTCGCGCGCGCCAGCTATGACGAAGCGGTCGGGAGCTATGACGGCGCGGTCGCCACGGCGTTCCACGACGTCGCCGATGCGGTCACCAGCCAGTCGATGCTCGGCGAACAGCTTGCCCAGTCGCGTCAGTCGCTCGCCGACGCGCGGGAGGCCTATGCCGTCGCGAAGCTGCGCTACCAGGGCGGGCTCTCCAATTACCTTGCGGTGCTCACCGCGCAGAACAGCATGCTCCAGCAGCAGCGCGTGGTGGTCGATCTCGAGGCGCGCGCCTTCACCCTCGACGTCGCTTTGGTGCGCGCGCTCGGCGGCGGCGCGGTCGCTGCTTCCCCCTCCCCCGTCAGCGCCGCAGCCGGCGCGGTTTCCAAGGACAAGATTCATGGCTGACGCCGATCCCCGTTTCGACGCGAGCGCCGAGATCGCCACCCCACCCGCCCCCGGCAATCCCAAGCGGCGCAAGGCGCTGCTCGGCATCGCCGGTGCGGTGCTGCTCGCCGGCGGCGGCTATGGCATCTGGTATGTGGCGGTCGGCAGCCATTATGTCTCGACCGACAACGCTTATGTCGGCGCCGATACCGCACAGGTGACCCCGATGGTCGCGGGGCAGGTGGCGCAGGTGCTGGTGTCGGACACGCAGAATGTGAAGCGCGGCGACGTGCTCGTGCGGATCGACGATGCCGATGCGCGGATCGCGCTCGCCGATGCCGAGGCCGCGCTGGCCAAGGCGAAGCGCCAGTTCGGGCAGACCAGCGCGACCGGCCAGTCGCTCGCCGCGACGCTGGCGGCGCGCGATCAGGCGATCGCCAGCGCGCAGGCCGGCCTCGCCTCGGCTCAGGCGGCTTTCCAGAAGGCGTCGGTCGATCTCGACCGCCGCAGGAAGCTCGCACCGAGCGGCGCGGTCTCGGCCGACGAGCTGACCTCCGCGGTCAACGGCTATGCCGCGGCGAAGAGCAGCCTCGACAGCGCGCGCAGCGCGGTGCAGCAGGCGATCGCGGCCAAGGATGCCGCGAAAGGCGATCTCGCCGCCAATCGCGCGCTGACCACCGGCACGACGGTCGAGACCAACCCGGACGTGCTCGCCGCGCAGGCGCGGGTCGATCAGGCGCGGCTCGATCTCGCGCGCACCGTGATCCGCGCGCCGGTCGACGGCGTGGTGACGAGCCGCGCGGTCCAGGTCGGCCAGCGGCTCGCCGCCGGCACCGCGGTGATGAAGATCGTGCCGGTCGACCAGCTTTATGTCGACGCCAATTTCAAGGAAGGCCAACTCACCCGCGTGAAGCCGGGGCAGAGGGTGACGGTCACCTCCGACCTCTACGGCAGCGACGTCGTGTTCCACGGGACGGTCACCGGCTTTTCGGGTGGGACCGGCGCGGCGTTCGCGTTGATCCCGGCGCAGAATGCGACCGGCAACTGGATCAAGGTGGTCCAGCGGCTGCCGGTGCGCATCAGGCTCGATCCGCGCGAACTCAAGGCGCATCCGCTGCGCGTCGGGCTGTCGATGGACGCCGAGATCCACCTCTGAGCGCTCCGCCGCCAGCCCGAAGGAGGGCAACATCCGTGGCCACGCAATCCGAACAACCCGTCACGCTTTCCGGCCTGCCGCTGCTGCTCGCGGCGCTCGGGCTGGGGCTGAGCAATTTCATGGTGGTGCTCGACACCACGATCGCCAACGTCTCCGTCCCG
This sequence comes from Sphingomonas sp., assembly GCA_017849555.1. Lineage (GTDB taxonomy): Bacteria > Pseudomonadota > Alphaproteobacteria > Sphingomonadales > Sphingomonadaceae > Sphingomonas > Sphingomonas lycopersici. Next base: position 101,332 of record JAFIGU010000085.1, on the reverse strand, counting down.
CATATTTCGGGCGCGATCGGGGTGGCGCCCGATCAGGGGACGTGGATCATCACCTCTTATTCGGTGGCGGAGGCGGTGTGCGTGCCGCTCACGGGCTTCCTCACCGCACGCTTCGGCAGCGTGAAATTGTTCATCGGCGCGCTGATCGGCTTCGCGCTCTTCTCCTTCCTGTGCGGCATCTCGACCTCGCTCCCCGAGATCGTGCTGTTCCGGCTCGGCCAGGGTTTCTGTGGCGGCCCGCTGATGCCGATCACCCAGACGCTGATGATGCGCATCTTCCCCAAGGAGCGGCAGGGGCAGGCGCTCGGCATCTGGTCGATGACGACGGTGACCGCGCCGATCTTCGGCCCGATCCTCGGCGGCGTGCTCAGCGACAATTGGTCGTGGCATTGGATCTTCTTCGTCAACCTGCCGGTCGCGATCGCGTGCATCGCCGCCGCGATCCTGCTGCTGCGCCCGGTCGAGACCGCGCTGCGCCCGGCGCGGATCGATCGCAGCGGGCTCGCACTGCTCGTGGTGTGGATCGCCGCGCTGCAGCTGATGCTCGATCTCGGCCACGATCGCGACTGGTTCAACAACCATCTGATCATCGCGCTGGCGGTGATCGCGGCGGTCGGCTTCGCGGTGTTCTGCGCCTGGGAGTTGACCGAGGAGCATCCCGCGGTCAATTTGCGCGTCTTCCGCCACCGCGGCTTCACCGCCAGCGTGATCGCGCTCGCCTTCGCCTTCGGCACCTTCTTCACCACCGCGGTGATCATCCCGCAATGGCTGCAGGCCGATCTTGGCTATACCGCCACCTGGGCGGGCTATGCGACCGCGTTCACGGGCGTTTCGGCGCTGCTGGTGGCACCGATCGCGGCCAATCTGTCCAACCGCGTCGACGCGCGCATCCTCGTCTGCTTCGGCGTGCTGTGGCTCGGCGCGACATCATTGCTGCGGACGCACTGGTTCAGCGGCGCCGATTTCTGGACGCTGGCGATCCCGCAATTGCTGCAGGGCGTCGGCATGCCGTTCTTCTTCATCTCGATCACCACGATCGGGTTGAGCGCGGTCGACCCCGACGAGCTCGAATCGGCGGCGGGGCTGATGAGCTTCCTGCGCACCTTGTCCGGCGCGGTCGGCACCTCGATCGTCACGACCTATTGGGACAATCAGACCCGCGCCGCGCACAGCGAGCTGGTCGGCAAGCTCAATACCGACGACACCGTGGCCGCGCTGCAGAGCCAGGGGTTCGACCCCGGATCGATCGCCGGGCAGATCGAGCGGCTGGTGAGCACCGAGGCGAGCTCGCTCGCGACCAATCATGTCTTCCTGGTCTCGGCGGGGATGTTCTTCGTCGCCGCGATGCTGATCTGGGCCGCCCCCAAGCCGGCGCGGCAGATCGAACCGGGCGCAGCGCATTGAGGCCCCGACGAGCGTGGAGAGTTTCAAGAAACTAGAAAAGAATTATCGATCTTTTGCCGGTTTTATCGAGCATGCGATCGGCCGATATGAATGAGGGCGCGGCGACATCGCGCAGCACGAACAGGAGCATGACGATCATGGCCTATGTGCAATTCGAACAGATGCCGGACGCATCGGCGGCCGGCGCGGTGCGGCGCCCGCGCGCCGAATTCGGCGCGATCGAGCGCGAGGTGCTGCGACTGTCCTACGGCGACACGCGCTCGTCGCTCGGTGCGCCGGGCCATTTTGCCCGGATCGGCGGCTGGCTCGCGGGCCGGCGCGCCAAGCCGGCGCTTGCCGATCCGCGGCTCGAGGCGTTGCGCCGCTATGCCGTGCTTTACCGTCTCGACGGCGAAGCGCTCGATCCGATTGAGGAAACCGCGATCGCCGCCGCCGGGTTCGATCGGCATGCGCTTCGCGACGTGCGGCTGCTCGTCGACCGGCATGTCGCAAACCGTTCCCATAACGCCGCATCGCGGCTTCGTTCGGTGTTCACGTTCCTTGGGGGGACGGTCGTCCTCGGCGCCGTCGCACTGCTGCTCCAGCAGGCGACCGACGACCTTGCCGTCTCCGCGATCGTCTCGGGCATTCTCGGCGCGACTGCCGTGTCGCTGCATCACCCCGCCGCGCGAGCCTGACCGGCGCACGGAACCAAGCCGCCCGCCAATTTGTTGCGCACGGAACCGGTCGCAAATTGGGGGGACAAGATGCCTGCCTCGTCAATCGAACTGGCTGCATTGCGCAAACCTTCCCCCGATGAATCCGCCGATTATGCGCGGGCGCGGCAAAGCCTGCTGGCGGAAGAGATCGAGCTGCAGCGCCATCTCGACCGGGTCGCGGCGCTGCGCCGAGAGCTGCCGCCCGGCCCGCTGATTAAAGCGGACTATCGCTTTAGCGACGCGAACGGCACCGAGGTCCGCCTGATCGACCTGTTCGGCGACAAGAATAGCTTGCTGACCTATTTCTGGATGTACGGCCCTGAGCGCGCGCGCCCGTGCCCGATGTGCACCAATTTGCTCGGGCCGCTCAACGCCAATGCCAATGATCTGCGACAGCGGGTCGCGCTGGCGGTGTTCGGGCGCAGCCCGGTCGAGCGGCAGATCGCCTTTGCGCAGGAGCGCGGCTGGCATCACCTGCGGTTCCACCAGACGGTGGGCGACAGCTATCCGCTCGATTTCGGCGTGTTCGATCCGGCGACCAAGGCGGAATATCCGCTGCTTGCGGTGTTCCGGAAGGATGGCGACGAGGTCCGCTTGTTCTGGAAAGGGGAAATGACCGGCGAGATGGCGGACCCCGGCAAGGACCCGCGCGGCGGCCCCGATTTCGCGCCCTTATGGACCGCGCTCGATCTCACCCCCGAAGGGCGCGGAGAAACTTGGTATCCGAAGCTGGAATATGATTGAGCGTCGTCCTTGACGCACCCTCCCCCGTCCCGCCACATCGGCGGAAAGCGCGGCCCCTGACCGGCCGGGCATCGAAGGGACGGGCAAAAGGGTGACGGCAGCAGCACCGGCAAGGAAACGTCGAACCCAGGCCGAGCGCACCGCGGAAACCCGCGAGGCGCTGCTGGAAGCCGCGATCGGGCTGCTTTATCGCAACGGTTACAGCAAGACGCCGATCGAACTGATCGCCGAAGAGGCGGGCGTGACGCGCGGCGCGATGCGTCACCATTTCCGCACGCGCGCGCAATTGATGGCGGCGGTGATCTGCACCGTCTACGAGCAGGAGCATCGCAGCTATCGCGAGATCGCCGCCAGCCGCGGTCGTGCGGCGGTTCTTTCGGACTGGCCCGACATGCTGTGGGCGGTGCTGAGCAAACCCTCGGGCCTCGCGGTGCTCGAAGTGCTGCAGGCGTCGCGCAGCGATCCCGAGCTCGCCGCGCTCGTCATGCCGATGCAGGCGCAGATCGAGCAGATGTCGTTCGAGGCGATCAAGGAGCAGTTCGGCAGCGACGACGAGGCCGAGACCCGCGCCGCGATCAGGTTGTTCGTCTGGGCGGTGCGCGGCCTTTCGATCGCGCAGGTGCTGACGCCCAACCCCGCCGACACCCGCCGCTCGATCGACTTTCTCAAGATGCTGATCGAGGGGGCGACGAAAGCGGGCCTGGTCGACGCGCAGGGCCGCCCGGGGCCGGCGCGGCGCACCGACTGACCGCGCTAAGGCAGCGGCTGGCCTTCGCGGCATATCATCGCGATCCGGTCGAACTCGTGCGAGCCGTCGTCGGTGGCGAGCATCTTCAGATGCCCCAGCCAGACGAAGCGCCTGAACACCGGATCCCTCGAAGTGCGCTTTTCGCCACACGCGATCTGCGGGGCGTCGCGGCGGACCGCAACGCTGCGCAATTCGGCACCGCGATCGGCGATCGACGCGAGGATCGCGGTCTCGATCGCCGGCGTAGGCGCGGTCGCGGCCGGCGATCCCGTGGGAGTCGGCGCCGCGTGGGCGCGCAGCGGCTCCATCGGTTCGGCGGTGCCGGTATCGATCGCTTTCGTCCGCGCGACCTCGGGCGCGGCGGGCGCGCGGAAGAAGAGGAAGACGGCGGCCGCGATCACCGCGACCACCGCAAGGGGAAGCAAATAACGGTCTGTTACGCGACGCATCGCCTCATTCTCGTCTCTGTCGGGGAAACCGATCCTCGGCCGCACGCCGCTTTTTCGCGGCGGACGTGCGACCGCAACGATCACGGCACGTTGCTGACCTGCCCGGTCCATGCGCTAGCGGTGAAGAACTCGCCGGATCCGGCCTTGAACGCCGCGCCGGCGGCGGCATCGCCTTTGAGCTTCCACACCAGCCACGCGGTCGGGAAGCCGAGATAGCCATAGGTCCCGTTGTTGCAGGATTGGAGAATCCCGAGCAGCCCGCACCCCGGCGTGCCCGAGATATCGTTATGGTTGGTGCCCTTGAGCAATCCCTTGGCCTTGGCCATCGCCGCCGGCGTCGCGTTGTAATAAGCGGTTTGCGAATTGAGCTGCGTCCCGCTGCCCTGCGTATCCGGCGCGATCAGCCCGTCGGCGGTGCCGCTGACATAGAAGATCGACCCCGCCCCGCCGGCCAGGGTCGGCGTCAGCAGGCAATTGTCCGCCGGATTGCACCACATCTGGCTCGGCAGATGGAAGACCACCGCGGTACTGATCACCCCGTTCGAATGGAACATCGCATTGGCCGCGCCCGAGGCGCCCTGCGAATGGCCCGCCGCGCCGACATGCGAGAAATCGATGCGATGGTAGAAGGGGCTGGCCGGATCGGCTTCCTCGCCCTGCATATAAGCAAGCGAATCCAGCGCGGTATTGCCAAATCCGGTTTGCTGATCGCGGGTCGCGACGATCACGAAACCCCAGGAGGCGAGGTGCCGCAGCCAATAGGTATATTTGTCGGGCGTCGCCGCGGTCCCGTTGGCCCACACCACCAGCGGCCACCGCGTCGTCGAGGAAGTGACGTCGCTGGGATAGAATATATCGCATTGGTTGCCCTTTGAATCGCACGGTGCCGCCGAGCGGGTCTGGGTCGTGGCGAATGGGCCGTTGGCATAATATTTCGTTTCGATCGGCCCGGTGGGTGCGTTCGGCACCGACTGCGCCAGCGCCGGAACCACCGGTATTACGGTGGCGAGGAGCGCCGCAACGGCCGCTCGCGATAATCCCTTCATCTGCCTCTCCCTTTGATCGACTTTCCGGCCGGGCGCCCGATCGATCGACGGTGCTCCCGATCGCGCGGCCCGGCCGCCAAAGATGTTAAAGCCGAGATTGAATTTACATTCAGTAAAGAATGTAAATTCAATCGAGCACGAGAGCGGCGCCAGCGCGCGGTGAACCCCGACCTGCGATGAAGCGTTGAACCTCCGCTAATAAGGAGATGTCCCATGCGTATGAAATTGGTCGCCGCTATCGCTGCCGCCACCGTCGCGCTGCCGGTCGCGTTGCCGGCACCGGCTGCCGCCCAGCATCGCGATCGCGATTATCGCTGGCAGGGGGACAGGCAGGGCTGGGATGCATCGCATTCCTATCGCCCGGGGCGCTATCGGGAGCGCCGCCTCAGCCGCAACGATCGCATCTACCGCGGCCGCGACGGGCGTTATTATTGCCGCCGCAACGACGGTACCACCGGTCTGGTGATCGGTGGTCTGGCAGGCGGCCTGCTCGGCAACGCGATCGGCGGCGATACGCTCGGCACGCTGATCGGCGGCGCCGGCGGCGCCTTGCTCGGCCGTTCGGTCGATCGCGGCCAGGTGCGCTGCCGCTAACCTCACTTTAGACGGTCGGGAGCTCGGATCACGGTGATCCGAGCGCCCGATCGATGGCTCGCCCCTAGAACCAGCCACCCCCTGCCACGCGTAATCCCTGAGCCTCTTCATCGCGGCACGCGCGGCCGCTGGAAACTTGCCGCTGCCGGTGGGTCCCAACCGTAAATGTCGCCGAAGACGGCCAGTGAGCCGCCGTTCGATGTTGGGCCGATCGTGAAATAGCCGATAAGGACCGGCATCGGGCGCGGCAGCGCGATGTTGCGCGTCTGGCCGGCGCCGACGATCGCCTTCACCGCCCCCGGCGGCATATCCGCCTTCGTCCCAACGAGATCGGTCGCCAGCGCGATTGCTCCTTCCACGCGAATGCAACCGTGACTAAGCGCGGGAACGGCGCGATCGAACAGATCCTGCGCCGGCGTGTCGTGGAGGTAGATCCCATAGGCATTCGGCATGTCGATCTTGACCTTGCCCAGCACATTCGCGGGCCCCGGCTGCTGGATAACGGCGATCCTGCCACCGGCGTCACGGCGAACGACATAACCCCCTGCCCGCGCCATGTCGGGATGGGCGAAGAGGCGCGCGCCGAGCTTCTCGCCCTCGGCGATCGGCTCAGGCACCGTCCAGACCGGGTTGAGCACGACCGCCGCGGCTTTCTCCGCCAGAATCGGCGTCGCGGTATCGCCGGGCTTGCCGACGATCACGCGATAGTTCCGAACGACGTCGCCACCGCGCACCTGCCGAAGCCGGAACTCGGGCACGTTGACGAACAGATAGTCGCTGCCGAAGTCGCGCGGAAACCAGCGCCAGCGATCCATATTGACGCGCAACAACGCACGTCGGCGGATGTCAGCGGCAGGAGTCCCGGCCAAAGCCTCCTTCAGCGCAGCATAATCGGGCGCCGTGGGGTCGAGCGACGCAAGGGTGCCGGAGATGTCATGCGTGCGGAGGGCACGCGCCAACACCGCGTCGGCCGGGTTACGAATCTCGTCGTCGTCGTCGACATACCATGCACCGCGGTCATCGACGGGCGTGCGACCATCACGCAAATCCTCGACCAGCGCGGTGAAGGAAGCATCGGCGGCAGCGTCGAGGACCGCGCCTTCCCTATTTTCGATCGCGCGCCGTAGCGTTTGAGGCGCATAATCGGCGGGAATCAGTCCTTCATTCTCGATCCCGTCGATATAGGCCAGGAGCGCCCTTGCGTCGGCGATCGTCCACCGGCTCTCTGCTCGTTGTGCGTGCGCGCCCGAAATGATCGAGACGGCGAGCAGCGCGGCGAGGAAACTCGCGCTCCGACGCAGCCATCTACTCGCCGGCACGCGCGGAAGCCCGGATGACCATAGGCACCGACCGGTCGAGGGCACCCATCTCGCCCTTGATCGCATGTCGCGGTTTGCGCGGGACCAGCCGTTTCGCCCTGGTCCGCTGCGCGGGAGCGACCGCCTCGGCCTGAGGCGCGAGCGCGGGGACGACCACCGGGACCGGCGCCGCGGCCGGCGTAACCGCTGGCGCCGGCGCGGGAACCGGCGGCGAGAGGACCGGCATCGCGTCCGTCGCGCGCACCCCGGTCTCCGGCGCCCGGCGTGTCGCGCCGCCGAACCGCCAGCGGATATTCCCGAGCACCGCATTGTCGCGTGCGCCGTCGCCGAACTGGCCGCGATACGAGACGCCCAGCGACAGATGCCGCGCAATCGTCATATCGACGCCGGGTTCGACGAAGGCGGTGTTGCGCGCGATCGGCACGCCCGCCGTCTGGAAGCGCGATCCGTCGCCGCCCACGAAAGCGAGCGCGGCGACGGGCCGGACATCATCGAACGCGTGGCGCCAACCCGCCGTCGCATAAATTCTGAGATCGAACCCGGCGGCATCGCCCAGCTCGACCGCACCGCGCAGGCCCAGGGTGGAAAAGCCGACACGCGCCCGGTTGGCGTTCCCGACCAGCGCCGCCGCGCCACCTCGCTCGTGGAAGCCGTTGGTACGCAGCGCGACATAGGCGATTCCCGCGAACGGCTCGACCGCCGCCTTGCCGACCGGAATGCCATAGCCGATCTCGCCGAACACCTGCGTTCCGGACGCGTCATAGCCGCTGCGCAGCCGGTCGCGGAAGTCGGCGAAGGCGACGGTGCGGTCGCCGTGGATGCGATAAAGGCTGTAAGCGACGCCCCCGCGCACGCCGAAGCCGCCGAACTGCCCGGCGCCGTAGGCAGCGATATGATAACTGTCGATCGACCCGGTGCCATTCCGGTCGGCAATGTCGAACCCGCTGTGCGTATAGCCGCCGGCGATGCCCAACCGCACCTCATCGCTCGGCGCGACATCGACGCCGGCGATCATCCCCTGGAGATCGCGGTGGAGGCTCGACGCATTGCCGTCGCCACGCAGCTTGCCCCAGCCGCCGAGCACCTGTCCCCAGACGACCGGCTGGTAGGGCGAATCGCTTGCACAATGCCGGATCGCCCCCTCGCCCGCCGCGACCGGGTCCGCATTCTGGCAGAGAATATTGCCCGCTGCGGACAGCGCCCCGAGCGGACCGGAGCCGCCAGCCGCCCCGGTACGCGCGCGCTCGAGCACGGCATCGCGCAGATAATGGCTGTCGGACAGCAATGACGAGCTCACGCTGGCATGCAATTGACCGGCGAGCTGCGAAAAGCCGCTGCGCGCGGTTTGTACGTCGGAAACCGCGATGACGCCAACGATCGGGTTGCTGACGCCAAGCCGATCGATCGCAACGGCCGCCGCCGCCTGATTGGGCGTTGCGGCGATGCTGGCGAAGGGCATGCTGTTGCGCTCGAGCGTCGCGGACACATAGGTCGAGCCATAGGTCAGGCTGGGATCGACGAAGACGAAAGTCGAATTGACCGCGCCGAATTGTCCCTGGACCCCGCCGGTCGCGTTGAGGACGGTGTAGGTGGTCCCGAGACGATATTGGCCCGGCGCCGAGACCAGCGTGAGCGTCGCGCCGCCGATCTGCGCCGATCCGGCCACCGCAAGGCTTGCGCGCTGCACCGGGTTGATCGCGATTTGCAATGTCGACCCGGGCTGGAGCGTCGCATCGCCGTTGATCGAGAGCGCTTGCCCCGGGGTCAGCGCGGCGACGGTGCTGCCGGCCGCCGCGACGAGGCCACCGACGCTGCCGGTGCCGGTCAGCATCGCGCCATTATTCACGGCGACGATCGAATTGCCGATCGCGCCGGTGACGGCCAGTGTTCCGCCGTTGATCGTCGTCGGACCGCTATAGCTGCTGGCGCCGGCCAGGGTCAGCGTGCCCGTACCGTTCAGCGTCAACCCGCCGGTGCCGCTGATCGCGCCGGCAAAACTGCTGCTGCCGTTCTCGTTCAAGGCGAGGCTGGTCCCGCCGAGCGTGATCTGGCTGCCCGCGACGCCCGACAGAGTGCCGATGCTCTGCGGTGACGATGCGGTGCTCACGTCGAAGATCGCGGTCGGCCCGGCGAGGTCGACGGCGCCGCCCGCGGCGAGGCTACCCCCCGCGCCGATCGCCAGCGTGCCGCTGTTGACCCTCGTGCCGCCGGTGTAACTGTTCGCGCCCGTCAGGGTCAGCGCGCCGCCCCCGCCGAGCGTCAGCCCACCCGTTCCGCCGATCGTACCGGCAAAATCGCTGCTACCGCCGCCGCCCACGGCCAGGCTGGTGCCGCCGAGCGCGATCTGGCTCCCCGCGACGCCCGACAGAGTGCCGATGGTTTGGACCGCATTGGCGGCGCTCAGATCGAACACCGCACCCGCGCCTGCGAGGCTGACCGCGCCGCCCGCCGCAAGGCTGCCGCCTGCGCCGATCGCGAGCGTGCCGCTGTTGACCGTCGTCCCGCCGGTATAATTGTTCGCGCCCGCCAGGGTCAGCGTGCCGGTTCCGGCCAGCGTCAGCCCGCCGCTCCCACCGATTACGCCGCCCAGCCCTAGGCTGGCTCCGCCGCCGATCGTGAGACCGGCACCGTTCAAGATGACGGCATTGGCCAGTGTGACGCCCGGGACGCTCGCGCTCAGCGTGCCGCCGAGGCCGTTCACGGTCAGCGCACCCGAGCCGAGCGCCGTGTTCGCGCCGACCGCGAGGCCACCGCCGCCGCCGAACGTCGTGCCACCGCTATAGCTGTTCGCGCCGCTGAGGGTCACCGTGCCCGTGCCGCCAAGCGTCAGCCCGCCGGTCCCGCCGATGACCCCGGTCAAACCGACATTATTGACCCCGCCGAGCGTCAGGGCGGCGCCATTCAGATTGATTGCATTGGCGAGCGTGATGCCCGGCGCGGCCGCGCCCAGGGTGCCACCAGGACCGCTCACCGTGAGCGCCCCGGCCCCTAAAGCGTTGTTCGCGCCAACCACAAGCTCGCCGCCGCCGCTGAGCGCGGTCCCGCCAGCATAGCTGCTCGCGCCGTTGACGGTCACGGCCCCGGTGCCGGCCAGGGTCAACCCGCCGGTGCCGCCGATCACGCCGTTCAGCACGATATTGTTGCCGCCGCCGAGCGTCAGTGTCGCGTCATTGAGATCGATCGCGTTGGCAAGCGCAAGTCCGGGCAGGACGGTGGTCAATGTGCCGCCGAGACCGCTCACGATGAGCGCCCCCGAACCGAGCGCCGCGTTCCCGCCCAGCGCGAGACCGCCACCGCCGCTCAGCGTCGTGCCGCCGGTATAGGCGTTCGCGCCGTTCAGCGTCACCGTCCCGGTCCCGCCGAGTGTCAACCCGCCGGTCCCACCGATCGCACCGCCGAGCGCGAGGTCGTTGCTGCCGACCAGCGTCAGGCCGACATCATTGAGGTTGATTGCATTGGCCAGTGTGATGCCGGGCACGGTCGCACCGAGCGTACCGCCCAGCCCGCTAACCGTCAGCGCGCCGCTGCCCAAGGCGCCATTCGCGCCGAGCGCAAGTCCACCGCCGCCGCTGAGGGTGGTGCCGCCGCTGTAGCTGTTCACCCCGGTGAGCGCCAGCGTCCCCGACCCGCCGATACCGAGGCCACCCGTACCGCTGATCAGTCCCGCGAAGCTACTATTGGCGCCGCCGCCCAGCGTCAGGCTGGTGGCCCCGAGCGCGACCTGGCTGCCGGCGACGCCCGACAAGGTGCCGATCGTCTGCGGTGAATTAGCCGCGCTGAGATCGAACACCGCGGTTGCGCCGGCAAGGTTGACCGCGCCACCGGCCGAAAGGCTGCCCCCCGTCCCCAACGCGAGCGTGCCGCTGTCGATCGTCGTCCCGCCGGTAAAGCTGTTCGCCCCCGTCAGGGTCAGCGTCCCGGTGCCTCCCAGCGTCAGCCCGCCGGTGCCGGTGATCGCGCCGCCGAACGTGCTGCTGCCGGCGCCGCCAATGGCAAGATTGGTGTTGCCCAATGTGACCTGGCTGCCGGCGACACCCGAAAGCAGACCGATCGTCTGCGGCGATCCAGCACCGCTCACATCGAATACCGCGCCCGCGCCGGCAAGGTTGACGCCGCCCGTCGCCGCGAGGCTGCCGCCCGCGCCGATCGCGAGCGTGCCGCTGTCGATCGTGGTGCCGCCGGTATAAGTGTTGGTGCCGGTCAGGGTCAGCGCACCGATTCCATTGAGCGTCACGCCGCCGGTGCCGCCGATCACGCCGGCAAAGGCGCTGTTGGTGCTCCCCCCGATCACCAGATTGGTGCCACCGAGCGCGATCTGGCTGCCTGCCGTGCCCGACAAGGTGCCGATCGTCTGCGGCGAGCCCGCGGCGCTCAGATCGAACACTGCGGTCGCGCCGGCGAGGTTGACCGCGCCGCCTGCCGCAAGGCTGCCGCCCGCGCCGAGCGCGAGCGTACCCGCGTCGATCGCGGTGCCGCCCGTGTAATTATTAGCGCCGGTCAGCGTCACGATTCCGCTGCCATTGACCGTCAACCCACCGGTCCCGCCGATCACGCCGCCCAGCGCGAGATTGTTGGCGCCGCCGAGCGTGAGGCCCGCGCCATTGAGATCGATCGCATTGGCAAGGGTGATGCCGGGTGCCGCTGCGTTGAGCGTCCCTCCCTGCCCGCTCACCGTCAGCGCACCGGTCCCCAGTGCGCCGGTTGCACCCAGCGCGAGCGTCCCGCCGCCGGTCAGCGCGGTGCCGCCGGTGTAGCCGTTGGCCGCGCCGAGCGTCACAATGCCCGTCCCGCCGAGCGTCAGCCCCCCGGTACCGCCGATCGTACCGTTGAGCGCGAGATCGTTGGCGCCGCCGAGCGTCAGGTTCGCGCCGTTGAGATCGATCGCATTGGCGAGGCTAATGCCGGGCACGGCCCCACTGAGCGTCCCGCCGAGTCCAGCGACCGTCAGCGCACCCGTTCCCAGCGCAGCGTTCGCGCCGAGCGCGAGGCCGCCGCCCCCGTTGAGCGTCGTCCCGCCGGCATAATTGTTCGTGCCGGCGAGAGTGACCGTATTGGCGCCCGCGAGAACCAGTCCGCCGGAACCGCCGATAACGCCATTGAGCGCGACGTCGTTGGTGCCGCCGAGCGTCAGCGTCGCGCCATTGAGGTTGATCGCATTGGCCACCGCGACGCCAGGCAGCGTTGCGCTCAAGGCACCGCCGGCCCCACTCACCGTCAACGCGCCGGTGCCGAGCGCGGTGTTCGTGCCAAGCGCAAGATCGCCCCCGCCGCTCAGCGTCGTGCCGCCGCTATAGCTGTTGGCACCGCCCAGGGTCACCGCGGCGGCGCCAGCAAGCGTCAGGCCACCCGTGCCGGCGACCACGCCATTGAGCGCGATGCTGTTGCTACCCCCAAGCGTCAGGCCGGCGCCGTTGAGGTCGACGGCATTCGCCAGCGCGATGCCGGGGACCGATGCGCTCAGCGTCCCGCCGAGGCCGTTCACGGTCAGCGCGCCGGTGCCGAGCGCCGTATTTGCGCCGAGCGCCAGCCCGCCGCCGCTGTTGAGCGTCGTCCCGCCGCTATAATTGTTGGCGCCGGTAAGGGTGATTGTGCCGGTCCCACCGAGCGTCAGCCCACCCGTTCCGCCGATCGCGCCCGCGAGCGTGAGGCCATTGGCATCGCCCAGCGTCAGCGTCGCGCCGTTGAGATCGATCGCATTGGCCAGTGCGATGCCGGGCACCGCTGCGCTCAAGGTGCCGCCAGCACCGCTCACCGTCAGCGCGCCGGTGCCGAGTGCGCCGTTCGCGCCCAGCGCCAGCCCGCCGCCACCGTCGAGTATCGTGCCGCCGGCAAAGCTGTTCGCGCTGTTGAGCGTCACCGTGCCGGTGCCGCCGAGCACCAGCCCGCCGGTGCCGCCGATCACGCCGCCCAGCGCGAGATCGTTGGCGCCGCCAAGCGTCAGGTTCGCGCCGTTGAGATCGATCGCATTGGCCAATGCAATGCCCGGCGCGGCCGCGCTCAGCGTCCCGCCGAGGCCACCGACCGTCAGCGCGCCCGTGCCCAGCGCGCCGTTCGCGCCGAGCGCGAGGCCGCCACCGCCGTTGAGCAATGTCCCACCGCTATAGCTATTGGTCGCGCCGAGCGTCACGGTGCCCGTCCCGCCAAGCGTCAGCCCGCCGGTGCCGCCGAGCGTGCCGTTGAGCGCGAGGCTGTTGGCGCCGCCGAGCGTCAGATTGCCATTGAGGTCGATCGCGTTCGCAAGCGCGATGCCGGGGCTCGCCGCGCTCAACGTGCCGCCGAGCACGCCCACGGTGAGCGCGCCGCTCCCCAGCGCGATACTGTCTCCGAGCACCAGATTGCCGCCGTTGAGCCCGACCCCTCCGGTATAGCTGCTGGCGCCGGTGAGGCTCACGACGCCGGTTCCCCCCAGTATCAGCCCGCCCGTGCCGCTGATCGCGCCGCTCAGGGTGTAATTGTTGGCCCCGCCGAAGGTGAGATTGGCGCCGTTGAGGTCGATCGCATTGGCGAGGGTAAGGCCTGCGGTGGTGGCGCTCAGCGTCGCGCCGAGCCCGCTCACCGTCAGCGCGCCCGTCCCCAGCGCATTATCGGAACCGAACGCGAGGGTGCCGCCGCCGCTGAGCGTCGTGCCGCCGCTATAGGCGTTCGCGCCGTTCAGCGTCACCGTCCCGGTGCCGCCGAACGTCAGCCCGCCCGTACCACCGATCGCGCCGCTTAGCGCGAGGTCGTTGCTGCCGGCGAGGGTCAACCCCGCGCCGTTAAGGTCGATCGCATTGGCGAGCGCCACGCCCGGCGCGGCTGCACTCAGCGTTCCACCGAGCCCGCTGACGGTCAACGCGCCGGTGCTGAGCGCGCCATTAGCGCCAACTACGAGCCCTCCGCCGCCGCTCAGCGTCGTCCCGCCGCTATATGTGTTCGTACCGCCCAGCGTCAGCGTGCCGGTGCCGGCGAGCGTCAATCCGCCGGTCCCGCCGATCATGCCGGCGAAACTACTGTTGGCGCTGCCGCCCAGCGTCAGGTTGGTGCCGCCCAGCGCGATCTGGCTGCCGGCGACGCCCGACAAGATGTCGATCGTCTGCGGCGAGTTTGCCGCGGCGAGATCGAACACCGCGGTCGCGCCCGCAAGGTTGACCGCACCGCCCGCCGCGAGGCTGCCGCCCGCCCCCAGCGCGAGCGTGCCGCTGTTGATCGTCGTCCCGCCGGTAAAGCTGTTCGCCCCCGTCAGGGTCAGCGTCCCGGTGCCCCCCAGCGTCAGCCCGCCGGTGCCGGTGATCGCGCCGCTCACGCCAAGATTGTTGCCGCCGCCGATCGTCAGACCGGCACCGTTGAGGTTGACGGCGTTGGCCAGCGTGACGCCACTCGTTGCCGCGCTCAGCGTGCCGCCGAGCCCGCTCACGGTCAGGGCGCCCGTCCCCAGTGCGGCATTCGCACCGACCGCAAGGCCGCCGCCGCCGCTCAGCGTCGTGCCGCCGCTATAAGCATTCGCGCCGTTCAGCGTCACCGTCCCGGTCCCGCCGAGCGTCAGCCCACCGCTCCCGCCGATCGCACCGCTGAGCGCGAGGTCGTTGCTGCCGGCGAGGGTCAGCCCCGTGCCGTTGAGGTTGACCGCATTCGCCAGCGCGACGCCGTTGGTCGCGGCGCTCAACGTGCCGCCGAGCCCGCCAACGCTCAGCGCGCCCGTGCCGAGCGCGGTATCGGCGCCGACAGCGAGAGTGCCGCCACCGGTCAGCGATGTGCCGCCGCTATAGCTGTTGGCGCTGCCCAAGGCGACCGTCCCCGTCCCGCCGAGCGTCAACCCGCCAGTCCCACCGATCGCGCCGCTTAGCGCGATATCATTCGCGCCGCCGAGCGTCAGACCCGCGCCGTTCAGGTCGATCGCATTGGTCAAGCTGGCGCCGGGCACCGCCGCGCTCAGCGTCCCGCCCAGCCCGCTCACCGTCAGCGTGCCGATGCCCAAGGCGCCATTCGCACCAAGCGCAAGCCCACCGCCGCCGTTGAGCGCCGTCCCGCCGGTGAAATTGTTCGCGGCGCCGAGCGTCACCGTCCCGGTTCCGCCGAGGGTCAGGCCACCACTGCCGCCGATCGCCCCGTTGAGCGCCAGGCTGTTCGCGCCGCCCAGCGTCAGACCGGCGCCGTTGAGGTTGACCGCATTGGCAAGCGCAATGCCCGGCACGCCGGCGCTGAGCGCTCCGCCGAGCCCGCCGACCGTCAGTGCGCCGGCGCCGAGCGCGCCGCTACCGCCCAGCGCGAGTGCGCCGCCGCTGAGCGTCGTTCCGCCGCTATAGCTGTTCGCGGCACCCAGCGTGACCGTCCCTGTTCCGCCCAAGGTGAGGCCGCCGGTCCCGCTGATCAGGCCATTGAGCGCAAGACTATTGGTGCCGCCAAGCGTCAGCGTCGCGCCATTCAGGTCGATCGCATTCGTCAACGCGATGCCGGGTGCAGCCGCGCTCAATGTGCCACCAAGCCCGTTGACCGTCAGCACGCCGCTGCCCAGCGATCCGCTGGCACCAAGGGCGAGCGCGCCGCCGCCGGTCAGCGCGGTGCCGCCGGCATAAGTGTTCGCGCTGCCGAGCGTCACCGTCCCGGTCCCGCCCAGCGTCAGCCCGCCCGTGCCGCCGATGGCGCCGTTGAGCGTAAGGCCGTTGCCGCCGGCCAGCGCAAGACCGGCGCCATTGAGATCGATCGCATTGGCGACGACGACACCGGGAATCGCCGCGCTTAGCGCGCCGCCCAATCCGCTCACCGTCAGCGCGCCCGTTCCCAGCGCAGTGTTCGTGCCGAGCGCAAGGCCGCCGCCGCCGCTCAGCAACGTGCCGCCGCCATAATTATTGGCGCCGCCCATGGTGACCGTTCCGAGGCCGCCGAGCGTCAGCCCGCCGCTGCCGCCGATCGCTCCGCCCAGCGCGATATCATTGCCGCCGCCCAGCGTCAGTCCGGCACCATTCAGGTTGATCGCATTGGCGAGGGCGACCCCGGGGATCGATGCGCTCAGTGTACCGCCCAGACCATTTACGGTCAGCGCGCCGGTACCCAGGGCGCCATTGGCACCGAGCGCGAGCGCGCCGCCCCCGCTCAGCGCCGTACCGCCGCTATAGCTGTTGGCGGCGCCGAGCGTGACCGTCCCGCTCCCGCCGAGGGTCAGCCCGCCGGTTCCGCCGATCAGGCCGGAAAGCGCAAAATCATTGCTGCCGCCGAGCGTGAGACCGGCGTTGAGGTTGATCGCATTGGCGAGCGTAACCCCGCCTACCGCGGCGCTCAACGTGCCGCCGAGCCCACCAACGGTCAGCGCCCCCGTGCCGAGTGCGGCGTTCACGCCGACCGCAAGGCCACCCCCGCCGTTGAGCGTGGTCCCGCCGGTGTAGCCGTTCGCGCCCGCGAGGGTGAGCGTCCCGGTCCCGCCGAGCGTCAACCCGCCGGTGCCGGCGATCGTGCCGGCAAAAGTGCCATTGGCGCTCCCGCCCAAAGTCAGACTGGTGCCGCCGAGCGCGACCTGGCTGCCCGCGACACCGGAGAGCGCCCCGATGATCTGGGGAGAATTAGCCGCGCTCAGATCGAATACCGAGGTCGCGCCTGCAAGGTCGACCGCGCCCCCCGCGGCGAGACTACCGCCCGCGCCAAGCGCAAGCGTTCCGTTGTTGATCAGCGTCCCGCCGGTGTAGCCATTCGCTCCCGTCAGTGTCAGCGTGCCGGTGCCGCCCAAGGTCAGCCCGCCGGTGCCGGTGATTGCGCTGCTGATGCTAAAGCTGTTGGCGCCGCCGATCGCCAGCCCGGCGCCATTGAGGGTGACCGCATTCGCCAGCGTAATGCCCGCGGTCGCAGCGCTGAGCGTCCCGCCCAGCCCATTGACCGTGAGCGCGCCGCTGCCCAGCGCGCCATTGGCGCCGAGCGCAAGCCCGCCGCCACCGCTGAGATTGGTGCCGCCGCTATAGCTGTTGGCAGCGTTCAGCGTCACCGTGCCGGTGCCGCCGAGCGTCAGCGCGCCCGTGCCGGCGATCGTGCCGTCGAGCACGACGTCATCGCTGCCGCCGAGCGTGAGGCCCGTGCCGGTGAGATTTATGGCGTTCGTTAGCGCGATGCCGGGGGCGGCGACATTGACCGCGCCGCCGAGCCCGCTCACGGTCAACGCCCCGGTGCCGAGCGCACCATTTGCGCCAAGCACGAGCCCGCCGCCGCCGTTGAGCGTGGTGCCGCCGCTGTAGCCATTAGCCGCGCCGAGCGTCAGCGTGCCGGTACCGCCGACCGTCAGGCCGCCCGTACCACCGATCACGCCGGCGAAGGTGGTGCTGGCGCCGCCGCCCACCGTCAGATTGTTGCCGCCGAGCGCGATGCTGCTGCCCGCGACACCGGACAGGGCGCCGATCGTCTGCGCGGCACCGGCGAGGCTGAGATCGAACGACGCGCCGGCACCGGCGAGGCTGACCGCGCCGGTCGCGGCAAGCCCGCCGCCCGCGCCGATCGCGAGCGTCCCGCTATTGATCACCGTCCCGCCGGTATAGGTGTTGACCCCGGTCAGCGTGAGCGTTCCGGTCCCGCCAAGCGTCAGGCCGCCGGTGCCGCCGATCGTGCCGCCGAAGGTGCCGTTGCTGTTGCCGGCGACGGTCAAATTGGTGCCGCCAAGGGCAATGGCGCTGCCCGCAACGCCGGTCAGCGTCCCGATCGTCTGCGCCCCCCCTGCCGCGCTCAAATCGAGCGTGACCCCGGCGCCGGCGAGGTTGACCGGCCCGCCGGCGGCAAGGCTACCGCCAAGTCCGATTGCGAGCGTACCGCCGGTGACGGTCGTTCCGCCGGTATAGGTGTTCGTGCCGGCGAGGGTGAGCGAACCCGTGCCGCCCAGCGTCAACCCGCCGGTGCCGCCAATCGCGCCGGCGAAGGTGGTGCTGGCGCTGCCGCTTACCGTCAGATTGTTGCCGCCGAGCGAGATACTGCTGCCCGCGACACCCGTCAGCGCGCCGATCGTCTGCGCCGCGCCCGCGGCGCTCAAATCGAAGATTGCGCCGGACCCGGCAAGGTTGACGGCGCCGCCCGCCGCAAGGCGGCCGCCCGCGCCGAGCGCCAGCGTGCCGCTGTTGACGATCGTTCCCCCAGTGTAGTTGTTCGCCCCGCTCAGCGTGAGCGTTCCCGTTCCGCCGAGCGTCAGCCCACCGGTGCCGCCAATCGCGCCGCTCACCCCGAAACTGTTGCTGCCACCGACGGTCAACCCGGTGTTGAGGCTGACCGCATTCGCCAGCGTAACGCCCGCGGTCACCGCGCTCAGCGTCCCACCGAGGCCGCTCACCGTCAGCGCGCCTGTTCCCAGCGCGGCGCTCGCGCCCACCGCAAGAATGCCACCACCGCTCAGCGTCGTGCCGCCGCTATAGGCATTGGCGCCGCTCAGGGTCACCGTCCCCGGTCCGCTAAGCGTCAGCGCACCGGTGCCCCCGATCGCGCCGCCCAGACCCAGAGTGTTGCCGCCACCAATTGTCAGGCCGCCGTTGAGGTTAACCGCATTCGCGAGCGTGACTCCCGGCACGCCCACGCTGAGCGTGCCGCCAGCGCCGGCCACCGTCAGCGCGCCGATGCCCAACGCGGCATTCGCACCGACGGTGAGCCCACCACCACCGTTCAACAGGGTTCCACCGCTATAGCTGCTGGCCCCGTTCAAGGTGACGACTCCGCCGCCGCCGAGCGTCAATCCACCGATACCGCCGATCGCGCCGGCGAGCGTGAGGCTGTTGGCACCGCCAAGCATCAGGCCGGCACCGTTCAGATTGATCACATTGGACAGCGCAACGCCCGGCACACTCGCGCTCAACGAACCGCCGAGACCGCTCAAGGCCAGGGTGCCGGTGCCAAGCGCAAGGCCGTTGCCGAGCACGAGGCCGCCGCCGCCATTCAATGTCGTGCCGCCAGCGTAGGCGTTCGCGCCGGTCAGCGTCAGCGTCCCGGCCCCACCCATCGTCAGACCGCCAGCACCGCCGATCGCCCCGCTCAGCGTCAGTCCATTGCTGCCGCTGATCGCCAGGCCGCCGGTGAGATTGATCGCGTTGGCGAGCGACAGGCCTGCGACACCTGCCTGCAGCGCCCCGCCGTTGCCGGTAATGCTCGCGGTGGCGAAAACGCCGGGCAGGTTGACGATCGCGGTCCCGCCGCCAAGCGTCACGACAGGGGTCGACGCCGCCGCCGGCACCCAGGCACCGGTGATGTTCCAGGTTCCGCCCTGGACCGAGAGGTTGGAGAAATTGGTGTAGCTGCCGATCGCGATCGAGCCGCTCGTCGGGCTGCCACCGCCGCTGTTCTGCGCGAGGCTGAGCGTGCTGTTGGTCCCGATACCCGCATCGACGGTCGTGCCGATCGACGAACCGGTCATCGCCGTGAAGCTGTTGAGCGCGCCCGCCGACGCGCCGAGCGAGACGCCGCCGGTGATCGTGCCGCCGTTGATGAAGCTGTTGCCGCTCGAACCGCCGGCAAAGACCGCCGACCCGTTGATCGCTCCGCCGTAATTGTTGGTGAAATTGACGGTGCCGCTGCCTGCGGTGGAAACCGCCGCCGAGCCGATCGCAAAGCCCGCCGCGCCAATTGTCCCGGAATTGACGATCGTACTTACGCCGCCGACACCGTTGTTCACCGTGAGCGCCGGGCCGGCGAGGAGCGACGTTCCCGCGGTGATCGATCCGTTATTGGTGACGTTCACTGTGCTGCCGGTGGCCGTATTCCCGACGATCGCACCGTTCGTCGCGAACGTCGGCCCGGCGGCGGCATTGATCGAGCCGTTGTTGGTAAGCGTGACATTGTTGCCGGTGAGCGAAAGCGCGGTTCCACCGGCAATCGGCACCACCGTGATCGTCGCGGTCGGATCAACCGTAACGTCGAGGCCATTGCTCGTATTGGAATAGACAACGACAGCGCCCGAGCAGACGATCGTCGAACTGCCGACTGGATTTGCTGCGCATTGCGCCTCGGCCTCGGTTGGGAATAACGCGAGCCACGCGATGACGGAAGCTGCGCTTCCCGAACGCAAGGACCGCGAAATCCGGTTCATGCGACGCGCCGAAACCGAATGACCCATATCGCTCTCCCGGCAAAGCCAACCGGGGATCAGGGCAAAATCGCGTTACAACGATCGTTCAGAAAGTAATCATTGTGCAATTGCGAACAAAATGGCTTATTAATTCTTTTTTAACCAAGTATAGTACGACCGCATTACGCAGTTTCAACCATCAACCCCGAAGATGATATCCGTATTACATCATGGCGAGTCGTTGAATATCTTATTGAAGAGAAAGGATCAATATGATCCGTTCTCCTATTGACTTGCTTTTTGGCGCGCCATCCTTCCCGCCTTCGTATCGGGGGGCGCTTGCCTTGCGGGCGAAAAGACGAAGGGCAGAAAGCGGTCCTTGCCACGATCAGCATGGCCGGTTCACGCGACCAAGGAACGCGTCACAATTGCCGATGAATTGCCGACGCGGCGCGTGGGCCAGACGAACCGCCGTTCACGCGCGACAATATGACGAGGGCGAGGCAATATGATTGCGGTCGCGCGGACGGTCTTTTTCGGCGATGGATGCCGGCCGAGCTAGCCGCCGTGCGCGATATAGGCTTGGCGGAACGCCTCGAGATCGTCGGCCCCCACATCGGAAACCGCCCAGAATTCGAGGCCACCGGCCGTCCAACGCGCAAGGCTATAACCGTCGCGACGCTCGGCGAACCCGCGCGATAGCGACAGTCCGCCCGCGGGGCGCACGAACAGATTGATGTAATGCCGGCGCCGCCCGTAGACGATCGCCGCTACCGGTCGATCATCGACATAATCGAGCCGCCCCCCGATCAGCGGAAAGCCCGCGTCCCTGAGATCGGGCACCGGTGGGGCGAAGTCGATCTTGCCGTTGAACCACGGCTTCACGACATGCCGGTCCGAGGTCGGGATATCGACGAGATGGCTCGCGAGCAGCGAGCGGACGTGGCTCTGGACGAGCTGGTCCGCGGTGTCGGTCCGGGTGAGCTGCGGCATCCCCAGCGTCAAGGCGAGGCACGCTGCGAGCGCCCCCGCCAGCGCCCCCGACGCCCAGCGGCCATTCAACACATGCGCGGCGATCCCGCTGCGCGGGGACGGGCGGACACCGGCCCCGGCCTCAAGCGTCGCAAGGATCCGGTCGCGCAGTCCCTCGGGTGCCGGTTCGCTGAGCCGGTCCGTATCAAGCAGGTCGCGCAGCGACTTAATCCGCTCGAACTCGTTGCGGCAATCGTCGCATTCGCGCAGGTGCGCCTCGATCGCCAGCGCATTGGCGGCGTCGAGCTCGCCGTCGAACAGGCCGTGGATCAGCGACAGCTTGTCGGGATGCGCGGTCATGCTTGCGCCTTTCGCGATACGGGCGGCAACAACAAGGTCGCGAGCATCTGCCGCGCCCGCGCCAGCCGCGACATGACAGTGCCGATCGGCGCCCCGGTGACGGTGGCGATATCCTTGTAGCTCAGCTCTTCCAGCTCGCGCAGCACCAGCGCTTCGCGAAACGGCTCCGGCAGACTTTCGATCGCGCCGCGCAGCATCGCGATCTCGCTACGTCGCGCCGCTTGATCCTCCAGCGCTCCGGGCTCTGCTGCGGCAACCGCGGAATCGCGATCGATCGCCTCAACCGGCTCGGCGCCGCGCAGCGGATCGCGGCGCGCCGTCATCGCGTCGAGGCAGCGATGGCGCACGATCGCGAACAGCCACGCGCGCGGATTATCGCCGCGCCAACCGTCGAAGCCGCGGAAGGCGCGTAGAAAGGCATCCTGCACGGCATCCTCGGCCGCCACGCTGTCGCGGGTCAGATAGCGCGCGAAGCTGTAAGCGGCATCGAGGTGCGGCAGCATGACGAGGCGGAAGCGTTCGGCCTGCGCCGCCTCCCGCCCCGCTGCGTCGCGCGACGGCGAGACGAGGCGCGGACGAAACAGGCGACCACCGCGCATCTTCACCGGCCCTCGCCCGATCGCATCATGGTCAATTCGCCTTGACGATCACCCGGCCCGTCATGTGCGGGTGGAGCGAGCAGAAATAGCCGAAATCGCCCGCTTTGGTGAAGGTGAAGCTGAACTTGCCGCCGGTATCGAGCGCGGCGGAATGGAAGCTCCGGTCGGTGGCGGTCACGGTATGCGGATCCTCATCCTCATTGGTCCAGACGACGGTCGTCCCCGGCGCCACGGTGATGACCCGCGCGGTGAAGGCGAACATCTTGATCGCCACCGTCACGGTTTTCGCCGGGGTGGCCGCCGCCGCGGGGCCGGACGACGCGGCAAGTGCGGGCAAAGCGAGGATCAGCGCCAGCGCGGCAAGACGACGGGCGGCGGCAACGGCATGCGTCATGGCGATACTCCGAAAAACTGGGTCAGGCGAGCGACTGGTCGATCAGCGCGATCGGTTCATTACCGCGCACGAAGCGCGCGGTACGGATGCCGAGCATCATGGGAAGCTGCTCGCTCGGCACCTTGAGCGGACCGGGCGACGGCGCAGCACCCGGCGCGGGCTGGGGATAAGCGGTCGACCGCGCCGAGTGGAACGAGACATTGCCTTCCACCTTCTGCAGAATCTGGTGGATATGGCCGTTGAGCACGGTGACCGAGCCGAACCGGCGGAGCAGCGCCAGCGCGGCCCCGCTGTCGTCGGTCCCCCATCCCCATGCCTCATAGACCGTCCACAGCGGGATATGCGCGAACACCACGATCGGGGTGCTCGCCGACAATCCCGCGAGATCGCGCTTGAGCCAGGCAAGCTGCTCCTCGCCGAGATGCGCCATCCCACCGGCCTTCAAATTGGCGACATTGTTGAGCGCGATGAAATGCACCCCGAGATGATCGAAGCTGTGCCAGCCGGTGCCGAGCGTCCCGGCGCCATAACGCGCGAGATAGGCGCGCCCCTGTCCTTCATCGAGGAAATCGTGTTCGCCCGGGACATAGAAGACCGGGGCACCCAGCCCGGACAATATCTGCCGCGCGTCGTCGAACTGCTCCTCGGTCGACAGATGCGTGATATCGCCGGTGTGGAGGATGATGTCGGGCTTGTCGGGCAGCGCCTTGATCTTCTCGACCGCCGCGATCGCGGTGCCGCGCGTATCGGGATTGGCAGCCTTGTCGAAGCCGATGTGCGTGTCGCTGATCTGGAGGAAGGCGAACGGCTTGCTCGCGCCACGACGCGCGGGCGCCGCCAGCGCGGCATCAAGGCTGATCGACGAGGCGATCCCGCCGGTCAGCGTGTAGAGCGCCCCGGCACCGGCCCAGCCCGCGCAATGGGTCAGCAGGCCGCGCCGGCTGAGGCTTTCGTCCGCGTGATCGGTCATCGGCTTGGTCCCTTGAAACCATGTTCATGGGAAAAGACCGTGGCTCGATGCGGATTATTCCCGTCGCAGCGGAATTTATTTCGCGCGCAGATGATGCGGTGGGCAACGACGCGGCGAACCGCCCCGTTTCGCCGATTTGGCATCGGGCGGATCCGCGCCTTTCGCTTCGCGGAAAAATCCGCCAGAAAAACAATGAAGCAGGGATGGAAGCGGCCATATGGTCAAGGGGCATAAGCGCAGGGCGATCGCCGGGCTGACGGCATTTGCGGCGTCCACGATCGTGGCGGGCGGTGCGGTCTGGGCGTGCGCGGACAATAGCTGTTCGGCGGAATGGCGGCTGGCCTCGCCGTCCTTCGCCTGCGGGGGAGAGGCGATGCTCAACCCCGGCAACGATACGCGCATCAACATGGTGCTGCTGATGCGCAGCCTGATGCCGCCGCGCGGCGGCGAAGCGCGCGCGACGCCCGGGAGCGACGATCGCCAGTTCGGGCACACCTTCATGTCCTGGGACGGGCTGCGGCAAGCATTCTGGCCGCAACCGGCGGCGACCCAATCGGCCCAGTCGCAGGGTGCGGCCGACGCGCCCCGCATCTGCGCGGATCAGGATGTTGCGGTCGATGCGTTCAAGGCGGCGTTGGCGCAGGAGCATGCGCTCCCCGCGGCCGAGCGCGATGCGCTCGGCGCGTTACGGACGCAGATGAGCTGCCACGAGGTGAAATGGGAGGATGCCCCGGTTACGAGCAAGCCGGGGCGCGACTATCTCGCCTATCTGAAGGCGGCTTATGCCTTTTACGGCAACGATTGGGCGGCCGCGCGACAGGGGTTTGCCGCGCTCGCCCGCGCGCGGACCGGCTGGGTGGCCGAAGCCGCCCATTATATGCCGATCCGCATCGGCTTGCGCGCGGCGGTGGCGGGTACCACCGATCAATATGGCGATTTCGCCGGAACCGATAAGGTGGACCGCGCCGCGCTGGGCGAGGCACGGGAGGCGATCGCGGCCTATCTCAAAGCCTATCCCAGGGGGCTTTACGCGGAATCGGCCGAGGGCCTGAAGCGGCGCGTCGCCTGGCTCGGCGGGGACAATGCAACGCTGATCCGCGCTTATGAGAAACTGCTCGCGACGACGCCTGGCGATAGCGAGGCAAGCGCGCTGCTCGCCGAGGAGATCGATCGCAAGCTGCTGGATGCCGATGATATCACCACACGCATCGCCGCGGCAGGCGACACGCCGCTGCTGCTCGCCATCGCCGATTTGAAGCGCATGCGCCGCGAGGATGGTAAGGGATATAGCTTCTCCGCCGACGAGCTGGCACAACAGAAGCCGCACTTCGCCGCCCGCCCCGATCTCTACACGCTGCTGGAAGCGACGCGGCGCTATTATGCCGGCGAAGATCCGAAGGCGATCCTCGCGTTGCTTCCCGATGCGGCGAAAGCGGGCAGCTTCACCCCGCTCGCCTTCAGCCGCCAGATGCTGCGCGGCATGGCGCTGGCGCGGACAGGCGACGTCAATGAGCCCGGCTTCTGGCGCGACATGATGGGCGGCGCCGCGCCGCTGTTCCAGCGGCCGCTGGTCGAGATGGGGCTGGCGATCCGGTGGCAGCGCGACGGGCGGGTGGCGCAAATCTTCGCGCCCGGATCGCCGATCACCGACGCCGCGACGCGAGAAATCCTGTTGCAGACGGTGGCGACCCCGGCGATCCTGCGAGGCGTGGGGAAAGATGCCACGCGCCCGGCGCACGAACGCGACATCGCCTGGTTCACGTTGCTGTACAAGGATCTGAATCGCGGCGCTTATGGCGATTTCGGCCGCGATATCGCGTCGCTTCCCGTCGATGCCGGGGCCGATGGCGGGCTCTGGAGTTTCTCGCTTCAGGACAGGGTGCCGGCGGGCCTGTTCCGCAAAGGGACCTGGGCCGAGGATTACGCCTGCCCCTCCATCACCCAGACCGCCGCCACGCTCGCGCGCGCGCCGGCCGATCGCAAAGCGCAATTGTGCCTCGGCGAATTCTATCGCCTCAACGGCTTCGATGGCTTCAGCCTGTTCAGGCCGGACGGCGAGAAGGAATGGCTGGGCGCGGGGCCGGACGGCTTCCCGGGGCGCCCCATGTCGCGCGACGCCCTGTATGACGCGGTCATAGCCGATCAGCGCGCCGCGCCGGAGGAGCGCGCTTATGCGCTCTATCGCGCGGTGATGTGCTATGCGCCATCGGCCTATAACGGGTGTAGCGGACCCCATGCGACCAGCGCGGAAAGCGACGCGGCGCAGGCGCCGATCGCGCGGCGAAAGGCATGGTTCACCGAGCTGAAGACGCGTTATCCCAACAGCCGCTGGGCCAAATCGCTGCGTTATTATTGGTGAGACGGCTTGCGATCGGCGCGCTGCTGCTGCTTGCGGCCTGCCGGCCGGCGCGCGAGCCCCCGGTCGCACCAAAGGTGGCCGCTGCGGGCTATGATGCTTTTTACCTGTGGCCCGGCGTCAGGCCGGCGGCGGCGCTTCGTCCCAGGACGCTCTACCTTCTTGACGGCGAGGTGCGGCAGCCGCGGCGCTTCCAGCGGCTCCGCATGGGCGTGCCGCGGCTGCCGGGAAAAGTGCTGTGGCTGGTGGTGCGCGCCAACCGGCTCGATTGGGATGCAGCGGTCTATGGCGCGATCATCGCCGATCTCGAACGCTGGCAGGCGGCGGGCAACGATCTCACCGGGCTCCAGATCGATTTCGACGCCGCGACGCGCGGGATCGATGGCTATGCCCGTTTCCTCGCCGATCTTCGGCAGCGTTTGCCCCGGCGATGGAAATTATCGGTCACCGGGCTGATGGACTGGAGCGCGCACGGCGACCCGCAGGCGCTCGCGGCGCTGTCGCATATCATCGATGAGGCGGTGGTGCAGACCTATCAGGGGCGCACCACCATTCCCGGTTACGAACGCTATTTCCGACGGATGGAGCATTTTCCGATTCCCTTTCGCGTCGCGCTGGTCGAGGGCGGTGAGTGGGCTGCGCCGCCGATGCTGGCACGGCATCCGCAATTTCGCGGCTATGTCGTGTTTCTGCTCAACCGGGGGCCGCGCGCAGCGCAAAAGCGATAAGGGGAGACTCGTGCGGATCAGTCCTCGATGATCGTGTCGCTGCCCTCCTCCCTCATGCGTGCAAGACTGTCCTTCATGTGCTGGAGTTGTTCGGGTGAATGGCCGATCCAGTCCTTCACCTCGCCCGTAATCCGCAACGGCCCGGTTGAGCGATAGGATCTGGTTATGTTGCCGGGGAACCTCTTGTCGGTGAGGTTTGGATCGTCCTCGAACGAACCGGTAGGCTCGACGACGTAGATACGGCCCCGGCCTTCGCCCTTGGCGAGTTCCGCCCCCCACGTCGCTGCGTCGAGCGTCGCGCTGAAATAGACGTGCTTCAGTCCGCGTTCGACGAAATTGCTTCCGAAACCGGGCGCAATCAGGTCGCCGACGGCGAGGTCGGCCTTGGTGCCGTGATAGAAGGTGGTGCCAGGCGGGACATCTTTTGCATACATTAGCGCCTCCTTGAACTGAGTCCGTCGCCGCGAAGTGGATCAACTGGCGTCGCGAACACGGCAGGGGATCGCCGCCCCTCCCGATGACCAGCGAGATTTGGTTGCCGGTGGTTTCATCGATCCCGAACCCGATGGGCCTCGCAGCGACATTGACAGCACAACAAACGGAGTGATATCCTCCGTTTATGGATGCGTCAAGGCAATCGCTCTGGAGTCGAGCGCGGGTGCAGGATGCGGGCTGATGCGCAAAGGAATCGACAGCGGCTCATCGAGGTCACCGTCGACCTGGCGCTGGAAGCCGGCGGCGAGCCCGCGCGAGACGCTGTTGCCGAGCGCGCCGGCGTCGGCATCGGGACGCTCTACCGGCACTTCCCGGACCAGCAGTCCCTCCTCCACGCTGTCATTCGTCATGTGCTGGAAAAGAGCATCGGCGCGGGAGAAACGCTGGTCGAAACCGTTCCCGGCGGTGTCGACGCCCTGCGTCAGTATATGCACATGGCCCTCGATAACGGGATCGGGGTGGTGAATATTCTCCACCCGCTGCTCGAAAAACCGGATTGGCCCGACCTTCGCGCGCGTGCGGCAACGCTCATGAAATCGATCGTCGGCCGCGCCGCGCAGGAGGGCTCGCTGCGCAGCGATCTTTCCGAGCGCGACATCGTCTTCGCCTTGACCCGCTTCGCGCGGCCCTTGGCGGTGGGGCTGCCACCGGACGAGGAGCGATTGCTCGCGCATCGTCACCTCGATTTCTATCTGGACGGGCTGTGTGCCGAACAGCCGCGACACAACGCCGTGGAGCCATAGGATGAACCCAAGAATGCTGACCCTGATGGCCGCGGCGCTTTGCCTGCCTATCGCCGCGCCCGCGGCTGCGGCGGTGGGGGAACAGCACCGGCTCGCCACTCAGCCGAGCGCGGCGCTACGCGATGCAGAGCACCGCCCCGACCTGCGCGTTACGATATGGTATCCGGCGAAGGCTGGCGCGGCGGAGCGCTCGATCGACATTCCGCCCGACCAGCCGCTCTTCATGGTCGGAACCACGGCACCGGACGCGCTATTCGTTGACGAGGCGCGGCACCCCGTCGTGCTCTTGTCGCATGGCTTCGGCGGATCGGCGCGGATGATGGGATGGTTCGGCCGCGCACTTGCCGAGCGAGGCTATGTCGTTGTCGCCGTCGACCATCCCGGAAACAATGGAATCGATCGCCCCACCGCTGCCGGTTCGGTGCTCTGGTGGGACAGGGCCGACGATCTGAAGGTGGCGCTCGCCGCGGTACTCGCCGATCCGCGGCTGTCGCCGCATATCGATCGGGCGCGCGTCGGCGTCGCGGGCTTCTCAATCGGCGGGTTGACCGCGCTGGTCGCGGGAGGCGCGCGCACCGATCCCGCGCGCATGATCCGCTTCTGCCACGAGCACCCCGAAGATGGCACCTGCAAGCCGCAGCTGGAGTTCGCGCTGAGCAACGAAGAGGCGGCCGCGACGCTCGAAAGTCCCGCACTCGCGGCCGAGCGGGCGAAGGCGAGCGATGACCATTCCCTTCCCGGTGTGAAAGCGGTTTTCGCGATGGCGCCGGTGGTGCAGCCGCTGACGCCGGCAAGCCTTAGCGCCATGCGCGTGCCCGTGGCGATCATCGCCGGCGCAGCCGATGTGACGGTGCCGCCGACAACCCATGCGCTGGTCGCCAAGCCGCTGATCCCCGGCGCGACCGTGACGATCCTTCCCGGCGTCACGCACTACAGCTTCCTCGCCACCTGTTCGGCAGCCGCGGTGAAAGAGGTTTCGGTCTGTCGCGACGCGACCGTTCAGGAGAGCGCGCATCGGGCGGCGATCGCGGCAGCGCTCGACCTGTTCGACCGCGCGCTTCGGTGATCGCGCGGTCGCCGGACGTCGCAACGACGGCGGACATGCCGTCATCCGTAGAGCGCGGTCACAGCCTCTGCCCGCTCCTTCAATTCCGCGCGGAGCGCCGCGGGCGCGAGTACCTCGATCGCGGCCGCGAAGCCGAGCAGCTGGCCCGCGGCGAAATCGACACTCTCGATCGGCACGGTGACGCGGCGCCAGCCGTCCGCATCGGGCACCGCGGCGAGGATCGGTTCGGTCATATCGGCGTTGAGCGCGCCCAGCCGCGACATCGCCGCGGGGGCGACGCGCAGCGTCGCGACATCGCGGCGCAACCCCGCCTCGAACCGTGCCAGCGCGTCCCGCCAAGCGGCGGCGAGATCGAAATCGGGCGGCCGCGCGAAGCCCTCGTCGAGCAGCACCAGATCGCGCGCATAGTCGAGCTTGTGGATCGCCGGCTGCCCGCGCCGCAGCGCGACGAAATAATATTCCCCGGCCTTCAGCACGATGCCGAGCGGCTCGAGCGTGCGCGGCGTGGGGCCGCCCCAGCTATCATAGACGAGCTGAAGCCGGCGGCATTCCCACACCGCGCGCGCCAAGAGCCGCAAATCCTCGCGCCGCGGCGCCGGGCGGCGATGCCAGGGGATGGGATCGAAATGGAAGCGATCGGCGACGCGCCGCGCCGCCGCGCTCGATGGCGCCGACATGGCAGCGAACAATTTGAGCCGCGCGGTCGCCGCTGTCTCGCCGTAACCAAGGTCGGCCGCGGCGCTCGGCATGTTCGAAAGCAGGATCGCCTCGGCCTCCTCGCCGGTCATCCCGGTGAGCCGGGTCTGCCAGCCGTCGAGCAATGCGAAGCCCCCGGCCGCGCCGCGCTCGGCATAGATCGGCACCCCCGCCGCGCTCAGCTCGTCGACATCGCGATAGATGGTGCGCTTCGATACTTCGAACCGCTCGGCCAATGTGCGCGCCGAGACCCGCCCGTGGATCTGGAGCAGGATCAGGATCGAAAGCAGACGGCTCGCACGCATCATTCGGCCTTAGCGCATCAATGTTGACGCAGGCTGACATATTTACCCGATTATGGCTTGGGGCATGACAGAGATTTTCCCGCTCGATCGCCGCGCCCTGATCGCCGGAGGCGCCCTACTCACCGCCGCGGCCACCGCGCCGCCCGTCGCGACCGGCGCGGTGCCGCTGCGCGACTTCTCGTTTCAGGACGGGCGCTGGACCGTCCACCACCGCAAGCTGCGGCGACGGCTGGCGCAGAGCACCGACTGGTATGAATTCGCCGGCACCACCACCGCCGGGCCGCTGATGGCCGGGCTCGCCGGCTATGAGGACAATTTCCTCGACGACCCGCTCGGCGCCTATCATGCCGAGGGGCTGCGGCGGCTCGATCCCAAGACCGGGCTGTGGTCGATCTGGTGGTGGGACGGGCGCTTTGCCGAGATCGATCCGCCGGTCACCGGCCGGTTCGAAAACGGCATCGGCACCTTCTTCGGCGACAGCCTGCTCGACGGAAAGGCGATCCGCGTCCGCTATATCTGGGACATGCCCACCGCCGGGGTGCCGCGCTGGCAACAGGCCTTCTCGCCCGATCGAGGGGCGACGTGGGAAACCAATTGGGTGATGGAGTTCCGGCGGTGATCGATCGGCGGATGTTCGTGGCCGGCGCGGCGGGGCTGGCGGCCGTGCCATTGCTCGCGGCGGCATCGCCCGAGCTCAGCGTGTTCGAATTGCGGCAATATACGCTGAAGGGCGGCACGCGTACCGCCTTCACGCGATTGTTCGAGCAGCAATTCGTCACCTCGCAGGATGCGGTCGGCTGTCATGTGCTGGCGGTATTCCGCGATCTCGACGATCCCGATCGCTTCGTCTGGATACGCGGCTTCGCCGATATGGATGCGCGCAAGACGGCGCTGCAAACCTTTTACACCGGCCCGGCGTGGCAAGCGCATCGCAACGAGGCCAATGCGATGATCGTCGACAGCGACAATGTGCTGCTGCTGAAGCGCATATCCGGGCCGGTCGGGCCGAAGACGCTGGCGAACAAGGGCGTGACCCGCATCGCGATCCATCGTCTGCGCGATGTCGACCCGGCGGCGTTCGCGGCGTTCTTCGACGCGTGGATGCGCCCGGAGATCCGCGCTGCCGGCGGCGCACTGATCGCGACGCTCGCCAGCGAGGCGGCCGCGAACAATTTCCCGCAGCTCCCGGTGCGCGAGCACGACCCGGTTTTCCTGTGGATCGCGCACTTCCCCGACGTGGCCGGCGAGCGCGGGTTCGACGCACGCCTGCGTGCCCGCAGCGGCTGGCGCGACGGCATCGCCGATTCGCTGCTTCCCGCGTTGATGCAGAAGCCGGAGGTGCTGCGGCTCGCGCCGTCGATTTCTGTTCCCGACGCCTGAAGGAGAAACGGATGCACGCGATATTATGGGCTGCCCTGCTCGCAACGACCGCGCCGCAGGACGCGGCCTTGCCGGCCGATCTGGCGCAGGCCGCGGCGGATTACGATCAGGCGCAAATGCATAACGACGGCGCCGCGCTGCAGCGGCTGCTCGCCGACGATTATACCCTGGTCAACGGCGCCGCCGAGATATCGACCAAGGCCGAATTCATCCGCGATTCGACCGCGCCGGGCTTTTCGCTCCAGCCTTTCGTCGTCGAGCATCCGATCAACCGGGTGTGGCGCGACGGCGCGGTGCTGTCGGGCGAGGTGACGTTGCGCGGCACCGACGGCGGAAAGCCCTTCGTCAGCCATATGCGGTTCGCCGACATATGGGCGAAACGCGGCGGCCGGTGGCAGGTCGTCTTCACCGAGGTGACGCGCTTCCCCGCCGCCGCTCAGCCCTGAACACGCGCCCTGCCACGCAGCGCGAGCCACGGCGAGGCGTGGAACAGGCTCATCAGCGCATACATGCCGGTCATCCCGCCGGTCGCGCCGGTGCCCATCGCCGAGCAGATCAGCGCATCGCTGCCGTAAGCGAGGTTCAGCAGCGCCATCACCGCGAAGGTCGGGCTGGCCGCGAGCGCGAGCCAGCGCGACGCGGTCACGCCTTCACCGGCGCGTCGGGATCGCGGAACGCCGCCTCGCCGGCGTCGGTCACCGCGACCCATTGCGGGTCGGGTTTGTCCTCCGCGTCATAATTGTCGTTCCAGTTCCACCATTTGTACGGCGGGGTCTGCGGATAGCCCTCGGGCGAATCCTCCCAGATTTCCTGGCGGCCGAGCGGGGTGAGATCAAGATAGCTCCACACGCTGCCCATCGCCTCGTCGCCGCGATTGTCGATGAAATAGGTGCGATAGATTTTCGCGCCGTCGCGGATGAACACATTGTGCCCATGCCATTCGTCGACCCCGAAATCGGCGTCGAAGCTGTCGGTGATCGTATACCAGGGGATCTGTTCCCACCCCATCCGCGCCTTGAGCCGCGCGATATCGGGCTGCGGCGCGCGTGAGGCATAGACCAAGGTCGTATCGCGCTGGTTGAGATGGACGAGGTTCGAGACCTGATCCGCCCCGAGCGAGCAGCCGCGGCAGCCGTGATCGGGCCAGCCGAACACCCCGGGCTCGAAAAAGGCGCGATAGACGATGAGCTGGCGCCGACCCGCGAACAGATCGAGCAGCGCCGCCGATCCCTCGGGTCCCTCGAAGACATAGTCCTTCTCGACCGCCATCCACGGCATCCGCCGCCGCTCGGCGGCGAGCGCGTCGCGGGCGCGGACCAGCGCCTTTTCCTTCACCAGCATCGCCTCGCGCGCCGCGCGCCACGCCTCGGGCGAGACGATCGGCGGATGGTTTTTCGGCAGTTCCTCGCTCATGACGTCGCTCCTGCTCGTCGGACGGATAATGCGTTACGCCTGCTCGTCGGCGATCTCCCCGACGCGGGTGACCACGCCGACCCAGCCGCCGCTCATGTTGCGATAAGCGGTTTCGTTGCGCGGCAGCTCGAACCCGGAATGGACCACGCGCAGCCGGGTGCCGCCGTCGACCGGTTCGAGCGTCAGCGTCACCACCGTATCGAGCAGCGAGCCGTAGCCGGTGTTCGCGGCATGGCCGCCGCGCCAGCTATAGGCGAGCCGGCGATGCGGCTGGACCTCGATGACCTCGCAGCGGATCGTCCCGTCCCATTCGCCCGCGGGGCTGGTCTGATAAGTGAAGAGATTGCCGACCACCGGCTCGAACCCGACCGGGGTCATCCGCAGCCAGCGCGCGATCAGTTTGGGGTCGACCAGCGTCTTCCAGATCGTCTCCGGCGCGTGGGGGAACACCTCGTCGACCGCGATCACGCGCGCGTCGGTCTGCACCAGGCTGTCGGTCATTGATCGATCTCCTCGAGAAGCAAGCGCAGATCGGCGAACCGGTCGCGCCAGAAAGCGTCATAATGGCTGAGCCAGTCGAACAACGGCGCCAGCCCCTCCGGGCGGGCGCGGTAGAAGACCCGGCGACCTTCCGGCCGCTCGGTCACCAGCCCGGCCTGTTTGAGCAATTTCAGATGCTGCGACACCGCGCCCTGCGTCACCCCGCTCTCGCGGGTCAGCTCGACCACGTTGAGTTCCGATCGCGCGACACGCTCGAACACCGCCCGCCGGGTCGGGTCCGAGAGTGCGCGAAGCACATTGTCGATCGCAACGGACTGCATCATGCGGTTCAATTAGTCTTCGCTAATTCATTAGTCAATGCTAATCTTATCGCTTCGCCGTAAAGCTGCCGATTTCAGGTACTAACGCGTCGCTCGCTTTCGGTCGGCAAAGGACGCAGGGATGACGCTTCACACATGGTGGCTGTTTACGGGCGCGGTCTTCCTGCTCTCCGGCACGCCGGGGCCCAATATGCTCCACATCCTGTCGCGAAGCGTAGAAATGGGGATGAAGCGCAGCGTCGCCGCGATGGCCGGCTGTCTCGCCGCGGTGGTTACCGTCCTCGCCGCGTCGGCGGCGGGGCTGACGACCTTGCTGCTCGCGGTGCCGGGCGCTTTCGCGGTGCTGCGCTACGCCGGCGTCGCCTATCTGATCTATCTCGGCATCAAGGCGTGGCGCAGCGAGGCCGGCCCGATCGACGTGGGCAGCGACGAGCTTCCCGCCGCGGTGTCGCCGGGCGGATTGTTTCGCGGCGGCTTCGCGATCGGCATCAGCAACCCCAAGCTGATCCTGTTCGCCGCGGCGTTCCTGCCGCAATTCGTGACGCCGGCCCAGCCGCAGGCGCCGCAATTCGCCATTCTGGTGGTCACCTTCGCCGCGGTGGAATGCGGCT
Organism: Sphingomonas sp.; assembly: GCA_017849555.1. GTDB lineage: Bacteria > Pseudomonadota > Alphaproteobacteria > Sphingomonadales > Sphingomonadaceae > Sphingomonas > Sphingomonas lycopersici. The sequence goes on along the minus strand of JAFIGU010000085.1, from coordinate 67,427 downwards.
GGTACGCCGTCTACGCGTTCGGCGGCCATTCGCTGTCGCGCTATCTGAGCCGGCCGGCGATCAAGCGCGCGTTCAACCGCATCACGGGGGCGATCTTCGTCGGGTTCGGGTTGGCGCTGCTCAAGGTCAGGCCGTCCTGAGCAATGCGCGGGAGCCTCGCCGATAAGCACTAGAAATCCGACGCTTCCTGCCGCGTTCGGCTTGAACGCGGCGTTGCCGCCCGGCATGATCCGCCGCATGAAAGTCGCAGCCTTCGCCATCCTCCTCGCGGCCGTGCCGTTCGCCGCCGTCGCAAAGACCGAAAAGAAGCATAACCCCCGCCCGGCGACGGGCGAGATCGTCCTGCCGTTCCAGCTCAACAAGGAAGGGTTCCCGCTGATCAAGGGCGCGGTGGACGGCAAGCCCGGCGTCTTCCTGCTCGATACGGGGACCTATGATCGTTTCCTGCTGAACCGTCATTATGTCCCGCTCGATCAGGGCGTTCACGTCGGCGGCGACGAGTCGATCGTCCTTCGCCGCCACGCGGGCGCGCACAAGGCGGATCTTGCCGGGGTGCTCAAGGTTCCCGCCTCGTCGGGCAACGGCAAGAATCCGGATGCGGCGCTCAGCATCGATGCCCGTCAGCAGCAGCAGGACATCGACCCGCGCTTCCTCGGCTGGCTCGGCTGGGGCTTTTTCAAGAAATACGTCACGACGATCGATTATCGTCGGCAGGTCGTCCGCCTGATGCCCTTGGCCAAGGCGCCGCGGACGCCGCGCCCGCCCGAGAGCATCACGCTCTCGTTCCTCCCCTCCAGCCCGGTGCGACCGTTCGTCGCGAGCATCGGCGGCCATTCCACGCCCACGGTCATCAGGACGACCGGCTGGGACAGCCTCGCGCTGCAGCCCGCCAATTGGAAGCGGATCGCGCCCTCGAAGGTCGTCAAGCCGCGCCCCGGCAAGGGATGTATCGCGGTGACGCCCGCGACCTTCGGCGGGAAGCGTGTCGATCTGGTCGATCTCGAGCGCAGCGAGCGCCAGGACGAACGGCTGACGCTCGGCATCGGGTTCCTCCCGCGCTTCACCAGCGTGTGGGATCCGCGTGTCGGCAAGGTCATCCTGACGCCGAACGGCACCAAGCCGCCGCAGCGCCGATCCTGCGCCTGAGCGCCGGGCGGGGAGCGCTAGGCCCTAGTCGCCGATCAGCGCCCCACCTGCTTCACCAGACGCGGCAGAGCGAGCCCCAGCGCCGCCGTGCGATAAAGGTAGCTCGCCAGCAGCGCGATCCAGACGCCGGCGTCGCCCAGCCCGCGCAGCAGCGCATCGGTGACGAGATAGAGCGCGAGCGAGACGATCGCCGCGTTGCGCAGCGTCCGCCCGCGCGTCGCGCCGATGAAGATGCCGTCCAGCAGCCAGCTCGGCATGCCGAGCAAGGGCACCAGCGCGCAAAAGGGCAGCATCGCCACCGCCTGCGCCTGCACCGCGGGATCGCGGGTGACGAGCGTGATCAGCCACGGCCCGCTCGCGGCGATCGCGGCGGCGAACAGCACGCCGCCCGCGAGCGAGAATTCGCCGGTCAGCCGCGCAGCGCGCAGCAGGCCTTCGCGCGATCCCGCGCCGATCGCCGCCCCGACCCGCGCCTCGGCGGTGAAGGCGAACCCGTCGAGCACGAATGCGCTGATGCTGACGAACTGCATCAACACATGATTGGCGGCGAGCGGCACCGCGCCGAGCCGTGCGCCGGCGCGCGCGAACCAGGTGAACAGCAGCAGCAACGCCACGGTGCGGATCATGATATCGGCGTTGACCGACAACAGCCGCCGGAACGCGCCGGGCGCGAAGGTCGTCGCGCGGCCAATGCGCCACCAGCCCGCCCCCAGCACGTGCCGAGCCGCCCATAGCCCACTCGCCAGCGCGACCCATTCGGCGATCGAGGTGCCGATCCCCGCTCCCCACGGCCCGAGCCCGAGCACCGCGACGAACAGTACGTCGAGCACGATATTGATGCCGTTGAACGCGACCTGGCACGCGAGCGCCAGCCGCGTCCGGCCGAGCCCGAGCAGCCAGCCGTTGAGCACGTAGAAGCCGAGCGCGGCGGGCGCGCCGAGGAAGCGCGCAGCGGTGAAGTCATGCGCCGCCGCGGCGGCGTTGGCGGGCACGTGCATCAGCAGCAGCGCGAGCGGGACGATCGCGGGCGACAGCAGCAGCAATATCGCGCCCAGCCCCAGCCCGAGCAGCAATGCGCGCACGAGCAGCGCGCGCAATTCCTCCCCGCCGCCGGCGCCCAGCGCCTGTGCGGTGAGCCCGGTCACCCCCATCCGCAGGAAGCCGAAGGTCCAGAAGATCAGATTGACCGTGGTGACGCCCAGCGCGACCCCCGCGAGCATCGCGGCGTCGCCGGTGCGCCCGATCACCGTCGCGTCGACCACCCCGACCAGCGGCACCAGCGCCTGACCGACGATGATCGGCCATGCCTGTGCGAAGATATTGCGGCGAGTCAGGTTGTTCATCGCCGGCGAAATCACACGGACCGGGCGATCGCGCTACTCCGATCCGCAAAAAAATGGTCGCGGACCACCACCGTTCGGGCGCGACCGAAATGTCATCGCCGCCGGCCATGCTAAAAGCGCGACATGACGACGGGAAACAATATGGCGGCGGTGGCGCGGCTGATCGGCGATCCGGCGCGCGCCAATATGCTCGATGCGATGCTCGACGCGCGAGCGCATAGCGCGGGCGAGCTCGCCACGATCGCTGGCGTCTCGGCCGCCACTGCGAGCGGGCATCTGCGCCAGCTGCTCGACGGCGGGCTGGTCGCGGTCGCGGCGCAGGGGCGGCATCGCTATTACCGGCTCGCCTCGCCCGAGGTCGCGCGGCTGCTCGAAGGGTTGATGGCGGTGACCGCACCGCTCGTTACGCGGCATCGCGCGACGCCGCGCGTGCCAAACGCGCTTCGCGAGGCGCGGACCTGTTACGATCACCTCGCGGGGCGGCTGGGCATCGCGATCACCGATACGCTGGTCGCAAACGGCGCGGTGCGGATCGACGATAATAATATCGCGGTGACCGATCACGGGCGGGTGTGGCTGGGCGAGCTGGCGATCGATCTCGATGCCCCGCGCGGTTGGGCCCGCCGGCCGCTCTGCCGCCCGTGCCTCGACTGGAGCGAGCGCCGCCCGCACCTCGCCGGCGTGCTCGGCGCTGCCCTGCTCGAGCGGCTGCTCGACCGCGGCTGGATCGCGCGGGTCGACGGCAGCCGCGCGATCCGCGTCACCCCGCCCGGCGCGGCCGAGCTTCGTCGGCGCTTCGGGTACGAACCGGGGTGAGCGCGCGACCGCTTCGTCGCTTCGTCCGACAAAAGGTCGCCTTGCCGCCGCGATAGCTTTTATTCCATATCCTATCAAATCGATAGGATATTATCGCACATCGGAGGTGAAGCATGTCGCTCAAGCTTTTCGATACGGTGCCGGATTTTACGCAAGCGTCGACCGAGGGAGACTTCGGTCTCTACCGCTGGGCCGGCGACGACTGGGTGGTGCTGTTCAGCCATCCGCGCGATTTCACCCCCGTGTGCACGACCGAGCTGGGCGCGGTCGCGCGGCTCAAGCCTGAGTTCGACCGGCGTGGGGTCAAGGTCGCAGGGCTTTCGGTCGATTCGGTGGCGAGCCACCGCGCCTGGGCTTCGGACATCGAACAGACGCAGGGCGTCGCGCTCAACTTCCCGCTGATCGCGGACGAGGACCGGCGCGTTTCGCATCTGCTCGATCTGATCCACCCCAATGCGTCGGATACGGTGACGGTGCGCAGCGTGCTGGTGATCGATCCCGCCAAGCGACTGCGGCTGGCGCTGACCTATCCCGCCTCGACGGGGCGCAATTTCGCGGAGCTGCTGCGCAGCATCGACAGCCTGCAGCTCACCGAGACGCAACAGGTGGCGACCCCGGCCGATTGGCGCGACGGCGACGATGTCATCATCCTGCCCTCGGTCGACGACGAAACCGCGCGGCGGCTGTTCGGCAGCTGGCGGACGATCACCCCCTATCTGCGCACTGTGCCGCAACCGGGCGCGCGGCGATGACGACCCTCGCCGAGACGGTGACCGCGCTGCGCGGCGCGCGCGATCGCTGGCGCGCGCGGCAGGAGGAGGGGCGCGATGTCGAAAGCTTCCCGTCGCGCGAGGCGATCGCGGCGATCGTCGACATATTGGCCGCCGCGCTCTACCCGCGCCGGCTCGGGCGGTTCCGCGGCGCGGCGGGGGATGAGGAAGATCGGTTCGTCGCCGCCAAGCTGATCGCGGGCTTCGGCGCGCTCGAACGCGAGATCGCCGCAGAGCTTGGCTATTGGCAAAAGGAATCGCGCGCCGATTTCCCGGCCGACCAGGCGGCGTCGATCGTCCGCTTGTTCGGCGCATCGCTCGGCGAGGTGCGCGAGCTGGTCGACGGCGATGTCGAGGCGGCGTTCCTCGGCGATCCCGCCGCGCGCAGCGTCGACGAGATCCTGCTCTGCTATCCCGGCGCGATCGCGAGCCTCTACCACCGGCTCGCGCACCAGCTCCACGCATTGGGCGCGCCGATCGTCGCGCGGCTGATCTCCGAGCTCGCCAACGAGCGCACCGGGATCGACATCCACCCCGGCGCGACGATCGGGCGCAATTTCTTCATCGACCACGGCACCGGGGTGGTGATCGGCGAGACCGCGATCGTCGGCGATCGGGTGCGGCTCTACCAGCATGTCACGCTCGGCGCGTGCAGCCCGCTGGGCTCGGCGACGCGCGCGCCCGGCGGCGCGCTCGCGCGGCATCCGGTGGTGGAGGACGATGTGGTGATCTACGCCGGGGCGACGATCCTCGGCCGCGTCTCGATCGGCGCGCGATCGGTGATCGGCGGCAATGTCTGGCTGCTGTCGGACGTGCCGGCGGACAGCGTGATCGTCCAGCCCGAGGCGCGCGAGCTTCCCGCCGGCGCCGCGCGCGCGCTCAAAGACGAGCTCGAGGCGGCGTGACGATGCGGCGCCCGGTGATCGGCATCATGTGCGCGAACGAGGTCGCCGCGCGGCCGGTGCAGTCGGTCGCGACGCGCTTCATCGCGCCGGTGACGCAATTGTGCGACGCGACGGTGCTGCTGGTGCCGGCGGTCAGCGATGCGGTCGATGCGCGCGCGGTCGCGACGGTGCTCGACGGGCTGTTGCTGACCGGCGCGCGATCGCATGTCGCGCCGGCGCGCTACGGCGGGGGGCCGGCCGATGAGGGCGCCGTGGTCGATGCCGAACGCGATGCGGTCGCGTTCGAACTCGCCGAGCAGATGATCGCGCGCGGCAAGCCGGTCTACGGCATCTGCCGCGGATTGCAGGAGATCAACGTGCTGTTCGGCGGCACGCTCGCGGCGACCGACACGAGCGGGCGGCATCACCGCGGCTCGTGGGACGAGGATTACGCCACCTTGTTCGATCACCGCCACGCGATCGACCTGATCGACGGCGGGGTGCTCGCCGGAATCGCCGGGCATCGACACCTCACCGTCAATTCGGTCCACCAGCAGGGCATCGCACGGCTTGGCGCGAGCCTCGCGATCGAAGCCGTAGCGAGCGACGACGGATTGATCGAGGCGATCCGCGCGCCCGGCTGCGGCGCCGACGTGCTCGCGGTGCAATGGCATCCCGAATGGGATGTCGCGCATTGCGCGGGCAGCAAAGCCTTTTTCGCCCTGCTCGGCGAGTCGCTGCGCGCGGCGAGCGCGGCGCGGCAATAAGATCGCACCCGGACGTGACGACCGGTCGCTTTGGCGCGACTCGATTTCCCACCTATTCAGTATATATTAAACCGCCGGCTGCGCGCGATCGGGGCGATCCGGTGGCCCTCAGCAGTCAGGCGCGGGAGTGATCCGATGTCGATCGGCGATGCTGCTCTGCTAATCGTGACCGCCGGTGATCTGCCGCAGGCGGATCGCCACGAATTGCGGCTCGACGTGGGTGAGCGGACCGGCAAATGGGCCGCGCAGCTCGATGCGGCGCTGATCGACCTCGCCCAGCCGGTGATCGTCGTCGCGGCGGAGCTGGCCGCGATCGCCTTCGCGCATTGGGCGCAGCTCAGCCCGTTGCGCTATTCGCGGCAGATCGCGGGGGCGGTGCTGCTCGATCCGGCGGCGCCGCGCGAGTGGCCGCGGCTGGGCCTCGCATCGACCCCGGCCACCCCTTTGCCCTTTCCGTCGCTGCTCGTCGCATCGGGAATCGGCACGGCGGCGCATATCCTCGCGCTCGCCGCGCGCTGGCGCAGCCGCTTCGCCACCCGCGACGCAATCCAGAATGATATTGCGGGGGATAGCACCGAGGCATCGCTGCGCGCGGCGCTGCGTGCCTTCCTCGCGCCGCGCGCGCCCGCGGCGCCGACGCTCCGGCGCTCGATAGCCGAGCTTACACCGCCCCTAGCATCTCTTCTTTTTAAATCTCCTCCAATCCGGTAGGAATTGAGATGCGGGCCAGTCGCGGCCCATTCCATCTTGCGAGGCGAGTATGATGATACACCCCCGCCACCACGATCCGCCCCGGTGTCGGTGCTGCCGCACCGCCCGCTGATCCATCGAGCATAATCGCCGGAAACCGTCGCGCCGCACGATTGGCGGCCCGGTTCCGCTCGCCCTTCACGCGTGACGCACTGCGTCACGCGACGGGGAGCCGTGCGTCCCCGCTCGCCAACGACAACCAGCCTCAACCGGAAAGGGGGTTAGAGGAAGTGACCAGTCACGCCCTGAATTACCGTCGATATCTGCTCGCCGCGGCCGCCGTGCTGCCGGCGTTGTTTCCCGTCGCCGCGACCGCACAGACCCAATTCGCCAGCAACGACGCCGCGGCGCCCGAACCCGTCGCCGCGGCGGCGGCGAGCGCCGATGCCGAGCCGGCGGCCGCCGCCGAAGTGCTCGTTTCCGCCCGCCGCCGCGTCGAGAAGGCGCAGGACGTGCCGATCGCGCTCAGCGTCATCGGCAACGAGCAGCTCGGCGTGCGCGGTGATTATCGGCTCGATCAAGTCCAGCAGCTCGTCCCGTCGCTTCAGGTGTTCAGCTTCAACCCGCGCAATACCAATATCAATATCCGCGGGCTCGGCTCGAATGTCGCGCTGACCACCGACGGCCTCGAAAACGGTGTCGGCCTCTATATCGACAATGTCTATTACGGCCGCGTCGGACAAAGCCAGTTCGATCTCGTCGATCTCGATCGCGTCGAGGTCTTGCGCGGGCCGCAGGGCACGTTGTTCGGCAAGAATACCACCGCGGGCGCGATCAACATCACCAGCCGATTGCCGCAATTCGACTGGCATTTCGACGGCCAGGCCGATCTCGGCAATTACGATTACCGCCAGGTCCGCGGCTCGCTGACCGGCCCGATCGCCGAAGGCCTCGCCGCCTTCCGGCTGAGCGCGGCCTATACCGATCGCGGCGGTTTCCTCTACGACACCACGCTCCGCGAACATGTCCACGATTACGAAAATGCCTCGGTGCGCGGCCAGCTTCTCCTCACCCCAAGCGAGCGGCTGACGATCCGGTTGATCGGCGACTGGAGCCAGCAGAAACAGCATTGCTGCATCAACCTGCTGGCCGGCACGTTCGACACCTATCGCAACGGCACGACGATCGCGAACAACTTCAACCAGCGCGTCGCGCGGCTGGGCTATACCCCGCTGCCGCTCGATCCCTTCGCGCGCCGCACCGACGCCAATTCGCCGTTCCAGGCGAATATGAACACCTGGGGCGTATCCGGGCAGGTCGATTACGATCTCGGCGGCGCGGCGATCACCTCGGTCACCGCGGTGCGCAACTGGAACTGGTTCCCGCTCAACGACGGCGACTATATCGCCCGGTCGATCAACACCGTCGGGCATATCCGGAACTTCCAGCGCCAGTTCAGCCAGGAACTGCGCATCGCCTCGACCGGCACGCACACGATCGACTGGCTGATCGGCGGCTACTATTTCTGGCAGGTGGTGCGCGGCTACGGCCGCACGCAATTCGGCCCGGATGCCGCGCTCGCGCTCTATCCCAACGACAATCAGGCGGTGGCGAACATCGCCAGCAACGGGCTGCTCACCACTTATACCTCCGATCCGCATACGCGCAGCGCGGCGCTGTTCGGTCAGGGCACCTGGCATATCACCCCCGCGCTCAGCCTCACGCTCGGGTTGCGCTACACGCATGAGGACAAATGGGGCGGCTATACCAGCGTCCGCGCGTTTGCGCTGCCGACCACCGGGCTCACCGATGCGCAGGTCGCCCGCGTCAACACGATCCGCAATGCGCTCGGGCCGATCCAGTCGTTCAGCGTCGATACCAGCGACGACAGCCTCTCCGGCCTCGCCACCCTCGGCTGGAAACCGAGCGACGACGTGCTGCTCTACGCAACCTATTCGCGCGGTTCCAAGTCCCAGGGGCTCAATCTCACCGCGATCCCTGCCGGGGTGAACCCGGTGGTCAATCCCGAGAAGGTCAACAATTATGAGATCGGGGTCAAATCGCAGTTCTTCGATCGCGCGCTGACGATCAACCTTGCCGCTTATCAGACCGATGTCGATCAATATCAGACGACGATCGTCCAGCAGATCGTCGGCACCAATACCTATATCAACTATATCGCCAATATCCCCAAGGTCCGCTCGCGCGGCTTCGAGGGCGACGTGGCGTGGCGCGCGACGCGCTGGCTGAGCCTCACCGGCTCGCTCGCCTATACCGACGCGACCTATGTCCGCTATCCCAACGGGCCGACCCCGGTGGAATCGCTCAATCCCACGCCGACCAACCCCGCAGGCAATCCGGTGCAGGACATGTCGGGCCAGCCGCTCGCCGGGGTGCCGAAATGGTCCGCCTCGGTCGGCGGCGACGTGACCCAGCCGGTCGGCGATCGGACCGAGGCGTTCCTCCACGGCGACTGGTCGTACCGCTCGTCCTATTACACCGTCGCCAGCAACAGCAGCTACGGGCTCGTCCCCGGCTACGGCCTCTTCAATGCGCGGCTCGGGCTCCGCTTCGAGGACGGTCGCTACGAACTGTCGGTCTGGGCGCGCAACCTGTTCGACAAGAATTACTATCAGACGTTGAGCGTGCTCAATTACGGGCTCGTCACCGCGACGCTCGGCGATCCGCGGACTTTCGGCGGCACGCTCAAGGTGCGGTTCTAAGATGGCGAGCGTCGCGTTCGAGCCCACCGCCTTTGCGGCGCCCGCGGCGGAGCGGGACAGCCCGAGCGGCGCGCGACTCGTCGCGTTCGGCTCGCCCGCGATCCCGCTTGCCGCCGCCGGCCTCCCGCTCGCGCTGTTCCTGCCGCAGCTTTACGCGAGCCATTTCGGCATTTCGCTCGCGACCCTGGGCGCGATCTTCTTCGTCAGCCGCTTCTGGGACATCGCCACGGACCCGATCGTCGGCGGCCTTTCGGATCGCACCCGCACGCGCATCGGCCGCCGCCGCCCGTGGATCGCCGCCGGCGGCGTGCTGTTCGCGATCGGATCGGCGCTGCTGTTCTTCCCGCCAGCGGTCGTCGCGCCGGCCTATCTCGCTGCCGCCCTGTTCGTTTTCTACGCCGGGTTCACGATGATCGAGGTGCCCTTCTCCGCCTGGGCGGGAGAGATATCGGGGCGCTACCACGAGCGCACCCGCATCGTGACCTATCAGCAGACGATGCGCTCGATCGGGCTGCTGCTGGTGCTGATCCTGCCGACGCTGATCGAACAATGGCGCCCCGATGACGGGGTGCTCAAGCTCCACGTCACCGGCGCGTTCATCCTCGCGACCTTGGTGCCCGCGCTGCTGCTCAACCTGACGATGATCGGCGAGCCCCCCGCCCCGGCCGCGACCGGCCCGCGCACCGGCTTCTGGCGCGCCGCCGGGCTTGTCTTCCGCGATCGCCTGCTGCTGCGCGTGCTCGCCGCCGATGTGGCGGTAACCGCAGGGCAATCGATCCGCGCCGGGCTGATCGCCTTCTTCACGGTGAGCTATATGGGGCTGCCGCAATGGGCGAGCGGGCTCTATCTGTTGCAATTCGCCTTCGGCATCCTCGCCGGGCCGATCTGGCTCGCGATCGGCCGCCGCTTCGGCAAGCGCGCAACCGCGATCGCCGGCGAACTCGCGCAGGCGGCGATCAACCTCGCGCTGCTCGCGGTGTTTCCCGGCCTGTTGTGGCTGCTCGTCGCGCTCGCGGTGGCGCAGGGGCTGACGCAAGGCTCGGGCAATCTGATGCTCCGCGCGATGGTCGCCGATGTCGCCGACGCGCATGAGCTGGAGACCGGGCACAATCGCACCGGGCTGTTCTTTTCGGTGTTCAGCCTGACGACCAAGGCCGGGCCGGCGATCGGCATCGGGCTCGCGCTGCCGCTCCTCGCCTGGCTCGGCTTCCAGCCCAGGGGGCACAGCAATGCGCAGTCGCTGGAAGCGCTCAAATATGTCTTCGCGCTCGGCCCCGCCGTCGCGCACATCATCTCGGCCGCGCTGATCTGGCGCTTCCCGCTCGACCAGACCCGCCACGCCGCGATCCGCCGCGCGCTCGATCGGCGCGCCGCCTCCACCGCCCAAGCCTGAAGGAACATCGCCATGACCCAGCTTGCCCATTCGTTCGACAATGCCGCCGACGCGGACAGCCCGCTCGATATCGCCCCGGTCGCCGGCCGGATCGGTGCGGAGGTGCGCGGCGTCCGCCTCGCCGGCGACCTCGACGACCTCACGATCGAGGCGATCAAGGCCGCATTGGTGCGGCATAAGGTGATCTTCTTCCGCGGCCAGACCCACCTCGACGACGATAGCCACGAGGCATTCGCCGCGCGGCTCGGCAATCCGCTGGCGCATCCCACCGTGCCGGTCGCGGAAGGATCGAAATATCTGCTCGAACTCAATTCGAAAGAGGGCGAGGCGGCGTCGCAATGGCATACCGACATCACCTTTCTCCCCGCCTTCCCCGCCGCCTCGGTGCTGCGCGCTTTGGTGATCCCGCCGACGGGGGGCGATACATTGTGGGCGAGCGGCGTCGCCGCTTACGAGGGGCTGCCGCCCGCATTGAAAGCGCTGGTCGCCGATCTGCGCGCGGTCCACACCAATGCCTATGATTATGCCGCCAGCCGCCCCGAGGCATCCGACGAACAGATCAGGCGGCATCGCGAGATATTCGCCTCCACCGTTTACGAAACCGAGCATCCGGTGGTCCACGTCCACCCGATATCGGGCGAGAAATCGCTGCTGCTCGGCAATTTCGTCAAGAATATCGTCGGCCTGAACCGCGACGACAGCGCGCGTGTGTTCCAGATTCTGCAGGATCAGATCACCCGGCCTGAAAATGTTGTGCGGTGGCGCTGGCAGCCGGGCGACGTCGCGATCTGGGACAATCGCGCGACCCAGCATCGCGCAATCGCCGATTTCGGCAAGCAACGCCGCCACCTGCGCCGCGCGACGATCGCCGGGACGATCCCGGTCGCGCTCGACGGATCGCGCAGCCGCGCGCTCAAGCCCGAGCCGGTCCCGGTCGCCGCGCTCGAAGCCGCCGAATAACGCCCTTGCGGGGCCGGCGGCGCGATGTCGCCGGCTTCGCGTCTTTTCCCAAGGAACTACGATCGATGCGCCGTCGCCTGCTCGCCACCACCTTCCTTGCCGTCGCGGCGCTGCATCAGGCCGCGCCCGCCCGAACCGCGCCTGCCGCGCCCCCGGCACCGGCGACGCCGGTTGCGGCGCGACCCAATATCCTCGTCATCGTCGCGGACGATCTCGGCTATTCGGATATCGGCGCGTTCGGCGGCGAGATCCGCACCCCCAACCTCGATGCGCTCGCAAAACGCGGCCTCAGGCTCACCGGCTTCCATTCGGCGCCGACCTGTTCGCCGACGCGCTCGATGCTCTTGTCTGGCACAGACAACCACCTCGCCGGGCTCGGCAATATGGCGGAGATGCTCGCCCCCAACCAGATCGGGCAGCGCGGCTATGAAGGCTATCTCCCCGCCGATATCGTCACGCTCGCCGATCGGCTGCGCGATCTGGGCTATGCGACGATGATGTCGGGCAAATGGCATCTCGGGGTGCGCGCCGAGGACAGCCCGGCGCGCCACGGCTTCGACCAGAGCTTCGATCTCGCGCAGGGCGGCGGCAATCACTTCGGCACCGATCTGTCACAGAAGCCCGGGGACGGCGGGACGACCTATTGGGAGAATGGCACCCGTGTCAGCCAGCTCCCCGCCGGTTTCTATTCGTCGGATGCTTATGCGGCCAAGCTGATCGACCAACTCGGCCGCGCCGATCGCGGCAAGCCCTTCTTCGCATACCTCACCTTCACCGCCCCGCACTGGCCGCTGCAGGCACCGGCGGAGGACATCGCGCGCTATCGCGGGCGCTATGACGCGGGGTTCGAGGCGTTGCGCGCCGAGCGGCTGGCGCGCCAGAAACAGCTCGGGCTGATCCCCGCCGATGTCGCGGCGCATACGCTCGAACTGCCCGGCGGCGGCACATGGGCCAGTCTCTCCGCCGAACAGAAGCGCGAACAATCGCGCCGGATGGAAGTCTATGCCGCGATGGTCGATCGCATGGACCAGAATGTCGGCCGCGTGATCGACTATCTCAAGCGCACCGGGCAGTACGACAATACGATCATCCTGTTCACCGCCGACAATGGCGCGGAAGGCGCCGATCTCGCCAAGCTCGAGATCCCGGCCTTCCAGGAACGGGTGAGGACCGCCGATAACCGGCTCGACAATATCGGGCGGCCGACCTCCTACGCCTGGTACGGCCCCGGCTGGGCGCAGGCGGCGACCGCGCCGTCGTGGCTCTACAAGGGCTATACCACCGAAGGCGGCACCCGCGTCGCGGCGTTCATCGACTGGCCCGGCTCGCCACGGACCGGGGTCAGCCACGCTTATGGCACGGTGATGGATATCGTCCCGACGCTGGTCGAGGCGGCCGGCGGCGACTGGCGCGGCAGTCAATACGCCGGCCGCGCCGTCCAGCCGGTGCGCGGGCTGAGCTGGCTTCCCTATCTCACCGGCGCGGCCGAACGCATCCATGCGCCCGAAGAGGCGGTCGGCAGCGAGCTGTTCGGCCGTCGCGCGATCCGGCAGGGCGATTGGAAGGCGGTCCATCTCGGTGACCGCTGGCGGCTGTTCGACCTCGCCAATGATCCGGGCGAGACCCGCGACCTCGCCGCCGCCGAGCCCGAGCGGCTGCGCCAGCTTACCGCGGCGTGGGACATTTACGGCAAGGATGTGGGGGTGGTCATGCCGTCGACGCCGAGCCGCTATCCCTAAAGGCGCGCGGGCGCATCCGGGCGCAGCTTACGCGCCCGGATGCCAGCCGCTCGCCGCGAGGAAGGCCTTGGGATCGCGCATCTCGATGATCCTGCGGATCGCGGCGCGCTTGGATTTCGCCTGCCGGTAATAGCTGCGGACGATCCGGTATCCGATCCAATAGCCGATATCCCCGGCACGCTGCATCGAGCCGTTGTAGAGCCATTTCGACAGGTCGCGGCTATCCTGATCGGCGAGGAAGGCGCGCCCCAGCTCGACCTCGCGGCCGCGCACCGAGCCCGCCAGCCGGGGATAGGAAACGCCGCCCGAGGTGAGTTCGGCCAGGAACTCGGCCGCCCCTTCGGCGAGCGAGGCCTGGAGCACTGTCGGTTTCGGATCGTCGACCAGCGCGCTTTGCTGCTGAACATGCGCATATTCATGCGCCACGACATGCACGATGCGGTCCGCCGGATCGGCGTCGAAATAGGTGACCCCGCACAGCGCCTCCAGCCCGATCTGCAGCCCCGTCGCCGGCCCGCCCACCCCGACCGGGCGGCCACGGCCGATGACGATCGAGATCGGCGGAAACCGCGCCGGCGGATAGAGCCGGCTGAGCTTGCGCGTCACCGCCGCGAGCCGGTCGACCGTCGTCGGAAGGACCGCGGCGCAACGCCGCGCTTGTTCGTAAAGCGAGGGGTCCGCGGCGATCTGGTCGGCGATGCGCTGCCCCGTCACCCGGCGCAGTCGCGCCAGCGTGTGAAGCCCGTCCGATCCGGCGTCGAGATAGTCGCGCTGGAGCTGCTCGGCGCTGGGCTTGCCGTGGTTCGCATCGTAAATCCGATAGAAGCGCTCAACATCCTCGGTTTCGATCACCGGCACGCCCGGCGCCGACGCGGCATCGAGCGCGCTGGCGGAGAGCGCGACGAGCGCAAACCCCAGCGCCCCGACGGATTTGGCGGCAAGCGTCATCGATCTTCCTTCCGCATCGGCCGGACGAAGGTCGCTCGGCAAGCGCATCTATCTGTGCATTTCTTTGTCGAAGCGGAAGAAAATAATGAAATCGCGGCGAACCGAGCGGCCGCCGTCGTTCCAGCCTGTTCACTTCATGTTCCGCCGGTGCTAGACGGTGCCGATGGCGCTTCTTTCCACCGCCCCGGCCCGGCGCTTCCCGATGCGAACCGCTTGATGGGGCGCCGCGCGGGCAGTGCCGATCTTCCCCTGCACGGCGGGCGCGTCCCCGCGTGGCTTGGCCAGCGCATGACGCGGCTGGGCGCTGTGATCGCGCAGGCGATCGTCGTCGAATATGGCCGCGACGAATTGCTCCGCCGGCTCGCGCATCCCTTCTGGTTCCAGTCGTTCGGCGCGGTGATGGGGATGGACTGGCATTCGTCGGGGATCACCACCAGCGTGATCGGCGCGCTCAAGCGCGGACTCGCGCCTTTATCGGGCGAACTCGGCATCCACGTCTGCGGCGGCCGCGGCCGGCACAGCCGCGCGACCCCGCAGGAGCTCGCGGCGGTCGGCGATCGCACCGGGATCGACGGTGCAGCGCTCGGCCGGGTCAGCCGGCTGGTGGCGAAGGTCGACAATGCCGCGGTGCAGGACGGGTTCGATCTCTACCTCCACGGCTTCATCGTCGCCGACGACGGCCGCTGGGTCGTCGTCCAGCAAGGCATGAACGGCGATCGGCGGCAGGCGCGCCGCTATCATTGGCTGTCGGAGGGTCTGGAGAGCTACGTCGACGCCCCGCACGCCGCGATCGAGGGGCATCATCAGGGGCGGATCGTCAATCTGGCCGATCGCCGCGCCGCGGCATCGCGCGATCGTCAGCTCGAGCTGCTCGCCGATATCGGCCCCACCGGAATCGCACGCGAACTGGCGCGGCTCGACGGCAAGAAGGGCACAGCGCCCGCGACCGAGCCGCTGCTCCCGCATCTCGTCCTGCCCGATCGTCACGAGGTGCGGGCCGAGGATATCATCGACCGCCGGCTCCACGCCGCCTTCGCCGCCGCCGCCGAACGTAGCCCCGCGGACTTCGCCGATCTGCTGCTCGTTCCCGGGGTCGGCGCACGCACCGTCCGCGCGCTGGCGCTGGTGGCGGAGGTGGTCCACGGCGCGCCGTGTCGCTTCAGCGACCCCGCGCGCTTCTCGCTCGCCCACGGCGGGAAGGACCGGCATCCCTATCCGGTGCCGACCAAGGTCTATGACCATACGATCGCGGTGATGAAGTCGGCGGTGCTCAAGGCCAGATTGGGGAATGAGGAGGAACTGGCGGCGATCCGCCGGCTCGACGCGCAGGCGCGCCGGCTGGAAGCGACCGCAACCGGCCCGTCGGTCGAGGCGGTCATCGCCGAGGAATTCGCACGCTCGCACGATTATGGCGGCCGCAGCGTCTTCGGCTGGGAGCCGCCCGCCGGCACCGCGGTGGAGCAAGGCTGATGGCGGTCGAACGGATCGGGTTGCCGCTGGCGCGGCGTATTGCGCTCGCCGCGCAGGGCTTCGGCGCGAAACGCCCCGATGTGCCGACGGCGGCCCACCTCCGCCGCACGATCGAACGGCTCCAGCTCCATCAGATCGACAGCGTCAACGTGTTGCTGCGCGCGCATTATCTGCCCGCCTTCTCGCGACTCGGCGGCTATGACCGGGCCGATCTCGATCGGCTCGCCTGGGGACCGAAGCGCCAGCGTAAATTGTTCGAATATTGGGCGCATGAAGCTTCGCTGCTGCCGTTCGAGACGCATCCGTTGCTGCGCTGGCGGATGGCCAAGGCCGATCGCGGCGAGACGGGCTGGGGACGGATGCGGCTCTATGCCACCGAGCGCCGCGCCGAGCCGATGGCGCTGCTCGAGCGGATCCGTGCCGAAGGGCCGCTCGCCGCCTCGGACTTCGAGAGCCACAAGGGCCAATCGGGCTGGTGGGAATGGAGCGACACCAAACGCGCGCTCGAATGGCTGTTCTGGGCGGGCCATATCACCACCGCCACGCGCCGCGGCAGTTTCGAACGGGTCTATGATCTCACCGAGCGCGTCATCCCGGCGGACGTGCTCGCTCAACCGACGCCATCGGATGCCGACGCGCATCGCGCGCTGATCGAGCGCGCCGCCACCGCGCTCGGCATCGCGACCGAGGGGGAATTGCGCGACTATTTCCGCCAGTCACCCGCCGAGGCGCGGCCCGCGATCGAAGCGCTCGCCGAGCAAGGCACGCTGATCCCGGTCGCCGTCCCGGGGTGGCGGCACGCGTGGCTGCATCGCGATGCGCGCCAGCCGCGCCGGATCGAGGCGCAGGCGCTGCTCGCACCGTTCGACCCGCTGATCTGGGAACGCGACCGTGCCGAACGGCTGTTCGGCTTTCGCTACCGGATCGAAATCTATGTGCCGCAGGAGAAGCGGCAATATGGCTATTACGTTTTGCCCTTCCTGCTCGGCGACCGGCTCGTCGCGCGGGTCGATCTCAAGGCCGACCGGCAGGCGCGGCGGCTGATCGTCCAGTCGGTACATCTGGAGCCCGGCGCGCCGGAGCATACGCAGGAGGCGCTTCGGGCGGAACTCGATCAGATGGAACGCTGGCTGGGTTTTGGGGGATGAAATTCCGCTTAGCGCGCTGAATCACATCCTGCTCACCACCACCACCCCGGCGAAGGCCGGGGTCCAGCATCGGGCCGGTCGTGACTGGACCCCGGCCTTCGCCGGGGCAGATCATCTTTCACGCGATGCGCTATGCATCACGCAACGACGTAAATCCCTCGGCAAATTGCGGCGCGTCATCGGTAATCCGCACCCACGGTGCTTTCGACGCGACGTGGATATGCGCCGCATAGCCGCGAAAACCCGGATCATCGTCGAGCAGCCCGGCGGGGACGAAATAGATTTTCCGATCGCTGTCGGTGTGCGGCACCGGGCTCCCGCACGTCCCGCAAAAGGTCGATAGCCAGCCATCGGATCCGGGGACGAGATAGCTGCGGATATCGCCCTCGCCGCTGAGCCAGCGAAAACTTTTCACCGCGGTATAGAAAACCGCATTGCCGTCGGTGCCGGAAACCTTGCGGCATTTCGAACAATGGCATTGCCCGACCGGCCCGAAATTGCCCTCGATCGCGAAGGCGACCTTGCCGCAAAGACATGAACCCCTGATCGATCCGGGCACGGGCATCCCCTCCTATTTCTTGAGCTCCGCCTCGAAGAATCGCACCGTCGCGGTGTCCGCCTTGAGCCAGTCCGAATAGCGCAGGAATCCGTGAATCTCGTCGGGCAGCACCAGTTCCTCATAACGCACGCCCGCGGCATCGAGCCGGCGCGCGAGATCGATCGTCTGGTTGAACCGGACATTGCGGTCGTCGTCGCCGTGGATCAGCAGCACCGGCGATTTCCACCGCGCGACATCGGCGACCGGCGAGCTTTCGAACGCCGATTTGAGCGCTGCCTCCCAATCACCCTTCTCGTAGCGCTCGGCCGGCTTGGCCTCCTCGACCAGCGTGCGCGACCAATCGTGGACGCCGTGAAGGTCGACCCCCGCCTTGAAGGTCGCGCTGTCGCGGGCGAGCGCCATCGCGGTGAGATAGCCGCCGTAAGACCCGCCCCAGATCCCGATCCGCTCGGGATCGACGCTGCTCAGCGACTTGAGATAGGTGCCCGCCGCCTGCACGTCGCGATATTCGGATGCGCCCCGGAAACTCGCCTGCGCGGGATGCTGGAACGCGCGGCCATAGCCGATGCCGAGCCGGTAATTGACCGACAGCACGGTAAAGCCGCGCGTCACCAGATATTGGTTCATCGCATAGCTGTGCGCGTAATAATCCATATAGGGGAAACCGAGCAGCATCTGCCGCATCGGCCCGCCGTGGACGAAGACCAGCGCGGGATGCCTGCCGCCGCCCGCCGGCTCGAACAACTGGCCGTGGATCAGCATCCCGTCCGTCGCCTTGAAGGTCACCTGTTTGGGGACGACCATCGGCGGGGCATAGCCGGTCGCGGCGTCGCCGATCAGCGTCTCACGTCCGTCCGCGCCGATCATCCGCACCTCGCCCGCACGGGTCGGCCCCGCCGCGACAAAAGCGATGCGATCGCTGCCCGCCGCGACCGGGGTCCATTCGAGCCCGGTGCCATGCGTCACCGTCTGCGGCGCGGCGCGGTCGACCGGTACGCGGAAGACGTGGCGGCGATCGTCGTCGCCGCTCGTCGCGCCATTATTGGCGTCGTAGAACAACATGGTGCGGTCACGCGACAAGCTCGTGTGCTCGACCATATATTTGCCGGGCGTGAGCAGCAGCGGCTCACCGCCGCTCGCCGACAACGAATAGAGATGCGCCCAATTGTCGAGTTCGGCGCGGAACACCAATCGGTCGCCCGCGCCCCACATCAGTGCCGCGCCGTCCGAGATCGCGCTGGGATAGGAACCCTCGGCGGTCCGCGGGCTGCGCCACACGACCTTGCCCTCGCCGCTGGTCGCATCGGCGACGAGGATCGACCAGGGCTCGGGCGCCTCGGTCAGCAAAGGTTGCGGCGCCCCGCCGTCGCCGGGCTGGCGGGTGAAGGCGACGCGCCGGCCGTCGGGCGACCACACCGCGCCGCCGTCGAACCCGGTGCCAGGGGCGAGCCATATCACCGGCTTGTCCGCGCCCGACCAGATGCCAACGAAGGCATGATCGCCGCGCCCCGAAACGAACGCGAGCCGCGTCCCGTCGGGCGACCAGGCGAGCCCCGATGCCTTGCCGCGATCGGCGATCAGCAGCGCGGGCTTGTCCTTCCCCGCGGCATCGACGCTCCACACCTTGCCGTTCTTGATGAAGGCGACGCGCCCCGTGGCGGAGATCGCCGGCGCATCGCCTTCGGCGATCTTCACCGGCGCCCCGCCGGCGGTCGCGGCGGACCAGATTTCGAGCGTCGCCGCATCGGTGCGGCTCGCCGGATTGGGCTCGCCCTCGATCGGCCAATTGGCGTCGTGATCGCCGCCGCGCACCCAGATCGCGCGCGTGCCGTCGGGCGACAGCACCAGCCCGGTCAGTTCCTGCCCGTCATCGGCGGTCGCATCGGTCAGCCGGCGGGCGCGATAATCGGGGCCGGCCGCGCTCCACACGTTGCGCGCGCCCTTCACCACATTGATCCAGGCGATGCGATCGGCGCGCTCGGCCGCGACGAGCCCGGTCTGGAACGGATAAGCGAGCGCCGCCTCCAGCCCCGGCGGCGGCGCTTGCGCTGCTGCAATTCCCGCCGGCGCGATCGCCAGCAACACGCCCAGCACGATCGGCCGCATGCACATCTCCCCTTTTGGGAGAAGAGCTTAGCGGCTGACCCGTGGTTGGCAATGCACGGGGCGCAAGATGCGAAAAAGGCGGGCGACAATCGCCCGCCTTCCCCGATTACGCCGCGTCGACGAGGACGATCTCGCTATCCTCGATCGCGGTGACGCGGATCACCTCCACGTCGCTGATCGCCGCGCCGTCGCGCGCATTGACCTGCACGTCGTCGATCCGGATCGCGCCGGTCGCCGGGACGAGATAGGCCTTGCGGTCCTTGCCCAGCGGGTAATCGGCGCTCTCCCCGGCCTTGAGCGTCGCGCCGACGACCCGCGCATCGGTGCGGATCGGCAGCGCATCGCCGTCGCCGTCATAACCCGAGGCAAGCGTGACGAACTGCCCGGCGCGCTCGCCCTTGGGGAAGGGTTTGGCGCCCCAGCGCGGCGGCTCGCCGTCACTGGTCGGAATGATCCAGATCTGGAAGATCCTGGTCGTCACATCCTCGAGATTATATTCCGAATGGCGGATCCCGGTGCCCGCGCTCATCACCTGGACGTCGCCGGCCTCGGTGCGGCCCTTATTGCCCAGGCTGTCCTCATGCGTGATCGCGCCTTCGCGGACATAAGTGATGATTTCCATGTCGCGGTGCGGGTGCGGCGGAAAGCCGGTCTTGGGCGCGATCGTATCGTCGTTCCACACGCGCAAATTGCCCCAGTGCATCCGCGCCGGATCGTGATAACCGGCGAACGAGAAATGATGCTTGGCATCGAGCCAGCCGTGATTGGCACCACCGAGGCCGTCGAAAGGGCGAAGTTCGATCATCGTGCATCTCCTGTCGGGCGGCGCCGGCCGCCCTTGTTGAGAGCGATTTAGAGGTTGCGCACTTTTCTTTTCAGAGGGATAAAATCGACCCGACTATTCCAGGAACTTGAAAAGTGGCCAACCCCGGCACCCCGACCTTCGACCAGCTCCGCATCTTTCTGGCGATCGTCGATACGGGCAGCTTCGCCGCCGCCGGGCGCAAGCTCAACCGCGCGGTCTCGGTGATCAGCTACGGAATCGGCAATCTCGAAGCGCAGCTCGGGCTGACCCTGTTCGAGCGCGAGGGAACGCGCAAGCCCCGGCTGACGCTCGCCGGCCGCGCCGTCCTCGCCGAGGCGCGCAGCGTCGCGCTCGGGATCGACGGGCTGCGCGCCAAGGTGAAGGGGCTGCTCGAAGGGCTGGAGGCGGAGGTCGATCTGGCGGTCGACGTGATGCTCCCGGCCGAGCGGCTCGCCAAGACATTGCGCGCCTTCGCGGCCGAGTTTCCCACCGTCCAGCTTCGGCTACACGTCGAGGCGCTGGGCGCGGTCACCGCGATGGTGCTCGACGGCACCGCCTCGATCGGGCTTTCCGGGCCGCTGTTCGTCGGGGTCGAGGAGATCGAGAGCGTCTCGGCCGGTGCGGTGCCGCTGGTCCCCGTCGCCGCGCCCGATCATCCGCTCGGCCGGATGGCGCGGATCGCGCCGGGCGCGGGGCGCGATCATATCCAGCTCGTGCTGACCGATCGTTCGCATTTCACCGAGGGGCGCGACTTTTCGGTGGTCAGCCCCAAGACCTGGCGGCTCGCCGATCTCGGCGCCAAGCACGCCCTGCTGCGCGAGGGGATCGGCTGGGGCAATATGCCGCTGCCGATGGTCGAGCCCGATCTCGTCGCAGGCACATTGGTGCGGCTCGACATGCCCGATCATCCCGGCGGCATCTACCGCTTCGCCGGGATCTGGCGGCGCGACGTGCCGCCCGGCCCGGCCGGCGCGTGGCTGATCGACCATTTCGCGCGCGCGGGGCTGGAAGATTATCTCCACGCCGGGCTGCCCGACATCTGACGGCGACGCTGCGGCTCGCAGCGCACCGGTAGTCCTCTTAAACGGAACCAGAATGTTGGCGTGGGCGTTCGTGCGGGCTGAGGAGAGATGGGATGTCAGAGGACAAGACAACCATAGTCAAAACCGGCGGCGGCGGTAGTACGGTGGTCGCTTTCATCCTGGGGATCATCGTGGTGCTGGTCGCACTCTATGTGGTCTTCGGCACCGATCTGCTGCGCAACGCCCCGCAAAAGGTCGACGCCAACGTAAAGATCGAGACGCCCGGCAATAGTTGAAGCCCGCGCTAGTCGGGAACGACCGCGGTCACCTCGATCTCGATCTTTGCGGCGGCTTCCATCAGCGCGACGACCTGCACCACCGCCATCGCCGGATAATTGCGCCCCATGATCGCGCGATAGATTTCGCCGATGCGCCGCGCATTATCGAGATAGTCGCCGCGATCGGTGATGTACCAGGTCATCCGCACGACATGCTCCGGCCCGGCATCGGCCTCCGCGAGCAAGGCCACCAGATTGCGCAGGATCTGTTCGAACTGCCCGGCGAGATCGGTGCGTTCGAACTTTTCCTCCTCGTTCCAGCCGACCAGCCCCGAAACGAAAATCTGCCGCCCGCGCGCCTCGATCGCGTTGGAATAGCCCTTGGGACGCGGCCAGCCGGCCGGTTGCAGGATTCTCATCGTCTCGCCCCGTCTGGAATGCCGCGATCGTCGCGCTCGTTGATGAAGCTCTCGCCTGCCATCTCAATCCCCTTCGAACACCGGCTTCTGCTTCGCCACGAAGGCGTGATAGGCGCGCGAGAAATCCTGCGTCTGCATGCAGATCGCCTGCGCCTGTGCCTCGGCCTCGATCGCGGTCTCGACCGGCATCGCCCATTCCATTTCGAGCTGGTTCTTGGTCATGCCGTGCGCGAAGGTCGGGCCGTGCGCGAGCATCGTGGCATAGCCTGCCGCCTCGCCCGCCAGCGCCTCCGCCGCGACCACGCGGTTGAAGAAGCCCCAGCGCTCGCCCTCCTCGGCCGAGAAGGAGCGCCCGCTGAACAGCAGGTCCGCCGCACGCCCTTGCCCGATGATCCGCGGCAGGATCGCGCACGCGCCCATATCCGCCCCGGCGAGCCCGACGCGGGTGAACAGGAAAGCGGTCTTGGCCGCCGGCGTCGCAAAGCGGATATCGGACGCCATCGCCATGATCGCCCCCGCCCCGGCGCATATCCCGTCGACCGCGGCGATAATCGGCTGCGGGCATTTGCGCATCGCCTTGACCAGATCGCCGGTCATCCGGGTGAAGGCGAGCAATTCGGGCATCGTCATCTCGGTCAGCGGCCCGATGATCTCGTGCACGTCGCCGCCCGAACAGAAATTCCCGCCCGCGCCGGTGATCACCACCGCCTTCACCGCCGGCGCATAGACCAACGCGCGAAACAGATCGCGCAACTCGGCATAGGAATCGAACGTCAGCGGGTTCTTGCGCTCGGGGCGGTTGAGCGTGATCGTCGCGACGCGATCCTTGAACTCATAGGCGAAATGGCTCGGCCGGTAGCCCGCCGCGTCGAATTCCATCCTTAGTCTCCTCACATGATCTCGCCGCCGGCGACGACGATCGCCTGCCCGGTGATCGAGCGCGCCGCGGGGGAAACCAGCCACGAAATCGTCGCGGCAACCTCCTCCGGCTCGACCAACCGCCCCTGCGGGTTGCTCGCGGTGAAGGCGGCGAGCGCCTGTTCCTCGCTGCGCCCGGTCTTGGCGACGATATTGGCGACCGCATCGCGGATCAGATCGGTGTCGGTATAGCCGGGGCACAAAGCGTTGACGGTGATCGCGGTCCTGGCGAGCTCGAGCGCCAGCGACCGCGTCATCCCGAGGAGCGCATGTTTGGTCGCGGTATAAGCGCTGACATAGGCATAGCCCTTGAGCGCGGCAGTGCTCGCGACGTTGACGATCCGCCCCGTCTCCAGCTTGCGCATCGCGGGGAGCACCGCGCGGCTGGTATGGACCGCGCCCATCACGTTGACGCGCCACAATTCGTCCCACAATGCATCGGCCGACGCCTCGAACGGCGCGGTGCGCGCGGCCCCCGCGGCGTTGACGAGGATGCCGGCCGCGCCGTGGCGCGCCGCCGCCGCGTCGAACGCCGCCGCGACCGACGCCGCGTCCGCCACGTCGCAGACGACCGCGTTCGCCCCGGGCAAGTCGACCAGCGCCGCATGAAGCCGCGCCTCGCTGCGCCCCATGATCGTCACGCGATGCCGCGCGGCGACGAGCGCCTTGGCGATCGCCAGCCCGATCCCGCTGCCGCCGCCGGTGACGATCGCGTGGCTCATTGCGCCGCCGCCACCTGCGCCGCGCGCAGCTTGTTGAGCTTGAGCTGCGCATAGCCGCTCAGATATTGCACCGGCACATTTTCCTCGCCGAGCCCCTGCGCCGCCGCCGCCTCGATCGTCCAATTGGGGTTCATCTGATGCGGCCGCCCGATCGCGCACAGATCGGCGCGACCCGCGGCGACGATCGAATTGACGTGATCGACCTCGTAGATATTGCCGACCGCCATCGTCGCCACTCCCAGTTCGTTGCGAATCTGATCGGAGAATGGCGTCTGGAACATGCGGCCGTAAACCGGCTTCTGATCCCTGGTCACCTGCCCTGCCGAAACGTCGATCAGATCGGCGCCCGCGGCGGTGAAGGCGCGCGCGATCTCGACCGCATCCTCGGGGGTCACCCCGGCGTCGCCCATCCAGTCGGTCGCCGAAATCCTCACCGACATCGGCTTGTCCACCGGCCAGACGGCGCGCATCGCGCGAAAAACCTCCAGCGGATAGCGCAGCCGGTTGTCGAGGCTGCCGCCATAATCGTCGCTGCGTCGGTTCTGGATCGGGCTGATGAACCCCGAGAGCAGATAGCCGTGCCCGCAATGCAGCTCGACCATGTCGAACCCCGCCGCGTCGGCGTAGCGCGTCGATTGGACGAACTGATCGCGGATCTCGTCCATCTGCGCACGGGTTAGCGCCGAGGGCACCTGATTTTCCGCGCTCCACGCGACATCGGACGGCGCGACCAACGGCCAATTGCCCTCGACCAGCGGCTCGTCCATCCCCTCCCACGCGACGCGGGTCGAGCCCTTCGATCCGCTATGCCCGAGCTGCATGCAGATCCGCGTATCGCACGTGCGGTGGACGAAATCGGTGATGCGCCGCCACGCCGCGGCCTGCTCGGCATTCCACAGACCGGTGCAGCCGGGGGTGATCCGCGCCTCGGGCGAGACGCAGGTCATCTCGGTCACGATCAGCCCCGCCCCGCCCAGCGCGCGTGCGCCATAATGGACGAGGTGGAAATCGTCGGGCACGCCTTCGACCGCCGAATACATCGCCATCGGCGACATCACGACGCGGTTGCGCAAGGTCATCCCGCGCAATCGGAACGGCAGGAACATCGGCGGCACCGGCGCCTCGACCGGCGCGCCGAACGCGGTTTCGGCGAGGCTGCGTTCGAGCGCGGCGAGCCACGCCGGATCGCGTAGCCGCAGATTTTCGTGGCTCACCCGCTGGCTGCGCGTCAGCAAGGTATAGGTGAATTGCATCGCGTCCATTTTGAGATAGCGATCGAGATGCTCGAACCATTCGGTCGAGTTGCGCGCGGCATTCTGCAGCTTGACGACTTCAAGCTGGCGCTCGGCCTGATATTCCTCCAGCCCCTGTTGCAACGCTTCGCCGCTGCCGAACCCGGGCCGGTTCATCACCTCGGCGAGCTTGATCGCATCCTCCAGCGCGAGCTTGGTCCCCGAGCCGATCGAGAAATGCGCGGTATGCGCGGCATCGCCGAGCAGGACGATGTTCCTGTAGCTCCACTGACGGCAGATGATGCGCGGGAAGTTGATCCAGGCCGAGCCGCGGATATGGCTGGCGTTGGTCATCAGTTCGTGCCCGCCGAGGTGATCGGCGAAGATCTCCTCGCACAACCGGCAGCTTTCTTCCTGCGACATCCGCCCGAAGCCGGCGCGCTCATAGGTTTCGGGATCGCATTCGACGATGAACGTCGCGGTGTCCGCGTCGAACTGATAGGCGTGCGCCCAGATCCAGCCGAAGCGCGTGTGCTTGAAGATGAAGTTGAACGCGTCGAACTTCTGGCGGGTGCCGAGCCAGACGAACTTGTTGCGCTTGACGTCCAGATCGACCGCGAATTCGGCCTCGTAGCGTCGGCGCAACTTGCTGTTCAATCCGTCGGCGGCGATCACCAGATCGTAATCGGCGAGGAAATCGCTGTCGGGCTCGACCTCCACCTCGAATTCGAGCTTCACCCCCAGTGTGCGCGCGCGATCCTGCAGGATGTTGAGCAGCCTTTTGCGCCCGATGCCGATGAAGCCGTGGCCGCTGGAGCGATTGGTGACGGTGCGCCCGCCGTCCTCGATATGGACCTCGATATCGTCCCAATGCGCCAGCTCGTCGATCATCGACTGCGCGCTGATAGGATCGTTGGCCTGGAGATGCTCCATCGTCTGATCGGAGAACACCACCCCCCAGCCAAAGGTGTCGCCGGCGCGGTTGCGCTCGAACACGGTGATGTCGTGCGACGGATCTCGCAGCATCATCGAGATCGCGAAATACAGCCCCGCCGGGCCGCCGCCTACGCACGCCACCTTCATCTGCGCATCCTCACCGGGGAATGGACGGCAGTGTATCGGGCGGGGAATTTATTTCAAGCTTAAAATATATTCGCGGACATTGGGAGGTCGGGAGCATAAATTGGGGGTGGTTTCGAAGCTCACTCCCCCTCTTCCCCCAAGAGCGATCGGCGCAACTCGCCAAGCAAAGACAGCAATTGTTCCTGCCGGTCGGGCGGGAATTCGGCGAGCGCGGCGCGGACCCATTGGTGATGCGCACGCGCCAGCTCGGCGAAATGCGCCTTGCCCGCCGGGGTCAGCGCGGCGATCGCCGAGCGGCCGTCCCCGGGATCGGGGCGCGCGACGACGCTGCCCTGTTCCTGCAACTGCCGGACGATCGAGGTGACATTGCCGTTCGACACCAGCAAGGCGCGCGACAATGCCCCCATATTGAGCCCATCGGGCGCGCGATCGAGCGCCGCCATCACGTCGAACCGCGGCAGCGTCGTATCGAATTGCTCCTGAAAGTTGCGGCGGAGCTGCTTTTCGATGATCCGCGCGCAGCCGAGCAGGCGGACCCACAGGCGCAAATCGAGCGACCCGGCGCTGCCCGACCCGGAGACATTCTCAACAGCCACTATCGATGCCCCCGCCTCATCCCGTCCGCATCGCGCGACGGCGCCGGATCGGGCGGCATCTCTACAACAACCGCTTTCGCCAGCAACCCCGCGGCGCATTACAACCCACCTGACACCAATGTTAATATCGTTACAACCATTCTGCCTTAAAGCCGGCCGGGACACTCTGATGAAAGGAGGTCGGTGATGCGATTTGAATCGCTGGGGGTAGGTTTCACCGCCATCGCCATGTTGCTGCCCAATGTGGCGGCGGCATCTACCGCAACCACGACGATGGGCGTCTCCGCCAATGTGCAGAGCGCCTGCGTGGTGACGAGCAACAATCTGTCGTTCGGCAATTACAACCCGACCGCGGCCAGTCCGACCGACGCGACCAGCACGTTCAACGTGACATGCACCACCGGCACCAGCTTCACGGTGGGGTTGAACGCGGGCACGACATCGGGCGCCACCGTCACCACGCGGCAGATGGCGAACGGGGCCAGTTCGCTCGGCTATGCGCTCTACAGCGATGCGGCGCATACGACCAATTGGGGCAATACCCCGGGGACCGATACGCCCGCGGCGACGATCGCCGGCACCTCGGCTTCCACCTTCACCATCTACGGCCGCATCCACGCGCAGCAGAATGTCGCGGCAGGGGCCTATACCGACACGATCACGATCACCATCAACTATTGACGGCGGGGTCATGGAAAAGAAAAGCCGGGCGCGGATCCCATGCCGCGCCGGAGCGCTGCTGCTGTGCGTCTGTCTCGCGGCGCCGACGGGGCGAGCGAGCGCCGGAACCTTGCGCATCCTGCCGGTGCGGATCGAGGTCGCGCAGGACAAGAGGTTCTGCGCGCTGACGATCGCCAACGACGATGCCAGGCCGACGACGATCCAGATCCGCGGCTTCGCGTGGCGGCGCGACACGGCGGGGAACGATCTGCTCGATCCGGCCGAGGGGCCGAGCCTCAACCCCTCGATCGTGGCGATTCCCGCGGGCGAGACGCGGCTGATCCGTTGCAGCCTGCCCGGCCCGCCGGGCGCGACCGAGCAAAGCTGGCGGCTGATCGTCGACGAACTGCCCGATGCCAACCCGTTGCCGGGGGTGATCCAGGCGCGGTTGCGGATCAGCATTCCGGTGTTCCGCGCGCCGGCCCGCGCCGCGCCCGCGCTCGATTGGGCGACGCACGCGACGCAGGACGGCGCGACCCATCTGGTGATCGGCAACCACGGCGACCGCCATACCCAGGTCACCGCGATCGTCGTGCAGCCGCGCACCCCGGGCGCCGCGCCGCGCCGCATCACGCGCGCTTTCTACCTCCTCGCCAAAGGCAGCATCGATCTCGCGCTGCCCGATATGTCCCCCGAGGGGATCGCGGCGGTGGAACTGGAAACGACCGACGGCCGGCTTCGCGCCTCTCCCCCCGATCCGGGCGGCGGCGGCTGAACCACGGCGGCGACGGTGATCCCCACAATCACCTGCCCCTGCCGCGGCGCGCACCGGATGCCGAGGGGCGCGCTGCTCGCGCTGATGGTGCTTTCGTCCGCCGCGGCCATCGCCGCCGACGGACCGCCCGGCACCGCTGCCGTCCCTCCCCCACCCGCGATCGACACGCGCCTGCCCATCCCGGTCGGGGTCGCGCTCAACGGCCGTTCGCTCGACGATCCCTGTCTGGTCGCGCGGCGCGACGGGCATCTGTTCGTACCGACCGAGGCGGCACGGCAATGGGGGCTCGATCTGCCCCCACTCGCCGGGGATTTCACGCTGGACGGGCAGGCGTTTACCGCGCTCGACGGCCGCGCCGGGATCGCCGCGCGGCTCGACGCGAACGGGACGACGCTGCTGGTCGACGCCGACCACCGGTTGTTCCCCACGGCCCATTTCGGCCCCGCGCGGACGCCGCTGGCGCGGACGCGGATCGTGCCGGCCGCCTTCCTTGGCTACGATCTGTCGCTGATCGGCGCCGACGGACATGCCGCGGTCTCCGCCTATCTCGACGGCGGGATATCCGGCGCCTGGGGGGTGCTCGGCTCGACCGCCGCGGTGCAGAGCCACGGCGGCGCCGTCCGGCTCGACACCAGCTTCCGGCGCGATTTTCCCGACCAGCGGCTGCGCCTCGCGATCGGCGATACGCTGACCAACGCCGGCGACTGGAACTTGCCGGTGCGGTTCGCCGGAATCCGGCTCGGCACCGATTTCTCGTTGACCCCCAATGAGATCACCTACCCGCTGCCGGTGCTTCGCGGGTCGGCCGCGCTGCCATCAGTGGTCGATCTGGTCGCGGCGAACAGCGGGCGGCGGTTCGATGTCCAGCCGGGCGATTTCACGGTCGATTACCAGCCGACCTTCAACGGCGCCGGCAGCGTGTCGATGACGATCCGCGACGCCGCCGGCACCCTGCGCACCGTGACGCAGAATTTCTACACCTCGCCGCGCCTGCTGCGTCCCGGGCTCGACGATTTCTCGCTCGAAGCCGGCTTCCTGCGCAAGGATTATGGGTGGCGCAGCTTCTCCTACGGCGCGCCCTTCGCCGCCGCCTCGTGGCGGCACGGCCTGTCGAACATGCTCACCGTGTTCGGCCGGATCGAAGGCGATGCGCGATCGCAGGCCGCCGGCGTCGGCACCGGGCTGGTCATCGCGCCGATCGGCGAATTCAGCGTCTCCGCCGCCGCCTCGCACAGCGCATGGGGCGACGGCATCTTGTGGCGCGCGCAATTCCAGCAGATCACCGCCATCTATACCATTTCCGCCAGCTATCAGGAGGAAAGCGCCGCCTTCGTCCAGGTCGGCGGCCCCGCCCCGGACGGCGCGTCGCGCAGCGAGCTGGTCGTCGCCGGCAGCGTCTCGCTCGGCCGTCTCGGCAGCATCAGCGCAAGCCACGCCGAAGACAGGCATGGCGAGAATCTGCATTATTCAATCAGCGCATTGTCCTTCTCGAGCAATGTCGGACCCGCCTATATGTCGGTGAGCGCGCGGCAGACCGATACGGCGGGCAGCCGCGATCGCGGCGTGTTCGCGGCGCTGACCGTGCCGCTCGGCCGGCGCACCAGCAGCAGCCTGTTCGTCGACGGCGGTCGCACCACCGCAACGCTCACCCATGTTCCGCCGCCCGATCAGGGGATCGGCTATCGCCTGCTCTTCGCGCGCGGTGCCGGCGATCCGTCGCTGGCGGAAGGGGCGATCTCGTGGCGCAACCGCGCCGGGGATTTCGAACTGGCGGCGGCGCAACAGGACGGGTCGACCGGGGTGCGGCTTCACGCGCAAGGCGCGTTGCTGATGATCGGCGGCACGCTCGCGCCCGCGCAACGGCTCGATTCGGCCTTTGCCGCGGTCGAGGTGGAGAGCAATGCCAAGGCGCAGGTCTATTTCGAGAACCAGCCGGTCGCGGGGCGCGCCGGCGGCGGCGCACGGACGATCGTCACCGGGCTTCAACCTTATGCCGCCAATCGCATCGCGGTCGATCTCGACGATCTGCCGCTCGACACCGAAGTCACTTATGCCGAGCAGACCGTGGTGCCGGGATATCGGCAGGCGGTGGCGGTGCGGTTCGGCGGGGCGCCAGTCCATCCCGCGACCTTGACGCTGGTCGACGCGCAGGGCGCGATCCTGCCCGCCGGGCTCGCGGTATCGGCGGGCGGGGTGGCGGGGGTGACAGGCTATGACGGGCAAATCTATCTGCCCGATGCCCGGCCGGGGGCGACAATCACGGTGCGCGGCGCCGCGCTGACCTGCCGCGCGACCGTCCCCGCCGCCCCGCAAGACAAGAAACCGGTGCGCTGCATCGCGGCGACCAACGGAGAAAATCAATGAGCACCAGCATCCGCATCGCAGCGCTCCTCGCCGGGCTCGCCTTTCCGCTGCCTGCGGCGGCGCTGTGCGCCCTGTGCACCTGCACCGTCAGCACCACCAATATCGCCTTCGGCGCCTATGACCCCACCGCCCCGACCGCGGACGATGTGAACGGCAATATCTCGATCAGTTGCACCGGGTTGCTCGCGTTGTCGGGAACGATCGACGTCACGCTCAGCCCCGGCGTTTCGGGCACCGCGCTCGCCCGTCAGCTTCGCAAGGGCTCGAACCAGCTCAACTACAATCTCTATACCGACGTTGCGCGCACGATCGTATGGGGCGACGGCACCGGCGGCACCAGCAAGGTGACCAGCACCGTGCCCCTGGGCGTGCTCAGCTTCACCAACTCGGTGCCGGTCTATGGCCGCATTCCCGCGCGGCAATGGGTGGCGGCCGGCGCCTATACCGACAGCGTGGTGATCACGATCACTTATTAGCCTTCGCCCGCGGTTGCGGCAGGCGCAGGCGGCACGGTGGCGGGCGGGTGGCCGGGAGATCGCGCCGGGGCCTCGGCGACGGCATGCTCCTGCTCCTCGCGCACCATTTCCCAGGTGGCGAGGAACAGCGAAGCGATGACCGGCCCGATGATCAACCCGTTGAACCCGAACGCCGAAAGCCCGCCCAGCGTGACGAGCAACACCAGCGCATCGGGCATCTGGGTCTCGCGCCCGACGAGGATCGGGCGCAGGATATTGTCGATCGTGCCGATCACGAACGCCCCCATCAGCGCCATCACGATCCCCTGCCAGACATGGCCGATCGCGAGCAGATAGAGCGACGCGGGCACCCACACCAGACCGGTGCCCACCGCGGGGAGCAGCGCCGAAAAGGTCATCACCACCGCCCAGAGCAGCGCATTGGGCACCCCGAGCACCCACATCACCACGCCGCCCGCGCTGCCCTGTGCCACCGCGACGACCACCGTGCCCTTCACCGTCGCCCGCACCACCGAGACGAAATTGGTCGCCAGCACTGCGCGGCGGTGCGGCGCGAGCGGGACGACCGCGCCCGCGCGCGCGACGATCGTCTTGCCGTGCCGCAGCAGCACATAGATCAGATAGAGCGCAACCAGCAGCGCAACGAGATAGCTGAACAGATCCGCGCCGATCGACAGCGCGCGCTTCGCCACCGCCTGCGCGAGCAACTGGATATTGGCGGCCACGCGGTCGCTCAACGTCGAAAGATTGTCCCAGCCCGATTGATGCAGCCAGCTTTGCGCCCAATCCGGCAGCGAATGAACCGTCTGGTTGAACAGCGCGGGGAAGTCGACCGACTTGGATTGCAGCCGCGATACCAGCCCCGCCGCCTCGCCGAGGATCATCTCGACCAGCATGACGACCGGAAGCATCACCCCGCCGACGATGATCAGCAGCGTGATCGCGGTGGCCAGCCCCGCCCGTTCGGGCATGCTCTGCTGGATACGCTCCTTGAGCGGGCTGAACACCACCGCAAGCACCATCGCCCACAGGATCGCGCCCGAAAAGGCCCAGACCGACCAGATCATCGCCGCGGTGACCGCAATCAGCAGCAAGGTGAAACCGGCCGTCTCGCGCGGCGTCGCTTTATAGGGGGATGGTTCCATCCGCATCATCGTAGCTTCATGACGCCGCGGGGCAAGCCGCGCGCCATTAGACCCCGCGCGGCGGCGTCAGGTGCCGTCGCGCCAGCGCCATCCGCCGGCGGTCTTTTTCTTGCATATGCCGATCAGCACGACGGTCGCGACCAGGATCGCGACCAGGCGCGCCACCACCGACGACAGAAGCCCCAGCGCAAGCGCGATGGCGATAAAATAGAGCGCGAGAACCGCCCACCCCTGCCAGGCGATCGGCAAACCCGCGCCATAGCCAAACCGCTTCGGCGCGAACCACGCTTTGTCTTGTTCTGGGGTCATCGTCCGGCCTCCCGCCGTCTGCGCGACAGAAGATGCCGATAATTGCTGCGCGCATCAACCGACGATGCCGCAATCGAGCGATCCGACCGTTGACCGGCGACCGACAGTTGAGGAAGGTCCGCCACAGGAGAGCGGCGGTCCGCGCCGCGGAATGAAGCATAATAAACAAGGACATCATGGAAATGGCCGTGCGCCCCACCGCCCATGTCGATCGTTTCGTGCGCGATCGCCTGCCGCCCGACGACCAGCTCCCCGATTTCCGCTTCGACCTCCCTGCATTGCGTTATCCCGACCGGTTCAATGCCGCGGTCGAGCTGATCGATCGCGGCGATCCAACGCACATCGCGGTGGTCAACGCAGCGGGCCGCTGGACCTATGGCGAGATGCGCGCGCTGTCCGATCGTATCGCGCATATCCTCGTCGAGCGTGAGGGGCTGGTGCCGGGCAACCGCGTGCTGCTGCGCGGGCCCAATAGCGCGATGATGATCGCAAGCTGGCTCGCGGTGCTCAAGGCGGGCGGGGTGGTGGTGACGACGATGCCGATCCTGCGCGCGGCGGAGATCGGCACGATCATCGCGCAGGGCGCGGTGAGCCACGCGATCGTCGACAGCCGCACCCGCGACGATTTCGCCGCTGCGGCCGCTGCGTCGCCGACATTGCGCTCAACGCTCTGCTACAACGGCGACGCGGGCGACGGTGAGCTCGAACGCCTGCTCGGCGCGATCGACGCCGATTTCACCCTTGTCACGACCCACCGCGACGATCCGGCGCTGATCGCCTTCACCTCGGGCACCACCGGCGTCCCCAAGGGCTGCGTCCAGTTCCACCGCGATATCCTCGCCTGCGCCGACAGTTTCGCGGCGACGATCCTCGAACCCCGTCCCGGCGATATCTGGATCTGCTCGGCGCCGCTCGCCTTCACCTTCGGGCTGGGGATGCAGGTGATCTTCCCGTTCCGCTTCGGCGGCACCGCGGCGACGGTGGAGGTGCCCGGCCCCAAAGCCTTGCTGGAGGCGGCGCGATCGCTCGGCGTGACGATCATGGCGACCGCCCCCACCGCTTATAAGGCGATGCTCGCGATGCTCGGCGATGCCGGCGCGCCGCCCACGCTGCGCCGCTGCGTCGCGGCGGGCGAGAATCTGCCCGAGCCGATCTGGCACGACTGGCATCGCGCAACCGGGATCAAATTGATCAACGGCATCGGCGCGACCGAGATGATGCACATCTTCATCAGCGCCGCGGGCGACGATATCCGCCCCGGCACGACCGGAAAGGCGGTGCCGGGCTATGAAGCGACGCTGCTCGACGACGCCGGCGCGCCGATCGCGACCGGCATCGGCCGGCTCGCGGTGAAGGGGCCGACCGGCTGCCGCTATCTCGCCGACCCGCGCCAGACGCGCTACGTCGTCGACGGCTGGAACGTGACCGGGGATATCTATCGCCGCGATGCCGACGGCTATTTCAGCTATGTCGCGCGCACCGACGATATGATCATCTCGAGCGGCTACAATATCGCCGCGCCGGAGGTCGAGGCGGCGCTGCTCTCGCATACGGCGGTCGCAGAATGCGCGGTGGTCGGGATCGCCTCGGCCGAGCGCGGGCAGCAGGTCGCCGCTGCGATCGTCGTCGGCGCCGGCGTCAGCGCCGACGCGAATCTCGCCGCGCAATTGCAGAACCACGTCAAGGCGGCGATCGCGCCGTACAAATATCCGCGCACGATCCTCTTCGTCGCCGATCTGCCGCGCACCCCGACCGGCAAGATCAAGCGCGACGCGGTGCTGGGGCTGTTCGGGGGCTAGTGGGGAGAGCGTAGCGAATGAGGCCCGAAAGCCCTCATCGTCATGCCGGGCTCGACCCGGCATCCAGAGCAACAGGCGACGGTCCTTTGTGACTCTGGATGCCGGGTCGAGCCCGGCATGACGGTGGAACCTTCAGAAAATCTATCCACCAGCAACCCCGTCACCCCGGCCCCTTCGCCGCCTCTCTTGTGTCCCCGCGAAGGCGGGGACCCAGTCTGGGCTCCCGCCTTCGCGGGAGCACAGGGGCGGCTCGACGTGATCCCAATTAAACGCACGATGCTCTGGCCGATGCGCCCGCAGCACAATGGACCCCGACTCAAGGCCGGGGTGACGGGGTTTGTGGCGCGTCGGGAGCGCGGTTTCGGTATCAAAATGTGTCCAGTGCGAAATCTCCCGCCGGGGGAGATTGGAAGCGGTGCCTTATTCTACTATATCAGTGCACCAAGGAGATATTCCGTGACCAAGAAGTCGACCCGCGCGCTGGCCTTGACGATGCTGATGCTGAGCCTGTCCAGCGTGGCCATCACCCCGGCCGACGCGCGCCGCGGCGGCAGTTTCGGCAGCCGCGGCTCGCGCACCTATACCGCGCCGCGCCAGACCGAGAATTCGCCGCGCTATGTCGCGCCGGTCGATCGCTCGATGACCCCGCGCACCGCGACGCAGCAGGCGCCCGGCTACAATCCCGGCTTCGGCCAGAACCAGGCGGCGCGGCCGGGCAGCCGGTTCGGCGGCTTTGCGGGCGGGCTGCTCGGCGGGCTCGTCGCCGGCGGGCTGATCGGTCATTTCCTCGGCGGCGGCTGGGGCGCCGCCGGCGGCGGGATGCTCGCCGCGCTGCTCCAGATCGCCTTGATCGGCGGCGTGCTGTGGCTGGTGATCGGCTTCATCCGTCGCCGCCGGCAACAGCCGCAGGCCATGCCCAATGCGCGCGAGGCCTTTGCCGGTTACACGCCGCAAGCCCCCTCGCCCGGCGCCGGTCCGTGGGGCGGCGCCGTGCCGCCGTCGCAGCCGCAGCCGGTCGCCGATCAGGGCATCGACATTCCGGTCACTCCCGCCGACCAGCGCGATTTCGAACGGCTGCTGATCGACGTGCAGGATGCGTTCGGCCGCGAGGATTATGCGCGGCTGCGCCAGCTCACCACGCCGGAGATCATGTCCTATCTCTCCGAGGAACTGAGCCAGAATGCCACCCACGGGCTGCGCAACGACGTCACCGGCACGCGACTGCTCGATGCCGAGGTTTCGGAGGCGTGGCGCGAGGCGGACAGCGATTATGCGACGATCGCGATGCGCTACGAAAGCCGCGACGTGATGCGCGACCGGGCCACCGGCGCGATCGCCGAAGGCTCGCAGGACCGCGTCACCGAGACGCTCGAATATTGGACCTTCGTGCGCGGCGCGGACGGGGTCTGGAAATTGTCGGCGATCCAGGAGGCGTAACCGCCCCGGCGATCGCCGCCGCGCGCGTCGGTTCGGCGCGCCGATAGCAATGCGTTAACCTTCTCCGTTGAACAATGGGTCATGGAACCGACCCGGACGAGCAGCGGGCAACGTCTTGCCATCGGCAAATTCTGGATGCGTTGCGCGGGCGACTTGCCCGATCCGGTGTATCGCGATCTCGTATCGACGCTCTTTTCGATGCGCGCGGTGATCGTCGGTTTCGGCGCGCTTTACGTCATCGTCGGCGCGCTGATCTATTCCAAGTGGCACGATGTGGGGATCGCCGCGCTGACGGTGAGCGCGATCGCGGTCACCGTCGCGCGCGTCATGCTGATTTCCGCTTATGATCGCGCCGGCGGCTCGGCCCAGCCCGTCGCCGGCCTCCGGCGCTGGGAACGTCGTTACGAGATTCTGACCTATCTCTTCGCGCTGCTGTTGTCCGGGATCAACATCCGCGTGCTGATGGAGCATGAGCCGCTGGTCCATATCAGCACGATCAGCCTGGTCTTCACCTTCGGCGCCGGCATCGTCTCGCGGAACGCCGGCCGGCCGCGGCTCTGCGTGATCGCCCTGGCCCTCTCGGTGGTGCCCACCGCCCTGACGATGTTCATCCATGCCGCGAGCGATTATGCCGAGCCGCTCCACGCGGAATTCTTCATTTTCGAGGCGCTGCTGCTGCTCGCGGTCGCCGGAATGAGCCTCGGCTCGATCGGCCACCTCTACACCGTGACGGTCGACCACCTCACCACCAAGCACGATCTCGCCAAGCTGGCGCGCTTCGATGCCCTAACCGGTTTG
Source organism: Sphingomonas sp. (assembly GCA_017849555.1). Taxonomy (GTDB): domain Bacteria; phylum Pseudomonadota; class Alphaproteobacteria; order Sphingomonadales; family Sphingomonadaceae; genus Sphingomonas; species Sphingomonas lycopersici. The sequence goes on along the minus strand of JAFIGU010000085.1, from coordinate 31,127 downwards.
CCCAACCGGCTGTCGCTGCGCGAATCCTTCCAGTCGGGGCTCCGATCGTCGCAGCAGGCGACAAGCCAGCTCGCAATCCATTATATGGATCTCGACGGGTTCAAGTCGATCAACGACCGCTACGGCCACCCCGCCGGCGACAAAATGCTGCTCGAAGTGGCGCGGCGGCTGAACGCGATCGTCCGCGCGGACGATGTCGCCTGCCGGCTCGGCGGGGACGAATTCCTGCTGGTCCAGACCTGCGTCCAGCACCGCGACCAGGCCGAAATCCTCGCGCGCCGCGTGATCCGCCAGCTCAGCGAACCCTATCTGATCGACGGCATCGAGATGCGCGTCACCGTCAGCGTCGGCATTTCACTGGCGCCCGAATTCGGCGTCGATCTGGAGAATCTGATGGCCTGCGCGGATGCCGCGCTCTATCGCTCGAAAGCGCGCGGCAAGGCGCAAGTCCAATTCTGCGACGCCGAGGATTATCGGGACGCCGGCCGCGCAGTCGCCTGATACCGCCGCTCAGATATCGTCGCCGAGAAGTCCCTTGACCTTGCCCTTGAACTGCTGGCCCTTGCCCTTGAGTTCCTGAGCGCTGCCTTCCGCGGCAAGTTTATCGTCTTCCGCGGTTCGTTTCGGATCGGTTTCCTTCCGCGCCAAAGCCTGCTTCGCCTTGCCGACCGCTTCGTTGACATTGCCTTTGATCTTGTCCGTCAGCTCGCCCATGTCTTTCTCCTTATCTCGATGAAGATCAGAACGACATTGATTGATCGCGGTTCCTTCCGATCGATCGTTCGACAAGCGCAACAATCGAGCGGCAAAATGATGATTTGCTAAACTAAGTTGTTGTGGCCGGAACGGGCGGCTTTCTTGCCGGTTATCGCGGCTTTGGGAGCCAAAGCGATGTTCATGCACAACAAGAAGCTGCAATATACGGTCCGCGTCGCCGAACCCAATCCCGTGCTCGGCTCGTTATTGCTCGAACAATTCGGCGGCCCGGACGGCGAACTCGCGGCGGCGATGCGCTATTTCACGCAAGGGCTCGGCGAGGACGATGCGGGGCGCAAGGACATGCTGCTCGACATCGCGACCGAGGAACTCAGCCACCTCGAAGTGATCGGCTCGATCGTCGCGATGCTCACCAAGGGCGCCAAGGCCGAGCTCGCCGAAGCCGCGCTGTCCGAGGCGGAACTCTATATGTCGCTGACCAAGGGCGGCGACAGCCATACCCAGTCAATCCTGTTCGGCGGCGGCCCCGCGCTGACCAATTCGTCGGGTGCGCCGTGGACCGCGGCCTATGTCGACAGTCGCGGCGACCCCACCTGCGATCTGCGCTCGAACATCGCCGCCGAGAGCCGCGCCAAGATCATCTACGAACGGCTGATCAACATCACCGACGATCCCGGGATCAAGGATGCTCTGGGCTTTTTGATGACCCGAGAGATCGCGCACCAGAAGAGTTTCGAAAAGGCGCTCTACGCGATCAGCGACAATTTCCCGCCGGGCAAGCTGCCCGGTATCGCGCGTTTTGCCAGCACCTATGTCAATACCTCGCAGGGCGAAGGCGACATGACCGGGCCGTGGAACGACGGCGAGCAATGGGATCGCATCGACGATGTGGTCGGCAATCTCCCGGTCGACGGCGGCAGCGGCGGCGCGTCCGTCGACCTGCCCGACCCCGCGGCAAAGGCAGCGGCCGACCTGATGAAACGGACGCGATCGCGCCCGGATCACGACGTCACCACCGGCGCCGATCTCGGCGCGGGTCCGGGTGCCGGCCGCATGTCCGGCGAGGATCTCGGCGGCGCAGAGGATATCGCCGAGGCTACGCGTCAGGCGCAGGCCGTCTGATCCAGAGCTCCCGGCGCCCCTTCCCCCCTCCCCCGGGGGCGCCGGGAACCCGAACCTGCGATACGGAGAGCCCCATGCCCAGGAAATCGACCGCGAACCGCCAGCGTCCCGCACACAAGGACGGCGTCAGCGAGCCCGCCGGCGCGGGCGAAAGCACGGGCGGCGCTTATCCCAATCCGCATCAGGACCACCCGACAGGGCGCTTCGCGGGCGGGCAGAGCGACAAGAAATACGAGGGCCCGCCCAATCCCAACGCCACCACCAGATCGGGGCGCACCAAGGCCTGAACCTACCCCGGTCGTGGATCAATTGCGCTGGTCGATCACCGCCACATCGCTTCGCTGGTCGGCGTCGTGACGTCGCGCCGCCGCGAGGTCGCGAGGGACGAGATTGCAATCGATCGCCTCGACCGACACCGTCAATCCGCGACGCCAGGCGAGACGCAGAAAACCCTCCGACGCGATCGTGCTTTCGGGTTTGACGACGAGGAAACGGAGCTGACCGGTCAGGCCGTCGGCAAGCGCGCCCTGCACGGTGCCGAGCGCGATCCCGTTGCGCCCGCGCAGCGGCTTGCCGATCAGTTCCTCGAGCGCAAACAGCGGCGCGCGGCGCTCTTCTTCGTTCTTGACGCGATCGACCGCATCGTCGGCGCGCGCGCGATGATAGAACCAGCGCCACACGCCGAACAGATCGACCAGCGCGAGAAAGGCGTTCGACAGCAGCAATTGGCGCTGCCCAGTCGCATAGCCGACCACGCACCACGCCAGCGCCCCGACGAAAAACACCGCGAAGCCGGCGCCGGTGGCCCGCGCGCCGAGGTTGGCCGCAGTCAGCAGCGCGGCGATGCACGTCGCCACAAGCGCGATCCACCCCAGCGCGTCGACGATCATTCTTCCTCCTCAGGGATCAGCCGCACAATTGTTCCATCGTGCACTGGCCGGGCGCCTTGTCGGGCCGCCAGCGCAGGAAGCGCGTGCCGTGTCGGAAGCGCTGTCCGGTGACCTGATCGAATTCGACCTCCACAACCAGTTCGGCGCGCAACGGCTGCCATTCTGCCGAGCGATCGGTCGACCACCGGCTCGGCCCGCCGGGGGCGCGGCCGGTGAATCCGGGCGGTTCGATCATCTTTTCGAGCTGCGGGGTCAGCACCGCGCGCTCTTCATCGCTGAGCCCGGAGGTGAAGCCGACATGATCGAGCCGGCCGTCTTCGTCGTACAGCCCGAGCAGCAACGAGCCGACGATCGGCGCGTTGCTGGCATATCGGAAGCCGCCGACGACGCAGTCGGCGGTGCGTCGACGCTTGACCTTGATCATCGATCGTTCGCCCGGGTGATAGCCGTCGCTGCGTCGCTTGGCGATCACGCCGTCGGTCGCCGCGCCGCTCTGCGCCAGCCAATCCGCGGCGCGCGCGCGATCGAAGGTCGCGTCGGACAGGAACAGCCCCGGATCGTCGACCCCGGCGAGCAATCGGACGAGTACCGCGCGCCGCGCATCGAGCGGCGCGTCGATCAGCCGCTCGGTGCCCGATTGCAGGCAATCGAACAGCGCATAGCGCGCCGGGGTCTCGCGCGAGAGCCGCTCGATCCGGCTCGCCGCAGGATGCAATCGCGCCTGCAGCGCCTCGAACGTGGAACGACCGTCGCGAGTGATGACAAGCTCGCCGTCGAGAACGCACGGTTCGGCGAAAAGCCGCGCGAGCATCGCAACGGTTTCGGGGAAGAAGCGCGCGAGGTCCTTGCCGGTTTTCGAATAGAGGCTGACGTTTCCCGGCGCGATATAGGCGAGACACCGAAAGCCATCCCACTTGGGTTCATATTGCCACTCGGGGCCGTCGGGCAGCGTGGTCGCGATACGCGCTTCCATCGGCAAGACTTGCGGGATCAGGAAGACGTCTTTCGCCACCGCTCCACAACGCGCCGCGGCTGGATTCGCTTCTAATGTTTTGAAACCGGCATGCGCCCGGATCGTTAGTCGTCATCCCACAGGCCAATTTCCCCGGCGAGATCGATCGATGTTTCATTGGACTCATGACGCGCAGGCGAAACTTGAGCGAAAACTTTTCGCGCACGTCGCCGCATCGTCATTTCCCTGCGTCGGCGCCAAATCCGCGCTGGCGCGCGGGCGGCTGACCGTTCTGGCGTGCGACAGGATCGACAGCGCGTGGGACGATCTGCGCATCCACGAGGGCCTGTTGCGGTTCGTCGAAAGCTACCGTGGCGAGCCGATCCTGTTTCAAAGCTATGCCGTCGTCTTCAACGGCCCCACCGATCTGAGCGAAGATGCATTCGAAGCCGCGCTTTGGGCGCGCGTGCAATCGCTGAGCGACAAGGACGTGTGGCGCGGCCAGCGCTATGACGCGCGGGTCAGCGCGGACCCGGCCAATCCGCATTTCTCGTTGAGTTTCGGCGGGGAGGCCTTTTTCATCGTCGGGCTGAACCCCAATGCGAGCCGGCCCGCGCGGCGCTTCGATCACCCCGCTTTGGTGTTCAATCTTCACGACCAGTTCGAGCGGCTGCGCGAGGCCGACAAATATGAAGGACTGCGCGAGAAGATACTGGCGCGCGATCGCGAGCTCGCCGGTTCCAGCAATCCGATGCTCGCGCGCTACGGCGAGGCCAGCGAGGCGCGGCAATATTCGGGCCGGATGGTCGACGGCAATTGGGAAGCGCCCTTCGAATATCGCGGGGACGACGCATGACTTCCGAGGTGCAAATCATCGCCGAACGCAGCGGCGCCGCCTTTTCCCTGCCGCGCGGCGCGACGCTGACGGTGATCGATCCGTGTGGCGAGCAGGTCGCCGATCTGCTGGCGTATAATGCGCGCGACATGGACGAAGTCATTTCATCGGGGCGGACGCTCGATTATGCCGAGACGATCAGGCTTACCACGGGGCACCGGCTCTATTCGAACCGCTCGCGCGCGATGCTGACGATCATCGACGACAGCGTCGGGGTGCATGATTTTCTGCTGACGCCCTGCTCGATCGATACCTTCCTGCATTTTTACCCGGATCTGCCGCCGCATCGCGGATGTTTCGGCAATCTCGCCGAAGCGTTAGGCCCTTATGGCGTCGCGCCGGATCGCATCCCGATCGCGTTCAATTGCTTCATGAACGTCGCGGTCGACGGAGAATCCGGCAAGCTCAGCGTGCTGCCGCCGGTCAGCAAGGCCGGCGACCGGATCGCGTTTCGCGCCGAGATGGATCTGGTGATCGGATTGACCGCCTGTTCGGCGCCCGATTCCAACGGCGGAAGCTTCAAGCCGATCCATTATCGCGTCGAGGCGTCGCTGCAATGAACGCGACCCGATCGCACGGCGCCGCCCCGGCCGCGAAAAAATCGTCCACCAATCGTGCGCCCGCGCTCGACGGCGACCTGCCCGGCGTCAGCGGCTTCGTCCTCGCGCTGCGCGAGCAATTGCGCGCCGGGATGAAGAAACTGGGCGATTTCTCGCTCGGCGATCTGACGGTGGAGGTCTGCGTTGGATCGGACTCGGTGTGGGCGCTGATCCGCCGACCGGGGCGCGGCGGCCTTGCGCTGCGCGCCGTTTATGTCGCGGCGGGGAATCTCTTCTGCCGCAAGGCCGAACGCTCCGATGACGAGGCGTTGCGGCTCGAGATCGACAGCCCGGTCGGCCGGCACGTCGTCGCCTTCCGCACCAGCGGCGCGGACCTCCACCGGCTGCGGATGACGGTGCGGCTGACGCCGGCGGCGCCGTTGCTGATCCCGTTCGCGCCGCGCGATCTCTATCCGCTCGACAGCGATGACGATCCGCTCGGCGCCCAGGGAAAGGTGGAGGCGGCACAGCGCGGGATGAACAGCGGGCTGCTCTATTTCCGGCTCGACGAGCCCGCCTTCGGCAGCGCGCTCTATTTCCAGAACCTCACCGCGATGAACGCATATTATCGCGCCACCGACACCAAGCCCGACGGCGCGGTGGGCGGCGAATGGCCCGAGCTCGGCTATCTGCCCCCTTCCCCGCCGCAAAGCGGCACACCGCCTACCGCGCCGCTTCCGGCGGGCGAGGACGTCGTTGTATCCGACGCGATCCTCGTCTTCCGCGACTGGGCCGCCGACAACGAGACCGAGATGGCGCGCCAGTTCCTGCAGATGCTGGGCGTTGCCTATCAGGAGTTGACGCCGCCTGCATTCGAATATCGCGACTGGGTCTGGCGCGCCGAACGGACGCTCGCGGATCTCGAAAAGGGATCGCCGACGGTCGTCCGCCATTATGGGCAATCCTATGTCATGCCCTATCTCGACGCCGAATATCCCGATTTCATGGTGCAGATGTCGGTGATCGCGGCGTTGCACGATTATGGCAAATGGCGCGGCGCGCCGGTGGCGATCGAAGGCAAGCTCAAGCGCGGCTTGGGAAAATTCTATGACCCCGCAGTCGGCACCACGCGGCGCTACCTCCCCAATGTCGGCGACGACAAGGACGCCGACGCAATCGATTCATGGTATTTCTATCACCCGCTGCTCAACCTCGGTCGGCTGGCGCTCGACGGCGATGATGAAGCGCGGGAATTGCTGCTCAAATCGATCGACTACGGCATCCGCGCGGCGCGGCATTTCAACTATATCTGGCCGATAACCTACGACATCAAAGACTTTTCGATCAAGACCAAGACGCGCGACGACGGCAAGTTCGGCCAGACCGACGTCAACGGCATCTATGCTTATGTCATGATCCAGCTCTACGAGCTGACCGATGACGACAAATATCTTCGCGAAGCGCGCGCCGCGATCGATGCGGCGATCGGCAAGCGCTTCAACCTCATGTATCAGGCTAACCTCACCGCCTGGGGAGCGGCGGCATGCCTCAGGCTATGGCGGATCACCACCGAGCACCAGTATCTCGCGCAAAGCTACGCCTATCTCGCCAGCTTTTTCCACAATTGCGAGATCTGGGAATCGGAGATCGGCAACGCGCAGCATTATCATACCTTCCTCGGCCCGACCTGCCTGCACGATGCACCCTATATGGCGATTTACGAATGCTTCGATTCCTTCACGGCATTCGAACATTATCTTTCCAACTGCGGCCCCGATGTCGAACCCGCCGTTCGACTGCTGGTCAGCGAATATTGCAAATATTCGCTCGATCGTGCGTGGTTCTATTATCCCGATATCCTGCCGCCCGACGCACTGGCCGATAAATCGCGCAGCGGTCGGATCGACCGCAACCTCTCCTTTCCGCTCGAGGATCTCTACGGCGACGGCCAGCCCGCCGGCCAGGTGGGGCAGGAGATTTACGGTTGCGGTGCCGCATTCGTCTACGCGACTCGCTCGCACCATCTCGTGACCGACGCGCCGTTCCGGATTTTCTGCAACGAATTCATCCGCTCCAGCGAGCGAACCGGCGAGCGCGCGATCAGCCTGCAACTCGAAGGCGGCGAGACATGCACGGCCGATCTGAGCGTCGTGCGAGCAGGACGAAGAAAACTGCCCAAAGCGTCGCTCGTCACCGCCGCCGGCGACGCGGTGCAGCCTCACGCCACTTATGACGACCGGATCGATTTCCGCGTGTCGGCGAACGGCCGCATCATCCTGACCTGGGATTAGGACGCCCCCGTAATAAAATTCGTAAAACCAATATGTTATGCTGACTTTCCGCGAGCCTGAAGACACCGTTGACCGCATAAACGAAACGCGTCGCCCCTCTCTTGCGCGGGCGCGATCAAGAGGCCGCACCCTCACGCCGTTCCAAGCATTTCGGTTCCGGGGAACGAACAGGAGGAGAGGGTGCACGGGTCACCGATTGCAGCCACCGAAACGGTTTCGGCGATGACGGATATGCAAACGACCGACAGGTTGATCACCCGCAAGGCGCACAGCTACCTTGCGAGACCGGGGGACGAGACGACCCATATCTACCTGCTGATAGACGGCTGGGCCGCGCGCTATCGCCTCCTCAGCGATGGCCGACGCCAGATAACCGCGCTTTACGTGCCGGGCGACTTTTGCGACCTCGCGTGGCGGCGGACGCCGGCTGCTCCCCAGCATGTGATTACGCTGACGCCGGTTCGCGCGGTGCGGATCGAGACCGCCACGCTCGAACGGCTGGTTGAATGCGATCCGCTTGCACGACATGTCATCCGCAAGAAGGCGCATCTCGAGTCCGAATGGCAATGCGAATGGCTGATCTCGCTTGGCCGGCGCAACGGCCTCGAACGGCTGGCGCATCTGTTTTGCGAGCTCGTCGAACGCGCCGGCCAGGTGAGCAAGGGATGCGGCTCGTGCGAGATGCCGCTGACCCAGGTGGACCTGGCGGACATCACCGGCCTGACACCCGTCCACGTCAACCGCACGCTGCAACAGATGCGGCGATCCGGGCTGATCGACCTTAGTGCGAAAAAGCTGCGCGTGCATGATCTTCCCGCGCTCAGGAAGATCGCGTTCTTCAAATCGAAGGGCGCGGAAACCGACACCGCTCGGGACGCACGCGATGCGTTGAACTTCTTCGATATCTTTCCCGCTGATCTGCGGCAGGCCCCTTCCAAGGCCCTTTCCGCTGGCGGACGCGCCAAGCGATCCCCCCATCTATCCCGCCGGAAAGGCAATATCGCTCGGACGTCACCCAATCGGGGAACGGGGATCGCAACCAGATGAGCGCGCACCGTCAGCGCCGATATGTCCCGCGATCCGTCACGATCCGCGCCATTGCAGCGAACCGGCGATATCGGCGGCTTATCGCGACGCGCCCTCGTGATCGGCGCGCGTCCTCGTCGTCGGCTGGATCTTGTCCTTCTTCTGGACCCGCGTCATCTCGGGGTCGGCGCCTTTTGCGCTACGCTCTTCGTCGCGCGATCCCACATCGCGCGCCATTTCGCCGCCTGCCGACCCCGACTGCGTCGGAGTCTTTTCCCGGTCCCGGAGGTCGGCATCGCTGCGGGCATGACTGTCTTTCGGTCGATCGGGCATGTTCAGCTCCTGTCCGTTCGACCAACAGACGCCAGCCCGACGACCGGGTTCCCGCCTGAGCGGCCGGGATCGCGCCATATCGGGCAAAATCCCGCGAAAGCTGATCTGGATTGCGAAGTGGTTCGCAGGCGACCGAATTTTCGCGGCCCAATCGCGCGGTCTCCCATCACTGGGGGGCTTGCCAACCTTCGTCGAGACGGGCTTACTCGGCTTGGAGGTGTGCCAAGCCGAATCCTCCGCCGCAGATCATGGCGAAGCGCATGGCCGACTTCCTGTCACGGTATAGGAGTAGCGCGATGGGTATTTTCAGCTCGATCATGAACAAGATTTTCCACCGTGGGTCCGATGCTGCGGCACCCGCGCCCGCCGACGCGGCCGCGGCCCCTGCGGCGGATGCCGATACCAATACCGATACGACAGTCGCCGCCCCGCCAGCCCCCGCTGCGCCGGTCGATGTCGGCGCCGTACTGGCGCAGATTGCGGCCGAGAAAGGTGGCGGCGGCAATTATCAGAGTTCGATCGTCGATCTGCTCAAGCTGCTCGATCTCGATTCGAGCCTCGACGCCCGCAAGGAGCTCGCCGACGAACTCAACGTCCATGCCGGCGACGCCGGTACGGCCGAGCAGAATATCGCCCTTCACAAGGCCGTCATGGATGGCCTTGCCGCCAACGGTGGCCAGGTTCCGGCCGACTGGCGTAGTTGACCATCGTCGCTTTCGGCGGTCCCGGCGCGTTCGATATCGCCGGGACCACCAAAGCGGATGCCGCCTGGCTCAGCCGGCGGGAGACTCGCGGTTGGATAGGCTGCCGCGCGATCCGTAGCCACGCCCGCTGATTTCGGCGCCGGCGTCGCGATCGAACCGGGCGTTGACGAACACCGACAACAGCGAGATCGCGGTGACGGTCCAGAAGGCGGCGGAGAAATCCGTGAAGCCCGGCGTGACCTCCCCGCGTATGGCCATCGATACGTGGAGCGCAGTCGCCCCGGTGCAGATGCCGAGCGATAGCATGAGCTGCTGGAAGGTCGAATAGAAGCTCGTCGCGACGCTCATCCGATCCTTCGCGATCTCGTCATAGGCGATCGTGTTATAGGCGGTGAACTGGAACGACATCAGAAACCCCGATACGAGCATCACCGCAAATACCGCGGCCAGCGGCCAGCCGGGGCGGAACAGCCCGCACAGGGCATAGCTCCCCGCCCCAAGCAATCCGAGCCAGATCAGGCTCGAGCGAAACCCGAAACGCCGCAGCAAGCGCGGCGCGACGCCCTTCATCCCGAGCGATCCGATCGCGGTCGCCAGCGTCATCGCGCCGCTCTGCGCGGCGGACAACCCGAAGCCAAGCTGCATCATCAGCGGCAGCAGAAACGGTTGCGCGCCTTGGGTGATGCGCGTCAGCGACCCGCCCAGCAGCGACAAACGAAAGGTCGGGATGCGCATCAGCGAGAAATCGAGGATCGGATGCTCGGTCCGTGCCGCGTGGCGCAGATAGAGCGCGCCGCTCGCCGCCCCCAGGACGATCAAGATCGCGGCCAGCACGCCGGCCCCCGAGCGGCTCGACATTTCGAACCCGAACAACAAGCAGCCCAAAGCGATCGCCGACAGCACGAAACCGATCCGGTCGAAACGATGCACCGAAGGCTCGCGGATGTCGGCGATGAACCGCCCGACGAGGAAGATCCCGACGATGCCGATCGGAAGGTTGAGCCAGAAAATCCATCGCCAGTCGAAATAGGTGACGATCAGGCCGCCGACCGGCGGGCCGATGATCGGACCGATCAGCGCGGGCATGATCAGCCACGACATCGCCGATACCATATCGCGCTTGGCGACCGATCGCAGCAACACCAGCCGCCCGACCGGCAGCATCATCGCGCCGCCGATCCCCTGGACGAAACGCGCGATCACCAGGATCGTCAGGTTCGGCGCCAGCCCGCACACCAACGAGCCCGCGAGGAACAGCCCGATCGCGGCCCGGAACACCTGTTTGGCGCCGAAACGATCCGCCGCGGCCCCCGATGCCGGAATGAACATCGCCAGCGCGAGCAGATAGGCGGTCAGCGCGATGCTCAGTTCCGGTGCGCGCACGCCGAAGTCGCGCGCCATCGTCGGCAGCGCGGTCGCCAGCACCGTGGCGTCGAGGTTTTCCATGAACATCGCGCAGGCGATGATCAGCGCAACGGTGCGGTAATTGGCGCTGGCGGGCGTGCCGCCCTCCAGATCGCTGGTACGCGCGAGCGCATCGGCTGCGGGGACGATCCCGTCGCGCACCTCGGCATTGACCGAGGCGATCCCGCGGCGGCGGGGCCGAAGAAAACGCAGCGCGTCGAAGCGGAGGGGAGAAAGATGCATGAGCTATCGCCCCGCCTCAATAGGCGGTCTGCCGGCGGTGTCGAATGCGTTTTTCGCGCTATGTCGATGCAAGAAGGACATGTCGGGCGGTCAACGCGCGTCGACGGCAAAGGCTACATGCGCTCACGGAATCGCCGTTATCGCAGAGCGTCAGCGAGTTCGCCTGCCGGCGGCGGATCAATCGCCGAACAACGCCTTGCGCGCGAGGTTGAGCGCCTCGACTGTATCCTGCCGCGCCTGCCCGGCGCGCAACGCCTCGATCCGTTTCAGAAAACCGATCGCGCTGTTCGCCGCGGCGACGCAATTCTCGCGGAACGGGAATTGATCGAGCTGCCATACGCCCTCCCGGCCGTTCTTGCATCACGCGCGCCCCACCGGCCCGGCATTTGCGGGCTTTCTCGATCGCCGCCGCGCTGTCATGAATTGGCGAACCTTGCTAGCGGGGAACGATATGAGCGCGGACGCACCACCCGACTTTTGTCGCGACACAATAGCCTGGCGCCGCACGATCGGGGCGCTTGATTGACCGCGCCGCGCCCTGGCGCTGAGTCGCGCGAAGCGACGCGCGGTTTCCCCGCGCCATGATCGTCGCCGCGGTTCCCCGGCTCAGCCGGCTCGTCGAGGAGGTGTGGCGCCCGCTCGCGCTGCTGTTCGTGTGGGATGTCGCCGTCACGGTCGGCTATTTCGTGCTGCCGTTTCACGCCCCCTCGCTGCCGTTGACGCTGTTCGGTTCGGCGCTGGCGCTGTTCCTGGGGTTCCGCAGCAACTCTGCCTATCAGCGCTGGTGGGAAGGCCGCGTCTTATGGGGGGCGATGATCAACGCCTCCCGCAACCTCTCGCGGCAACTCCGCAATTTCCTCAATATCGCCGAGGCGCACGATCTGCGGCGACGGATCGTCCTGCGCCAGCTCGCTTATGTGAACGCGTTGCGCTGCCAGCTACGCCGCCAGCCGGTCGATGACGAGGTGCTGCACTTCCTGTCGAAGGGCGAGGCCGAACCGGCGCTGATCCGCGCGAATATCGCCAATGGATTGCTCGACGGCACCGGCCGCCGGATCGACGACGCGCGGCGCCACGGCTGGATCGACACGATCCTGCAATCGCGGCTGGAAGCGACCCTGGTCGATATCGCCAATGCGCAAGGCGGGATGGAGCGGCTGAAAAATACCCCGCTCCCGACGCAATATCGCTTCGTGCCGACCTTCTTCACCCACCTGCTATGCCTGCTGCTGCCGGTCGGGCTGGTCGAAACGCTCGGTATCGCGACCCCGCTCGGCTCGACCGTCGCGGGATTGATGTTCCTCGCGGTGCTTCGGATCGGCGACGATCTGGTCGATCCTTTCTCCAACACGGTCCACGACGTGCCGCTGTCCGCGATGTGCCGCACGATCGAGATCGATCTCCTTCAGTCGCTCGGGGAGGAAGCGCCGCCGGCGCTCCTCCCCGTCCGCGGGATATTGTGGTGACCTAGAAGCGATAAGCGACGCCGGCGAGCACCTGATGGCGATCGAATTGGCCGCCGTCCTTGCTGAAATCGGTATAGCGATATTCCACGCGGCCCGAGACGTGCGGGATGATGATCCGCTCGACCCCGGCGCCGACCAGCCACCCGTCGCGATTCTGCGCGGCCGATGCGCTCCCCGCGGCTTGCGCGATGGTCGTGCGGAAGCGCTCGTTGGCATAGCCGCCGCGGACATAGACGAGCGTCTTGGGCGTCACGAGGTACCCGGCGCGCGCGGTGATATCGAACGAATATTTCGGATCGATCGTCACGTCGCTCGCGGCAGTGGAGCTGCGCAGATTGTCCTTGGTGTTGAAGTTGAACGACCCTTCGGCGCCGACCACGATCTTGTCCGAATATTGGTGATCATAGCCCGCGAAGACGCCCAACGTCGCCGAGTCGCGCGTCGCATCGAGCGGCACGACGCCGAGATCGGTTCGCGGATTGCGGGCGATCTCCTCGGACCAGCCGCCCTGAACCCCGACATAAGGCCCGTTGAAATTCTGCGCCATCGCCGGCGCGGCGGCCAGTACGCCGGCCAGAAGAGCGGTGCCTGCAAGGATCGTACGCATGTTCGTTTCTCCATTCATTGCTGAACGGGCGATGGGCGCGTCCACCGCCCGCCGAAGACGGCGGGCGACGGGCTCCATTTGGCTGTTCAAGAAGAAGGGCCGCGATCAGCAGGATACCCCTGCGCTTTGGTCCCTTGCCTGAGGTCGATCCTTGATCGGGGGATCGCTGCCTGTTCCCAAGGTCTGTTCTGTCAGCGCAGATCGTGATCCCCCGCCCAGCCCTCAAGAGCGGTTTCGGAAACGGAATGTTTCAACCGCCCAACCCGCGCTTGGCATCGTTTTTGCGCTCGTTTCCCGCGGCTTGCGACGAAAGGCGTTACCGGCCCGATCAGCCCGCGGCGATGGCGATGCCCGCCGGACAACACACTCCAAAAAATTGACAACGCTATCTTGACTACGTTGTCAAATCGGTTACGCCAAAGCCCGGGAGTAAGAAAGACACGCCCCCAGCGTGCGCAAAAACAATAATATTACATTATTGGAGGGGATCATGAACAGAATTGCATGGGCGACCTGCGCATCGGCACTCGCGCTCGCGGCGGTTCCCGCCGCCGCACAGGATCTGCCGCAGCCGCCGAAGGACGGCGCCAATTCCACCGCGAACGGCGGCGACATCATCGTCACCGCGACTCGCTCGGCGACGCTCCTCTCAAAGACCCCGATCGCGATGACCGCGGTCGCCGGCGACCAGCTCGTCCAGGAGGGCGTCGCCAATCCGACCCAGCTCGCGGAGAAAGTTCCCAACGTCTCGATCGTCCGGAACAACGGCCTGCAGATCACGATCCGCGGCGTGACCAGCACCGACGGCACCGAGAAAGGCGATCCCTCGGCCGCATTCCTTGTCAACGGGGTCTATGTCGCACGACCGCAGGCGCAGGAGGTCAGCTTCTTCGACCTCGAGCGGGTCGAGGTGCTGCGCGGGCCGCAGGGCACGCTTTACGGCCGCAATACCACCGCCGGCCTGATCAACCTGATCAGCGCGCGTCCGAAATTCGATCTCGGCGCACAGGTCGACGCAAGCTACGAAAGCTACAACCACTATAATGTGACCGCCGTCGTCAACGCGCCGGTGGTGACCGACGTGCTCGCGGTCCGGCTTGCCGGCAATTTCGATCGCTATGATTCTTATGTGAAGAACACGTCCGGCGACGGCTTCTCGCTCGATCCCTATAAGGACAATAAATCGGCGCGATTGTCGGTGCTGTTCAAGCCGACCAGCGACATCAGCCTGTTGCTGGTCGGCGATTACAGCAAGCTCAAGGGCACGCGCATCGGATCGGTGCCCACCACCAATTTCTTCACCGGCGCCGCGCCGCTGATCGACGTCAATGCGACGCGGCCGGCGCAGGCGATCTACAACACCCGCGGCGCAAGCAGCGACCAGCTACGCAGCAGCAACACCCCGCAATTGTGGTCCCCTTATGTCGATAACACCGACAAGGGGGTCATGGGCGAACTCAACATCGGCATGGGGCCGTTCACGCTCACTTATTTGGGCTCGTATCGCGAAAGCGAACGCCACGAACATGCGACGGGGCTCGGCGGGCTGAACCGCAGCACCTTCGACGGCAATTACTGGCAGACCTCGCACGAGGTGAGGCTCGCATATGATCACGGCCCGCTCAAGGTCCAGGCCGGCGGTTATTATTTCAAGGAAGAATCAGGCATCTATTTCTTCCTGCTCAACCCGCAGGATCTTGGGCTGCCGCCCTTCGCCACGCGCTTCGGATTTCCGCAGGATCCGACGATCGCGAGCAACAAATCGGCGTTCGGCCAGGCGAGCTATGAGTTGCTGCCCAAGCTGCGGCTCACCGCCGGGGTGCGCTATTCGAGCGACGACAAATCGCGGGTCGGCGCGACGGTGTTCGACACCGATCCGGCGCTGGGCATCCCCGGCAACCGCGTGACGCTGCAGATCAACAATGCCTCGCGCAGCTTTTCCAAGACGACGTGGCGCGGCGGGATCGATTACGATTCCCCGATCGGGCTGTTCTACGCGAGCGTTTCGACGGGCTATAAGGCGGGCGGCTTCAACGACGGCTGCCTCGCCGGCCCCGGCGCGCTGCCGCAATGCGTCTATAGCGTGAAGGAACTCTATTATGAGCCCGAAACGCTGACCGCCTATGAAGCGGGCGTCAAGCTCCACACCGCGGACAATTCGCTCCGCCTCAACGCCTCGGTCTTCCATTACGATTACAAGGGGCTGCAATTGTCGCAGGTCGGCAATTTCGGCGGCTGCGGGCTGTGCCAGCTGACCACCAATGCCGCGAAGGCGAAGATCGACGGGGTCGAGCTCGAAGCCTATCTCCGGCCGACGAGTGCGCTGCAGGTGGAAATGGGGTTCAACTGGCTCGATGCGCGCTACGCGCAATTCAATCCGGGCCGCGTCGGCCCCAACGGCCCGGTTTCGCTCGACTTCGACGGGCATGCGCTCAACCGCAGCCCGCGCGTCTCGGGGCGTGTCGGCGCAACCTATACGATCGATCTGGGCAGCGCCGGCTCGCTGGTCGCCAATGCGATGCTCAATTACAGCAGCAAATATTATCTCACCGATCTCGCCAGCCTGATCGACTATATCCAGCCGGCCTTTACCAAGACCGATCTTTCGATCACCTACAAGGCGGCGAACGATAAATTCTACATCGGAGCCTATGTCCTCAATCTCGAGAATAATGTCGTGCTGACGACGGCGACCTTCGGCAGTTTCAACAAGCCCAACACGCCCATTTTCGGCCGGGACGGTACGGTCAACTTCCAGGATCCGCGTCGCTTCGGCGTCCGTGCCGGCATCAAATTCTGATGCCGGCGCGCCGATCCGATCAACTGACGGAGCGAGGAGGCCGGCCCGGCGGCCGGTCTCCCCTCTCCTGCCATCGCATTGCCGAATTACGAACCGGGAGAAGAAGATGCGTTTGATCCTGATGGCCTCCGCCACGTCGCTGGCGATGCTGCCCAGTGCGGTCACCGCGGGCACGACCGATAATGTCGCGGCGGCCGAGGCGCGCGCCGCGGCGACCGTGCGGCAGATGACCCCCGAAGAGAAAACCGTGCTGACCCACGGCATCATGCCGCTGCCGCTCTCGCCGAACGCGCCGCGGCCGCCCGCCGATGCGATCCCGGGCGCGGGCTATATCGCCGGGATCGAACGCCTCGGCGTTCCGGCGCTCAAGGAGACCGACGCCAGCCTCGGCGTCTCCTATGTCATGGGCATCCGCCACGACGGGGCGACCGCGCTTCCCTCCGGGCTGGCGATGGCGGCGAGCTGGAACCCCGATCTCCTCCGCCAGGGGGGCGCGGCGATCGGCGCGGAGGCGCGGGCCAAGGGCTTCAACGTGCTGCTCGCCGGCGGCGCCAATCTGACGCGCGATCCGCGCAACGGGCGCACGTTCGAATATCTCTCCGAAGATCCGTTGCTGACGGGCGAACTGGTCGGCGCGGCGATCACCGGTATCCAATCGAACAACATCATCTCGACGATCAAGCATTTCGCGCTCAACGGGCAGGAGACCGGGCGCAAGTTCATCGACGTCAAGATATCCGATGCGGCGGCGCGCGAGAGCGATCTCCTCGCCTTCCAGATCGGCATCGAGCGCGGCAACCCCTTGTCGGTGATGTGCTCGTACAATCGCATCCACGGCAGCCAGGGCTGCGACAGCGACTATCTGCTCAACAAGGTGCTGAAGCAGGATTGGCGCTACAAGGGCTTCGTGATGTCCGATTGGGGCGCGGTGCCGGGCCTCGACGCCGCGCTCCACGGGCTCGACCAGCAATCGGGCGAGCAGCTCGATCCCGCGGTGTTCTTCGCCAGAACGCTGGGCGATGCCGCCGCGAAGGACCCGCGCTATGCCGCGCGGCTCGACGATATGAACAAGCGCGTGCTCACCGCCATCTATGCCGCGGGGCTCGACAAGAATCCGGCGAAGCCGGGCGGCGCGATCGATTTCGCCGCGCACGCCAAGGTGGCGGAAGATACCGCCAAGCAGGGCATCGTGCTGCTGCGCAACGAGGGGAATGTCCTGCCGCTCGCCAAGACCGCGAAGCGGATCGCAGTGATCGGCGGCTATGCGACGCAGGGCGTGCTGTCGGGCGGCGGCTCGAGCCAGGTGCAGGGTGAAGGCGGACCGGTCGTCACCGTCGCGATCGGCGCGGAGGGGCCGTTCGCCGCATTGATGCAGCAAAACTATCACCGCTCGTCGCCGGTCAAGGCGATCCGCGCAATGGCGCCGGGCGCCGAGGTGGTGTGGCGGATGGGGGATTATGTCGCCGATGCCGTCAACCAGGCGAAGAAGGCCGATGTCGTCATCGTGTTCGCGACCAAATGGTCGACCGAGGGGCTCGACCAGGCCGATTTCTCGCTCCCCCACGGGCAGGATGCGCTGATCGAGGCGGTGGCGGCCGCCAACCCGCGCACGATCGTCGTGCTCGAAACCGGCAATCCGGTCGACATGCCGTGGCTCGACAAGACCGCGGCGGTGCTCGAAGCCTGGTATCCGGGCGCGCGCGGCGGCGAGGCGATCGCCTCGGTACTGTTCGGCGAGACCAATCCGTCGGGCCGGCTGCCGATCACTTTCCCGAAAAACGCCGGCCAGCTCCCGCGCCCGATCCTCGATGGCTATGCCGAGCTGGAGCCCAATTTCGCCGGCGAGGCCCCGAGCAAGGATGCGCGGCTGACCGCCGATTACGACATCGAAGGCTCCGACGTCGGCTATCGCTGGTTCGCCCGCAAGGGGGAGAAGGCGCTGTTCCCGTTCGGCTACGGGCTCTCCTACACCAGCTTCACCGCGGGCGGGCTCAAGACCGACGGCAGGACCGCGACCTTCACGCTGGGCAACACCGGCGGCCGCGCCGGCGCGACGGTGGGCCAGCTCTACCTCGTCTCGCGAGCGGGCAACCCCAAACAGCGGCTGGTCGGCTTCAAACGCGTCGAACTCGCACCCGGCGCGTCGCAGAAGGTCAGTGTGACGATCGACCCGCGGCTGCTCGCCGACTGGGATAACGGCGGCTGGAAGATCCCGGCGGGCGATTATGCCTTCGCGCTGGGATCGGACGCCGAGCATCTGGGGCCGGCGGTCACCGTGCGGATCGCCGCTCGTAGCTGGAAGGATTGACGATGCGAAAGCTGATCGCGCTCGCGGGCCTCGCCGCACTCGCCGGCGCTGCTCCTGCCGCCGCCCAGACGGTCCAGACGCTGTCGGGCCCGGTCAAGGGCACCACCAGCGGCGACGTCACCGTCTTCAGGGGCATCCCTTATGCCGCACCGCCGGTCGGGGCGAACAGGTGGCGCGCGCCACAGCCGGTCACCGCCTGGAAGGCGGTGCGCGACGCCGGCGCCTTCGCGCCCGATTGCGCGCAGGCCCCCTTCCCGCCCGATGCCGCCCCGATCGCAACCCAGCCTTCGGAGAATTGCCTCTATCTCAACGTCTGGCAGCCCAGCGGCACGAAGGCCGGGGCCAAGCTGCCGGTCATGGTGTGGGTCCACGGCGGCGGGTTCGTCAACGGCGGCAGCTCGCCCGCGGTCTATGCAGGGGACGCCTTCGCCCGCGACGGGATCGTCTTCGTCAGCCTCAACTACCGGCTCGGGCGTTTCGGCTTCTTCGCCCACCCGGCGCTCGAGAAAGAGGGCTACGGCGGCAATTTCGGCTTCCTCGATCAGATCGCCGCACTGAAATGGGTCCAGGCGAATATCGCCAAGTTCGGCGGCGATCCGGCGCAGGTTACCGTGGTCGGCGAAAGCGCGGGCGGCATGTCGATGCACATGCTGCTGCAATCGCCGCTGGCGCGCGGGCTGTTTGCCCGCGCGATCGTCGAATCCGGCGGCGGACGCGATGCCTTGCCGCAGCCGACCCTCGCCGAGGCGGCGAAGGCCGGAGAAGCCTTCGCGCCGAACCTCACCGCCGATCAGCTCCGCGCGCTGCCGGCGGAGAAGATCACCGGCGATCTTTCGATGATGACGATGCGGCAGCCCGGCTATTCGGGGCCGATGATCGACGGCCGGACGATCACCGGGTCGCCGGTCGCCGCCGCGACCGCAGGTCGTTATGCGCAAGTGCCGGTGATGATCGGCGCGAACTCGGCCGACGGCTTTCCCTTCGTGACCGACAAGGACAAGATATTCGCCGCGTTCGGCGCGGACGCCGACGAAGCACGCCGACTTTACGATCCCGAGGGCAAGGCCACCGGGCTCGCGCTCGGCACCGCGACCAGCGCCGATGCGATGATGATCGAGCCGGCACGCGCGGTCGCCCGCACGCTCGCCGCGCGCCAGCCGGTCTATCTCTATCGCTTCGCTTATGCCGTTCCGCCCGTCGCCGCGGCGATGGGGGGCGCCCCGCATGCGAGCGAGATCCCCTATGCGTTCGACACGGTCGCCGCGCGGCGCGATCCGAAGATGATCCCCGCCGAGGCCCCGGTGGCAGCACTGACGCACCGTTACTGGGTCAATTTCGTCAAGACCGGCCGCCCCGACGGCGCAGGGGGCGTCCCGCTTTGGCCGAAGGCGGTAGCGGGCGACGACACCGTCCAGATCATCGACGGCGCGGGCGCGCGGCACGGCGACGATCCCTATAAGGCCCGGCTCGATTTCACCGAACGGCGCGCCACGGCCCGGCATTGATGATCCGGCGCGGCGGCAGGAACATACCGACCCGCCGCCGCGCCGGATGTGACAAAGACAGACCGGTTGGATATCCCGAACCTGCGGCCGGCGCCATCAGCCGCCCGCATCGTTCGAACCGGATCACGCTGGCGACAGGCATGTGCGATCACCGGCACGCGCCGTAATGGAGAATTGAGTGCCGACCATCCGCGATGTGGCGCAACACGCCGGCGTATCGATGAAATCGGTATCGCGCGTGCTCAACGGGGAGGCGCACGTCCGACCCCAGTTGCGCGATCGCGTGATGGCCGCGGTGGAGGCGCTGGATTTCCGGCCCAATCTGGCGGCGCGCCAGCTTGCCGGGCACAAATCGTTCATCATCGCCTATCCGTTCAACAACCCCAGCGCCGCTTATATCACCGAGATCCTGATGGGTGCGGCGCGCACCTGCCGCGACCACGGCTATCACCTCGTTTCCGAGCCGGTCGAGCTCGACGATCAGATGCTGCCGGTGATCGAGCGTCTCATCACCACGCTCCGCCCCGACGGGATGATCCTGACCCCGCCGCTGTGCGACATGCCGGCGGTGGTCGAGCATGTCGCGCGCTTCAAAGTGCCGCTGGTCCGCATCGCGGGCGGGCTCGATCTCTACGGCGAATCGATCGTCATCGACGATCGCACGATCTCACGCGCGATGGTCGCGCATCTGATGGAAAAGGGGCACCGCCGGATCGGCTTCGTCCTCCCGCATCCCGAGCACGCGCTCGCCCAGCGACGCTTTCGCGGCTATCTCGACGGGCTGGCGGAAGCGGGGATCGAGCCCGAGCCGGCGCTGATCCAGCCGGGGCGGTTCGATCTCGAATCCGGCGCGCAGGCGGCGGCGGCGTTGCTCGATCTGCCGCTGCCCCCCACCGCGATCTTCGCCAGCAACGACGAAATGGCGCTCGGCGCGCTGCGGGTCGCGCATAGCCGCGGGCTTTCGGTGCCCGACGATCTCGCAATCGCCGGCTTCGACGATTCCCCCGCGAGCCGCCTCGCCTATCCCGCGCTGACGACGGTACGGCAGCCGACCCAGCTTCTCGGCGCCGCCGCCGCGACGATCCTGCTTGGCGGCGCGCTCGATCCGGCGGCGATCAAGCACGAATTGCTGATCCGCGGTTCGACGGCGAAGCTCGCCGGCTGACCCTCATGTCGCACGACCAGACGCCAGCCCTGGAACAGCGCGCGCCCCGCCCCGCGCGGCGCGCCGGAGAAAAGTCATGAACCGATCCGCTCCCGCCGGCGGCGCCTTCGCGGCGGTGACGGCATTGTTTTTCGGCTGGGGTTTCATCACCTCGCTGGTCGACCCGCTCGTCGCGGCGGTGAAGAACATCTTCAGCCTCAGCAACGTCGAGGCGCAGCTCAGCGCCTTCGCCTTCTTCATCGCTTATGCGCTCGCCTCGCTGCCCGCGAGCATGCTGGTCGCGCGGCTCCGGCACGTGCGCGGCATCGTCGTGGCGCTGGCGCTGATGGCGGCGGGCTGCGTCATCATCCTGCTGGCGAGCAATGCCGCGCTTTATGCGGGCGTGCTGCTCGGGCTGTTCGTCATCGCGAGCGGCATCACGATTCTGCAGGTGGCGGCGAACCCGCTCGCCTCGGCGCTGGGGCCGCCCGCACGGCGCCATTTCCGGCTTACCTTCGCGCAGGGCTTCAACTCGCTGGGCACCGTGCTCGGCCCGCTGGTCGGCGCGAGCCTGTTGCTGCGCGGGCTGGATACCAAGCCCGGCGAGATCCTGAGCGACGCCGCGCGCCACGCCGCATTGTCGTCGATCGACACCGCCTTCCTTCTCATCGCGGGGCTGATCGTGCTGCTCGGCGTTTTCATCTGGGCGATGCGCCGTCGGATCGAGGCCGCTGCGCCCCCGCTTGCCGCCGGCGCATCGATCGGCGCCGCGCTGTCGGCGCGCTGGGCGGTGCTCGGCGCGCTCGCGATCTTCCTCTATGTCGGCGCCGAGGTATCGATCGGCACGCAGATGGCGTTGTTCCTCCACGCCCCCGACGTGTGGAACATCCCGCTCCAGCAGGCGGGCTATTTCGTCAGCCTCTACTGGCTCGGCGCGATGATCGGCCGCTTCATCGGATCGGGGCTGATGATCTCCTTCCCCGCGCACCGGCTGCTCGCCGGCGCGATGGCGGCGGCGGCGGCATTGTGCCTTATCGTGTTCCTCGTCGGCGGCGGGATCGGCGGCTATGCCGCGCTCGCGGTCGGGCTGTGCAATTCGATCGCCTTTCCGACGATCTTCACGCTCACGCTCGAACGATCGACCGCGAGCGAGGAGGCGACCTCGGGGCTGTTGTGCACCGCCATCGTCGGCGGCGCGGTGTTGCCGCTTGCGGCCGGTGCGATTTCCGATGCCTTCGGTTACCACCATTCCTTCATCCTGCCGGCCGCCTGCTACCTCGCCTTGTGCCTGTTCGCGGTTGCCGCAGGGCGCGCGGCCATC
Organism: Sphingomonas sp.; assembly: GCA_017849555.1. Classification (GTDB taxonomy): domain Bacteria; phylum Pseudomonadota; class Alphaproteobacteria; order Sphingomonadales; family Sphingomonadaceae; genus Sphingomonas; species Sphingomonas lycopersici. The sequence continues at coordinate 8,860 of JAFIGU010000085.1, read as the reverse complement.
CGGTCGGCTCGCATCGATGATGCCGGGGGCGTGACCCGCCACTGAGGGTCCGCCGCATCCGATGGCGGCCCAGCGGCACGATCCTGGCGGGCGAGCGTACAGACAAAATAAAGCAATAAAGCTTGCTCGTTTAAGACAACATTAAATTACAATTTAGCAATATTCAGAAATATGCAATGTATATATGTAAATTCAATCGCCTCGCCGGAGCAAAGGTCCACCGACGATCGATGAAACATATTTCGTAACGATGCATGTAATATGAGATTCAACCGTGGTCTGTTTTAGGTCCCCGATCAATTTAGCTTACCGCTTCGATACGGCCCAAGGCTGACACGGTGTACAGGATCTGGATTCCGGCCGCCGTCGCGCTGCTCGTTGCCGCCCCGGCGCATGCGCAGACCGAGCAAAACGGCCAGGCATGGTTTGCCGTCAACGCGGTCACGGCCTTGTCGGACAAGGTCGATGCGACGCTCGAACTGCATACCCGGGTCGACGACAGCCTGACGGGCCTGACCCAGCTTCTGGTGCGTCCGAGCGTCAGCTACAAGCTCAACCCCAATCTCGCGCTGACCGCGGGTTATCTCTTTTTTCGTCACGATCCCGAAGCCGGGCGGACGACCAACGAACATCGCGTCTGGGAACAGATCGGCTATACGATCCTATCCCGCCCCGATGGCTTGCGACTGACCGGTCGAACCCGCCTCGAACAGCGTTTCCGCGAAGGCGGCGAGACCGGCTGGCGCGTCCGCCAGCAGGTCCGGATCGAGGCGCCGCTGCATACCGCGAGCAAGGTCAATGCGGTCGTCTGGAACGAAACCTTTTTCGGGCTGAACGATACCGGCTGGGGGCCCCGGGCCGGCTTCGACCAGACCCGCACCTTCGTCGGGCTCAACCTTCCGCTGATCGATCGGGTCAGGCTGGAACCGGGCTATCTCAATCAACTGATCGCCCGGCCCGGGCCCAATATCATGAACCACGTTCTCGCGGTCAATTTCAACGTCAGGCTCTAGGCGCCACGAGGGCCGGCTTCCCGGCCAGTCCGTTAAACCAGTTAGCGATCGGCCCGACGAGGATCATTCCGGCCGCGAGGGCGTTGGCCTCGTCGAGGATCGCGATAGCATATCGCTGTCCGACCTTCTGTCCCAGCCAGCGAAGGAGAAGGCGATGCCGGACAGGAAGACGATCGAGAAAGCCCGCGAGGACGAACGCGAAGGCAAGTCGCCCGGGACGCAGGCCGGCGAATTCGTCCGCGCGGAAATCGACAAGATCCGCCACGGCGAACATGGCGTGCGCTCGACCAAACAGGCGATCGCCATCGGCCTGTCGGAAGCGCGCCGCGCGGGGGTTGATTTGCCGCCGCCCCGGAAGGGCACAGTCAAGGAAAGCACCCGCAAGAGCGCCGAATATGCCTATGAGGTCGGCCAGGGCGAACGTACCCCGAAGCGTCGCCCGAAAGTGTCGAAGGCGGTGACCGAGGTACTCGAGCACGAGCCGACATCAACCGCATCGCACGAGGCACTGTCGCGGCAGGCCAAACAGGCGGCAGCGCGCCGGACCCCGGCGGAGCGATCGGCCGCCGCGAAGAAAGCCGCCGAGACCAAGGGCGCGGCGGGGCGGAAAGCGGCGGCGCAGAAAGCGGCGAGAACGCGCGCGCATCGCGCCGGCCGCGACGGATCGGCGCGCTGATCCCGCGACCTTTTCGGCCCGCCGGACGTTGTGTTGCGCACCGCAGACACAAAAGGAGGTCCGGTGAGCCAGCCACCCGAGCCCCGCAAAGGCATGCCCTCGCCGCGCCTCGGGGCGACCGAGTTCAAACAGCGCTTCCGCGGCCAGTTCGTCGATCCGGCCTTCGACGCGCTGCAACCCGAGCTCGATCGCATCGCGGGCGCCGCCTGGGATGCCTATGCGCACCAGCGCAAGTCGCCGCGCACGCGCAAGGCGGGGCCGGGCTATGCCGATCCGGACTATGATCTCGCGATCGACTGGATCGAGGCCCGGGCGCGGATCGACGAGGCGCAGCGGGTTCATGACGATCCCGACGCGGTGCCGCGCATCCTGCTGATCAACGGCTCGTCACGCAGCGAACATAGCTGCCCCGGCGAGATGTCGAAGAGCTGGCGCCTCGTGGAGATCGCGCGCGCGATCTTCGAAGCGGATGGCCATGCCGTCGACCTCCTCGATCTTTCGCGGCTCGCCTCCGAATACGGGCGCCATATCCACCCGTGCAAGGCATGTTTCTCGACCGCCGCCGCGCTCTGCCATTGGCCCTGCTCCTGCTATCCGAACTATTCGCTCGGCGAGACGCAGGACTGGATGAACGACATCTACCCTTTGTGGGTCGCCGCGCAGGGGGTGATGATCGTCACGCCGGTCAATTGGTACATGTGCTCCTCGCCCCTGAAGCTGATGATCGACCGCCTCGTCTGCGCCGACGGCGGCAATCCCGATCCGACCAGCACCCACGGCAAGGACGCCAAAAAGGCCAAGGCGCTCGAGCTCGATGGCTGGCCCTATCCGCGCCATCTCGCGGGCCGGCTGTTCGGGGTGGTGGTGCACGGCGATGTCGAGGGCGCCGAGAATGTTCGCCGCTCGCTGTCCGACTGGATGCGCTTCATGCAGATGCAGCCGGCCGGGGTGAAGGCCGAGCTCGATCGCTATATCGGCTATTATGAGCCCTATGCCACCAGCCACGCCGCGCTCGACAGCGACGAGGCGATCCAGGAAGAGGTGCGCAACGCCGCGCGCACGTTAAGCGAGGCGTGCAAGGCGAAGGGCAAGGGACGATTCCTGCAAGCCGGCGCCACGCTCGATCAGCCGCGCGCGAAGTGACGCCACCGGTTCCCGGCGCGCGCGGCTCACCCGCGAAAGCGCGCCTCGGCGAGATCGAGTTCGCGGGTCAGCTTCTGGACGGTCGCGCTTCCCACCTCGCGCCGCCGCGCCAGTTCCGCCAGCGTCCGGCGCTCGGCGGCCACCCCCGCCAGAAGAAAGTCCCCGAACAACCGTTCCTGCATCCGAAGATCGTCCGAACGTCCGTCGCTCAGCCCTTCGATGCGCTCGCGATAGAAGTCCATCACCCGCGCCGCGGTCGAGGTGTAGAGATCGGCGTCACCGCTTTCTTCGGCCAGCATATGCTGCCGCTGCTCGATCGCGGCGATCGCCGCCTTCGCGGTCGCGATGCGCGTCACGTCCTCCTCCGCCTGCCGTGAGGGTTCGGGCGGCATGCGCAGGTCCCTGAGGAGGATCGGCAGCGCGACGCTCGCGAGGACGAGCGAGACGATGATCACCCCGGCGGCGAGAAAGATCGCGAGGTCGCGCGCCGGAAACGGCGAGCCGTCGTCCAGCGCCAGCGGCAACGTGAGCACACCCGCCAATGTGATCGCCCCGCGTACCCCCGCGAACGACATCGCCGCGATCAGCCGCCAGTTCGGGCTTTGCAGGCTCTCGCCGCGATTGCGCTTGCGCAGGATCGTCAGCCTCAGCGACATCCATACCCATAGCGAGCGCAACAGCGCCAGCCCGGCGACGATGGCGAGGACGTAGACCGCGAGCCACCACGGCGCGCTGTGCCCGGTGACCGCCACGGTCTGCCTCGCGCCGGCGAGAATGCCGGGGAGCTGCTCGCCGAGCAGCACGAAGATAATGCCGTTGAGCGAGAATTGGATCGTATCCCACACCGAGTTGCGCCGCATCCGCGTGACGGCGAGCGCCTGGCGCGAAATTTCCGCGAAGGTCATCGTCACCCCCGCGCCCACCGCCGCGAGGATGCCCGAGGCGTGGACCTGCTCGGCGAGCAGATAGGCGCCGAACGGGATCAGCAGGCTGACGAGGATCTGCGACCCGGTATCCTCGCCCCAGCGCCGCGTCACCCACGCCTTCGCCCGCGTGGCGGCGAGCGTCACCACCACCCCGATCGCGAGGCCGGCCCCGGCGACCCACAGGAAGTTGAGCGCCGCCGCCCCGACCGAAAAGGCGCCCGTCAGCGCCGCGGCGATCGCGAAACGCAGGCAGACGAGGCCCGACGCGTCGTTGAGCAGCGATTCGCCCTCGAGGATGTGCATCATCCGCTTCGGGATCGGCACCCGCGCGGCGATCGCCGACACCGCGATTGGATCGGTCGGCGAGACGACCGCCGCCAGCGCGAACGCCACCGCCAGCGGCATCGCCGGGATCATCCAGTGGATGAACAGCCCCATACCGATCACCGTCAGCAGCACGAGGCCCAGCGCAAGCTCCACGACGGTCGACACGTCCTTGAGTAATTCGTCCTTGGGGATGCGCCAGCCATCGAGGAACAGCAGCGGCGGCAGGAACAGCAGCAGGAACAGCTCGGGATCGAGCTCGACGCGATAGGAGGTGGAAAGCCCGATAACCGCACCGAGCATGATCTGGACCAGCGGGGTCGGCAGCGAGATCGGCAGCATCCTCGATATGGCACCGCTGACGACGACGGCGAGGAGAAGGAAGAGGACGACCGATACTGCTGCCAAAATCAATGCTCCGCGTGCTGGATGCGGGGTTACCTAGAACCTCACGATAGCAGGACAACCCCGCGACGCGTGCGGCAACATTTTGTTAAACGCGCCGGTCGGTGGCGGAAATGCCGCCGCTGCCGGGGCCGCGCGCGATCCCGGCGGCAGCGGCGGTTTCACCTGTTATCGGCCTGCCCGTTGAGCCAGCGCAGGCCCTGATAGGTGATCCGATAGGCCGCGCCCGATTTGCTCGCGATCAGGCGTTTGCGGCGGAGTGAATGGAAAATCGCCAGCGTACAATTGGAAAGCCGCCAGCCTTCCCTCGTGAAACAGTCGACGTTCGTAATATCCCGCGTAATTTCATCGCGGCGATGAACAATCCGACCACCTTGCGCAAGCGCGTGAAGCACGCGCTGCTCGGCCTTCGATACATTCATTGAAAACAAGTCCCGCCTTCGCCTGCCGCGCCAGTGCAACGATTGGGCGTTGCGCGCCGCAGGCAAATCAAACCGCGCGACGGAAGCGCATTCCATCGCGTGCTCGGGCGGCAATAGGGATCAGTCTATCCCGGGCCGCCTATTGGCGAGAGACAAGTTCAAACGAACACATAGAGGGTAGCGATAATATCGATCCGGCGCGACCGCAAGGACGCCGTTCGCGGGCTTGGGCGCTCAGCCGCTCGTCTCGCTGGCGGTGAACACCGCCAGTTGCGCGTCGAATGCGCGCCGATAGGCCGGCCGCGCCTCGCCGCGGGCGACATAAGCCGCGAGGTTCGGATAATGCGCCAACAGCCCCGATCGTTCGATCCGCCGCAGCACCGTGACCATCAGCAGGTCCCCCGCGCTGAACGCGCCCTCGAGCCAGTCGCCATCGCCGAGCGCGGCGGAAAGTTCGTCCAGCCGCGCGCGGACACGCGCCTCGAGCATCTGTTGGCGTTCCTCGTACCAGGATTTGTCCTGCTCGAAGAGCGTGGCCATGCCATATTCGACGATCGGCGGCTCGACCGTGTTGAGCGCGGCGAACATCCACGCGACCGCGCGGGCGCGCGCATCCGTATCGTCGGGCAACAGCCCCCCGTGCCGCTCGGCGATATGGAGCACGATCGCGCCCGATTCGAACAGCACGAGATCGCCGTTCCGATAGGTCGGGATCTGCCCGAACGGATGGTCCGCGAGATGCGCCGGGTCCTTCATCGCCGCAAACGACAGCAGGCGGACATCATAGGGCTGCCCGACTTCCTCGAACGCCCAGCGCACCCGCATATCGCGCGCAAGCCCCCGGCCGCGATCGGGCGAAGCGGCAAAGGCGGTGATCGTCGGCTTCATGCGGCGCTCCAGGCTTGAGGGGATGCGTAGCTCGTTGTTCGGGCACGGGTTTGCCACGGCTACGCTTCGCGATCCACCCTCGCGCGCAACGGGTCCCGCGATGCCGACGACGCCGCTATTCCGTCGCTTGCGCCAGCGGAATCGCCTCAATGACCTCACTCGCCGCGCCGAAAGCCTTGAGCAACGGCATCAGCCGGTCGCGCTTCTCCACTAGCACCCGCGCGATGCCCGGCGCCAGGCTTTCGCCGGTGCCGACATGGCCGAGCAGCCGCTCGATCTCGACATAAAGCGCCGCTTCCTTGGTCGGGTAGAGATGGCCCTTGCTGTCGACCCATGCCTGCACCGCCTTGATGGGCAGATCGGCCTCGTCATTGTTACGCATGCACACGCCCTTTCTTTCACCCCGCTATGCGTAACGAACGTAATCCTATCGCTTTCCCATTCGGTTACCGCGGCGTATTTTTGGCGGGAGAGCGCGACAAAATAGGCACAGCGGGCAATCGGCGCGCCGCCGCTCGACGCGTCAGACGCGATGCGGCCCGAAGAAGATTACCGCAGCGCCGGCGAGGCACAATGAAGCGCCGCCCAGATCCCAGCGGTCGGGCCGAACCCCCTCTGCCAGCCACATCCAGAGCAGCGCCGCGGTGATGTAGATACCGCCATAGGCCGCATAGGCCCGCCCCGCATCCGCGGTATCGACGCGGGTCAGCAGATAGGCGAAGGCGACGAGCAACGCGCAGCCCGGAATGAGCCACAAGGGGGACCTCGCCATGCGCAGCCACGCCCAAAAGGCGAAGCACCCGGCGATCTCCGCCAGCGCCGCGCCGATATAGATGATCACCGATGGCATGCGCCGCCGGTAGCATCCCGGCGCGCTCGACGCATCCAAATTACCGGGCGGGCGTTGACACGGCGGCGCAACGAAGCGGGCTATTGATCTGGATGTACGACGAAGACCTGTGCGAAGTCTTTCCCGGCAATTCCGAAATGGCGCATATCATGCGCCGCCACGACTGGACGGCAACCTCGCTCGGCGATCCGCGCGGCTGGCCCGACGCGCTGAAAATCCCGCTGCGGATGCTGCTCACCTCGCGGTTCGAGATGTGGCTCGGCTGGGGCGACGACCTGCATTTCTTCTACAACGACGCCTATATCCCGACGCTCGGGATCAAGCATCCCGGGATGCTCGGCCGACCGTTTCGCGAGGTCTGGTCCGAGGTCTATGACGAGGTCGCCGATCAGGTCGATCGCGTCCGCGCCGGCGAAGCGACCTGGAACAAGGCGCTGTTGCTGCTGCTCGAACGCAGCGGTTATCCCGAGGAAACCTATCACAGTTTTTCCTACAGCCCGCTCCACACCGCCGATGGCGACGTCGGGGGGCTGTTGTGCATCGTCAGCGAGGAGACCGAGCGCGTCATCGGCGAACGGCGCCTCGAAACGATACGCCAGCTCGGCGCGGCGCTGGTCGGCGCGACCGACAGATCGGCGATCCACGATGCGGTGCGCTCGACCTTCGCGACCAATCGCCGCGATTTCCCGTTTGCCAGCCTACAGCTGACGGGCGACGCCGCGCATCCCGCGCCATCGTCGTTCGAAGCGGCGATCGCGCGCCTCTCGCGAGGGGACGGCGAAAACGGCCGGATCGTCGCGCTTCCCGCCGACATCGACTGGCCCACGGGCGATTGGGACCGACCCCCGCGCGCGGCGATCTCGATCGCGATCCCCGGGCCGGGCGAGAGTGCCGGCCGGCTCGTCCTCGGGCTGAGCCCCTATCGCAGCGAGGATGCCGGCATCCTCGACATCGCGCGGCTGATCGCCGCGCAGATCGGCGGCGCGCTCGCCAATGTCGCCGCGCTCCAGAGCGAGCGGCTCCGCGCCGACCGCATGTGGACCTTTTCGCGCGATCTGATGGTCGTCATCGACGGCGAGGGCGTGCTGCGCTCGGTCAGCCCGTCCTGGGCGCAGATGCTCGGGCATCCGCTCGATCAGGTGGTGGGGCATCATTTCAGCGCGTTCGTTCATCCCGACGATGCCGGTGCCAACGACGATGCGCTCGCCCGCGCCCGCGACGACGAACAGCTCACCAATTACGAAAGCCGCCTGCTGACCGCCGACGGCGGTTTCCGCTGGATCGAGTGGCATAGCTCGACCGAAAACGGCATGATCTTCGCCTATGGCCGCGACATCACCCAGCGCCGCCGTGCCGAAGAGGCGCTCAACGAAAGCCAGGCGCAGTTCCGCCATCTTGTTCAGGGCGTGACCGATTACGCGATCTACATGCTAGACCTCGACGGGCATGTTTCGAGCTGGAACGAGGGTGCGCGACGGATCAAGGGATACGAGCCCGACGAGATCATCGGCGAGCATTTCTCACGCTTCTATACCGAGGAGGATCGCGCCAACGGCGAACCGCAACGCGCGCTCGAAACCGCGCGTACCGAGGGACGCTTCCTCGCCGAAAGCTGGCGGGTCCGCAAGGACGGCGAGCGTTTCCGCGCCAGCGTGGTGATCGACGCGATTCGCGACGATGCGGGGGTGCCGATCGGCTTCGCCAAGATCACCCGCGACATCACCGAGCGCGAAAAGGCGCAACGCGAGCTGGAACAGGCACGGGAAGTGTTGTTCCAATCGCAGAAAATGGAGGCGATCGGGCAGCTCACCGGTGGTATTGCCCATGATTTCAATAATCTGCTGATGGCGGTCCTCAGCAGCCTCGATCTGTTGCGCAAGCGCGTTCCCGATGATCCGCTGAGCAAAAGGCTGCTCGACAATGCGATCGAGGGCGCGCAGCGCGGTGCGACGCTGACCCAGCGGATGCTCGCCTTTGCGCGCCGCCAGGATCTCAAGGTCGATCGGGTCAATCTGCCGCAGCTGCTCGCGGGGATGAGCGACCTCGTCCAGCGGTCGATCGGCCCGGAATGGCCTCTGTGGATGGCTCCCGCGTTGCAAGCGTAAAGTGATGTTTTGACTGTTTGTCGGTTGCAGTCGTCTGTCCGGCCTACTTGTGCAGTCGGTGTAGACTGCTGGCCCTGATGGTGTCCGCGAACAAGGTCCGATCGGCTT
>JAFIGU010000084.1 GCA_017849555.1 Sphingomonas sp. | reverse complement strand
GACTGGACCCCGGCCTGCGCCGGGGTGATGGGTCCCACCCTGTCGGTTCGATGTGATCCCAATTAAACGCGCGACGCTCTAACCGGCACGACGGGACGGAACCTTATCCCCGCCCCAGCATCAGATCCGCCGCGCTGTGCGCGCTTTCCAGCGCCCCGGCCCATCCCCCGCGCGGATGCGCGCCCGCGCCGACGAAATAGAGATTGCCGATCGCCGCATCGCGATTGCGCGCGGCGAACCATGTGCCTTCCGCCGGCAGCGGCTCGGGGCCGAACGCGCTCCCGAGATAAGCGTTGAAGTCGCCCACGAAATCGGCCGGACTATAGCTGAACCCGGTGACGATCCGCTCGCGCACTTCGGGGATCAGCCGCCGCTCGAGCACATCGAGCACGCGCTGTTCGATCAGCGGGGCGATGCGGCGCCAGTCCTCCGGGAATTTGCCGAGATGCGGCACCAGCGCGAAGGCGCGGAAGGTCGAGCAGCCCGGCGGTGCCAGCGATGGGTCGGTGACGCTGGGATGATCGAGGAACAACGGGAAATCCGCCGCGAGCAGCCCGTGCCCGAACGTGTCGGACAGCGCCTCCTCATAGCGCTCACCGAACAGGATCGTGCGATGCGGAATGCCCGGCCACGTCCCCTTGATCCCGAAATGGAGCGCGAACACCGATGGCGCCTGCCGTTTGCGCTCGAGCCGCGCGGCGGTGCGCGCGGCGGCGGCGGAGCCGGCAAGCAGATCGCGGCACGCGTGGATCATGTCGCAATTGGCGCCGAGCATCGCGCAATCGGTGCGCCAGCCGCTCGCGGTTTCCACCGCGGTCACGCGATCGCCGAGCGTCTCGATCCGCACCGCCGCGTCGCCCAGCCGGATCGTCCCGCCGCGCCGCTCGAACAGCGCCGCCAGCGCCGCGATCAGCCGGTTGGTGCCGCCCGCGACGCACCACGCCTCGCCCTCGCTCCCCGGCCGCAGCGCCGCGGCATTGGCGGTCATGGGGTTGCCGCCGGCGAGCAAGGTGCCGAACGACAGCGCCTGCCGCAGCTTTTCGTCGCCGACGAAGCGCGCAACGGTCGAATGGACCGAGCGCCACGCCTGATGCCGCACCACCCACGGCGCCGCGCGCAGCAATGCCGCCGCATCGGCGAACGGCTGGTCGAGTCCTTCGCGGCGCAGCGCCGCGGCATGATCGCGCAATTTGCGATATCCCGCGGCATCGCCGGGCGCGCGCCGGCCGATCTCCGCGCGCAACGCCTCGTCGTCCGCCAGATCGAGCACCGCGCCGTCGGGCCAGTGGCAGCGATAGCCGGGGTCGACCGGGAGCAAGGTCACCGCCGGCGCCATATCGTCGCCGGCCAGCGCCCATAGCGCGGTGAGCGGCGCGGGATCGGCGATCGCCGCCGGGCCGGTATCGAACGTATAACCCTCCAGCCGACGGAAAGCCGCCCGGCCGCCGGGCTGGTCGCGCGCTTCGACGATGGTCGTCGCGATTCCCGCCGTTTGCAGTCGGATGGCGAGCGCCAACCCGCCGATCCCGGCCCCGATCACCACCGCCTTCGTTTCGGTCACGCTTCAGTCACTCGATGCGTCTCGCCAGCTTCACCGCACGCCAGAACGGCACGGGCGGCTTGCCCCTAAGCATCCGCGCGCGGTCCGAAAAGGTACAACGTGCCGCATGGAAACGCGAAATCAGCCCGGCCGGCTGGCGATAGAGCCAGGCCGCGACGCGATAGCGCGCCTCCGATCCCGCCGCGCGGAACATCAGCGCGTTGAACAGGCGATAGAAGCGCCGCTCAGCCCAGCGCGCGCGGGCATAGTCGAGCGTCAGCGCGTACAACGAATCGCCGGAAAGATCCGGCGTGTCGGCGATCAGCACCGCGAGCCGCACCGCATCGGGCAGCGAGCGCCCGGTCGAAGGGTGGAACAACCCGGCGCGCGTCCCCGCCTTGGCCACACGCGCACCGCCGGCGCGCCACAGCGCGTCGAAATCGCCGCCGATCGCGAGCGGCAGCGTGCCGCGCTCCTCGCGCCCCGCCTCGCTCGCCTGCCAGCCGCGGCTTTCGGCATAGACCTCGATCCGCCGGTTAAGCGCGCCTGCGTTGAGCGCGGCATTGTCGCTGCAATAATTGTCCTCCACCAGCACGCGGGTCGGCGACAGCGGCAGGCAGCGAACGAAGCGATAGCCGTCATGCTGGGTGACGGTGGCGTCGGCCAGAATCGGCTGGTCGAGCCCGTGGCCGCCGGCGATCTCCAGCTCGCGCGCGAGGAATTTGCGCCACCCGATATCGAGCGCGGAAAGATCGCCCGCGCCGCGCGCGTCGATCACCCCCTTGGCCTCGATCCGCTCCCCGCCGGCGAGCGTGACCGAATGCGGGCTGCACCCCAGCACCTTGCGCCCCGTCATCACCGCATCGGGGGAAAGCTGTGCGCGCACCACCAGATCGAGCCGCTCGCCGGTGATCGCATAACAGGGGTGCCGCAACGCGCGCGCCTGCCCCGGAAAGGCGACGTCATAGACCGGCCAGGCGTGGACGATGAGCGACGTGAGCAGCCAGCGATCGGCGCGCGCGACATCGGCATCGAGGAACGACCACAATCGGTCGCCGCCGATCGTCTCTCCGGCCTCGATCAGTCGCAGCGAAAGATCGGGGCGCTTTGCCGCGAGCGCCAAGGCGATCAGCGATCCTGAAAGACCGCCGCCGACGATCGCGATGTCGCAGCCGTGGGTTGCTGCCATCCCCCCGGCGTAGCGGATCGCCGCGCCGAGCGGAAGAGAGCGCGAGCCAAAATCGTGCCGGATCGGGACGGTTGGCGCGGGCGAACGACTGGGTCGGGCTACGTGCCGGAAACCCCTTTGTGTCCCTGCGAAGGCGGGGCCCCAGTCTGGGCTCGTGCCCTGGGTTCCCACCACTTTGATGGGCGCCCTTCGCGGGAGCACAAGGAGGCTTATCCGCCGCGGAAAGCGATGGACCAGCGATGGCTCTGGATCACGCCGGCCCTCACGCCGGCGTCTCGCCCCCCCGTCAGGGAGCCAAAGCACCGCCCACGGGTTTGACGAGCACGGCCGTGGAGAATTTTTGTGCGCTTACCATATCTTACCGCGATCGCCCCGCTGTGTGCCGTCCCGCTCTCGGCCCCGTCGGCATCGGCGCAGACCGCCGGCCCCGCCAGCCCGGATCTCGATCGGGATATCGTCACGGTGGGCGTCGGCGCGGGCTTCATGAGCGATTACGAGGGCGCCAAACATCATTCGTTCAGCCCCGTGCCGGGGGCGATCGGCACCGTCGGCGGCCACGATTTCGCGATCATCGGCAATCGCGCGAGCTTCAACCTGATCCGCCGCCCCGACGGGCCGGCATGGGCGATCCAGGCCGGGCCGCTGATCGCGGTCAATTTCAACCGTACCAGCCGCAGCAATATCGACGATCCGCAGGTCCGCGCCTTACCCAAGCGTGATCTGACGATCGAGGCCGGCGGCTATCTCGGCATCAGCAAGACGGGGGTGCTCACCAGCAGGCACGACATGCTGACGCTGTCGGTAAGTTACCGGCATGACATATTCGGGGTACACGACAGCGCTATCGTCACGCCGAATCTGCAATATTTCACCCCGTTGAGCCGCAAGATCGCCGTGGCGGCGTTCGTTTCGGCCGATCATGTCGGGAACGGCTATATGGCGTCCTATTTCAACATCACCCCGGCCGACAGCCGCGCGAGCGGGCTCCCCGCCTATCACGGGCGGGGCGGGTGGAAGAATTGGACCCTGGGGGCGGCGGGCACCGTCTCGCTTTCGGGCGATTTGCTCCACGGCTGGAAACTGGTCGGCGCCGCAACCTACAGCCGGTTGCTCGGGGATGCCGCGGCGAGCCCGGTGGTGCGCGATGTCGGCACAGCGAATCAATGGCTTGGTGCAATCGGGGTGGCTTATACATTCTGAGTTTTGCGTGGCCGGCCGCTCCGCCTAAAGGAACGGTTCGGTCACGATTCTGTCGATTCGTTCAGCTTCGAGACAGCGAAATCAACTAGGCGCATACGGCACGGTTTTCTGCCGGGCGGTTCAGGAAGGGAAGCAGCAATGACCCAGGACGGGCGACTTGTCGGGATGCCGGAACCGGACGAGAAACGGCGCGACGACCGGCGCGCGTTCTTTGCCGCGGCGGTCGGCGCGGCGGCGATCGGCGCGGGCGCGCTGATCTTCTCCGATCCCGTTTCGGCGCAGACGGTGGCCGATGCGGACGTGCTCAACTACCTGCTCAACCTGGAATATCTCCAGGCCAATTATTACGGCTACGCCGTCAACGGCGCGGGGCTGGGCACCAGCGACACGCAGAGCGGCGCCGCCACCCCGACCGCCGGGGGCAATGTCACGCCCGGTGCCAAGGTGACCTTCGCCGACGCCTATATCGCCGCTTACGCCAAGGAAATGGCGACGGTGACGCTCAATCAGGTCCGCTTCCTGCGCACCACGCTCAGCACCGCGGCGGTCGCGCAGCCGGCGATCGATCTCGGCAATGGCGCGACGAATGCGTTCAGCGCGATGGCGCAGGCCGCCGGGCTGGTCGCCGCGAACACCGCGTTCGATCCCTATGCCAACGAGCTCAACTTCCTGCTCGGCGCCTTCTTCCTGCAGGATGTGGTCGCGAGTGCCTATCAGGGCGCGGTCGCGCTGCTCGGCAGCAAGACCTTCCTCGAGGCGGCGGCCGGGCTGATGGCGGCCAATGCGCATCATGCCGCGCTGGTGCGCACCACGCTCTACCAGATGAGCAGCGCCAACGCCGCGATCCTCGGCTCGGTCGACAGCATCTCCAACTATCGCGACAGCATCGACGGCGGGTCCGACGACGATCAGGGCATCCGCGAGGTTTCGTCGGGCAACGGCCCGCTGGCGAATATCGCGCCGGTCGACGGCAATGCCTGCACCTTCGCCCGCAGCTACGGCACCGTGCTCAACATCCTGTTCCTGAACCGGACCGCGGTCACCAAGGGCGGTTTCTTCCCGGCCGGCGTCAACGGCACCATCACGACGAGCGCGGCGAGCTAAGGCGCGCCCGACGCGCCGCTCGTTCGCCCATTTGCCAAGGTTTCAGGGATTATCGTCATGATCGACCACGAACAGATCACCACTTCCGACGACGCCGCGCTGCACAGCGCCGGGCGCCGCCGTTTCCTCAGCCTCGTCGGCCAGTCGGGCGCCGCGGTCGGCGGGCTGGCGTTGCTGTCCGCCTGCGGCAGCGATTCCTCCTCGTCCAACCCGACGCCCACCCCCACCGCGACCTCGACCGCCAGCACCGAGGCGGCGGACATCACGATCCTCAAGTTCGCGCTCCAGCTCGAATATCTGTCGGGGCAATATTTCTCTTATGCCGCGACGGGCGCCGGGCTGCCGGCGAGCGATCTGACCGGCAGCGGCACCCAGGGGACGGTCAAGGGCGGCGCGCTGGTGCCGTTCAGCGATCCGCAGGTCGCCGCCGTCGCGCGCGAAATGGCGCGCGACGATCGCGCGCACGTCGAATATCTCCGCTCGCTGATCGGCGGCACGCCGACCGCAATGCCGTCGCTCAACATCGACAGCGGCAGCACCGATGCGTTCGCGGCGCTCGCCGGGCTGGCGGGGGTGACGCCGTTCAACCCCTATGCGTCGGACGAGAATTTCCTCTACGGCGCGTTCATCCTCAAGGATGTGATCGCCACCGCGTACAAGGGGCTGGTGCCGGTGCTCGGCACGCCGGGCTTCATCACCGGGCTGGCCGGGGTGCTCGGCACCGAGGCCTATCACGCCGGGCTGATCCGCACCTTGCTCTATCAAAAGGGCTTCACCGTGATCCCGGGCAAGCTCAGCGCGGCGCGCGACAGCCTCGACGGCTCGACCACGCTCGACAAGGGAATCGCCGGCGCGGACAATACGATCTCCAACGTCGCGCCGGTCGACGGCAACGGCATCACCTTCAGCCGCACCACCGGGCAGGTGCTCAACATCCTGTTCCTCAACAAGGCGTCGGTGACCACGGGCGGATTCTATCCCGCCGGCGTCAACGGCACCGTCAACACCAGCGCGGCCAACGGTTAAGAGTCGGTCTGAGAAATGCCCCTTCGGGGGCATTTCGTTGCGGCACCGGCCCGCTCCCCCACCCGGCCACCCATCGGTATT
>JAFIGU010000083.1 GCA_017849555.1 Sphingomonas sp. | reverse complement strand
GCCGTTCGTGAGTTAGGGCCGCCCTTCGACAAGCTCAGGGCGAACGGGGGAAGACAGTGAACCTATTAAACGTTGAACCGGAACAGCATCACGTCGCCGTCCTGGACGACATATTCCTTGCCTTCCTGGCGCAGCTTGCCCGCCTCGCGCGCACCGGCTTCGCCGCCGAGCGTGACATAATCGTCATAGGCGATCGTTTCGGCGCGGATGAACCCGCGTTCGAAATCGGTGTGGATCACCCCGGCGGCCTGCGGCGCCTTCGCCCCGGCCTCGACCGTCCAGGCGCGTGCCTCCTTTGGCCCGACGGTGAAGAAGGTGAGGAGATGCAGCAATTTGTATCCAGCGCGGATCACGCGGGCGAGCCCGGTTTCGCCCAGCCCCAGCTCGGCGAGGAACTCGCCGCGATCCTCGACCGGCATCGTCGCGATCTCGGCCTCGATCGCAGCGGAGACGACTACCGCCTCGGCGCCCTCGGCCGCGGCCTTTTCGAACACCCGCGCCGAATGCGCATTGCCGTTGGCGGCATTCGCTTCCTCGACGTTGCAGACGTAGAGCACCGGCTTGGCGGTGAGCAATTGCGCCTGCGCGAAGACCCGCGCTTCCTCCACATCCTTGGGCTGGGTCAGCCGCGCCGGTTTGCCGTCGCGTAGCAGATCGAGCGCCTGGCCGAGCACGCTGGCGGCGATCTTCGCTTCCTTGTCGCCCGACTGGCCCTTCTTGACGAAATTGGGCACGCGCTTTTCGAGGCTTTCGAGATCGGCGAGCATCAATTCGGTCTCGACCGTCTCGGCATCGGCGATCGGATCGACCTTGCCCTCGACATGCGTCACGTCGCCGTCCTCGAAGCAGCGCAGGACGTGGACGATCGCGTCGACCTCGCGGATATTGCCGAGGAACTGATTGCCGAGCCCCTCGCCCTTGGAGGCGCCGCGCACCAGCCCGGCGATGTCGACGAAGGCGAGTTGCGTCTCGATGATCTTGGCCGAGCCCGCAACCGCGGCCAATTTGTCGAGCCGCGGATCGGGGACGCCGACATTGCCGACATTGGGCTCGATCGTGCAGAACGGATAATTCGCGGCCTGCGCCGCCGCCGTTTCGGTCAGCGCGTTAAAGAGGGTGGACTTGCCCACATTGGGCAGGCCCACGATGCCGCAACGGAAACCCATGTTCGTTCCTCAAGGTATAGGGGACGCGGGCGCCGTACAGCCTATGCCCGCGTCGCGCCACCCCGAGGCCCGAGTTTCCTCACCGCCCGCCGTGCGGGTTTTCGCGATGCGGCGCCGGGCGCTGCGGCTCGGGGCGGGGGGCAGGGCGCGATTCCGCGTGTTGCACCGCACGGGCCTGCGCCTGTTGCGCACGGGCGGCTTCGGCCTGCTGGCGACGCTGCGCCATCTCCTGCGCGCGCGCCTGCTGCTGTTCGGCACGCGCAGCCTGCTGTTCGCGCTGCACATTGGCGCGTTCGATGCGGGCCTGCTGCTGCTCGCGTTGCGCCGTTGCACGCTCCGCGCGCATCTGCTGCTCGCGCTCGGCTCGCGCGGCCTGTTGCTCGCGCTGGGCGGCGGCGCGTTCCTGCTGCTGTTGCATCCGCGCGGCTTGCTGCTCGCGTTGCATCGTCACGCGCTCGCTGCGGACCTGCTGGTCCCGCTGCGCACGAGCCGCTTGCTGCTCGCGCTGCGCGACGAGGCGCTGCTGTTGCTGCTGGGCGCGGGCTGCCTGCTGCTCGCGTTGCGCGGCGACACGTTGCTGTTGCTGCTGGATCCGCGCCGCCTGCTGTTCGCGCTGGATCGCCACGCGTTCGGTGCGCGCCTGTTGCGCGCGCTGTGCATTGGCCTGCGCCTGCTGACGCTGCGCGAGGATACGCTCGTTCTGCTGCTGGCGGGCGGCCTGCGCCTGTTGCTGGCGGGCGAGCGCGGCCTGCTGCTGCATCTCGCGCTGCTGCCCGGCCTGGAAGCTGCGCGCCTGCGCCTGTTCGCGCGCGGCAAAGGCGCGCTGCTGTTGCTGCTGCAGCGCCTGCTCGCGCTGGAGCCGCACCGTATTGGCCTGTTGCGCCTGCATCAATTGCTGCTGCTGCTGGCGATGGAGCTGCGCATTGTGCGCGATCAGCGCCCCGGCGGCGACCGCCGCGCCGCCGGCGACGGTGGCGGCAACCGGGGTGAAGCGATGCGGATCGCGCGCCCATGAGGCCTGCTGCCATTGCGCCGGAATTGCGCGTGGCGGCGGCGCGGCGCGGAAGCCCTGCGCCTGCCAGGCGTCGAAACGCTGCTGATCGATGCGGCGGCGCGCCTGCTCGGCCTGCCAGTGGCGTTGCGCGGCGGCATCCTGTTGCGCGTAATTCACCCACAAGGGCTGGCGCGATCGGGCCGCGTCCCAGCGTTGCTGCTGGTTGAAGTAATTGATGCGGTAATTGGTCCAGTTCTGGACGTTGATCGAAATCCGGTCGCCGCGCGACGCACGCCATAGATCGCGCCCGCGGACGAGATAGCGCGAGGCATAGACCACCTGCGGCCCATAATCCTCCCACGGCACGATATCCCCGCCCGCGTCATAGACCACTGCGAGCTGCCCATTGTCATAACCGTAGGAATAATAAGGATCCCGGACGAAATACGGCTGTTCCTCGCCGGGCTGGTAATAATAAGTGCGATAGCCGCCGGAGACCGGCTCGGCGAAGACGAGCGAATCGTCATAGCCCTCCCATGCCCAGGGCTGGACCCCGGCATAGTCGAAGCCGTAATCCGGGGGCGCCTCGCCCAAAGCGTCGGAGAATCGGGAGGCCGCGTCGGCATAGGCATATTCGGCCCCGCGGCGCGGATCGTGCACCCGCACCGTGCGGATCGGGCGGGTGTCGGGCAGCGCGGCGGCGGCCGGCGCGGGGGCTGGGGGCGGCGCGGCGATATCGGTCATCGGCAAGGTCGCGGGCAGCGTCGGCAGCGGCGCGGCGGCGCTTTGGTAGTCGAGCAGCGCCTGATTGGCGTTGGGGGTGCGGTTGCACCCGGCGACGGCGAGCGCGGCAAGCGCCACCGTCGTGCTCAGATGCGAAATGCGAAATCCGGCCATGGCATCACGACTCCATCCATCCCGGTAAGTCGGTTTGGATAACGCATCGGTGATGAACCGGTTCTGGGTCGCCGGTTCATCCGGGAGCAATTTGCCCTCCGCGCCCCGGCCCGGCCTAGCTATAATTGAAGCTGATGCTGATCCGCGGTTCCTTGGCGTCGCTCGGCATCACTTCGTGGCGCAGCCAGCTCTCCCACAGGAACACGCTACCCCGCGCCGGCTCGGCATAGACGAAGGTATCGGGGCGCAAGGGCGCGGCCATCAGCAGCGGCAGCCGCGGGTCCTCCAGCTTGAGCGCGCCCGAACCCGGCGGCACCGCGACGTAGAAGGTGCCCGAAATCGCGCTATGCGGGTGGATATGCCCGCTATGCGTCGCGTGGCGCTGCATGACATTGACCCACAGGCTGTCGAGCCGCAGCCGCCGCCCGCCCAGATCGAGCTGCAATTCCTCCGCAAAGGCCGCGACATGCCGGTCGAGCTTGCGCTTGAGCGCGGCAAAGGCGGGATCGCGCGCCGGCAGGTCGTTGAGCGAGGCATAGCTGGTATAGCCGCGATAGCCGTTGGCACGCGACCACGCCCGGCCCGCGCGATCGTCCTGCGCCAGCTGCAGCGCGGATTGCTCGAGCTCGGCGATCAGCGCGTCATCGTCGATCTGGCCCTCGTAGAACAATGTCGGGAACAAGGCGCGGACCGGCATGATTATTCCCCCAGCCGCAGCGCGACATCGTTCATGAACCGCGCATCGTCGCCCGCGGCGAGCAGCGGCGCCTCCGCCGCGATCGCGCCGAGCAGGTCGCTCAGCGGCTCGATTTCGCTCTTGGCATAATTGCCGAGAACGTGCCCCGTCACGCGATCCTTATGCCCCGGATGCCCGATGCCGATCCGCACGCGGCGGAAATCGGGGCCGAGGTGGCGGTCGATCGAGCGCAGCCCGTTATGCCCCGCGGTGCCCCCGCCGGTCTTCACCTTGACGCGGAACGGCGCGAGATCGAGCTCGTCGTGGAACACGGTCAGCGCGTCGGTGCCGAGCTTGTAGAAGCGCAACGCCTCGCCGACGCTGCGGCCGCTTTCGTTCATGAAGGTCGCGGGCTTCAGGAGCAGGATCTTGTCCGATCCCAGCCGGCCTTCCTGCAGCCAGCCCTGGAATTTCTTGCTCGTCGGGCCGAAGCCGTGCACCTCGGCGATCGCGTCGAGCGCCATGAAGCCGATATTGTGCCGGTGCATCGCATATTGCGGCCCGGGATTGCCCAGCCCCACCCACAATTGCATGATTTCACCCTCCCGACATGAAACGGGCGGGGGACGTTGCCGTCACCCCGCCCGAAACTGGCTATCAACCGAGGCGACGGATTACTCCGCCTTGTCGGCCTCGCCCTCGTCCTCGGCAGCAGCTTCAGCCGCGCCTTCCGACGACTTGAGCGCCGACGGCGCAACGATCGTCGCGATCGTGAAATCGCGGTCGTCGATCGCCGAGGCGGTGCCCTTGGGCAGCGTCACATGCGAGATGTGGATCGATTCGCCCACGTCGAAGCCCTTGAGCGAGATCGTGATCTCGGCCGGGATCTCCGCCGCGTCGCACACCAGCTCCAGCTCGTGGCGAACGATGTTGAGCACGCCGCCCTTCTTCAGGCCGGGCGCGGCTTCCTCATCGGCGAACACCACCGGGACAGCGACCGTCACCTTGGCGTGCGCGCTGATGCGCAGGAAGTCGACATGGACCGGACGATCGGTCACCGGATGGAAATGCACGTCCTTCGGCAGCGTCCGCTCGCCGTTGACCATGATCACCGAGTTCATGAAATGCCCGGTGCCCAGCGCCTTCACCAGCGCCTTCTCCTCGAGGTGAATCGAGGTCGGTTCCTTGTTCTGGCCGTAAATGACGGCGGGGACGCGGCCGTTGCGACGCAGATCACGGGAGGCTCCCTTGCCAACCCGATCACGCGTCTCGGCTGCGAGCGTCAGCGTGTCGCTCATTGCAGTATCTCCGAAACGAATAAGGTTCATCTCCCGCCACGCCTCCAGGGATGACCATGACGGGAAGCCGGCGCGCTTAGCGGGAGATGGGACGAAAATCAACAATGGCGCTTCCACCCCGGCGAAGGGGCACCCCGCAAAGTAATACTTTGCGGGGACCACGAAGGCCCGGGTCCAGCATCGGGCCGGTCGTAACTGGACCCCGGCCTTCGCCGGGGTGGTAACGGATGGTCAGTAGCGAATCCGCACTGCCTTGAGCCTGTAGCGCTGCAGCTGATCCTGCACGCTCCCCGGCCCGGCGAGGTGGCCAGCGCCGACCGCGATGAACACCGTCCCCGGTTTCTTCATCCGCTCGGCGATCCAGCCGGCCCATTGTTTGTTGCGGTTGATCAGCAGTGTCTCGGCCACCTCGGGGGTATCCTTGAGCGAGGCGTTCATCTCCTTGGCCAGCTCGTCCGGCCGCCCGGCCGCCCAGTCGGCGACCATCTTGTCCATATTCTCCTGCGCCTTGGGCAGTTCGTCGATCGTCGAGGCGAGCAAGTCGACCTGTCCTTTGTGCGACAATTTGTCGAACAGCGACATCTGCCCCTCGAAGGTCTCCAGCCCCATCACCTGCTTGTGCTGCGCCTTGGCCGCGCGGGTCAGGATGCCTTCGGGGCCGTTGGCGGGATCATAGCCGAGCTTTTCCAAGGGCAGGATCGACAGGCTGATCGCGGCGAACCACGGCCGCATCCGATCATATTGCGCGAGCGGCAGCCCGTTGTCCTGCAGCGCCTTGGCAAAGGCGGGGCGCTTCTCGGCGGGCAATTGCTCGCTCAGCGTCGGCCCGTCGAGCGCGAACGCCTTGGACAGCACGACCTTCTGCTGCGTCGCCTGATCGGGCTCGACCATTTCGAGCACCAATGTCCCCGATTTGTCGAACGCCTTCTTCACCGCCTCGTCGAACCACGAGAGCCCGGGTTTCAGCACATGGATCGTGCCGAACAGATAGATCGTGGTATCCTTGTCCTTCACCACCCACAGAGCGGGATCGGCATCCTTGGCCGCGACCGGCGCGGGCTGGGCGCAGGCGGGAAGGGCAAAGGCAAGGCCAAGCGTGGCGAATGCGGCGGTGACGGATCGGAACAACGCGGGCTACCTCGTGGCGAGAGCGGGACAATGTGATTTACGCATAGACTTGCCTGTTGGCGAGCCATCCGTCATGGCCCGCGCGCGATGAACACGAGGTCAACAGACGCGCCGCTCTCCTTCCAGGACATGATCCTGCGCCTCCATCATTATTGGAGCGAGCGCGGATGCGTGATCCTGCAGCCCTATGACATGCGGATGGGCGCCGGCACCTTCCACCCCGCCACCACGTTGCGCGCGCTGGGGCCGGAGACGTGGAACGCCGCCTTCGTCCAGCCCAGCCGCCGCCCGACCGACGGCCGCTACGGCGAAAATCCCAACCGGCTGCAGCATTATTACCAATATCAGGTGATCCTGAAGCCGAGCCCGCCCGATCTCCAGCAGCTCTATCTCGGCAGCCTCGCCGCGATCGGGGTGGACATGAGCGTCCACGACATCCGCTTCGTCGAGGACGATTGGGAAAGCCCGACGCTCGGCGCCTGGGGGCTCGGCTGGGAAGTCTGGTGCGACGGGATGGAGGTGACCCAGTTCACCTATTTCCAGCAGATGGGCGGGTTCGATTGCAAGCCGGTGGCGGGCGAGCTGACCTACGGGCTCGAACGGCTGGCGATGTACATCCAGAATGTCGATAACGTGTACGACTTGCGCTTCAACGACGCGGGTGTCAGCTATGGCGACATCTTCCTCGAAAACGAGCGGCAGATGTCGACGTGGAATTTCGAGGTCGCCAATACCGACGCTCTGTTCGATCTTTTCCGCAAGGCGGCGGCCGAATGCGAGAATGCGCTGGCGGCCAAGCTGCCGATCGCGGCCTATGAGCAAGCGATCGAGGCGAGCCATATCTTCAACCTGCTCAACGCGCGCGGCGTGATCTCGGTCGCGGAGCGCCAGGCCTATATCGGCCGCGTGCGCGATCTCGCCAAGGCGAGCTGCGCAGCGTGGATCGAGAAGAACACGCCGCAATGGCAAGAAAAATATCCCGATTGGACCGCGGCGTGACCGATTTCCTGCTCGAACTCCGCTCGGAGGAAATCCCGGCGCGCATGCAGGCCAAGGCGCGCGACGATCTCGCGCGGCTGTTCGCTGCCGAACTCGCGCAATCGGGCATCGCCGCCGCCGCGACGGTGACCTATGCCACCCCGCGCCGCCTCGCGCTGATCCTGCGCGATCTGCCGCACGCGACCGAGGCGGTGCGCGAGGAAGTGAAGGGCCCGCGCAGCTCGGCACCGCCGCAGGCGCTCGAAGGCTTTCTGCGCAAGACCGGGCTGACCCGCGATCAGCTCGAGGAGCGCGACGGGGTGTTCTTCGCGGTGACCGAACGCCCCGGCCGCGCGACTGCCGAGGTGCTCGCCGCGGCGATCCCGGCGGTGATCCGCGCGTTTCCGTGGCCGAAGTCGATGCGCTGGGGCGCGACCTCGCGCTCGACCGAATCGCAGCGCTGGGTGCGCCCGCTGCACGGCATCGTCGCGTTGTTCGGCGGGGAGATCGTGCCGGTCTCGGTCGCCGGGGTGGAGAGCGGGGCGGCGACGCTCGGGCATCGTTTCCATCATCCGGGCGCGATCACGATCGGCTCGGCGGCGGATTATGTCGAGAAACTGCGCGCCGCGCATGTCATCGTCGATCAGGACGAGCGGATGGCGCTGATCCGCACCCGCGCCGCCGCGCTGGCGCGCGAGGCGGGGCTGGAACTGATCGAGGACGAGGGGCTGGTCGCCGAGAATGCCGGGCTGACCGAATGGCCGGTGCCGTTGCTCGGCCGCTTCGATGCGGCGTTCCTCGAAGTGCCGCCCGAAGTGATCCAGCTCACCGCGCGGGTGAACCAGAAATATTTCGTCTGCCGCTCGGCCGACGGGAAGCTCGCCAATGCCTTCGTCTGCACCGCCAATATCGCCGCGAGCGACGGCGGGGCGAAGATCGTTGAGGGCAACCGCAAGGTGCTCGCCGCACGGCTCGCCGATGCGCGCTTCTTCTACGACACCGATTTGAAGGTGCCGCTGGAGGAGCAGGCGAAGAAGCTCGAAAAGATCGTCTTCCACGAAAAGCTCGGCACGGTGGCCGACAAGGTCGAACGCGTCGCCAAGCTGGCGCGCTGGCTGGTGGAAGAAGGCATCGTCGGACCCTCCGGTAACCACCCCGGCGAAGGCCGGGGTCCAGCATCGGGCGGCTCGCAACTGGACCCCGGCCTTCGCCGGGGTGGTGAGGAGGGGCGCGCGGCACTCGCCGACATGGCCGAACGCGCCGCGCGGCTGGCCAAGGCCGATCTCGTCACCGGGATGGTCGGCGAATTCCCCGAGCTTCAGGGGCTGATGGGCGGCTATTACGCCGCCGCGCAGGGCGAACCGCGCGCGGTCGCCGAGGCGATCCGCGATCACTACAAGCCGGTCGGGCAGGGCGATTATGTGCCGACCGCGCCGGTGACGGTGGCGGTGTCGTTGGCGGATAAGCTGGATACGCTGGCGGCATTTTTCTACATTGCGGAAACGCCGACCGGTTCCCGTGATCCGTTCGCGCTACGGCGTGCCGCACTGGGAGCGATCCGCCAAATCACCGAAGAGCGCCTGCGCCTGCGACTTCTGCCTATTTTGGAAAGGCAGATGGAGTTGGTTCAGCTTTCGGTTGAGGGCGTTGAACGAAAGCGGCTCGAGAAATTGCGCGAGCAAGCTGAAGTCGAATCTGAAACGCTTGTCATCACCGTCGGACGCTCGACGAAGAAGCACCCGACGAGCAGTGAAGAGTTCGATAGTTGTGCGTGGTTGCTCCTCGATTTCTTCGCCGACCGTCTCAAGGTCCAGCAACGCGAAGCCGGCGTGCGCCACGACCTCATCGATGCGGTATTCGCGCTCGGCGGCGAGGACGATCTCGTCCGCCTGCTCGCGCGCGTCCACGCGCTGCAATCGTTCATCGGCACCGACGACGGCGCCAACCTGCTCGCCGGGTACAAGCGCGCCGCGAACATCCTCAAGAAAGAGGGCGTCGAAACCGCAGAGTGGAAGCCGCTCAGCTACACCCCCGAATCCGATGAGGCGGCGCTGATCGCGGCGCTCGATGCGGCTGAGCCGGCCGCCGCCGATGCGGTGGCGAATGAGGATTTCGAGGCGGCGATGGCCGCGCTCGCCACGTTGCGCGCGCCGATCGATGCCTTCTTCGAGACGGTGACGGTCAATGACGCCGATCCCGCCAGGCGCGACGCTCGCCTCGCGCTGCTTGCGCGGGTCCGTGCTGCAGTGCACAGCGTCGCCGATTTTTCGCGAATCGAGGGATAACGCTGCCGCCGCGCCGCTTATTTCGACATATTTTTTCGCGCCCGCCGCGAAACAGGCACTTAGAGGGTTGATCATGACGCAATACGTCTATCGGTTCGGTGGTGGTGTTTCCGATGGGGGCAAGGGCGACAAATTTCTGCTCGGGGGCAAGGGCGCCAATCTGGCGGAAATGGCCTCGATCGGCCTGCCCGTCCCGCCGGGCTTCACCATCTCGACCGAGATGTGCACGCGTTATTACGAGGACGGCGAGCAATTCCCCGACTCGCTGCGCGAGGAAGTCGCCAAGGGCATCGCGCATATCGAGGCGGTGACCGGCAAGAAATTCGGCGATGCCTCGGCCGACGGCGCCGGGCCGCTGCTCGTCTCGGTCCGCTCGGGCGCGCGCGTGTCGATGCCGGGGATGATGGATACCGTGCTCAACCTCGGGCTCAACGACGCGACCGTCGAGGGGCTGGCCAAGGTGTCGGGCGACGAGCGTTTCGCGTGGGACAGCTATCGCCGCTTCATCCAGATGTATTCGGACGTGGTGCTCGAACTGGATCACGGCGCGTTCGAAGAGGCGCTCGAGATCGCGAAGGAAGACAAGGGCTTCACCCTCGATACCGAGATGGGCGCGGCCGATTGGAAGGCGCTGGTCGCCGAATATAAGCGGCTCGTCGAGGCGGAATGGGGCAAGCCCTTCCCGCAGGACGTCCATGATCAATTGTGGGGCGCGGTCGGCGCCGTGTTCGGTTCGTGGCAGTCGGAGCGCGCCAAGGTCTACCGCCGGCTCAACGACATTCCGGGCGACTGGGGCACCGCGGTCAATGTCCAGGCGATGGTGTTCGGCAATATGGGCGACACCTCGGCGACCGGGGTGGCGTTCACCCGCGATCCCTCGACCGGCGACAATGCCTATTATGGCGAATTCCTCATCAACGCGCAGGGCGAGGACGTGGTGGCGGGGATCCGCACGCCGCAATATCTGACGCTTGCCGCGCGCGAGGCCGCAGGGGCCAAGGCCGCCTCGATGGAAGAGGCGATGCCGACGGTCTATGCCGAGCTCGCCGCCGTCTTCGACCGGCTCGAAAACCATTATCGCGACATGCAGGACATCGAGTTCACCGTCGAGGCGGGGAAGCTGTGGATGCTCCAGACGCGCTCGGGCAAGCGCACCGCCAAGGCCGCGCTCAAGATCGCGGTCGAGATGGCCGACGCCGGGTTGATCACGCGCGAGGAAGCGATCGCGCGGGTCGATCCGCAGGCGCTCGATCAGTTGCTCCACCCGACGCTCGATCCCGAAGCGACCCGCGACGTGTTGACCAAGGGGCTGCCCGCCTCGCCGGGCGCGGCGAGCGGCGCGGCGGTGTTCGACGCCGATACCGCCGAGCGCTGGGCGGCGGACGGCAAGGCGGTGATCCTGCTGCGCACCGAAACCTCGCCCGAGGATATCCACGGCATGCATGCGGCGAAGGGCATCCTCACCGCGCGCGGCGGGATGACCAGCCACGCCGCGGTCGTTGCGCGCGGCATGGGCCGTCCCTGCGTTTCGGGCGCGGGCGCCTTGTCGATCGATGCCAAGGCGAAGATCGCGCGGGTCGGCGGGCGCGAGGTGAGGGAAGGCGAGATCGTCACGATCGACGGCACCACCGGCGAGGTGATGGCGGGCGAGGTCGCGACGATCCAGCCCGAGCTGGCCGGCGATTTCGGCACCTTGATGGAATGGGCCGATGCGGTGCGCCGCCTCAAGGTCCGCGCCAATGCCGAAACCCCGCTCGATTGCCGCACCGCGCGCGATTTCGGCGCCGAAGGGGTGGGGCTGTGCCGCACCGAGCATATGTTCTTCGACGCTGCGCGGATCACCGCGGTGCGCCAGATGATCCTCGCCGCCGACGAGGCCGGGCGCCGCGTCGCGCTGGACAAATTGCTGCCGGAACAGCGCAAGGATTTCATCGAGATCTTCGAGGTGATGGCCGGCTTGCCGGTGACGATCCGGTTGCTCGATCCGCCGCTCCACGAATTCCTGCCGCATGAGGAAGCCGAATTCGCCGAGGTCGCCGCGGCGGCCGGGGTCGATGTCGAGACGCTCAAGCGTCGCGCGGCCGAGCTGCACGAATTCAACCCGATGCTCGGGCATCGCGGGTGCCGGCTCGGGGTGACCTATCCCGAAATCTACGAGATGCAGGCGCGCGCGATCTTCGAGGCGGCGCTCGACGTCGCCGCCAGGTCCGGCCAGGCGCCGATCCCCGAGGTGATGATCCCATTGGTCGCGACCAGGCGCGAGCTGGAACTGATGAAGGCGGTGGTCGATCGCACCGCGCAGGCGGTGTTCGCCGAGCGCGGCGCCAAGGTCGATTATCTCGTCGGGACGATGATCGAATTGCCGCGCGCCGCGCTGCGCGCCGCCGAGATCGCCGAGGCGGGCGAATTCTTCTCGTTCGGCACCAATGATTTGACCCAGACCACGCTCGGGGTCAGCCGCGACGATGCCGCGCGCTTCCTGACGACCTATGTCGAAAAGGGCATTTACGCCAAGGACCCGTTCGTCAGCCTCGATGTCGAGGGCGTCGGCGAACTCGTCCAGCTTGCCGCCGAGCGCGGGCGCTCGACCCGGCCGGGGATCAAGCTCGGCATCTGCGGCGAACATGGCGGCGATCCGGCGTCGATTGCGTTCTGCGAGACGGTGGGGCTGGATTACGTGTCCGCCTCGCCCTATCGTGTGCCGATCGCGCGGCTGGCGGCGGCCCAGGCGGCGCTGAGAAAATAAGGCCGCACGACGTAAGGAGCGCCGCATGAAGCCTTTGGTCCGCTATCTCGTCCTGGGTGTCGTGGGCGTGGTGGCGGGGCTGGGCAGCGCGATCTACACCGTGCGCGCCGGCGCGCTCGGCTCCAACGTGCAGATCGGCCCGTGGACGACGGGGATGGATTTCGGCACCGCCGACCAGAGCATGCGTACCCGCGCGGTCGTCGCGCTGCGCGGGCTGCTCGCGCTCCCGGCGCGCGAGGCGCGTTATTACACCGCGAGCGTCGACGACGCCGGACGGCCGCTCAACGGGCGGTGCAGCTATCGCATCACCGGCGGGCAATTGCCGGGGCGGTGGTGGAGCCTGACCTTGTATGACAGCGCCGGCTATCTCACCGGCGGCGGCCCCTATTCGGTGGAAAGCGCGGCGATTCCGGCGGAAAATCAGGCGCGCTGGACGGTGCTCGTCTCGCCGGTACGCCAGCAGGGGCTGTGGCTTCCGACCGCGGGGCTCAAGCATTTCGACCTGACCTTGCGCACCTATCTCCCGCCCGACGAGGGCAGGACCAACCCGGCGCGCGACCAATTACCCAGCATCCGGCAGGAGGCATGCTCATGATGCAGCGCTGGATCGGGCCGCTGATCGTCGGGGTGGTGCTGGCGATCGCCGCTTATTTCGTCACGCTTTCGCGCAGCCCGCAGACCCTGATGTCGGCGGCGGTGTCCCGGATGGAAAGGCTCGGCGGGATCAACACCTTCGGGCATATGCCGCTCGCGACGGACAAATCGCGCGCGGTGGTGCGGCCGAGCCCGGATCTCGCTTATTCGGCCTGCCCGTTCGATCTGTCGAAGGGGCCGCTGGCGATCAGCGTCGTGCCGGTCCCGGCGAATTACTGGTCGCTGTCGGTGTTCCAGGCCAATACCGACGTCGCGTTCGTCCGCAACAATATCGAGGGGCGCGGCCAGCCGATGCAGGTCGTCGTCGCGCAGGAGGGGCAGGCGACCCCGGCGGGCGCGGCGGTGGTGCGGGTGAAGGGCGGGCGCGGCGTGGCGCTGATCCGCATCCTCGTCGACGATCCCGCGCGCTTCCCCGCGATCGACGCGGCGCGGCGCGGATCGAGCTGCAAGGCGATCGCGGCGGGGTAGTTCCTTGTATCCCCGCGAAAGCGGGAATCCAGGGGCCAAGAGCTTCAACGCCGTAGGGGCTCCTGGATCCCCGCCTTCGCGGGGCCACAAGGTGACGGTTGCGGCTTAACCCCGCTCGCGCGCCTGCTTATAGGTGCCGAGCACGCGCAGCCATTTGGAGTGGAAGCCCAATTCCTCCATCGCGCGATCGAACGCCTCGTCGCCCGGGCGGCCCACCACATCGGCGTAGAATTCGGTCGCGGCGAAGCTGCCGCCGCGTTGATAGCTTTCCAGCTTGGTCATATTGACCCCGTTGGTCGCGAACCCGCCCATCGCCTTGTAGAGCGCGGCGGGGATGTTCTTCACCTCGAAGATGAAGGTCGTCATCCACGGCCCGTCGCCCACCGCCGGGCGCCCGCCGCGTGCGAGGATCACGAAACGCGTCGTATTGTGATCGGCATCGGCGATATCGTTGGCGAGCAGCTTGAGCCCGTAGATATCCGCCGCCGGGGGCGGGGCGAGCGCGGCGGTGGTCGCCTCGCCGATCTCCGCCACCATCGCGGCGGCGCCGGCGGTGTCGGGATAGGCGAGCGGCTGGATATCGTGCGCCTTGAGCCAGTGGCGGCATTGCCCGAGCGCCTGCGGATGGCTCATCGCCTCGCGCACCTCGTCGCGCGTGCCCAGCCCCATCAGCGCGTAGCGGATCGGCAGGAAATGCTCGCCGGTGATCACCAGCCCCGATTCGGGGAGCAGGAAGTGGATGTCGGCGACGCGGCCGTGCAGCGAATTTTCGATCGGGATGATCGCATGCGCGGCGCGGCCTTCCTTCACCGCGTCGATCGCATCCTCGAACGCGAAGCACGGCAGCGGCAATCCGTCGGGAAAGGCTTCCCGCGCCGCGACATGGCTGTTGGCGCCCGGCGCGCCCTGAAAGGCGACCGCGCGCTCGGGATCGGCGGCGGCGGCCGCGGTCATGGCGGCGACGATCGGGCGGGCGGGGGCGGCGAAATTCTCCATCGCGGCGCGCGTTAGCGGAGGTTTGTTTCGGACGCAAAGCGCCGCTTGCGGTCGCTGGCGGGCTTTTCTATGGGGTTCGAGATAAATTTCAGGGGCGGTTTCGCGATATGAATGATCGTAACAACACCATTGCGGGCTGGGTGCTGGCGGCGTGTGGCGCTGCGCTGGGGTTGTCGATCGTCGGCGGGATGATCTTCCATTCCGAACATGTCGAGAAATTCGGCTATCCGGTCGAAGCGGCCGACGACACCGGCGGCGCCGGCGGTGAGGCCGCGGCGGTGCCGATCGCGGCGCTGCTGCCCAAGGCGGACGCGGCCAAGGGTGCGGAAGTGTTCAAGAAGTGCGCCGCTTGCCACACCGTCAATCAGGGCGGCGCGAACGGCATCGGCCCGAATCTCTATGGCACGCTGGGCGAGGGCGTTGCCGAGGGCAAGGCGGGCTTCGCTTTCTCCGACGCGCTCAAGAAGGTCGGCGGCAAGTGGGACTTCGACAAGATGAACGCGTGGCTCACCAGCCCGCGTAAGTTCGCCCCCGGCACCAAGATGACCTTCGCCGGCCTGTCCAAGCCGGAGGATCGCGCCGACGTGATCCTGTATCTCAACACCCAGGGCTCGAACCTGCCGCTGCCGGCCGCGCCGGCTGCCGACGCCAAGGCCGATGCGGGCAAGGCGGGGGCCGCGCCGGCCAATGCCGCGGCGCCGGCCGAGGCGGGTGCCGCGCCCGCCAATGCGGCTGCGCCGGCCGCCGAATCGGCTGCGCCTGCTAAGAAGTAAGCGCCCGCGCGAAAATCCGGTGTCCCCGCGAAAGCGGGGACCCAGAGGCCAAGAGCCGCAACGTTAGTGATTGCGGCTTCTGGGTCCCCGCTTTCGCGGGGACACAAAAGGTCTTAGCACTCCGCCCTGCCACCCCGGGGAAGGCCGGGGTCCAGCATCTGGCTGCTCCGTAACTCGACCCCGGCCTTCGCCGGGGTGGTTAGTTTCCGGCCCGTCAGACCTTCGGCGTCTGTTCCTGATAGAAGCGCTGGACGACCGACCAGCCTTCCGCCGCGGTTTCGACATAGGTGAAGATGTCGAGATCCTTCTCGGACACTACGCCTTCCTCGACCAACGCGTCGAAATTGACGACGCGCTGCCAGAATTCGCGGCCGAACAGCAGCACCGGGATGCGCGCGATCTTGCCGGTCTGGATCAGCGTCAGCAGCTCGAACAATTCGTCGAACGTGCCGAACCCGCCCGGGAAAGCCGCCAGCGCGCGCGCGTGGAGCAGAAAGTGCATCTTCCTGAGCGCGAAATAGTGGAACTGCATGCTCAGGCTGGGCGTCACATAAGGATTCGGCGCCTGTTCGTGCGGCAGCACGATATTGAGCCCGATCGAATCGGCATGGACGTCCGTCGCGCCGCGATTCGCCGCCTCCATGATCGAGGGGCCGCCGCCCGAGCAGACGACGAAATGCCGCCGCCCTGATTCGTCGCGCGGAAAGTTGCTCGCCAGCCGCGCCAGCTCGCGCGCCATTTCGTAATAATGCGATTTGGCGACGAGCCGCTCGGCGATGCGCCGACCCTTTTCGTCGGTCGCGAGATCGAGCAGCGCCTGCGCCTTGTCCGGCTCGGGGATGCGCGCCGAGCCGTAGAAGACGAAGGTCGACCCGATATGCGCCTCGTCGAGCAGCAATTGCGGCTTCAGCAGCTCGAGCTGGAAGCGCACCGGGCGGAGATCCTCGCGCAGCAGGAAATCCATGTCCTGAAAGGCGAGGCGATAGGCCGGGTTTTCGGTTTGTGGGGTGGAGATGCTCTCCCTGGCGGTCTCGGCGTCCTGTTTCGCGCGCGGAAAGACCCGGGCTGGTACTCGTGTTTCTGTCATTCCCGTCGAATTAGCGGCAAAATGTTGCGCGGTCATCCTCAAGGTGCAGGTGATCGCGATGCGCGGTGTTGTAATCGGGGGACAGCACGGTGCCGAAGCGCTTGCACGCCGATGCGTGGACGGTGCGGAGGAACTGGCGGACCTGCGGATCGGGCGAGTTCCAATCCTCGGCGATGCTGATTCGCCGCCCGTCCTTCAGTTCGAACGCGCCGACATCGATCGCATTGCCGATCGAATGCCCCGATCGCCGCGCGGTGCCCGCGACGTTGCGGCACGAATAGCTTCCCATGCTCTGGATTCGCGCGAGTTCGCTGCCGAGGATCTGATAGGCCGCCGGCCCTACCGCATTGCGCGCCCAGCCGGCATAGGTGCGCGCCTCGCCGCAGCGCACCGCGCCGAGATTGGTGGTCGGCACCCCGACGTCGAGCAGTTTGACCGTGCCGATGATCGCGCAGCCGGGGCCGAACTGACGGTCGGGCAGCGGCTCGAATTCGACCCCGAGCGCGCGCAGATCGGCGAAACATTGCGCGGTCTCGCGCTCGGACGGGCCGATGACGGGCTGATAGGCCGGGCGGGAGCGCGGCGAGACCGGGCGTTCGGTGCGCCCGCAACCGGCAAGCGTCAGCGCGATCAGCGCCATGACCGTCACGGCGCCCCCGCGCCGACGCCCGCCTTTCCCCACGCTCCGCACGGATGAAGTTACTGCGCTTGCGCGGGATTCGCGGCAAGCGAGAGGGGATGAAGCGAATCGTTTATGGGGCGGCACGAGTCGAGTGACGCCGCCCCCTGTCCCCGCCTTCGCGGGGAAACAAAGAAAGTTTCGCAAATAATCCCCGTTGCCAGCCTCCCGTCACATCGCTAGGGCCGTCGACGGGCCACGCGGTCCCAACGCCGCGCGTGCTCTCTGCAAGGAGAGTTACATTGACTGATACGCTCGTTACCGGCGCCCAAGCTGCGCCTGCCAAGCCCGCCACCCGGCCGGCTCGTCCCCATTTTTCTTCCGGTCC
Source organism: Sphingomonas sp. (assembly GCA_017849555.1). Taxonomy (GTDB): domain Bacteria; phylum Pseudomonadota; class Alphaproteobacteria; order Sphingomonadales; family Sphingomonadaceae; genus Sphingomonas; species Sphingomonas lycopersici. The sequence goes on along the minus strand of JAFIGU010000083.1, from coordinate 36,430 downwards.
CTGCGCCAAGCCTCCGGGCTGGGATGCGGCGAAGCTGAACGTCGAGGTGCTCGGCCGTTCGCATCGCTCGAAGCTGGGCAAGACGCGGCTGCAATATTGCATCGATCTGATGCGCGAATTGCTCCGCCTGCCCGATACGCATCGCATCGGCATCGTCCCCGGTTCGGATACCGGCGCGTTCGAAATGGCGATGTGGACGATGCTGGGTGCGCGCCCGGTGACGACGCTCGCTTGGGAAAGCTTCGGTGAAGGTTGGGTCACCGATGCGGCCAAGCAGCTCAAGCTCGATCCGAACGTGATCCGCGCCGATTACGGCCAGCTTCCCGATCTTGCGCAGGTCGATTTCAGCCATGACGTGCTATTCACCTGGAACGGCACCACCAGCGGCGTGCGCGTGCCGAACGGCGACTGGATCGCCGCCGACCGCGAGGGGCTGACCTTCGCCGACGCGACCTCCGCGGTGTTCGCTTACGACCTGCCGTGGGACAAGATCGATGTCGCGACCTTCTCGTGGCAGAAGGTGCTCGGCGGGGAGGGCGCGCATGGCGTGCTGATCCTCGGCCCGCGCGCGGTCGAACGGCTCGAAACCTACACCCCGGCGTGGCCGCTGCCGAAGGTCTTCCGCCTCGTGTCCAAGGGCAAGCTCGCCGAGGGCGTGTTCAAGGGCGAGACGATCAACACCCCGTCGATGCTGGCGGTGGAAGATGCGATCTTCGCGCTCGAATGGGCGAAATCGGTCGGCGGCGCGGCGGGGCTGATCGCCCGGTCGGACGCCAATGCCGCCGCGCTCGATCGCATCGTCGCGGCGCGCGACTGGCTCGGCCATCTCGCCCCCGACCCGGCGTCGCGCTCGAAGACCAGCGTGTGCCTCACCGTTGCGGGCGCCGACGAGGCGTTCATCAAGACGATGGCCGGGCTGCTCGAGAAGGAAGGCGCCGCGTTCGACGTCGCCGGCTATCGCGACGCGCCCGCGGGCCTGCGCATCTGGTGCGGCGCGACGGTCGATGCCGCCGATATCGAGGCGCTCGGGCCGTGGCTCGACTGGGCCTATTCCGCGGCCAAGGCTTCCAACTAATCCCGTCATCCCAGCGAAAGCTGGGGTCTCAGGCGGCACGCTGTTCGCTTGCCGCATGAGATTCTGACTTTCGTCAGGATGACGTTTGCAAAAAGGCAAACGTCATGCCCAAGGTACTTATCAGCGACAAAATGGACCCCAAGGCCGCGCAGATTTTCCGCGAGCGCGGCGTGGAAGTGGACGAGATCACCGGCAAGACCCCGGAGGAATTGAAGGCGATCATCGGCCAATATGACGGCCTGGCGATCCGTTCCTCGACCAAGGTGACCAAGGAGATCCTCGACGCCGCGACCAATTTGAAGGTGGTCGGCCGCGCCGGGATCGGGGTCGACAATGTCGATATCCCTGCCGCGTCGGCGAAGGGCGTGGTGGTGATGAACACCCCGTTCGGCAATTCGATCACCACCGCCGAACATGCCATCGCGCTGATGTTCGCGCTCGCCCGCCAGCTCCCCGAGGCCGATGCCTCGACCCAGGCCGGCAAGTGGGAGAAGAACCGCTTCATGGGCGTCGAGCTGACCGCCAAGACGCTCGGGCTGATCGGGGCGGGCAATATCGGCGGCATCGTCGCGGATCGCGCCCACGGGCTGAAAATGAAGGTGGTCGCTTACGATCCCTTCCTCACCCCCGAGCGCGCGGTCGAGATGGGCGTGGAGAAAGTGACGCTGGACGAATTGCTCGCCCGCGCCGATTTCATCACGCTCCACACCCCGCTGACCGACCAGACCCGCAACATCCTGTCGGCGGAAAATCTTGCCAAGACCAAGCCGGGCGTGCGCATCATCAATTGCGCGCGCGGCGGGCTGATCGACGAGGAAGCGCTCAAGGCCGGGCTCGATTCGGGTCATATCGCCGGCGCCGCGCTCGACGTGTTCGTCACCGAGCCGGCGAAGGAGAGCCCGCTGTTCGGCACGCCGAACTTCATCTCCACCCCGCATCTCGGCGCGTCGACCACCGAGGCGCAGGTCAATGTCGCGATCCAGGTCGCCGAGCAGATGGCGGATTATCTCGTCACCGGCGGCGTCACCAATGCGCTCAACATGCCGAGCCTGTCGGCCGAGGAAGCGCCCAAGCTCAAGCCCTATATGGCGCTGGCCGAAAAGCTCGGCAGCCTCGTCGGGCAATTGTCGCACGGCGTGATCCCGCGCATCTCGATCCACGCCGAGGGCGCCGCGGCGGAGCTCAATCCCAAGCCGATCGTCTCGGCGGTGCTGTCGGGCTTCCTCCGCACCCAGACCGACACGGTGAACATGGTCAACGCGCCGTTCCTCGCCCGCGAGCGCGGGATCGAGGTGCGCGAGATCCGCACCGAGCGCGAGGGCGATTACCACACGCTCGTCCGCGTCTCGGTCAAGACCGAGGCCGGCGAACGTTCGGTGGCCGGCACCTTGTTCGGCGATTCGGCGCCGCGGCTGGTCGAGCTGTTCGGGATCAAGGTCGAGGCCGATCTTGCCGGGCACATGCTCTACGTCGTCAACGAGGACGCGCCGGGGTTCATCGGCCGGATCGGGACGCTGCTCGGCGAGGCCGGGGTCAACATCGGCACTTTCCACCTCGGCCGGCGTCAGGCGGGCGGCGAGGCGGTGCTGCTGCTCTCGGTCGACGACGAAGTGAGCGCCGAGCTGCTCGCCGGGGTCAAGGCGCTCCCGGGCGTCAAGACCGCGATGGGTTTGGCGTTCTGAGGTAAGGGGGGAGGGCGCACCAGCCCTCCCTCCGTTTGCCCTGAGCTTGTCGAAGGGCTGCACTTCTTCGTCGGAAGAAAGTGCAGGGCTTCGACAAGCTCAGCCCGAACGGGGATAGGTTGACGGCGCGACGCATAACGACGAAGCGCGCGATGCAGATCAGGACAGCGCCACGATGACCGCATTGCTCCCCGAAGGTTTCCGCGACACCTTGCCCCCGTTCGCCGATGCGGCGGCGGCGGTGGAGGCGCGGGTGCTCGCGGCGGCGGCGAGCCACGGTTACGAGCGCACCGATCCGCCGCTTGCCGAATTCGCCGACGGGCTCGGCTCGCGGCTCAAGGACGGCGGCTTACGCAACGCGGTGCGCTTCGTCGATCCGGTCTCGCAGCGGACGATGGCGATCCGCCCCGATCTCACCGCGCAGATCGCGCGGATCGCGGCGACGCGGATGGCGCACCACCCGCGCCCGGTGCGGCTGAGCTATGCCGGCTCGGTGCTCAAGCTGCGCGGCGACGCGCTCAATCCGTCGCGCGAGATGCGCCAGCTCGGGTGCGAGCTGATCGGGCTCGATTCGATTGCGGCGGCGCGCGAGGTGGTGACGGTCGCGGTCGACGCGCTCGAAGCCGCCGGCGCCACCGGGATCACGATCGATTTCACCCTGCCCGATCTGGTCGACACGCTCGCCCCGGTGCTGCCCGTTGCCGATGTCGACGCGCTGCGCGAGCGGCTCGATGCCAAGGACGCCGGCGGGGTCGCGGCGCTGGCGCCGGCCTATCTCCCGCTGATCGCCGCCGCCGGGCCGTTCCCGCAGGCGCTCGAGCGGCTGCAGGCGTTCGATACGACCGGCATCCTCGCCTCGCGGATCGCCGGGCTGGCGGATATCGTCGATGCGCTGGGCGATCGCGTCCAGCTCACGCTCGACCCGACCGAGCGCCACGGATTCGAATATCAGACCTGGCTCGGCTTCTCGCTGTTCGTCGCGGGCGCGACGCGCGAGGTCGGGCGTGGCGGCACCTATCGCGTGATGCGCGAGGATGGCGCCGAGGAAATGGCGACGGGCTTCACCCTGTACGCCGACGGGCTGGGCGGAAGCGCCAGCCATGAGCGCCGCCGGCTGTTCCTGCCTTATGCCACCCCGGCTGCCGAGGGTGCGCGGATGCGCGCCGCCGGCTGGGTGACGGTCGCCGCACTCGAACCGGGCGACACGCCCGAGGCGCAGCTCTGCACGCATATTCTCGATGCGGGGGTGGCGCGACCGCTCGGCGCCTGATCGCCGGTTGACAGCCTGACCCGCGCACGGCTACCGGCGCGGCGAAATCTTGAGAAAGCCCGCGTGCCGAGTCCTGTCGAAGGGCGCGTGGGTCAGCCCCGGCAGGGGAGTTTTCGTATCCATGGCCAATGTCGCGGTGATCGGCGCCCAATGGGGTGACGAGGGCAAGGGCAAGATCGTCGACTGGCTCGCCGAGCGCGCCGATATGGTCGTGCGCTTTCAGGGCGGTCACAATGCCGGCCACACGCTCGTCGTCGGGGACAAGACCTATAAATTGTCGCTGCTCCCCTCGGGCATCGTGCGCGGCACGCCGTCGGTGATCGGCAATGGCGTGGTGCTCGATCCCTGGGCGCTGCGCGACGAGATCGCGCGGCTCGCCGCGCAGGGCGTGACGGCGACCCCCGACACTTTGCGCATCGCCGACAATTGTGCGCTGATCCTGCCGTTCCACCGCGATCTCGACGCGCTGCGCGAGGATGCCAGCGGCGCGGGCAAGATCGGCACTACGCGGCGCGGGATTGGCCCGGCCTATGAGGACAAGGTCGGCCGCCGCGCGATCCGCGTCTGCGATCTGGCGCATCTCGACGATCTCGGGCCGCAGCTCGATCGCCTCACCGCGCATCACGACGCGCTGCGCGCCGGCTTCGGCGAACCGCCGATCGACCGCGCGCGGCTGCTCGCCGAGCTCAAGGAAATCGCCGGCTTCGTCCTGCCCTTCGCCAAGCCGGTGTGGCGCGATCTCAACGCCGCGCGCGCCGCGGGACAGCGCATCCTGTTCGAAGGCGCGCAGGGCGTGCTGCTCGATATCGATCACGGCACCTATACCTTCGTCACCTCGTCGAACACGATCGCGGGGCAGGCAGCGGGCGGCTCCGGCCTCGGGCCGAGCGGCGTGGGCTTTGTGCTGGGGATCGCCAAGGCCTATACCACGCGCGTCGGCTCCGGCCCGTTCCCGACCGAGCTGGAGGACGAAACCGGCGACCGGCTCGGCACGCGCGGGCATGAATTCGGCACCGTCACCGGGCGCAAGCGCCGGTGCGGCTGGTTCGACGCGGTGCTGGTGCGCCAGTCGGCAGCGGTGAGCGGGATCACCGGGATCGCGCTGACCAAGCTCGACGTGCTCGACGGGTTCGAGGAAGTGAAGATCTGCACCGGCTATCGCCTGCGCGGCGAGACGCTCGATTATTTCCCGGCGCATGCCGCCGATCAGGCCGAGGTCGAGCCGATCTACGAGACGGTCGAAGGCTGGAGCGAATCGACCGCCGGGGCGCGGAGCTGGGCCGATCTGCCGGCGCAGGCGATCAAGTATATCCGCCGCGTCGAGGAACTGATCCGCTGCCCGGTTGCGCTGGTGTCGACCAGCCCCGAGCGCGAGGACACGATCCTCGTGCGCGATCCGTTCGCGGACTGAGCCGCGACGACAATTAGGGTGGGGACAGCCGCTATCGGCTGCCCCCACCCCCGGTCCCTCCCGTGGAAGGGAAGGGCGTTATGCCGTGCCGATCAGAAGCGCGGCGGCGTCGGCGCGGCCGACGGATCGGTGCTCGACGGCGACGCACTGGACGGCGGCGACGCGCTCGGCGCCGACGGGGCGCTCGACGGATCGCTCGCCGCAGGCGGCGTCGCGGTCGTGTCGGCCGGGGCGGCCGAGCTGTCCGGCGCCGGCAACGTATCCTTGTGCTTCTTGCCGTGCTTGCTCTTGGCGGGGGCGGCGGCCTGATCGTCCGGGGTGGACTGGGCGACGGCAACGGTCGGCAGGATCAGCGCGGTGGCGGCGAGGAGTGGGAGGAACTTCACTAGATCTTCTCCTGTCTGTTCCCTGTTGTGAGAACAATATAGGGGAGAAATCCGGCGAGCGGGGGCGCTTGGCCCCGATGAGGCAACGGCTCGTCCATTAAGCCTGGGTGATGAAATATTGCTGCAACGGTGAAGTGTGTCGATCGAAGGGTGAAGTGATTCTTTCGATCTGTTCAGGTTGCGTGATTCGTTTTGTGGGTGGCGTATCGGCAACACACCAGCGTTTGTAGAAACGCGCTCCACCCCGGCGCAGGCGGGGGTCCAGTCACGATCGGCCCGATGCTGGGCCTGCGCCGGGGTGGTAAGGAGCAGGGTTCACCCGCATTGCGCGCGGTGGAGCAGCGCCTGATCGGCGAGCACCAGCGCGACCATCGCCTCGACCACCGGTACCCCGCGGATGCCGACGCACGGGTCGTGCCGGCCGCGCGTCATGATCTCGCTCGCCTCGCCGTCGCGGGTGATCGTCTCCACCGGGGTAAGGATCGAGCTGGTCGGCTTGAACGCGACGCGCAGGCGCAGCGGCTGGCCGGTCGAAATGCCCCCCGCGATCCCGCCGGCATGATTGGCGAGGAAGCGCGGGCCGCCATTCCCTGGGCGCATCGCATCGGCATTTTCCTCGCCGGTCAGCGCGGCGGCAGCGAAACCGTCGCCGATCTCCACCCCCTTGACCGCGTTGATCGACATGCATGCCGCGGCGAGCTCGCTGTCGAGTTTGGCATAGAGCGGCGCGCCCCAGCCGGCGGGGACCCCGGTCGCCTCGCACGCAACGATCGCGCCGAGCGACGATCCGGCCTTGCGCGCGGCATCGATGCGCTGCTCCCAGCGCTGCGCGGCGGCGGCATCGGGGCAGAAGAAGGCGTTGCGGTCGATCTCGGCATCGTCGAACGCGGCCGGGTCGATCGCACCGCCGCCGACCGCCTCGACCCAGGCGCGGATGCGCACCCCGGGCACGACCAGCCGCGCCACCCCGCCGGCCGCGACCCGCGCCGCGGTCTCGCGTGCCGAGGATCGCCCGCCGCCGCGATAGTCGCGGAAGCCGTATTTGGCGTCATAGGCATAATCGGCATGGCCGGGACGATAGGCCTTGGCGACCTCCGAATAATCCTTCGAGCGCTGGTCGACATTCTCGATCATCAGGCTGATCGGGGTGCCGGTGGTCCGACCCTCGAATATCCCCGAAAGGATGCGCACTTCGTCGGGCTCGCGCCGCTGGGTGGTGAAGCGCGACTGGCCGGGGCGGCGCTTGTCGAGCCACGGCTGGATATCGGCCTCGGTCAGCGCCAGACCCGGCGGGCAGCCGTCGACCACCGCGCCCAGCGCCGGCCCATGGCTCTCGCCCCAGGTGGTGAAGCGGAAAACGCGGCCGAAGGTGTTGAAGCTCATTGCGTTCCCAGTCTTGCGAAGGCCGGCGCGTGGTGCGCCTCTTCGCGTACGCCACACGGCACCAGCCCGCCCTGCAGCGCCAGCGCCATGAAATAGTCGCCGGCATAAGGCGAGGTGAAATTGCGCGCCACCGCCGCGTCATAGCCGAAGCGACCGTAGAATTCGGGCTCGCCGAGCACGAAGCTCAGCACCACCCCGGCGCTCTCCAGCATGTCATGCCCGGCGCGGATCAGCGCCTCGGCCACGCCCTGCCGGCGATAATTGGGGGCGACAGCGACCGGCGCGAGCGCGACCGCGGGCACTTGCTTGCCGCCGACCGTCACCGCCATCCGGCTGAACACGATCGCGCCGGCCAGCCGCGCCGCAACTTCGTCATAGGCGACGAGCGTCAGCACCATATCGCCCTCGGCGCACAGATCGCGCACCAGCATCGCCTCGTCGGGCGCGGGAAAGCTCTCGCGCAGCAACGCGTCGATCGCGGCGACGTCCTCGGCGCGCGCGGGGCGGATGGCGATCGTCATCAGGCGAGCGCGATGTCCGGCGCGTCCTCCGCCTTCATCCCGATCACGTTATAGCCCGCGTCGACATGATGGATTTCGCCCGTCACCCCCGATGCGAGATCGGACAGGAGATAGAGGCCGGCGCCCCCGACGTCCTCGATCGTCACGGTGCGACGCAGCGGCGAATTCAGCTCATTCCATTTCAGGATATAGTTGAAATCGCCGATGCCGCGCGCCGCGAGCGTCTGGATCGGGCCGGCGGAAATGCCGTTGATGCGGATGTTCTCCGGCCCGAGGTCGACCGCGAGATATTTCACGCTCGTCTCCAGCGCCGATTTGGCGACCCCCATCACGTTATAATGCGGGATGACCTTTTCCGCGCCATAATAGGTCAGCGTCAGGATCGAGCCGCCTTCGGGCATCATCGCGCGGGCGCGCTTCGCCACCGCGACCAGCGAATAGGCCGAGACGTTCATCGTCATCAGGAAATTGTCGAGCGTCGTGTCGTAAAAGCGCCCGCGCAGCTGGGACTTGTCCGAAAAGCCGATCGCGTGGACGACGAAATCGATCGTCGGCCATTCCTGCGCCAGCGCCTCGAACGTCGCGTCGAGCGCCGCCATGTCGCTGACGTCGCAATCGAACAGCCGCGCCACGCCGAGCTGCTCGGCCAGCGGGCGGACGCGCTTCGCCATCGCCCCGCCCTGATAGCTGAACGCCAGTTCCGCACCGGCTTCGCTCAATTTCTTCGCAATACCCCATGCCAGCGATTTGTCGTTTGCGAGGCCCATAATCAGCCCGCGCTTTCCGGCCATCAATCCGCTCACGGTCCCGCCTTTTCTTCTTGCTCCGTTGTTGCGTCCCCTAACGCCATTTCCGGCGGTTCCGCCAGTGCCGCGTTGAGATGCGCCCCAAATACCAAACCGAGCCCGATCAAATAGAAGAACAACAGCATCACCACCACGCCAGCGAGGCTGCCGTAGGTGAGGCTGTATCCGCCAAGTTGGGAGAGGACGAACGGCAGGATCGCCGTCATCCCCACCCACCAGCCGGTGGTGAACAGCGCGCCGGGCCATTTGCGGCTGTTCGTGTAGCGATATTTGGGGGGCGTGACGCAATAGAACAACATGTACAGCGCGGCGAACATCACCATGCCGGGGATGATGCGGCTGAGCCCGATCCATCCCGCGACGTCCGCGGCCCAGGGCACCAGCCGGTAGATGAATTCCTCGACCGCAGTGAGCAGACCCTGCACCAGGAACGAGAACAAGGTCAGCATCACCGACGCGACGATGCCGAGCGACAGGCTGAGCCGCGACCGCCAGAGCGATTGCGAGGATTTGGTGCCATAGGCCTGGCGGAAGATTTCGCGGATCGTCTCGACGAAGCCGCCGACGGTCCACAGCCCGACCAGCCCGCCGAGCCACAGCAACCCGCCGGTACGCTGGGTCAGCACGTCGCGGATCGGCTTGCGCAGCACATCGGCGACATCGGGCGGCAGGACGTGGAGAAAGGACGAGACCGCGAACTGGATGCGGTCGTTCTCGCCCAGCGCCGACAACACCGCCGCCACCACGATGAAGAACGGAAACACCGTCATCAGCGAGAGATAGGCGAGGTTGCCGGCATGCATGAAGCCGACGGTATAGACCCCGGTGGCGGCGCGCTTGAGCACGCGGAGCGTGGTGCTGCCGGATTCGGGGAGGTCGGGGACATCGGCGTCACCGTCGCGCCGCGCCGCACGCGCTTCAGGGGTCAGTGCGGTCGCGGCATCGGTCAAGCGGCTCTTCCCCCTGGTTGCTGGCCTCTATAGCGCATCAACGGGCGTTGATTAGCGGGTGTTCCTCAGCTCAGCCACATGATCCCCGCACCTCTATGTCGCCATGCCGGGTCGAGCCCGGCATGACGATGAAAGGCGTTGATCGTGTTTATACCCCCATCGCGGCGCGGGGGTTCCCGCCGCCGTCCCAGTTTTCCACGAACGCCTTGAGCGCGGCATCGTCGGCCGGCACGTCGACCATCAGCGTGACGAGCTGGTCGCCGCGCCCGCCGCCTTTCTTGTGAAAGCCCTTACCCTTGAGCCGCAGCACCTTGCCCGACGAGGAGCCGGCAGGGATCGTCAGCATCACCGCTTTCTCGACGGTCGGCACCTTCACCGGGCCGCCCTTCACCGCCTCGCCGAGCGTGACGGGCAGGTCGAGCCGCACGTCGTCGCCGTCGCGGGTAAAGAAACGGTGCGGGGTCACCTCGATCGTGATGATCGCATCGCCAGCGCCGCCCGGGCCTTCCTCGCCCTTGCCGGAGAGGCGCATCTGCGTGCCGTCCTCGACCCCGGCGGGGAGCTTGAGGTCGATCGTCTTGCCGTCGGCGAGCGTGATGCGTTGCGGCGCCAGCGCGGCGGCGTCGACGAACGGCACGCGCAGGCGATAGGCGGTATTGGCGCCCTTGGGCGGCGGCTGGCGCCGCCCGAACCCGCTGGCGAACCCGCCACCGCCGCCGCGCCCGCCGAACAGCCCTTCGAAGATATCGGACATATCTACACCGTCGGGCTCGAACCCCTGCGAGCGGAACCCGCCCGCGCCACCGCCGCCGCGCGCGCCGCCGAATCCGGCGCCGAACGGCGAGGTGGGATTGCCGTCCGCATCGATCTCGCCGCGGTCGAAGCGCGCGCGCTTGTCCTTGTCGGTCAGCAGGTCATAGGCGCTCGTCACCTGGCTGAAACGCTCGGCGGCCTTGGGATTGTCTTTGTTGCGATCGGGATGCAGCTCCTTCGCGAGCTTGCGGTACGCCTTCTTGATGTCCGCCTCGGACGCGCCGCGCGCGACCCCCAGCGTCGAATATGGATCGGCCATCGAATCCCCGTTGGTGTGTTACGCGGCTATGTGGGACGCGGGCGATACAAGCGCAATCCTTACTATTCCGACCAATCCTCCCCCTCCGGGGGAGGGTTGGGATCAAAGCTTGCCGAATACAGCCTCGAACCCGGCGCGGTCGCCGGCGGCGAGGAAGCGTGCCTGTTCGAGCCAGCGATCGCGGTTCATCCGCCCGGTGAATGGCCCGAGGCGCGCGTCGAGCGCTTCGGCTTCCGCCTGATCGAGCGCGGCGAGCTGGCCCACCGTCGTCACGCCGAGTTCGGCGAGCCGCTCGGCCAGTTTCGGTCCCAGCCCCTTGAGCTGGGTCACCGGTCCATCGGCGGGCGAGGGCCCGGCCGGCGTGGCCGCGGCCGGTTTCGGTGCGGGTTTCGGCTCGGGCGCAGCCTCGACCACCGGATCCGCATTCGCCCTCGGCGCGGGCGGTGGCGGCGGCGGCGCGACCGGGAGCGGCGGCGGCGGGGGGAGAGGCGAAGGGGGCGGCGGGGGCGAGGGGGCGGCAGCGGCCTGCTGGTCGCGCGCGACGACCTCCTCCTCGATCCGCTCGGCGGCGACGCGCTGACGTTTGAGCCGCGCGCCCCACAGGATGCCGAGGATCGTCAGCACCGCGACGACCGCGATCAGCGCGAGCGCGATCGTCGTCAGGGTGTCGGTATCCGGACGCATAGCTTACTCCCGTTTCGCTTCGGCCGAGCTTGTCGCGCCCGGCTCCTTCTATCCAGCAATCAGATCGCGCGCCAGCCGATGTCGCGGCGGCAGAAACCGTCCGGGAAATCGATCGCATCGACCGCGCGATAGGCCGCGGCCTGTGCGCTCTTCACATCCGCGCCGGTCGCGGTGACCGCAAGCACGCGCCCGCCGCTCGCGACCAATTTGCCGCCGGCGTCCTTCGTGCCGGCCTGAAATACCACCGCCCCGGTCGCTTGCGCCGCGTCGATCCCGCCGATCGCGCCGCCGCTTGTCGGGGTGCCCGGATAGCCCTTCGCCGCCATCACCACCGTCAGCGCCACCTCGGGCGAGAAGGCCGGTTCGGGCTCGTCGGCCAGCCGCCCTTCGGCCACCGCGAGCAGCAGCTCGACCAGCTCGCCGGTGAAGCGCGCCATCAGCACCTGGCATTCGGGATCGCCGAAGCGGACGTTATATTCGATCAGCTTGGGGCCGTCGGCGGTCAGCATCAGCCCGGCATAGAGCACCCCGACATAGGGCGTGCCGGCCTCGGCCAGCGCGTCGATCGTCGGGCGGACGATCTCGCCCAGCGCGCGTTCCTCCAGTTCGGGGGTCAGCACCGCCGCGGGGCTATAGGCACCCATCCCGCCGGTATTCGGTCCGGTATCGCCGTCGCCGACGCGCTTGTGATCCTGCGCCGAGCCGAACGCGGCGGTGACGGTGCCGTCGGACAGGACGAACAGGCTTGCCTCGGGTCCTTCGAGCATTTCCTCGATCACCGCCTCGGCCGGGCCGTCGGCGAACAACGCGTCGATCGCCGCCTCGGCCTCGGCGCGGCTCGTCGCCACCGTCACGCCCTTGCCCGCGGCGAGCCCGTCGGCCTTGATGACGCAGCGCTCGCCGAAATCGTCGAGCGCGGCGAGCGCGCCGTCCTTGCTCGTCACGCGGACATAAGCGGCGGTCGGGATGCCGACGCGCGCACACAGATCCTTGGTGAAGCCCTTCGATCCTTCGAGCTGCGCCGCCGCGCGGCCGGGGCCGAATACGGGGACGCCGATCGTGCGGAGATTGTCCGCCAACCCCTCGACCAGCGGCGCTTCCGGTCCGATCACCACCAGCCCGATCTTTTCGCGGCGGCAGAAATCGATCACCGCGCGATGATCGGTCACGTCGAGCGCGGCGATCGTCGCATGTTGCGCGATGCCGGGGTTGCCCGGCGCGGCGAACAGGGTATCGAGCCTGGGTGATTGCGCCAGCTTCCACGCCAGCGCATGTTCACGCCCACCGGAGCCGACAAGCAAAACGTTCAATGTCCGATCCCTTTCTTGATCCGCCGGGCCGGCTGGTAGCCGACGAAGCGCCCGGCAGCAACGCGCCCGCTCTCTCGGTGGGTGAGCTTTCGCAACGCCTCAAGCGCGTGGTGGAGGGCGAATTCGGCCATGTCCGCCTGCGCGGCGAGATTTCGGGCTATAAGCGCGTCGCGTCGGGCCACGCCTATCTCTGCCTCAAGGACGAGGCGGCGGTGATCGACGGGGTGATCTGGAAGGGGCAGGCGGCGCAGCTCGCCTTCCGCCCCGAGGACGGGATCGAGGTGATCGCCACCGGGCGGCTGACCACTTATCCCGGCCGATCCAAATATCAGATCGTCATCGAGCGGATGGAGCTGGCCGGCGCCGGCGCGCTGATGGCGTTGCTCGAAAAGCGCCGCGCCGCGCTCGCCGCCGAGGGGCTGTTCGACGCGAGCCGCAAGCGCCCGCTGCCGTTCCTGCCGCGCACGATCGGGGTGGTCACCTCGCCGACCGGGGCAGTGATCCGCGATATCCTCCACCGGCTCGAGGATCGCTGCCCGAGCCACGTCCTCGTCTGGCCGGTCAAGGTGCAGGGCGACGGCGCGGCGGCCGAGGTGGCGGCGGCGGTGCGCGGGTTCAACGCCTTGCCCGCGGCCCAGCGCCCCGATCTGATCATCGTCGCGCGCGGTGGCGGGTCGATCGAGGATTTGTGGGCGTTCAACGAGGAAGCGGTGGTGCGCGCGGTCGCCGCGTCGGAGATCCCGACGATCTCGGCGGTCGGGCATGAGACCGATACGACCTTGTGCGATTATGCCGCCGATCTGCGCGCGCCGACCCCCACCGCGGCGGCCGAGCTGGCGGTGCCGGTGCTCGCCGATCTCAGGCTGACGCTCGCCGCGCACGCCCAGCGTGCCGAACGTTGCGCGCGCCGCTATGTCGAGCGCGGACGCGAGCGGCTCGAGGCGCAGGCGCGGTTGATGCCGACCCGCGACCGGTTGCTCGGCCCGCAGCGCCAGCGGCTCGACGATGCCGGGATGCGTGCCGATCGCGCGCTCGAACGCCGCGTCGCGCACACCCGCGGGAGCCTCGATCGCATCGCCGGCGCGCTCCGCCCCGCGGTGCTCGACCGCCGGTTGGAGGCGGCGCGGCAGCGGCTCGCCGATTTCGGGCGGCTGCTCGCGGCGGTCGATCCCGATGCCCCGCTGCAGCGCGGCTATGCCCGTGTCACCGCCCGCGCCGGCGCGACGCTGACGACCGTGGCGGCGGCGCGCGCCGCGGGCGCGGTGACGCTCCATTTCCGCTACGGTACGGTCGATGCCAGGGTTGAGGGCGGGCGCGCGCGTGCTTATGCTCAGCCCGAGCCCGAACAGCCTTCGTTATTATAGGTTTTGTCGATTCAATGCTGATGTCCAATTCCGATCGGCCCGCGCGGCTGCATTATCTCGCCAACGGCTTCCGCGTGCTGGTGCCGGGCGATCACGTCGTCTGCGCGGTCTCCGGCGCGCGGATCGCGCTGGAGGATCTGCGTTATTGGGACGTCGCGGGGCAGCGCGCCTTCGCCTCGGCAACGCTGGCGACCGAGGCGCTTTCGCCGCAATGATCCGCACGGGGCGGGGGGCGTTGCTCGCGCTGGCGGTGCTCTGCATGCCGGCAGCACACGCCCAGCCGCTCCGCACCTCGACCCTGCTGCCCCCGGCGGCATTCGGCCCGTTCACCGGGGTCGCACGGCAGGGGGCATTGCTGCTCGGCACCGCGCCCGCCGGGACGACGCAACTCACGCTCGACGACATGCCGATCGAGGTGGCGCGCGACGGACGTTTCCTGATCGCCTTCGATCGTGACGCCGGCCCGCACGCGTCGCTGGTCGCGATCCTCGCCGACGGGCGGCGCGTGACGAAGGAATTCGATGTCGCGCCGGGCGAATGGCGGATCGAGCGGCTCGATCGCGTCGCCAGGACGCCGGTGCCCGATGCGGAATTCGAGCGCCGTCGCCCCGCCGAACTCGAACAGATCAAGGCCGCGCGTCTGGTGCACAGCGATGCCGACGGCTGGCGCCGGCGCTTCATCTGGCCCGCGACCGGGCGCATTTCCGGATTGTTCGGCGCGCAACGTATCTATCGCGGCGAGCCGGGGGCGTATCACGGCGGGGTCGATATCGCGAAGCCCGCCGGCGCGCCGGTGGTGGCGCCGGCCGACGGGGTGGTGATCCTCGCCGCGCCCTCGCCGTTCACGCTGGAGGGCAACCTCCTGATGATCGATCACGGCATGGGGCTCAACAGCGCCTTTCTCCATCTGTCGAAGATCGAGGTGCGGGTCGGCGATCACCTCCGCCAGGGGCAGGAGATCGGCCGCGTCGGCGCGACCGGCCGCGCCTCCGGCCCGCATCTCCACTGGGCAATGATGTGGCAGGGCCGGCGGATCGATCCGATGCGTGTCGCCGGGGCGATGGCGCAATAGCCGGATACTGAAGGCGGTCGGCAGGTCCCGCAGCGGCTGCCGGCGGTCTGTATTCGCGCCCGCTTCACCTGCCGTCCTTCAGTATGGCTGTGCCATCCGTGATGTAGAATCGCGACGGTCAGGCGATGACGGACGGCGTCTTGCTCTCCGCTATGCCGATCATTCCGCAATGAATCCAATCATTGTCGTAAATATGTGGCGCATGAAGTGCTGCACATAATTCATGTCAAATTGTTTTAATCGTGGGATTTTCCGCGGTTTGTAAATTTATTTGATCCATGACTGCCTGTTGCGAACAGGCAACACAGAATTTGTGAACGTCGGATCAAGTAACAGATTCGATTTACATGAACCGAACATGACGTCACCTAGAAGGTCGTAAATGGAGCTAAGAATTCCACTTATGTAATCTAAGGTAAAGTCGTGTCAACTTATGTAAAACAAAACGAGTTGTTGCGATTTTTCTTTATTTCTAGCGGACATTTCAGGGGCCGCGTCGAGATCGAGGGAATCAATTCTCCGGTCATCGAAATAGAGGAGGAAAATCAATGAAACGCTTTGCGACAATCTCGGCATTGAGGAGCGGCGCGGCACCCGCGGCGCTTGTTCTGGCGATGGTTCCGGTATCCGCTTACGCGCAGACCGCCCCCGGCACGCCCGCCGCACCGGCCGAGGCGGCGGCGACCCCCGACGTCGTGGTGACGGGCTCGCGCATCCCGCAATCGGTCAATGTCACCTCGGTCGCGCCGGTGACGGTGGTGAGCAACGAGGATCTCAAGCTGCAGGGCACGACCCGCGTCGAGGATCTGTTGAACTCGCTGCCGTCGGTCTTCGCGAGCCAGAGTTCTACCTTGTCCAACGGTGCATCCGGCACCGCAACGATCGATCTTCGCGGCCTCGGCACCAACCGCACGCTGACGCTGGTTAACGGTCGGCGCCTGCTGCCGGGTGATCCCAGCGGCGGTTCTGCGGCCGATATCAACATCATCCCCGCTGCGATGGTCAAACGCGTCGAAGTGCTGACCGGCGGCGCATCGTCGACTTATGGCGCGGATGCCGTGGCCGGCGTCGTCAACTTCATCATGGACACGGATTTCACCGGCGTTCGTTTCGATGGCCAGTACAGCTTCTACCAGCACAGCAACCGCAATAAGCTGATCCGACCGCTCCTCGATGTGCGTCAGGCGGCGGGGCTAGCTGGCTATGGCTATCCCGACGGCTCGGTCGCGGACGGCGGCGCGTTCGACGGCACGATGGCGATCGGCTCGAAATTCGCCGATGACCGCGGGCACGTGTCGGCTTATTTCGGCTATCGCAAGGTCAATCCGGTGCTCCAGTCGCGGCGCGACTACAGCGCCTGCACGATACAGAACACCGGCAGCGGCTCCTTGCGTTGCGGCGGCTCGGCGACGTCTGACAACGGTAATGCGCTGGTTTTCGTCGACGGTTCGGGCAGTTCGACCTTCTACACCTTCAGGCCGAACGGCGGCTTCGAAAATGCGGTGAGCCTGTATAACTTCGCGCCGCTGAATTATTATCAGCGCCCGGACGAGCGTTTTACGGCGGGCGCGTTCGTCAATTACGAGGTCAGCGACGGGTTCAAGCCGTATCTCGAATTCATGTTCATGGACGATCGCACCGTCGCGCAGATCGCGCCGTCGGGCGATTTCGGCAACACGCTGACGATCAATTGCGATAATCCGCTGATGTCGCCGGCGCAGCGTGCGGTGATCTGCGCCCGCCCGAACCTGATCAACGGCGCGCTGGGGAATTTTCCGCTGGCGACCGGCGCGGGCTACAATCCCAACCCGAACACCCCTGCCACGAACTTCATCGATCCGACGACCGGGCAGACCTATAACAAGGGCTTCTTCCAGCTCCTGCGCCGCAATGTCGAAGGCGGTCCGCGCCAGGCCGATTTGCAGCACACCAATTTCCGCGGTGTGCTCGGTGCGCGTGGCGATCTGGGCAAGGCCTGGTCGTATGATGCCTATTATCAGTACGGCAAGACGATCTACTCGCAGACCTACAGCAACGAATTTTCCGTCGCTCGTCTCGGGCGGGCCCTCGATGCGGTGACCGGACCGGCCAATTCCGCTTATGCGGGTCAGACGGTCTGCCGTTCGGTGCTCGACGGATCCGATCCGAACTGCGCGCCGTATAACGTGTTCGGTGGCGCCGGTGCGGCCAGCCCGGAGGCGATCAAATATCTCTCCGCTATCGGCTTCCAGCGTGGCCAGACGGTCGAGCAGGTCGCCAGCATGTCGTTCACCGGCCGGCTCGGCGAATATGGCATCATGTTGCCATGGGCCGAGGAGGGCATCGCCGTGAACATCGGTGGCGAGTATCGCAAAGAAACGCTTGAGCTGCAGACCGACCAGGCGTTTCGGGACGGCGACCTGACCGGTCAGGGCGGTACGACCCAGCCGATCTCGGGCGGGTTCCGTGTCCTTGAAGTCTTCGGCGAAGCGCAGGTGCCGCTGGTTCAGCGTAATTTCTTCCACGATCTGACGCTGACCGCCGGCTATCGTTATTCGGCCTATAAGACGACCGCCGGCAACACCTACAACACTAATACGTTCAAAGTTGGCGTCGATTTCGCGCCGATCCGCGACATCAAGTTCCGCGGATCGTTCAACCGTGCGGTGCGCGCGCCCAACGTGCAGGAACTGTTCGTGGCGCAGACCGTGCAGCTTGCCGGGAACAACGATCCATGCTCGGGCATGACGATCACCGCGACCGATTATGGTTGTCTCGCGCAGGGACTCGCCGTGGGTCAGGCGACCCCGGGAAACCCGGCTGGTCAGTATAACGGCCTGCTCGGCGGCGTCGCGACGCTGCAGCCCGAAAAGGCAACAACCAAGTCGTTCGGGGTGGTGCTCCAGCCGAGCTTCCTGCCGCGCTTCGCATTGTCGGTCGACTGGTTCGATATCAAGGTGAGGGACTCGATCCGCGGGTTCGGCGCCGACGCGATCCTCCTCGATTGTACGTCCAAGGCAACCGCGACCTTCACGCCGGAGACGTGCGGCCTGATCAATCGCGACGCGGGCGGCTCGATCTGGTTGACTTCGGGCGGCTATGTGATCGACCTGCCGAGCAATCGCGGCTCCCAGCAGACGCGCGGGCTCGAGATCAACGGCTCGTATACGCAGCCGGCCGGGGCGGCGGGTAACCTGACGCTCACGTTCAACGGCACCTATCTCGATGCCTATAAGGTCAACAACGGCCTGACCCAGCCTTATGATTGCGCCGGTCTTTATGGGCCGACCTGTAGCAAGGGTGGTACGGTCAATTCGGCGGCACCGCTGCCGCGCTGGCGGCACAAGGCGCGGCTGAACTGGCAGTTGCCGGCAGGCGTCGGGCTGTCGGCGCAATGGCGGTACATCAGTTCGGTCCGGG
Source organism: Sphingomonas sp. (assembly GCA_017849555.1). Taxonomy (GTDB): domain Bacteria; phylum Pseudomonadota; class Alphaproteobacteria; order Sphingomonadales; family Sphingomonadaceae; genus Sphingomonas; species Sphingomonas lycopersici. Next base: position 18,045 of record JAFIGU010000083.1, on the reverse strand, counting down.
CCGAGACGACGGTCGATAACGAATCGCTCAAGGGCGCGAACAACTTCAACCCCGGTCTGCGCATCCCGGTGCAAAGCTATTTCGACCTCGCGGCTACCGCCACGGTTGCCACGGGCTATACCTTCCGGTTCGGCGTCAACAACTTGCTCGACAAACAGCCGCCGTTAATTACGTCGGGCAACGGCGGGCGCGCGGGGTCGAACCTGTGCCCGAGCGGTTCGTGCAACGGTAATACCTATCCGGCCGTCTATGACGCGCTCGGCCGCTACATCTACGCCGGCTTCACCCTCGACTTCTGAGCGCCAGCCGCAAAAAATCGGGGCGGTCGGCGTTATGCCGGCCGCCCTTTTTCGTATGTAACGTCGCGGAAACAATACCGCCGCGCAGCGATCGCCGCGCCGCCGCCGTCAAATCACCCGGCGCACCTTCACCCCCGGCGCATTGTCGACCCGCAGGATATAGCTGCCCAGCGCGCCGCGCCGCACCACGACGCTCACCCCCGGTTTGGGGTTCTTGAAGGTCGGTTTGCCGTCGGTCTGCGTCCACACGCTGCCGTCGTCGAGCTTGATTCGCCAGCCGTCGACGTCGGGCGTCGCGGAGACGATCTTGCCTTCGATCTGCGCCACCTCCTCGGCATCCTGTTCGTCACCGCGCCCGAACAAATGGAAGCTCGGGAGCGATAGGCCGAACAGCCCGCGCTTGGCCTCGCGCACCTGCTGCTTGTCGACGATCACCACCTCTTTCTTTGCAACCGCGTCATCAAGCGACGCGGCGGCGCGATCGAAACAGGCGAGCCGGGCGGCATCGTCCTTGAGCGCGCGGCAATCGATCAGATGCTGGAACGCGGGGGTGCGGCCAGGCGGCGTCTCCGCGTTCGCGACCATAGTTCCGGCCAGCAAAATCAAAGGGATACCGATGAACGGAAGCGCGCGATGCTTGGTCAAGAACCCCTCCTGCGTGACGAGCCGGGCGGAGCATCTACGCTCTGTGGCGCCTGCGCAACACCCGAATAACAAACAAAAACCGGCAAGCCCGTTTCAATTTACAAAATGTGACGGAACGTTACGTGAAGAGACATAATTTGAGCGTGGCATGTTCAGGGACCGCGCCGGCGCCAGGGGAAACCACTCCTTGACCGCCGAAACAGAGGAGGAAAAATCAGTGAAGATCTCGGCATTGATGAACGGCTCCGCCCCCGCGGTTCTTGTTCTGGCGATGGTTTCTGTGCCTGCGTTCGCACAAACCACCCCCGGCGCTCCTGCAACCCTGCCTCCCGCCGAAACGGCCCAGGCGACGACCCCGGACGTGGTCGTGACGGGTTCGCGCATCCCGCAGTCGGTCAACGTCACGTCGGTCGCCCCGGTGACGGTGGTGAGCAACCAGGACCTCAAGCTGCAGGGCACGAGCCGCGTCGAGGACATGCTGAACACCCTTCCGTCGGTGTTCGCGAGCCAGGCCTCCACGCTGTCGAACGGTGCTGACGGCACCGCGACGATCGACCTTCGCGGTCTCGGCACCAACCGCACGCTGACCCTGGTCAACGGCCGCCGCCTGCTGCCGGGCGATCCGAGCAACACCAGCGGCTCGGCCGCCGACATCAACATCATCCCGGCCGCGATGATCAAGCGCGTCGAAGTGCTGACCGGCGGCGCATCGTCGACGTATGGCGCGGACGCGGTCGCCGGTGTCGTCAACTTCATCATGGACACGGATTTCACCGGCGTCCGCTTCGACGGCCAGTACAGCTTCTATCAGCACGACAACCGCGACAAGTTCCTGACCCCGCTGCTCAACGCGCGGCAGCAGGCCGGCCTGTCGAACTATGGCTATCCGACCGGCTCGGTCGCCGACGGCGGTTCGTTCGACGGCACGATGTCGATCGGCGCGAAGTTCGACGACAACCGCGGGCATGTGTCGGCCTATTTCGGCTATCGCAAGGTCAACCCGGTGCTCCAGTCGCGGCGCGACTATAGCTCGTGCGTGCTGCAGAACGCCGGTAGCGGCAAACCGCGTTGCGGTGGCTCGGCGACGTCGGATAACGGCAACGCGCTGCTGTTCAACGGCGGTCCTTCGTCGACGGTCTATACGTTCAAGCCGCACGGCGGGTTCGCCAATTCGACCAGCCTGTATAACTTCGCGCCGCTGAACTATTATCAGCGCCCGGACGAACGTTACACCGCGGGCGTGTTCGCGAACTACGAGGTCAGCGATCACTTCAAGCCGTACCTCGAATTCATGTTCATGGACGATCGCACCGTCGCGCAGATCGCGCCGTCGGGCGATTTCGGCAACACGCTGACGGTCAATTGCGACAATCCGCTGATGTCGGCGGCGCAACATGATGTCATCTGCGCGCCGATCAACCAGATCAACGGGTTCCTGGGGAATTTCCCGCTCGCGGCCGGCGCTCCCTATAATCCGAATCCGGGCGCGCCGGCGCTCAACTTCATCGATCCGACGACAGGTGCGACGTACAACAAGGGCTATTTCCAGCTCCTGCGCCGCAACGTCGAGGGCGGTCCGCGTCAGGCCGATCTGCAGCACACCAATTTCCGCGGCGTGCTCGGCGCGCGTGGCGATCTGGGCAAGGCCTGGTCGTATGATGCTTATTATCAGTACGGCAAGACCAACTATTCGCAGATCTACAGCAACGAATTCTCGGCCGTCCGCCTTGCGCGCGCGCTCGACGTGGTGACCGGGCCGAACGGCACCCCGGTTTGCCGCTCGACGCTCGACGGGTCGGATCCGAACTGCGTGCCGTACAACGTCTTCGGTGGTGCGGGCGCAGCCAGCCCGGCATCGGTGAACTACCTGTCCGCGACTGGTTTCCAGCACGGCCAGACCACCGAGCAGGTCGCCAACGTGTCGTTCACCGGCCGTCTCGGCGAATATGGGCTCAAGACGCCCTGGGCGGAAGATGGCATCGGCGTGAACATCGGTGCGGAATATCGCAACGAAACGCTCGAGCTGCAGACCGATCAGGAATTCCAGACCGGCGATCTCACCGGTCAAGGCGGCGCGACCCTGCCGATCAAGGGCGGGTTCCACGTCTACGAAGTCTTCGGCGAAGCCCAGATTCCGATCGCGCACAACAGCTTCATCTACGATTTGACGCTGAACGCGGGTTACCGTTATTCGGCCTATAAGACGACTGCCGGGAAGACCTACAACACCGATACCTACAAGATCGGCGTGGACTTCTCGCCGATCCGCGACATCAAGTTCCGCGGGTCGTTCAACCGCGCGGCGCGCGCGCCGAACATCCAGGAATTGTTCGCAACCCAGGTCGTTGCGCTCGACGGATCGAAGGATCCGTGCGCGGGCATCACGATCGCCGCCAACAATTATGGCTGTCTTGCGCAGGGCCTCCTCGCCGGTCAGAAGATTTCCGCCAATCCGTCGGGCCAGTATAACGGCCTGATCGGCGGCGTTCAGACGCTGACCCCGGAAAAGGCGACCACCAAGTCGTTGGGCGTGGTGCTTCAGCCGCGGTTCCTGCCGCGCCTGGCGCTGTCGGTCGACTGGTTCGACATCAAGATCCGGAATGCGATCCGCTCGCTCGGGCCTGATGCGGTCCTTTCGGACTGCGTGACGAACGCGACTGCGACCTTCACGCCGGTATCGTGCAGCCTCGTGCATCGCGATGCGGGCGGCTCGCTCTGGCTGACGCCGGGCGGCTATGTGGTCGACCTGCCGAGCAACAACAGCACGCAGGAAACCCGCGGTATCGAGGTCAACGGTTCGTACAGCCAGCCCGTCGGCAATCTGGGCAATCTGTCGCTGACCTTCAACGGCACCTATCTCGATGCCTATAAGGTCAACAACGGCCTGACCCAGCCCTATGATTGCGCCGGTCTCTATGGCCCGGTCTGCAGCAAGGGCGGCACGACCGACGCCGGCTCGCCGATGCCGCGCTGGCGGCACAAGACCCGCCTGACCTGGCAGCTGCCGGAAGGCATCGGCCTGTCGGCGCAGTGGCGCTATATCGGTCCGGTTCGCGCCGAGACGACGGTCAACAACCAGACGCTGCAGGGCGCCAACCCGCTCAACCCGGGGCTGCGTATCCCGTCGTACAGCTACTTCGACCTTTCGGCGACGGCCACGGTCGGCACCGGCTATACGTTCCGGATCGGCGTCAACAACATCTTCGACAAGCAGCCGCCGTTCGTCACCTCGGGTAACGCGGGCCTCGACGGGTCGAACCTGTGCCCGACCGGTCCGTGCAACGGCAACACCTATCCGGCGGTCTATGACGCGCTGGGTCGTTACATCTACGCCGGCTTCACCCTCGACTTCTAAGCCGGGGATCAGCCTGAAAATCGGGGCGGTCGGCGATAAGCCGGCCGCCCTTTTTCGTGCGACGCAAAATGGAGATTGCCTGTGCCCGCGGCGACGTCCAAAAATCGTCCGCGATGACCAGCACGATGACCGCCGATCAGATTACCGCCCACGCGCTCCGCGACGCGATGACCGCGGCGCGCACCGGCAATCTCGCGCGGGCCGGCCAGATCGCCGAGCAGGCGCTCGTGGCCGGCGGGGACGTGGTGCCGCTCAACGCCTTCCTCGGCATGGTGCGTGCGCGCGCCGGCGACGCGGCGGGATCGATCCGGCATCTGCGCGTCGCGCATCAGGGGAAACCGGGCGATGCGACGATCGCATGCAATCTCATCGCTGCGCTGGCCGATAGCGGTGATCAGGAAGGCGCGCTGGATGTCGCCACGCTGGCGCTGGCGCGCGCCGACCCCAGCCTGCGCGTGGCGCGATATCGCGCGTTCCTCGCGCAGTCGCTCGAACGCTTCGACGACGCGGTCGAGGCTTATGATCATATCGTCGCGCTGGCGCCGAACGATTTCGAAAGCTGGAACAACCTCGGCAATGCGCGGTCAGCGACGGGCGATACCGATGGCGCGGTCGCCGCGCTGGAGCGCGCGGTGGCGCTCGATCCGAATGCCGCCCCGACGCGGCTCAACCTTGCCTCGGCGCTGCGCGCGGCCGATCGCGGCGCAGAGGCCGAAGCCGTGCTGCGCCAGGCGATCGCCGACTTCCCCGGCGATGCCCGGCCGCACCACGATCTCTACGTGCTGTTCAAGGAACTCGGCCGCGATCCGCCGGCGCTGGAGGCGATCGAAGCGGCGGTCGCACTCGATCCGGCGAATGCGAATCTGCAATTCAAGGCCGCGGTCGAATATGGCCTCGTGCCGCGGGTCGAGGAGGCGGAGCGCGCCTATCTGGCGGCGCTCACGCTCGATCCGCTGCTGACCGACGCCTATCTCGGGCTCGCGATCCAATATGAACATACCAATCGCGAGGAAGAGTTCGCGCCGCTGCTCGCGCGTGGTGAGGCGGCCGGGGTGGATGCGGGCGCGCTCGCCTTCATCCGTGCGATGGAACTCCGCCGTGCCGGCCGCTTCGACGAAGCGCTCGCCGAGCTGGATCATGTCCCCGCCGAGATCGAACCGGAACGCACCGTGCATATCCGCGCGACCTTGCTCGATCGCCTCGGACGAAGCGACGAAGCGTTCGCCTGCTTCAGCGAGACCAATCGATTGCACGCCGAGGATGCGTCCGACCCGCTCGGACGGGCGGCGCAGTGGCGCGGCGTGCTGGAGCGCGAAATCGCGATGATGACCCCGGAATGGGCGGCGAGCTGGCGCCCGCTCGATCCGGCGCCCTTGTCCGACACCGCCGATCCCGTGTTTCTCGTCGGTTTCCCGCGCTCGGGTACGACCTTGCTCGATACGATCCTGATGGGGCACCCCGATACGGTCGTGCTAGAGGAGCGGCCGCCACTCAATCTGGTCGACGAGCGGCTCGGCGGCGCCGAGGCGTTGCCGACGCTGGATGAGGCGGGCGTCGCCGCCGCGCGCGCGCATTATTACGAGGAAGTCGCGAAGCTGGCGACGCTGCGGCCGGGAATGACGCTGGTCGATAAGTCGCCGCTGTTCCTGCACAAGGCGCTGTTGATCAAGCGGCTGTTTCCGCGCGCGCGCATCATCCTTGCGCTGCGGCATCCGTGCGACGTGGTGCTGAGCTGCTATATCAGCAATTTCAAGCTCAACTCGGCGATGTCCAATTTCCTGCGGCTCGAGGATGCCGCGAATTTCTACGATCTGACCTTCCGCCATTGGGAGGCGGCGCGTGCGCTGGTTCCCCTCGATGTCTATCCGATCGTCTATGAGCGGCTGATCGAGGATGTCGAAGGAACGGTGCGGCCGCTGTTCGAGCATCTCGGGCTCGAATGGCACGAGGCGGCGATCGATCACCGCCGGACGGCGCGCGAGCGCGGCTTCATCACCACCGCGAGCTATTCGCAGGTGACGGAGCCGATCTACAAGCGCGCCGCGGGCCGGTGGCAGCGATATCGCGAGCATCTTGCCCCGATCCTGCCCGTGCTCCAACCCTGGATAGAGAGGTTCGGCTACAGCCTATGACGGCAAATGGGGGGGCAGATCGCGGGGTGGAACAGGCGCTGGCGGCGGGTGATTTCGGCCGCGCACTCGAATTGCTGCGCGCGGCGTCGGCGGCAAATCCGGGCGATATCGACACCTTGCTCAAACTCGCCGGGGTAAGCCGCGCCGCGGGCCGGCCGCGCGAGGCGCTCGACGCGGTGCATCGCGCGCTCGCGCTCTCGCCGCTGCATTTCACCGCGCTGCTGCTGCGCGCGAGCCTGCTGCAGCGACTGGACGAGGCAAAAGCCGGCGAAGCGTGGGGAGAGGCGCTGGCGCAGCGCCCGGCGGGCGCCTTGCCGCCCCCGCTGGCGGCGGCGGTGGCCGAGGCCGAAGCGCGTCACGCGGCATGGCTGGCGGCGCGCGAGGAGAGACTGGCGGCGGCGATGGCCCCCGTCGAGGCTACAGCCGGTGATGACGAGCGCCGCCGCATCGCGCGCTTCCGCAGCAACGCGCTGCGCCGGACCCGCCCGTTTCACAGCGAGCCGACGCATTTCTTCTTCCCCGAGCTTACCGAGCGCGAGTTCCACCCGCGCGCGCGCTTCCCGTGGCTCACCGATCTGGAGGCCGCGACCGAGGAGATCGCCGCCGAATTGCAGGCGCTGCTCGCCGCGAACCGCGCCGAGCTGGTGCCTTATATCCAATATCCCGATCATCTGCCGATGCGGCAGTGGCAGCCGCTCAACCACAATCCCGACTGGAGCGCGATCCATCTGCTCCAGAACGGGCGGCGCATCGACGGCAATGCCGATCAATGCCCGCGGACGATGGCGCTGATCGATCGCCTGCCGCAACCCGATGTGCCGGGCGCCTCGCCCAATGCGATGTTCTCGCTGCTCGCGCCGCACACGCATATCCCGCCGCATGTCGGCGTGAGCAACGCCCGGCTCGTTTGCCATTTGCCGCTGATCGTGCCGGAAGGGTGCTGGTTCCGCGTCGGCGGCGAGAGGCGCGATTGGCGGCGCGGCGAGGCGTTCGTCTTCGACGATACGATCGAGCATGAGGCGATGAACCCCAGCGACCGGCTACGCGTCGTGTTCATTTTCGACGTCTGGCACCCCGATCTCAGCCCGACCGAGCGCGCGGCAGTAACCGCGCTGATCGAGGCCGAAGGCAAGGGAGAGAGCGCGAGACTGTAACGAACACCCCGCGAACCGCTTTGCGCGGGTAACCGAATCGCGCTATCAAATCCGCAGGGACTTCGAAAGATACCGCATATGCGTTCGCTTCGTTACGCAATTGTACTTACTGCGCTTATTGGCAGCGCGGCCCCCGCATTGGCGGATGACGCCAAGCCCCGTCCGAAGGCGGATCCCAACCGGCTGATCTGCGAGGACCAGCCGGTGCTCGGCAGCCGGCTTGGCGGAAAACGGATATGCCTGACGCGGGCGCAATGGGACGATAAATATCGTCAGGAGCGCCAGATGATCGAGCGGTCGCAGGTCAATTCGTGCCAGAAGGGCGCGGGCTGCTGATCGTCGCCCGGCGCCGTCGCGGATGACCTTCGCCGAGGCGCTTGCCGCAGTCACTGCCGCACCCGCGGATCCGGACGCGCTGGATGATCTCGCGCGTGCGGCGATGGCGGAAGGAGAGGAGGAGCGGGCGCTCGATCGCCTGCTGCCTGCCGCGCGGCAGGCGGGCCGCAATCCGTTATTGTGGCAATGGAGCGGTTTGCTCGCGCGCGCGCTCGAACGGCATGATGTCGCGCTCGCTGCATTCGAACGGGCGGTTGCCAATGCCCCCGGCGATGCCGGTATCGCGCACGGCCACGCCCGCGTCGCGATGGAAGCCGGGGCGCCGGCGGTCGCGCTGTTTGCGCGCGCCCGGCAACTGGCGCCTAACGACGCGGGCGTCCTGCTGGGCGAGGCCGCGGCGCGCTTCGCGGTCGGCGAGATCGAGGCCGCGATCGGGGGGTTGGAGCCGGTCGTCGCGGCCAATCCGGGCTGGATCGAAGGCCATGATACGATCGCGCAATTGCGCGCGCTCGCCGGCGATCGCGCCCATGCATTCGCTTCCTATGATCGCGCGCTGGCCGTTGCGCCGCGTCATCCGCCATTGTGGCATGGGCTGGTGGCGCTGCACATTCGCGGCGAAGACTATCGCGCGGCGCTCGCGACGATCGCGCGCGCGCGTGCCGCGCTCGGTCCCAACCCCGATCTCGATGCGCAGGAGGCGATCGCGCGGGGCGAGACCGGCGATCTCGCCGGCGCCGAGCGTCTCTATGCATTGCCGCATGTTCGCACTGCGCCCGGAATGGCGGTGTGGCGGGTACGGCACTTGCTTCGCGCGGCCCGGCTCGATGAGGCAAGCAAGTTGGTCGAAGTCGGGCCCGAGGCTGCCGACGGTGCGATGTGGCCTTATGCGGCGATTACGTGGCGGTTGACCGGCGATCCGCGGCTGGCCTGGCTTGAGGGTGATCCGCGGCTCGTTTCGGTGGTCGACCTTGCCGATCGGCTGCCGTCGCTCGAGCGCGTCGCCGAGGTCTTGCGCGGCATACATCGCGCGCGGGGCGCGCATCTCGATCAGTCGGTCCGCGGCGGCACGCAGACCGACGGCCCGCTCTTCGCGCGTATCGATCCCGAAATTCGCGCCCTGCGCGCGGCGGTGGTCGAGGCGGTCGCGCAGCATGTCGCGCAATTGCCGCCGCCGGATGCGCGTCACCCCACCTTGTCGAAGCGGCGCGACCGCGCACCGCGCTTCGCGGGCTCGTGGTCGGTGCGGCTGGTGGGGCAGGGGCATCACGTCAACCACGTTCACCCGCAAGGCTGGATCAGTTCCGCTCTTTACGTTGCGTTGCCCGAAGCGCCCCCGGATGGCGGCGCGCACGCCGGCTGGCTGACGATCGGCAGCCCGCAGGCAGCGCTCGGCCTCGATCTGCCGCCGACGCGCATGATCGAGCCCAAGCCCGGCCGGTTGGTGCTGTTTCCGTCGACGATGTGGCACGGCACGGTGCCGTTTCCGGCAGGTGAGCGGCTGACCGTCGCGTTCGACGTGTTGCCGCCGATCTGACGGTGCCGCGCGGCTCGGGCGCCTGACAGCGACCCCGGAGGCAAAAGAAAAGGGCGGCCGTTCGTTGAACAGCCGCCCGTCATTAGGTTGTTACCGTCGTTATCAGAACTTGAACGTCGCACCCGCATAGATCATGCGGCCGTACAGATCGTAAGTATTGGCAATAGTGTTGGTACCGGGCCAGCTGACCGTGTTCGTGTCACCGAAGAACGGCGGCTTCTTGTCGAACAGGTTGTTCACGCCGACGTAGAGTTCCATCTTGCGAGTATCGCCAACCAGGAACTTGCCCTGGATATTGTGATACCAGTAAGCCGGAATGCGGGTTGCTACATCGGTCTGCGACGGCAGTGTATCCCACAGCGGGCCGAGGTATTCGACGCGGTAGTTGAACTGGAAGTTGCTGCTACCCAGCGTGAAGTTACCGACGACGTGGTCCTTGAAGCCCGAGCCGAGGCGGCCGCAGTTATAGCAATCGGCCTGGCCGAGCTCGTCCTGCACCGGACCACCCGGGAACGGCGTCTGCTCCTGCTTGAAGCGATGGTTGTACATCACGTCCATGTCGAGCTTCCACTCGCCCGTAATCGGCACCGAATAACGGCCCTGGATATCCAGACCGGAGACCAGATACGAACCGGTATTCAGGTTGATCGCGTTGACGCGGGTAATGAACCCGCCGGAATCGCGAACGACGTTGTTGCAGAACAACGGATTGCCGCCGGTGAAGCACTCGTCGATCGAGGTCTGCTGACCGATGATGCCGATCGCGTTCTTCACCTTGATGTGGTAATAATCCACCGTCAGGCTGAGGTTGCGAATGGCCCGCGGCGTGAACACCACGCCAGCGGTGATCGTGTCGGCGGTTTCGGCCTTCAGGTTCGGGTTGCCGCCGACCAGGCCGTCGATCGTCTGCCGCTGCGCCAGCGTATAGGTGAAGCTGCCGCGATTGGCGACGGTGTTGGCGACGCCCGGGATCGCGCTGCAGCCGGCCGGAAGCGGACGGGTCGGCGTGCCATCGTTGCTCGTGCCGCCGCCCTGATCGCACGGGTCGGAGACGGCGAGGAAGGTCTGGCTCTGCGCCGAGAACAGCTCGCTGATGTTCGGCGCACGCGTCGCGCGGGCATAGACTCCCCGGAAGCGGACATCGGGAACCGGGGCGTAGGTTGCGCCGCCCTTGAAGCTCCAGATCCCGCCGATCGTCGAATAATCGGCGTAGCGTGCGGCGCCTTCGAGGCCGAGATAGTAGAGGCCCGGACGGTCCTCGACGATCGGCGCGTCGATTTCGACGAACGCTTCCTTCACGTTGAACTTGCCCTTGGTGTTCGACAGCTGGTTGCCCGCGCTGAGACCCGCCTGGGTGAACGGATCGAACACTTCCGAGCTCTTTTCGTGACGATATTCGCCACCGAACGCGATCGAGATCGGCTTGCCCCACAGCGAGAACAGTTCGCCGGTGACGCTGCCCGAAATCACGTCCTGCTTCACGTTCGCCAGATAATCGTACAGCACGTTCTGGCCGTTGACGACATTGACCGAACCGCCGCCATCGAGCGCGATCGTCTGGGTCGGCCCGGTGTAGGTCTGCAGGAACTTCGAGGCGGCCGCGGAGACGGTGTTATAGCCGAAGATGTTCATCGGGACGCAGCCCGCCGCACGTGCCGCCGGGTCGCTGCACTGCACCTGGCCGTTCGGGCCGATCTCGTTGCTCAGCGCCGCGCCGTAGTTCGGCATGTAGATCGACTGCGAATAGGTGTGGTCGCGCGTCTGCGAGTGTTCGTAGTACAGATCGTACTTCCACTTGCTGTCGCTCGTGATGTCACCCTTCACGCCCAGCACGCCGCGCCAGTAATCGCGGTTGTTGTTGTTGCTGCGGCTGAAGATGTCGTTCGACCGACGGCGGAACTGGATCACGTTGACGCCGTTCGCGATCGCGGCCTGACGGATCGCGTCCGGAACATAGGGGCTGGTGATCGGGATGCCGGCATAAGCCGAACCGTCGAAGTTCAGCGCGGCGCCCGGCCCGCTGTTGGCGATCGCCGACGGCTCGAGCGACGAGCTCGAGTTGGTGCGCGCATATTGGCCCTGGAAATAGACCTTGAACGCGTCGGAGAAATCGTAGTTCGCCAGCAACGTGCCCATGTAGCGCTCGACCGGCACCGACAGGTAACGATCGTGATCGCGGTTGTAGCCGTCGATGTTGGCGCCCTGATAACCCTTCAACGTATTGTTCGGGGTGAAAGTGAAGGTGCGGCCGCTGGTGGCGGAGAACGCCGTCTGATCGGCATTGCTGACGTCGAACAGGCCCTGCGCCGCATAGGAACTGCGCGCCGGGAAATCGTTCGCCGAGAAGCTGCGGTTGCGCGAACGCAGGCCGTGGTCGTCGTCGTAGCTGAAGTTCGCGACGACATGGCCGCGCCCGTCGCTGAACGACTTGCCGCCGGTGACCGAGACGTACTGACGCCCGGCATCGCCCTTGTCGGAGATCGTGTTCTGGCCGCGGACCGACAGGCCCTCGAACTTGTCCTTGAGGACGAAGTTGACGACGCCCGCAACCGCTTCCGAACCGTAAACCGCCGAGGCGCCGCCGGTCACGACGTCGACGCGCTCGACCAGGTCGGTCGGGATGTTGTTGATGTCGACCGCCGAGGTGCCGGCGATGCCGACCGAGCGGCGGCCGTCGATCAGGACCAGCGTGCGCGACGAACCGAGGTTGCGCAGGTTGACGGTCGCCTGGCCGTTGCCGGTGGTCGAGAAGTTCGAGCTCGTGCGGCTGAAGTTCTGGCCGACCTGCGGCAGCGTGGCGAGCACGTCCTGGATGTTCGCCGCGCCGGTCTGCTGGATCCGCTCGAGGCTGACGCTCTGGATCGGCACCGAAGCCTGCAGTTCGGGCCGCGCGATACGCGAACCGGTGACGACGACGTCGGCGGTCTCGTCCGCCGGCTGCGTGGCGGACGGCGCGGGCTGCGTCGTGTCCTGTGCATGCGCCTGCATCGCGATCAAGCTCGATCCGAGGATCAAAGCCGAAGCAAGCACACGCCTCTTCGCATGGAATTGCATATGTATAACCCCTCTACGGCGCTGCGGCCGTGATACGCTTAGTGCGGCCGTACGATGTGAGAGGCCGCATGAGGGATCGGCTAAACCCGGTAGCCTTGCTGTCGCAATGGGAAACGGCGCCGCGCCAGAAAGTTGACGCGACGCCGTGGTTTACGTGTCACACTATCGTCATTTGACGGTCAGTACGAGCTTCCCATCCCCCTCGTCGACATCGACGGTGGCGCCATCCTTCACCTCGCCGCGCAGGATCAGCTCGGCGAGCGGGTCCTGCAGATAACGCTGCACCGCGCGTTTCAGCGGCCGTGCGCCATAGACGGGATCGTATCCCACCCGGCCGAGCCACGCCCGCGCGGCATCGGTCAGCGCCAGCGTCACCTTGCGGTCGGCGAGCAGCTTCTGGACCCGCCCGACCTGGATATCGACGATCGGCCCCATATGCGTCTGCCCCAACCGATGGAACAGGATGATCTCGTCGAGCCGGTTGAGGAATTCCGGGCGGAAATGCGCGCGGACCACCTCCATCACCTGTCCCTCGACCTTCTCGACATCCTCGCCCTCGCCGAGATTGGCGAGATACTGGCTGCCGAGGTTCGAGGTGAGGATGATCAGCGTGTTCGAGAAGTCGACCGTGCGGCCCTGGCCGTCGGTCAGCCGCCCGTCGTCGAGCACCTGCAGCAAGACATTGAACACATCGCCGTGCGCCTTTTCAACTTCGTCGAACAGCACGACCTGATAGGGCCGCCGCCGCACCGCCTCGGTCAGTACGCCGCCTTCCTCATAGCCGACATAGCCGGGAGGCGCGCCGATCAGCCGCGAGACGGCGTGCTTCTCCATGAATTCGCTCATGTCGATCCGCACCATCGCGTTGGGATCGTCGAACAGGAATTCGGCGAGTGCCTTGGTCAGCTCGGTCTTGCCCACACCCGTCGGCCCGAGGAACAGGAACGAGCCGAGCGGCCGGTTCGGGTCCTGCAGCCCGGCGCGCGCGCGGCGAACGGCGGTCGAGACCGCGCGTACCGCCTGATCCTGCCCGATCACGCGCTGGCCGATCACCTGCTCCATCCGCAGCAGCTTCTCGCGCTCGCCTTCGAGCATCCGGTCGACCGGCACTCCGGTCCAGCGGCTGACGACGCTGGCGATATCGTCGGCGGTCACTTCCTCGCGCAGCATCGCGCCCTTGGTCGCGCCCTGCGCTTCCTCGAGCTGCTTCTGAAGGCCGGGGATCGTGCCGTAGGACAGCTCACCCGCGCGCGCGAGATCGCCGTCGCGCTGCGCCTGTTCGAGCGCGATGCGCGCCGCGTCGAGCTGTTCCTTGAGCTTGGCCTCGGCGCCGATCTTGTCCTTCTCGGCCTGCCAGCGCTGGGTCAGCTCGGCCGATTGCTCCTCGAGATTGGCGAGCTCGCTCTCGAGATTGGCGAGCCGGTCGCGTGACGCGGCATCGCTTTCCTTCTTGAGCGCCTCGCGCTCGATCTTGAGCTGGATGATGCGGCGATCGAGCGTCTCGATCTCCTCGGGCTTGCTCTCCACCTCCATGCGGATGCGGCTCGCCGCCTCGTCCATCAGGTCGATCGCTTTATCGGGCAGGAAGCGATCGGTGATGTAGCGATTGCTCAGCGTCGCCGCCGCGACGATCGCGCCGTCGGTGATCCGCACGCCGTGGTGCAGCTCGTAACGGTCCTTCAGCCCGCGCAGGATCGAGATCGTATCCTCGACAGTCGGTTCGCCGACGAACACCGGCTGGAACCGCCGCTGCAACGCCGGATCCTTCTCGACATATTTGCGATATTCGTCGAGCGTCGTCGCGCCGACGCAATGCAGCTCGCCACGCGCCAGCGCGGGCTTGAGCAAATTGGAGGCGTCCATCGCGCCATCCGATTTGCCTGCGCCGATCAGCGTGTGCATCTCGTCGATGAACAGGATGATGTCGCCCTCGGCGCCCTTCACCTCGTCCAGCACGCCCTTCAGCCGCTCCTCGAACTCGCCGCGATATTTCGCGCCCGCGATCAGCGCGCCCATGTCGAGCGCCATCAGCGTGCGGTCCTTGAGCGTGTCCGGCACGTCGCCATTGGCGATGCGCAGCGCGAGGCCCTCGGCGATCGCGGTCTTGCCGACGCCCGGTTCGCCGATCAGCGCCGGATTGTTCTTGGTGCGGCGCGCGAGGATCTGGATGGTGCGACGGATTTCCTCGTCGCGGCCGATCACCGGATCGAGCTTGCCGTCCTTCGCCGCCTGGGTCAGGTCGCGCGCGAATTTCTTGAGCGCGTCATAGCGATCCTCCGCCGAGGCGGTGTCGGCGGTGCGCCCGCCGCGCAACTGGTTGATCGCGGCGTTGAGCGCCTCCGGGGTCACCCCCGCGGTCTTGAGCGCCTTGCCCGCCGGGGTGTTGAGCGCGAGCGCCAACGCGACGAGCAGCCGCTCGACGGTGACATAGCTGTCGCCCGATTTCTGCGCGATCTGCTCGGCGGCATCGAGCACGCGCACCGCGTCATTGTTGAGTCCCGGCGTGGTCTGCGCGCCCGAGCCGGAGACCGCGGGGATCTTCGACAGCGCCAGATCGGTCTCGGTCGCGGCACGCCGCGCGTCGCCCCCCGCGGACTGGATCAGCCCGGCGGCCATGCCCTGTTCGTCTTCGAGCAGCGCCTTGAGCAGATGCTCGGGCGTGATCTGCTGGTGGTTCATGCGGATCGCGACGGTCTGCGCCGATTGCAGGAAACCCTTGGCGCGGTCGGTGAATTTTTCGAGGTTCATATTGCTCCCCTTGAGATGCCCGAGGATGTAATGTGGCATTTTTGCCACACAAGGGGCGGCGGGTTGGAATTCCGAATACTCTCTCGTCATTCCCGCGAAGGCGGGAATCCATTCCGGCTGGCCTCGCGATTCTTTCCATGACCTGCGCGAATGGATTCCCGCCTTCGCGGGAATGACGGCGGGGAGAAGGTGCACGAAGGCCGCACATCCAAGTCAGATAGCATGATGGAGTCGGCAACGGATCAGGGCTATATGCGTTGCAAATCGAAACAGGAGAGCGACTCATGGCCACGCTGGCGTCCGTCGAGAGCAAGCCGAACTACGTCCCTGGCGAATGGGAGGCGCGGGTCGATCTCGCGGCGGCCTATCGGCTGGTCGCGCTCTACGGGTGGGACGATCTGATCTTCACCCATCTTTCGGCGCGGGTGCCGGGCCCCGAGCATCATTTCCTGATCAACCCCTATGACATGATGTTCGAGGAGATCACCGCCTCGTCGCTGGTCAAGATCGATGTCGAGGGCAATCCGGTCGGCGCGACGACGCATCCGGTCAACCCCGCGGGGTTCACGATCCACTCGGCGCTGCATATGGCGCGCGAGGACGCCAATGCGGTGATGCATCTCCACACCCCGCACGGCCAGGCGGTCTCGGCGATGGAATTCGGGCTGCTGCCGCACACCCAGACCTCGATGATCGCGGGGCACGACATCGCCTATCATGACTATGAGGGGATCGCGACCGATCTGGAGGAACGCGAGCGGCTCGTCGCCGATATGGGCGACAAGCATGCGATGATCCTGCGCAACCACGGCACGCTCGCGGTGGGGGACAGCGTCGGCGCGTGCTTCCTGCGGCTCTATTTCCTCGAGCGCGCCTGCGAGGCGCAGGTGCTGATGCTGTCGGCGGGGAAGGAACATCTCAACAATCCGCCGCAGGGGGTCGAGGACAAGGTCGCGCGCCAATCCGCCCCCAAGGGGATGGGGATGCTCGCCGAGCGGCTCGCCTGGCCCGCACTGCTGCGCAAGCTCGACCGGATCGACCCGAGCTATCGGGAATAGGGGAGGGGCACGCAACTCAACCCCCTGTTCGCCCTGAGCTTGTCGAAAGGCTGTCCTTCTTCCGCGGAAGAAAAGTGCAGGGCTTCGACAAGCTCAGCCCGAACGGGGCGAGGGAATCGCCATTCTCGCGAAGCCGGAACCAGAAGGTTTACCGCGCCTCCAGCACCATATTGAAGGGCCCTTCGGTTGCGCGGCGCACCTCCGCGAACCCGCCCTCGCGGACGATTGCTGACAGCTTCGCCTCGCCCGCCTGCGCGCCGAGCCCTTCGCCCACCTCCTGATCGAGCGAGGTCGGCACGCAAATCATCGTCGAAGCGTTGTAATAGAGCCGCCCGACCGGGTTGAAATTCTGCGCCGGCCGGTCCCCCGCGATCGGCTCGACGATCATCCAGCTCCCGCCGGGGGCGAGGATCCGACGCATATGCGCGGCGCACCCGCGCGGGTCGCCCATGTCGTGGAGGCAATCGTACATCGTGACGAGATCGAAATCGCGCTCGGCGATATCTTTCGCGGTCGCGACCTCGAACCGCACCCGCTCGTGCAGCCCGTGCGCGACCGCGTGGCGCCGTGCCTCCTCGATCGACGGGGCATGGAAGTCATACCCGACGAAGGTGCTGTCGGGATAGGCCTGCGCCATCAGCAGCGTGGAGAAGCCGACCCCGCATCCGACGTCCGCCACCTTCGCCCCGCTGCGCAGCTTGGCCTCGACGCCGTCGAGCGCGGGGAGCCACGATTGGACGATATTGTTGACATAGCCCGGCCGGAAGAAGGCGCCGGTCGCGCAGAACAGGCATCCCGCGTGGTCGCCCCAGCGCACCCCGCGGCCGTTGCGGAAACATTCCTCGACCTTGGCCTCGGCCTCGATCATCGCCGCGACCAGCTCGAACGCGCCGGCGAGATAGACCGGGCTGTCGCGATGCTGGAAGACCATTGCCTGTTCGGGCGAGAGGCTGAAGCTGTCGGTCGCGGGGTCGAAATCGATATAGCCGTTGGCGCTCTGCGCGAGTGCCCATTCGCGGACATAGCGCTCATGCAGCCCGCCGGCACGCCGCGCGAGTTCGGGCGCGGTGGCGGGGCCTTCGGCGAGCGCATCGAACAGCCCCAGGCGGAATCCCAGCCGCACGGTCGGCACGCTCATCGCGCCGCCCAGATCGCCCAACATCTTGCCTACGAAGGCGTGGAGCTTCGCCTCATCGAACGACGCCGGCATGATTCTCTCCTCTCGGTTTGCGTGTGCTCGATTCTCCTTGTGCGGCGACCCTATGGGCCGAAATTTACCACATTGCGGTGGGGGCGGCGACTCCGCTTCCTTTCCCCCCGTCATTCCCGCGAAGGCGGGAATCCATTGTGGCTGGTGGAGCGGCTCTTTCCACCAACTGCGCGAATGGATCCCCCCGCCTTCGCGGGGATGACGGAGGGAAAGCGGGGCGGGTGGGGGACGATGGTGCGGGCGATCGACGCCCCAAAAAGAAAAAGCCCCGGCATCGCTGCCGGGGCCCTTCCTTTTGCTCCGTTGAGCGGCGCTGCGATCAGTCGCGGTCGCCGGTCAGGAAGGCGGGGGCGAAGTCGGGCGCCGAGCCCTCGTCCTTGCCGCCTTCGCTGCGCTCGCGGCGCGGGCCGCGGTCGCGGCGCGGGCCACGGTCGCCACGGTCGCCGCCGCGTCCACCGCGATCGCCGCCGCGGTCACCACGGTCGCCGCCGTCACGGCGCGGGCCGCGATCGCCGCGGTC
>JAFIGU010000082.1 GCA_017849555.1 Sphingomonas sp. | reverse complement strand
CCCGGCGGCGGGGGGAGCGGCGGCTCACCGCGCGCGCCGAGCAAGGCGATGCGCCACGGCTGCGCGCGCGGCTTGAGCAATCGCGCGTCGAACAGATCGAGCGCGCCGATCGTCACCCCCGCCTTGCGCAGCCGCTGGCGATCGGCGGGGGCCAGCGCCTCGACGCTGTCGCGCAGCGGCAGCCGCGCGGCGAACCCCCCGCCGGCTTCCAACGCACCGGCGATGCTGCGCAACGCCGGCCCCGCCGCCTCGTCGCGTGCCAGCGCCGCAAGCCGCGCGAGCGAGGGCAGGGCATGCGCGATCGCCTCGTCGATCCAGCGCCGGATGCGCGCGAGGATCGCATTGCGCTGCGGCGGATCGAGGCAATCGAGCGCATCGTCGAGCATCGCGTCGGGCCGGGCGAGCGAGCGCCCTGGCTTGAGCCGCGCGACGACATGCCCCTGCCAGCGGATCGCGCCGTCGTGCATCGACAGATCGCCGTCCGCCGCGGCGACCAGCGCCGTCGCGCGCCGCGCGCGTTCGGTCGCCAGCCGCTTCTCGGCGGTGGCGAGCAGCAGGCGCTTGTCCGCCGCGCGCGCCTCGGGCGCGACGACGAAGCGAAAACCCTCGAGCCGGCCGATCGAATGGCCGTCGATCGTCACTTCGCCCGACGGATCGATCGTCGCGGGGAGGGCGGCGGCGCCGCCGATCTTGCGGACGAGCGCGCTGGTGCGCTTGTCGACGAAGCGCTGGGTCAGCCCGGCGTGGAGCGCGTCGGACAGCCGCTCCTCGACTTCCTGCGTGCGCGCCGCCCAATGCGCCGGATTGGCCAGCCAGTCGGGCCGCTGCGCGATATAGGCCCAGGTGCGGATCGCGGCGAGCCGCCCGGCGAGCGTCTCGACATCGCCATCGGCGCGATCGAGCCGCGCGACCTCGTCGGCGAACCATTGGTGCGGGATGTGGCCGGCGGCGAGATAGCCGAAGACGCGCGCGACGAAGCGCGCGTGGAGATCGGCGCCGAGCTTCTGGAAATCGGGGATGCCGCAGGCCGCCCACAGCCGCGCGACCTGCCCCTTCGCGCGCGCGGCGATCGCGGGATCGTCGGCGAGCCGGCGCAGCACCGCGAGATCGATTGCCTCGGGCGCGGCGCGCAGCATTTCGTCGTCGGGCGGGGCGGAGAGCGAGGCGATCAGCGCGGGGAGCGTCGACATGTCGGGGCGCCCGTCGCGCCAATAGAGCCAGTCGAGCACGGGGAAGCGATGCTCCTCGATCGCCAGCACTTCCTCGGGAAGAAAGGCGTCGGGGCCTTCCTCGACCAGCGCGCCGAAGGTGCCGTCGCGCTGGTGGCGCCCGGCGCGGCCGGCGATCTGCGCCATCTCGGCGATCGTCAGCCGGCGCCGCCGCCGCCCGTCGAACTTGTGCAGCCCGGCGAAGGCGACATGCGCCACGTCCATGTTGAGCCCCATGCCGATCGCATCGGTCGCGACGAGATAATCGACCTCGCCCGCCTGGAACATCGCGACCTGCGCGTTGCGGGTGCGCGGCGAAAGCGATCCCATCACCACCGCCGCGCCGCCGCGCAGCCGGCGCAGCATTTCCGCCACCGCGTAAACCTCCTCGGCGGAGAAGGCGACGATCGCCGAGCGGCGCGGCAGCCGGCTGATCTTCTTCGCGCCGGCATAGCTCAGCGTCGAGAAACGTGGGCGCTCGACGATCTCGGCGTGCGGCACGAGGTGGCGGATCACCGGGCGCAGGCTGTCCGCGCCGAGGATCATCGTCTCGTCACGGCCGCGCGCGTGGAGCAGCCGGTCGGTAAAGACATGGCCGCGCTCCATATCCGCGCCGAGCTGCGCCTCATCGAGCGCGACGAAGGCGACCTCGCGATCGGTCGGCATGCTTTCGGCGGTGCACAGGAACCAGCGCGCATCCCTGGGCACGATGCGTTCCTCGCCGGTGATCAGCGCGACGCGGTCGGCGCCCTTCATCGCGACGACGCGGTCATAGACCTCGCGCGCCAGCAACCGCAGCGGAAAGCCGATCATCCCGCTGGAATGCGCGGCCATCCGCTCGACAGCGAGATGGGTCTTGCCGGTGTTGGTCGGGCCGAGCACCGCGGTGACGCGGGCGGGGTCGGTTACGCGCATGACGGACCCTACATCGGCGCAGGCGCCGGCAGATGCAACCGCCCGCCGCTTCATCGACATCAGTGCGGAATTTTATGACCATTCCGGCGCAGGCCAGGGTGGACGGAAAATGCGGTTGCGGGCGTGCGTGCCGCTTCACCGCGATGCCCGAACGCCCCGCCGCAACACAAGCTGCGGTTTCCGCCGGTTAATTTGACTTTAGCATCCGTCGGTCACAACGATTCGTAGCTGTGCCGGGGGGTCGGCGACGCGATTGGACCGACGACTCGGTTTCTTGACGGTTTTTTGGGGGGGCGTCCTCGCCATGTTTCTGCGTGAAGCACCTGGGCTCGAGCTGGCCGGCGCCGCCGGTGCCGGCTCGGCCGGGAGTCTCGGCGCGGGCGCCGCGATCCCCGCCGCGGTAGCGCCGCGCGGCCGGCGGATCGATCTGTCGCATATCGATTGGGTGCCCGATCTGGGGGCGGAGATCGGTTCGCTCACCTGGTGGCGCGGTCTGGCGACCTGCACCCTGCTGTGCGCCGCCGCGGTGCTTTCCGGCCCGCGCTTCGCCCCGATCCCCGGCTATGTCGCGCCCCCGCTGCGCGGGGCGGCGTGGGATGAGGCGCGTCCGCTGGCGATCGCCCCGCTCGGGCTCGGCGGCACCACGGGCAAGCGGCTGGCGGCCAACGATATGGTCCGCCCGCTCGCCGAGACCCCCGAACGCCCGATCATCGAGCTGACCGCGACGCTGGGCGACGGCGATCGGCTGGGATCGGCGCTGCAACGCGCCGGGGTCGGCCGCGACGATGCCGCCAAGGCCGCTTCGCTCGTCTCGCAGGCGGTGGCGCTGGGCGATATCCCGTCGGGTACGATGCTCGATCTGACGCTCGGCCGCCGCGCCGACAAGCGCGTCGCGCGCCCGCTCGAGCGGCTCGCCTTCCGCGCCAAATTCGATCTCAACCTCGCGGTCAACCGCGCCGGCGACACGCTGACGCTCGAACGCCACCCGATCGCGATCGATCACACCCCGTTGCGCATCACCGGCCGCGTCGGATCGAGCCTCTATCGCTCGGCGCGCGCCGCGGGGGCGCCGGCGCGGCTGGTCGAGGCCTATATCAAGGCGCTCGCCTCGCGCATGTCGATCGGCCGCGACGTGCGCGCCGACGACCGGTTCGACATCATCGCCGATCAGGCGCGCGCCGCGACCGGCGAGGTGCAGGTCGGCCAGCTCCAGCTCGCCGGGCTCGATCAGGGCCGCCGCCGCGTCGAGCTGGTGCGCTGGGGCGAGGGCGGGCAATGGTGGGACGCCAGGGAGGCCGAAAGCCGGCGGCGCGGCACGATGGGGATGCCGGTGGCGGGGCATGTCACCTCGACCTTCGGGATGCGCATGCACCCGCTGCTCGGCTTCCGGCGGATGCACGCCGGGATGGATATCGGCGCGCGCTACGGCTCGCCGATCTATGCCGCGAGCGACGGGGTGGTGGCGCAGGCCGGGCGCGCGGGCGGTTACGGCAATTTCGTCAAACTCTCGCACCCCGGCGGGATCGCCACCGGCTATGGCCATATGAGCCGCATCGCGGTGCGCCGCGGCCAGCGCGTCACGCGCGGCGAGGTGATCGGTTATGTCGGGTCGACCGGGCTGTCGACCGGCCCGCACCTCCATTGGGAAGTGTGGAAGAACGGCGTGTCGGTCAATCCGCGTTCGGTCTCGCTATCGAGCGTCGCGGTGCTTTCGGGTAAGGCGCTGCGCGAATTCAAGGCCAAGGTGGCGAACCTGCTGGCCACGCCGAAGAAGTAGATCTCGCTCCCCTCCCCTTCAGGGGAGGGGCTTTCGGCTTATTTCCCCTGCATCCGCCATTTCTGGACGGTGCGCTCGATAATCTCCTCCTCCTGGCCGACATCGGACCACAATTCGGAGAAGAGCGGATCGCCGGAGGCCGGGCGGTGCTCCTCCTCCAGCGTATCGAACGCGACGCGGATCGGGATCCCGACGCCCTCGCCGCAGATGATGCACTCGCGGTTGCTGAGCGCGGGGATCGAATCGAGGAAGCCGCGCGCGCCCTCGGGCATCGCGGCGCGGACGAACGCCTGGTCGCGATCGTTGTTGAGCCGCATCGAGATGATCGTGCCGCATTGCGACAGCACGCCCTCGGCGAGGTCCGACGGGCGCTGGGTGATCAGCCCAAGCGCGACGCCGTACTTGCGCCCTTCCTTGGCGATCCGCCCGAGAATGCGCGAGACCGAGGTGGCATCGTCGCGATCCGACGGGATATAGCGATGCGCTTCCTCGCAGACGAGAAGCACCGGGCGCTTGGGCTCGTTGCGCGACCAGATCGCGAAATCGAACACCATCCGGCTCAGCACCGCGACGACGACCGAGGTGATGTCGCTCGGCACCCCCGAAACGTCGATGATCGAGATCGGCTTGCCGTCGCCGGGCAGGCGGAACACGCGCGAGATGAAATTCGCCATCGTGTCGCCGACCAGCATCCCGGAGAACATGAAGCCGTAACGCGGATCGGCCTTGATCTCCTCGATCTTGGATTTGATGCGCAGATAGGGCGCGCTGTTGCTCGCTTTGTCCATCTTGCCCATCTCGACCTGCAATTGCGCGGTGAGGTCGCTCAGCAGATAGGGCACCGGGGCATCGACCGTCAGCTTGGGGATATTCTGCCCGACGCGGCTCTTGCCGCGCGCGGCGAGCAGGCATTTGGCGAGGATGTCCGCATCCATCTGACGGTCGGCGCCCTCGGAGGTGAGAAACACCTCGCAATGTTCCTCGAAATTCATCAGCCAATAGGGCATCTGCAGGTTCGACACGTCGTAGAGCGCGCCATTGTCGCGGAACGCGGCGGCATATTCGCCGTGCGGGTCGATCATCACGACATGGCCGTGCGGCGCATAGGCGCAGATGCGATGGAGGATCAGCGCGGCGGCGGTCGATTTGCCGGTGCCGGTGGAGCCGAGCAGCGCGAAATGCTTGCCGAGCATCGCGTCGATATAGAGCGCGCCGCGCACGTCGTTGGTGGGATAGATCGCGCCGACCTCGATATGCGCGCGATCGTCGGCCGAATAGACCTGCCGGAGATCGCTGCGCGACACCGGATAGACCTCCGCCCCCGGCACCGGGTAACGCGTCACGCCGCGGCGGAAGCGATAGAGCTTGCCGGTCAGCTTCTCCTCGTCGCCTTCGCCGAGAAAGTCGATCTGCGCCTCGACCTGCCCGCTGGCGAGATCCTGCAGCCGCAGCGCGCGGACGCTCGCCACCAGCCAGCGCGATTCGACCTGGACCTTGATCTGGCCGCCGACCTGGCCGCTCGCCGCGGCGACCGGATCGTCGTTGCCGGCGAGCGCGGCCAGCGTCGCCATGTCGAACATCACCCGCCCCGAGGCGCCGGCGATCTCGGTGACGATCCCGATCGGATCGGTATGGCGCTCCAGGTCATAGGCTGCGGCGGGCGTCGTCCCCGTGAAGCTGTCGGGGGCAGGCATTTCGGTCATCTGGTCGGTCCACCCTTTTGGATTTGGGCGGATCATGCGCGGGATGCGGTAAATTTAGCGTAAGGGTTTGTCGGCGAAGCTATCAGATCCGCCGTGCGATCTGCCCCGCGCCCCAGCCGAGCAATACCGAGAGCGCAACCGCGGTGAGCCCGTAGAGGAACGACGAGCGCTGCGCGGCGCGCGCGACGAAGCGCTCGAACCCGGATTTGCGCACATCGATATCGCGCACCGCGGCGCCGAGCACCTTGCCGTCGCGGATTAGGAAGGTCTCCGCGGTGAAGCGCCCGACCGGCACGCGCGCCGGGATGTTGACGCGTGCGCGATAGAGCACGCCGTCGGTGATCTCCACCGCGTGCGGCGCCTCGTAATAGAGCCCGCTGCGCGCGCGCAGGTCGACCAGCCCGCGGGTGAAGCGGTCCTGCACATTGGCCGGGGCGGAGGAGGCGGGGGAAAGCTGGAGGCTGTCGAGCCCCAGCTCGTAGATCGCGCGGGTGCGATCGTCGACCAGCTGGCGGATCGGGCGCGACGAGGCGATCGCGTAGAAGCTCGGCGCGGAGCGATAGCCGAGCCGCTCGGCATTGACCCAGATCCCGGCGATCTTCTCCTTCTCGCGGATCGTGATCGACTGGACCGGCCCCTTGACCACCACCACGACGTCGATCGGGTGGCGCGCATCGGCGCGCGGCTCGCCCGGCGGGAGCAGGATTGCGCCGAACAGCAACAGCTCGGCGCCGGTGAAGCTATAGGCGATCTCGATTTCGCGCTGCGACACGTCGGGCAGCAGCACCGGCTTGCTGCCGGGATTGCTCGCGGCGATCGCCAACGGTGCCGCAAAGGCAACGGCAATGCGCCAGCGCTTCGTTGCGGTACCGGCCCGCTCCCCCACTCGGCCTCCCATCAGGATATGCTCATGGGAGATCGGGTGGGGGAGCGGGCCGGTACCGCCTTGTCGAAACGGACTCTCATGAAAGCTCAACGGTGTAGATTTCGTCGGGGCGCCAGCCGAGACCGAGACCGATCCTTATCGCGACGAGCAGCACCATGATCGCCAGCGCGAGGCGGAGATATTCGGGCCTCGCCTTGGCCGCGAAGCGCGCGCCGATCTGCGCCCCGGCGACCGAGCCGAGCAGCAGCAGCCCGGCGAGCACGATATCCACCGCCTTGGTGGTGGTGGCGTGGACCATCGTCGCGGCCGCGGTGACGAACAGGATCTGGAACAGGGAAGTGCCGACCACCACCTGCGTCGCCATGCCGAGGAGGTAGATCATCGCCGGCACCAGCACGAACCCGCCGCCGATCCCGAGCAGGATCGTCAGCACCCCGGTCGCGACCCCGAGCAGCAGCGGCGCGAGCGGCGAGATATAGAGGCCCGAGCGATAGAAACGCATGCGGAACGGCAGGCTGGCGACGAGCGGATGATGCCGCCGACGGCGCGGCGGGGCGGGGATCGCGCCGCGGGTGACGCGGATCGCCTCAATCGATTCCTTGAGCATCAGCCCGCCGATCGAGCCGAGCAGCAGGACATAGGTGACCGCGATCGTCGTATCGATCTGCCCCAGCGCCTGGAGCAAACGGAACAGCCACGCCCCGAGGAACGACCCGATGATCCCCCCCGCGACGAGCACCCCGCCCATCTTCACGTCGACCCCGTCGCGTCGGAAATAGGCGAAGACGCCCGACACGCTGGCGCCGGTCACCTGGCTCGCCGCGCTGGCGGCGGCGACGGTCGGCGGGATACCGTAGACGATCAGCAAGGGCGTGGTGAGGAAGCCGCCGCCGACCCCGAACATGCCGGAGAGCAGCCCGACGCCGGCGCCGAGCGCGACGATGACGAGCGCGTTCACCGACAGATTGGCGATCGGCAGATAGAGGTCCATGCCGCCAGCGGTAGGCGTTTCGCGCTCGCGACGAAAGACGCATGCGCGGTAAATTGCGCGTTAGAAATCCGCGCCGAGCGACAGCGCGACGCCGGCGCCGGGGCGCGCCGCACCCGCGATGCGCTGGCGCCATTCGAGCGTGATGCGCAGCGGGCGCGGGGTGGGGAGGATCACGCCGGCCGCCGGGCCGATATCGAGCCGCGCCGCCCCACGCTGCGCGCCGCCCCACAGCCCGGCGCCGAGCTCGACCCGCGCGCCGCCGACGCGGGCGACGGGGCGCATCGCGCGGGCTGCGGCGTCGACGAAGCCTTCGCCGCCGCCGCGCGCGATCACGCCGGCCTGCCCATAGCCTTCGAGCGCGAAGCCGGCGGCGAGCCGCGTCTGGGGTAGCCCGGCGATCACCCCGATCGTCGGGCCGTCGCGCGCGTTGGCGATCGCGATGCGCTGTTCGGCGAAGAGGTGGATCGGGTGCCGCGTCGGCCGCCAGTCGAGGCCGATCGCGGCTTCGCTTTGCCTCATCGTCAGCGCGGTGGAGACGCGCGCCGCGATCGCGACGCGGCGTGCCTCGCCCAGCGTATAAGTCACCCGCGCGCCGGCCTGGCTTCCGCCGAGCTGTGGCGCGAACGGCACCGCCGCACCGCCCCCGCCCCGCGCGATCAGCCACGCGCTCCCGCCCCAGCGCGAGGAGCGGTGCGAGGCGACGGATTTCGGCGGTGCCGCCGATGCGACGAGAGGGCGTGATTCGGTGTGGCGCGGTGAGTCGCTAAAAGCCGGCGTGTCCGGGGTAACTGCAAATCTCGTCTCCGGCTGCTTGGCGACGGATGTGCTTCCGTCCACGCGGCTCGGCTTTCTCTCCTCGTTATGCTCCCCCGTCATGCCGGGCTCGACCCGGCGTTCAGAGCGGCAAGCGACAGCGTCCGAGGCTCTGGATGCCGGGTCAAGCCCGGTATGACGATCAGTCTCGGGCCGGGCGGGGGAAGGAACATCTCGCGCCGGCGCCCGGCGGTCCGGTTGTCCTTCAACAGGCCACAGCATGAAGACGCGCATCGCGATCCACCCGCCGACGACGATGACGATGAAGCGCAGCGGCCGGCTGGCGCGGATCATCCGATGTCCGTCGGAAAGGCGTGCGCGGTCTTGTCCCATTGCGGCGTGCGCCCGGCGAGGATCGCGGCATAGCGTGCGGCGGCCCGGCGCGCGGCGAGCAAGGCGATGATATTGCCGACGATCATCCGCGGCGGCGACCATAATGCCTCGCGCCAGCCATAGGCCGCGGCGGTAAAACCGGCACGGACCGCCGCGCGCCACGCCAGCAGCGCGGCATTGGCGAGCAGCAGCAGCGCCGTCGTCGGCCCCGGCGGTGTCACCGCACTGCCGAGGATCAGATGCCCGGCCGCCGATCCCGCCCAGCCGACGATCGCGACATAGCCGGTCGCGAGCGTGATCACCGCCAGCGGCGCGCGGCGATCGTGCAGTCGCATCCAATGATCGCCGATGTCGCGCAGCCGCCCCCAGCCGAGCCGGTCCCAGCCGGCGAGCGCGATCCCGGTCATCCACCGCGCCTTCTGCCGCACCGCCTCGGCGATGGTGGCGGGGAAATATTCGCGCACCGCGATCAGCGTGCCGCCGCGCGTTTCGCGGACCCGCGCGAAATGCGCCGCCGCGCCGACCGAGGCGAGGCGCAGGCCGAGTTCGTAATCCTCGGTCAGGCTCGTCGGGTCGAACGGCGCGCGGTGATCCGCCGCGACCCGCGCCAGCGCCTCGACCCGGATCGCGCATCCCACGCCGGCGAGCGGCACCGCGGCGCGAAGCAAGGTGCGCACCGGCAGTTGCTTGCTGTGCGCCTCGGCGAATTCGTCGAGATAATGGCCCGAAACCAGCCGCGAGTCGCGCCGCGCCAGCGGCAGCACGGGAATCTGCACCACGGCATGCCGATCGAGCAGCGCGTCGAAGATGCGCAGTTCCGCCGGATGCACCACATCCTCGGCATCGTGGAGCACGATCGCGTCGCTGCGCCGGCGGTCGCATGCGTCGGCGGCGGCGACCGCGCGCCACAGCGTGTTGAGGCAATCGGCCTTGGTGGTCGGCCCGTGGCGCCGGCCGATCGTCAGCCGGACGCGGCGGTCGTGCGCGGCGATATCGGCGACCACCGCGATCGTCGCGCGATCATTGGGATAGCAGCCGACGATGATGATGAAATCGGGATGATCGAGCCGCGCGAGCGTGGTGCGCAGCATCGCGCCGATCACCGCGCTTTCGTCCCAGGCGGGGACGAGGATCGCGAAGCGCCGCGGCCGGGCCGGCGGGGAGAGATCGGCGAGGGTCACGCCGTCGCCGCGCTGCCGCAGCCGGCGGGTGAGCCAGATGACGTCGACCAGCAAATCGTCGATCCCGCCGATCAGAAAGCCGATCGCGGCGAACAACGTCGCCTCGCGCGTCGCCGCACCGAGCCATTCGAGCAGAATGCGTCCCAAGCCTTCCCTCCCCGATCCTGTGCGCCGAATCGGGGGGTGGCGTCGGTCATGGCTAGGACGGATCGGCGCGCGGCAGAACCCGGTTTTTTCACCGACCCGCCGCCGCCATGCCGGCGGATTATTGCCCGCTGCTCGCGCCTGCCCCACATGGCGCGGGTGACCGTCACCCGTTTCGCCCCTTCGCCGACCGGGCGGCTGCATCTCGGCCATGCGTGGTCGGCGATCCTGTCGCATGATTTCGCGCGATCGCGCGGCGGGCAATTCATCGTGCGGATCGAGGATATCGACGGCACGCGCAGCCGCCCCGAGCATGTCGCGACGATCCTCGAGGATCTCGAATGGCTCGGGCTCGAATGGGACGGGGAAATTATGTTCCAGTCGCGCCGGCTCGATCATTATGCCGCCGCGCTCGACCGGCTGCGCGCGATGGGGCTGCTCTATCGCTGTTTCTGCACCCGCGCCGAGATCGCCGCCGCCAGCCTCGCCGCGCCGCACGGCGCCGAGCCGGTCTATCCCGGCACCTGCCGCGGGATCGACGCGGCCGGGCGAATCGATGAGCCGCATTGCTGGCGGATCGACATGGCGAAGGCGGCGGCACTCGCCGGACCGCTCGTCTGGACCGATCACGGCGTCGAGGTTGCCGCCGATCCGCTTGCCGCCGGGGATGTCGTGCTCGCGCGCAAGGATGCGCCGGCGAGCTATCATCTCGCGGTGACGATCGACGATGCCGCGCAGGGCGTCACCGATGTGGTGCGCGGGCGCGATCTGTTCGCCGCGACGCACGTCCACCGGCTGCTCCAGGCGCTGCTCGGGCTGCCGGTGCCGGCTTATCATCATCACGATCTGCTCGTCGGGGCGGACGGCGAGCGGCTCGCCAAGCGGCATGACAGCCCGACGCTCGCGGCGATGCGCGCAGCGGGCGAAGACGGGCGCGCGGTGGCGGCGATGTTAAGGGCCGGGCGGCTTCCCAATATCGGTGCAAGCGCGTAGGGGGACGGGCATGAAGATCTTCCTCGTCATCCTGCTGGTGGCAGCGATGATCGCCACGGTGGTCGCGCTGGTGCGCGGCATCGTCACCTTCCTGCAGGGCGCGAGCGCCGAGGCGCGCGGCGAGACCCGCGACGGGCCGAGCGAGAGCCAGCTCAAGTCGAATCGCATGATGCAGCAGCGCATCCTGTTTCAGGCGCTGGCGATCCTGATCTGCGTCGTGCTGCTGTTCGCGATGGGGCGGACGTAAACCCAGATCAAATGTGTCCCCGCGAAGGCGGGGATTCCAGGACCAAAAGCGTCAACGTCGGTGACCGGGGGCGCTGGGCCCCCGCCTTCGCGGGGACACATGCCTTCTTCCGCCACGCCCCGCCCGCCCGCTAGGATCGAAAAATGGTCAAGCTCAACAAGATCTACACCCGCACCGGGGACGACGGGACGACCGGGCTGGTCGACGGCAGCCGCGTGTCGAAGACCGATGCGCGGATGCAGGCGATCGGCGATGTCGACGAAACCAATTCGGCGATCGGGGTGGCGATCGCGGCGCTCGACGATGCCGAGCTCGGCGCAGCGCTGGCGCGGATCCAGAACGATCTGTTCGATCTCGGCGCCGATCTCGCCACGCCGGGGGAGGATTTCACCCCGACCGAAATGACCCTGCGCATCATCCCCGCGCAGGTGGCGCGGCTCGAGGCGGAGATCGACGCGATGAACGCGGGGGTGCCGCCGCTGCGGAGCTTCATTCTGCCGGGCGGCGCGGCGGCCTCGCTCCACCTCGCCCGCGCGATCGCGCGGCGGGCGGAGCGCTCGGCAGTGGCGACAGCGCAGGGCGGCGCCGGCGGGGTCAACCCGCAGGCGTTGATCTATCTCAATCGCCTGTCGGATTTCCTGTTCGTCGCTTGTCGGCTGGTCAATCTGCGTGCCGGCGGCGATGTCTTGTGGGTGCCCGGCGGGGCACGCTGATCACCGGTTGGGAGCAACGAACATGCTGACGTCCTTTATCGTGCCGGCTTATGCGCAGATGCTGCGGGCGCTTTCCGGCTGGCTCGACAAGGCCGAGGCGCAGAAGCCCGGCGCGGCGGCCGAGGCGTTGCTCGCCGCGCGGCTGGCGCCCGACATGTTTCCGCTCGCGGTGCAGATACGGTTCGTTTGCGTCCAGGCGCAGGAGCCGATCTTCCGGTTGCGCGGCGAGCCGGTCCCGGCGACGCTCGACGCGCGCGATGCCGAGGCTTTTCCCGGCACGATCGCCGAGGCCAAGGCGCAGATCGCGGCGGCGATCGCGGCGCTCGACGCGGTGCCCGCAGACGGGCTGGACGGCGCCGCGCAGCAGCCGCTGGCGCTCGCAATGCCCAGCGGCATGGCGTTCGATCTGACCGGCGCGGATTATGCGCGCGACTGGTCGGTCCCCCAATTCTATTTCCACCTGATGACCGCCTACGCCATTTTGCGGAACAACGGCGTCGATCTCGGCAAGCCCGATTATGTGCCGCATATGCGCAGCTATGTGCGGCAAAGCGTGCCGGCATAGCGGGGGCGTAAACGCCCGGCGGTGATGCCAGGCGGCCACCGCGCGTTTCGGGCGCAACCCACCCCTTTCCCCGGCCGACGCGACGGGCTATGGCGCGACGCGAGCCGGCCATGAGCACTGCATCCCCTCTTCTGCCGCCAGCCCACTGGCGCGATTTCCTGGCGCTGACCAAGCCCCGGGTGATGACGCTCGTCGTGTTCACCGGATTGTGCGGGATGCTCGCCGCGCCGGGGCATATCAACCCGGTGCTGGGGTTCACCGCGATCCTGTGCATCGCGCTCGGCGCGGGTGCGGCGGGGGCGCTCAACCAATGGTATGAGGCTGATATCGACGCGGTGATGCGACGCACCGCCGAACGCCCGCTCCCCGCGGGGCGGATGGAGCGGCAGGCGGCGCTGCATTTCGGCGTCGGGCTCGCCGCCTTCTCGGTGATCCTGATGGGGCTGGCGCTCAATCTCGCGGCGGCGGCGATCCTGGCGATCTCGATCCTGTTCTATGTCCTCGTCTACACCGTGTGGCTCAAGCCGCGCACCCCGCAGAATATCGTCATTGGCGGCGCCGCCGGGGCGTTTCCGCCGCTGATCGGCTGGGCCGCCGCGACCGGGCAGGTCGCGTTGCTGCCCTTGCTGCTGTTCATGCTGGTGTTCCTGTGGACCCCGCCGCATTTCTGGGCGCTCGCGCTGTTCGTTAAGACCGATTACGCCAATGCCGGCATCCCGATGCTGCCGGTGGTCGCGGGCGAGCGCACCACGCGCCACCAGATCGGGCTCTATACGATCCCGATGGCGGCGGCGGCGGTGCTGCCCTGGCCGCTCGGGCTGACCGGCACGATCTATGGCGTGGTGTCGCTGGTGACGACGGCGTGGTTCGCATTGCTCGCGCTGCGCGTCGCGACCCGCACGAGCCAGCCAGACGATGCGATGAAGCCCGAAAAGGCGTTGTTCAAATATTCGATCCTCTACCTGTTCGTCGTGTTCGGCGCGCTGGTGATCGACCGGTGGGTGGCATGAAGCGCGACGAAGAAGATCTGATCCGCCAGCGGCAGAAAGGCCGCGCGATCGTGATGGCGGTGCTGCTGGGCGCCTTCGTGCTGCTCGTGTTCGCGATCACCATCGTCAAGATCAAGGCGGGGATCGCCGCACGATGAAGATCACCCGCACCACGCGCACGGCGCTGTTCGCGGTGCTCGGTATCTGCTTCATGACCGGGCTCGCCTTCGCCAGCGTGCCGCTTTACCGATTGTTCTGCGAGGCGACCGGGCTCAACGGCACCACCAATCGCGGGACGGCGGCGCCCGGCGGGGTGCATCATGCGATCCGCATCAATTTCGATGCCAATACCAGCCCGAAGCTGCCGTGGCGCTTCACGCCGGAAAAGGAGGACGAGACGGTCGACGTCGGCGCGCGCGACATGGCCTTCTTCACCGCCACCAACCGCGCCGCCGTGCCGGTCACCGGCACCGCGACCTATAATGTCACCCCGGCGCAGGCGGGCAAATATTTCACCAAGATCCAGTGCTTCTGCTTCACCCAGCAGACGCTGAAGCCGGGCGAGACGGTGCGTATGCCGGTGATCTTCTTCGTCGATCCGAAGATCCTCGACGATCCCGATACCAAGGATGTCGAGACGATCACGCTGAGCTACACATTTTACCCGGTGGATTCCGACAAGCCCACGAGCTAGAGCAAAGCCAATTTAGGAACAGGGAAGCGACGAATGGCCGGCGCCAAGAACCACGATTATCATATCCTGCCCCCCGATCCGTGGCCGTTGATCGGATCGTTCTCGGCGCTCGCGATGGCGGCCGGCGGCATCATGTGGATGCACGGCGGGCATGTCGGCAAGCCGAATGGTGGCGGCTTCCTGTTCTTCGCCGGGCTCGTGGCGGTGCTGTTCACGATGTTCTGCTGGTGGCGCAACGTGATCAAGGAAGCGCATGCCGGCGATCACACCCCGGTGGTGCAGCTCCATTTCCGCTACGGGATGATCCTGTTCATCGCCTCGGAGGTGATGTTCTTCGTCGGCTGGTTCTGGGCCTATTTCGATTTCGCGCTCTTCCCGGCGGCGATCAGCTTCGTCAACGGGCAGGTCGAACATGCGGTCGAGGGCGGCGCGGCGATCGCCGCGCAATGGCCGCCCAAGGGGCTCGAGGTGATCGACGCCTTCGAATTCCCGCTGCTCAACACCCTCATCCTGCTCACCAGCGGCACCACGGTGACCTGGGCGCACCACGCGCTGATCCACAATCAGCGCGGCGGCGAGAAGACCGGGCTGTGGGGGCTGATCGGCGTCGGCAACCGCGACAGCGTGCTCAAGGGGCTGTGGCTGACGATCGTGCTCGGCATGATCTTCACCTCGATCCAGGCCTATGAATACATTCACGCGCCTTTCCCCTTCAAGGGGCTGAACTATGGCGCGGCCTTCTTCATGGCGACCGGGTTCCACGGTTTCCACGTGATCATCGGCACGATCTTCCTGATCGTCTGCCTGATCCGCGCCTATAAGGGCGATTTCACCCCGCGGCAGCATTTCGGCTTCGAAGCGGCGGCGTGGTACTGGCATTTCGTCGACGTGGGGTGGCTGTTCCTGTTCGTCGCCATCTATGTGTGGGGCGGCTGGGGCGCGCCGGTCCACGGTGGCTGAGCCGGATCGGGGTTCGGGCCGGGCGGATACGTCCGCCGGCCCCGACGCCCCGACCGATACGGTTGCGACGGGCGCGGGGGCCGAAGCCGGCCTGCCGCGCCCGCTCGATTGTGGGCTCAAGGGATTGTGCCCGCGCTGCGGCGCGAAAACCCTTTTCGCCGGCTGGACGCGATTCGCCGAGCGCTGCCACGCCTGCGGGCTCGATTATGCCGCGTTCAACGTCGGCGACGGGCCGGCGGCATTCCTCACCCTGATCCTCGGCGCGCTGGTGGTGGTTGGCGCGGTGACGCTGGAGCTGACGCTCGGCCCGCCGCTCTGGGTGCAATTGCTGATCTGGGCGCCGGTGACGCTCGCCGGGGTGGTGCTGAGCCTCAGGCTCGCCAAGGGCTGGCTGATCGCGCTCGAATATCGCAACGCGGCGCGCGAAGGCCGGTTGAAGCAATGAAGCGCTGGCCGGTCGTCCCGACGATCGTCGTCGCGCTCGCGGTGGCGGCGATGATCGCGCTCGGGCTGTGGCAATTGCTGATCCGGCTGCCCGAGAAAGAGGCGCAGCTCGCGCAGCTTGCCGCCAATCCGACGCGGCCGGCGATCGCCTTCCCGCGCTTTCCCGATGATTCGCTGCTGTTCCGCCGCACGAGCGGTTTCTGTCTGTCGGTCGCGTCGATCGAACGCGCGGGGGCGGGCAATGCCGGCTATCGCCTGATCGCCAATTGCCGCACCGGGGCGGAAGGGCCGGGGATGAAGGTCCAGCTCGGCACCACCCACGATCCCGATGCCAAAGTGCAATGGACCGGAGGCAGGGTTTCGGGCTGGATCAGCCACGCCCCCGATTCGCGCCCGCTGATCGCCGGGCTGTTCAACCATGTCCCGCGCGAATTGGTGCTCGTCGCCGATACGCCCGCGCCGGGGCTCGCAGCGAACAGCCGGCCCGATGTCGGCATCGTCCCCAACAATCACTTCGCTTATGCGATGCAATGGTTCTTCTTCGCCGCGGTCGCGGCGGTGATCTATGTCCTCGCGGTTCGGCGAAGGATTGCCCGCGCGGGCGAGGGGCGTTAGGCGCGCGCTTCATGCGCTATATCTCCACCCGCGGCGCCGCGCCCGCGCTCGATTTCCGCGACGTGACGCTCGCCGGCCTCGCGGCCGACGGCGGCCTTTACGTTCCCGAGACCTGGCCGAGCTTCTCGCGCGACGAGATCGCCGCGCTCGCCGGGCTGAGCTATGTCGATACTGCGGTCGCGGTGATGACCCCGTTCGTCGGCGACAGCCTGACGCCGGACGAGCTCAAGGCCTTGTGCACCGCCGCTTACGGCCGGTTCGCGCATGCCGCGGTGACGCCGTTGGTCCAGCTCGATCACGATCAGTGGCTGCTCGAACTGTTCCACGGTCCGACGCTCGCGTTCAAGGATGTCGCGCTGCAATTGCTCGGATTGCTGTTCGAGAAATTTCTCTCCGGGTCCGACAAGCATGTCACGATCGTCGGCGCGACCTCGGGCGATACCGGGTCGGCGGCGATCGATGCGGTCGCCGGGCGCGCCGGGATCGATATCTTCATGCTCCACCCCGAAGGGCGGGTGAGCGACGTCCAGCGCCGCCAGATGACCACGGTCGGCGCGCCCAACGTCCATAACATCGCGATCCGCGGCGATTTCGATTCCGCGCAGGCGCTGGTCAAGGCGATGTTCAACGACCCTGCCTTCGCCGGGCGCTTCAACCTCTCCGCGGTCAATTCGATCAACTGGGCGCGGCTGATGGCGCAGGTGGTCTATTATTTCTACGCGGCGGGGCGGCTCGGCGCGCCGGGCCGCGCGGTGGCGTTCAGCGTGCCGACCGGCAATTTCGGCGACGTCTTCGCGGGCTATGTCGCGGCGAAGATGGGGCTGCCGGTCGCCAAATTGGTCGTCGCGACCAACGTCAACGATATCCTCCACCGCGCGCTTTCCAGCGGCGATTATTCGACCGGCACCGTCGTCCCCACCCCGACGCCGTCGATGGATATCCAGGTCTCGTCCAATTTCGAGCGATTGCTGTTCGATCTCGGCGGGCGGGACGGCGCCGCGCTGGCGGCGCAGATGCACGGCTTCGAGAGCGCGCGGGCGATGCAGCTCAGCAACGCGCAACGCGAGGGCGCGGCGGGGCTGTTCGCCAGCGAGCGGGTCGATGTCGACGATATGGCGCTGGCGATGCGCTGGGCGAGCGAGCATGCTGGGCAGGTGATCGATCCGCACAGCGCGATCGGCCTGTGCGCCGCGCGGCGCCAGGCCGATCATGTCCCGATGGTCACGCTGGCGACCGCGCATCCCGCCAAGTTCCGCGACGCCGTGGAGCGCGCGACTGGCGTGCGCCCGGCGCTCCCCGCGCGGGTCGGCGATCTGTTCGAGCGCGAGGAGCGCTACGTCACGCTCGATGCGACCTTCGCCGCGGTGAGCGACTATATCGCCGGGCTGGCGACCCCGCGCGGGTGACGGCGTGAAGCTCGATACGCTGATCGGAGAGCCCTGGGCCGATTACGGGCTGGTCGATTCGGGCAATGGCCGCAAGCTCGAGCGCTACGGCCGCTTCCGCTTCATCCGCCCCGAGCCGCAGGCATTATGGGCGCCGGCGACGGCGGACTGGCGCGCGCACGGCGAATTCGTCCCCGGCAGCGACGAGGACGGCGGCGGCCAGTGGCGCTTCGCCGAGCCGGTGCCGCATGACGGCTGGCCGCTAAGCTGGCAGCAGGTGCGCTTCACCGCGCAAACCACCCCGTTCCGCCACCTCGGCTTCTTCCCCGATATGGCGCCGGTATGGGGCTGGATGCGCGAGCACCTCGCCGGGGCGAAGGACCCGGAGTGCCTTAACCTGTTCGGCTACACCGGCGTCGGCACTTTGGCCCTGTCCTCGATCGGCGCGCGGATGGTGCATGTCGATGCCTCGAAGAAATCGGTCGAGGCGGCGCGCGGCAATGCGATGCTGTCGGGATTGGCCGATGCGCCAGTGCGCTGGATCGTCGACGATGCGGCGAAGTTCGTCGCGCGCGAGGTGCGGCGCGGGCGGCGTTATGACGGCATCCTGCTCGATCCGCCCAAATATGGCCGCGGGCCCGCGGGCGAAGTGTGGCGGCTGGAGGAGCAGCTTCCCGGGCTGATCGCCGATTGCCGGCAGTTGCTCGATGCCGATTCGCGCTATCTGTTCCTCACGGTTTACGCGGTGCGCATGTCGGCGCTGGCGATCGGCGAGATGCTGCGCCAGGCGTTCGTCGACCTGCCCGGGGTGGTCGAGGCGGGCGAGCTCGGCGTGCGCGAGGAAGCGCGGGGGCTCACCTTGCCGACCGCGATCTGGGCACGCTGGTCGCGGGGGTAGAGTCCCTCGTCATTCCCGCGCAGGCGGGAATCCACTCTGGCTGGCGGTGCGGCTCTTTCCCCGACCTGCGCGAATGGATCCCCGCCTTCGCGGGGATGACGGGGGTTTACGAGGTGACCGGATCGGTCGCGTCGAGCATCGCGACCAGATCCTCGGGATATATTTTCTCCGGCCAGCCGGCGATTTCGTCGCGCGCGAACCAGCGCCACTCGGTCATCACCCGGCGTTCGAGCGCGGTGTGGCGCGACGAATCGACCTCGGCACCGGCGATATCGATGCGGAACCAGCGTTCGTCCGCCACCACCTCGACCCGCTCGATCGTGAGGAATTCGACGGTGCGTTGCGCGACTTCGGGCCCCGGATCGCGATCGATCCCGGTTTCCTCAAGCAATTCGCGGCGCGCCGCCGCGGCATAGCTTTCGCCGGGATCGACCGCCCCGCCGGGCGTGCACCAGAAGGGCGGGCGCTCGTCGCCGGTGTCGAATCGGAACAGCAAGGCGCGCCCTGCGGCATCGACCAGCAGTATGCGCGCGGCGGGGCGCTGTGCCCTCACGCCGGCTCGCCGGGCGCCGTGGCGCGGATCGCGAGCGCGTGGATCTTCTCGCGCAGCAATTCGTCGAGCGCGCGATTGACCAGCCGCTGCCGCTCGACCCGCGACTTGCCCGCGAAGGCGGCGCTTTCCACCACGACGCGGAAGTGGCTTTCGCCCGATCCGTCATCGCCGAGATGCCCGCGATGCTGCGCGCTCTCGTTGATCACCTCGAGCCGCGTCGGGCTGAGCGTTTCGGTCAGGCGAGTGGTGATTTCCCGTTCGACGGGGCCGGTGGCGATCTGGTTCATCGCGCCTATATAACGGGCTTTTGCCGGAAAGGTGGTGGAAAGGGTGGAGCGAAAGGATCGGCCGAACACGCGCTTCCACGGGCGTATTGCCGGCGACCGCCCGTGCGCGGCGCCGGGCTGCGGCGAGGCGGGAGAATTTCGCGCGCCGCCGCTCGAAGGGCCGGGCGACCGCGGCGAGGGGCCGCCGGCGTTTCGCTGGTTCTGCCTCGATCACGTCCGCGCGTTCAACGCGGGCTATAATTATTTCGACGGGATGACCGCCGACGAAATCCACGCCGCGCAGCGCCCGACCGCGGGGTGGGAACGCGAATCGCGACCCTTTGCGCGTGGCGGCACCGATCCGGGGCCGCGCTGGGCCGATTTCGCCGACCCGCTCGATGCGATCGGTGCGCGTTATGCGCGCGCGCCGGGGGCGGCGTCGGAGCGCAAGGACGGCAAGCCCTTGTCGGGGCAGGATCGCGCCAGCCTCAAGGTGCTGGGGCTGGAGCCGGATGCCGATCGCTCGGCGTTGCGGCGGCGCTATTCGGAGCTGGTGCGCCGCTATCACCCCGATCGCAACGGGGGCGACCGCAGCCACGAAGGCACGCTGGCGAAGGTGATCGCGGCCTATCAGCAGCTGCGCCGCGCGCCGGCGTTTGCCTGAGTGGATCCTTCCCGTCACCCGGCCCTGAGCCGGGGTGACGGGGCTAGGGTAACATCTTGCGATATCAGGGCAATCTTGCTTGTGCGACGCTATTGCCCTGTCGTTCGCTCGTGTGAACTTCGTGAACTTTGCCTGCCCGATCCAATGGGGGGAACCTATCCCTCCCGCTTCATCCGCTCCTGCCGCGCCTTTTCGCGCGGGCTCGGCGCGTCGAGCTGGAAGTCGCCGATCGGCACCGCGCCGTCGGGCTCATAGGTGGCGATCGTCACCCCGGTGGTCGAGACGCTTTGCTCGATCAGCTTGAGCGCGAAGGGCGGGGTGCCCGCGCCGAACAATCTTTTGCCCGATCCCAGCACCACCGGGAAGGTCATCACGAACAGCCGGTCGACCAGCCCGGCGGCGAACAGCGCGGGATAGAGCGTGCTGCTGCCCTGGATGAGCAATTCGGGGCCGTCGCCCTGCTTGAGCCGTGCGATCTCGTCGATGCTGCCGACACGGTGGCTGTTCTGCCATTCGAGCGGATCGTTGCCGCGGGTCACGACATATTTGTTCACGCCGTCGAACAGCGCGCCCATCGGGTTGTCGGCGCCGACATAGGGCCAATGCGCGGCGAAGATCTCCCAGGTCTTGCGCCCCAGCAGCAGATCGAACGCGCCGCTGAACAGCCCGCCCATCGCCGCGCCCATCGCATCGTCCCAGAAGGTCGCGGACCAGCCGCCGAGCGTGAACCCGCCGGTCCAGTCCTCGGTCGGGCCGCCCGGCGCCTGAATCACGCCGTCGAGCGACTGGAAGACGCCGCCGGTGATCCTACGCATCGGCGGTCTCCTTCAGCCGGCGCGCGACCTGTTCGAGCTGATCGGCGCAGATCCCCCAGCCCTGGGCGAACCCCATCTCGTCATGCTTCATGGCGTCGGCCTCGTTCCAATGTCGTGCGCTGGCGCGATAGAGCGTGCGTCCGTCCGGCGCGTCGGCGAGCGTGAACATCCCGACGATCGCCATCGGCCGCGCGGCCTGCGGCTGCCAGTCCTTGCCCAGCGCATTGGTGAAGACGATCCGCTCGCCCGGCGCCACCTCCAGCAGCATCCCGTCGCCGCCGTGGACCTCGCCGTCGGGGCCGTGCATCGCGAGGTTGAAGCGGCCGCCCGAGCGCCAGTCGAGCGCGATGACCTCGGTCGTCCACGGGCGCGGGCACCACCATTCGGCGATATGATCGGTCATCGCGCGCCATACCGCGTCGCGCGGCGCATCGAGGGTGCGCTCGATCGCCAGCTCGCTGTCGACCGCGCTCATGCCGTCACCGCCGCGCCGTCGCGGGCGCGTTCGATCGTGGCGATGTCGATCTTCTTCATCGTCATCATCGCCTCGAACACGCGCTTCGACGTCGCCGGATCGGGGCTGCTCATCGCCTCCATCAGCGCGCGCGGGGTGATCTGCCACGAAAAGCCCCAGCGATCCCTGCACCAGCCGCATGCGCTCTCCGCGCCGCCGTTGGCGACGATCGCATTCCAATAGCGATCGGTCTCCTCCTGCGTCTCGGTATAGACCTGGAAGCTGACCGCCTCATTGGGCGTGAAATTGGGGCCGCCGTTGAGCCCCATGAAGGGCTGGCCGAGCACGGTGAACAGCACCGTCAGCTCGTTGCCCGCGCTGCCGCCGGGATAGTCCGATGGCGCCTTGTCGACCGTCTCGACATGGCTGTCGGGGAAGGTGCGGGCGTAGAATTCGGCCGCCTCGCGGGCTTTGCCGTGGTCGAACCACAGGCAGGTACGCATCTTGATCATCATCGCTCTCCCGTCATTCGCGCATCATTTGCGCGGGCCGACCAGCCCGAGCTGGCATCCCTGCGCATCGGCGACATTGGCCGAATAATCGCCGCCCGGAATCTGGTCCGGCCCCTGCAGCAGCGCGCCGCCATGCGCCTTGGCGGCGGCGATCGCCGCGTCGATATCGGCGACATGGACGTACCAGTTCCACCGCGCCGGGGCGCCGGTGGTGGTGCTCGACATCACCGCGCCGGGGCGGAAATCCGCGCCCTTGCCGATGAAGGCATAATCACCCGCTTCGCCCATCGGCATCGCGCCGGCCTTCTCCCAGCCGAACATCTTGCCGTAAAAGGCAAAGGCGCCGTCGGGGTCCGGCGTGGCGAGCTCGATCCACACGCCGTGGCCGAGCGCGCCGGGGGCGGCGGCGAAGGCGTGCGAACCTTCGGGGCTGGAGCCGGTCAGCAGGTTGAAGACGATGCCCTGCGGATCGGCGACGGTCGCGAAGCGCCCGACATGCGGGATGTCCATCGGCCCGAAAAGCACCGCGCCGCCGAGTTCCTTGACCCGCCCCGCCGCTGCGTCGACATCGGCGGTGGCGAAATAGAGCGTCCAGCCGAAGGTGGTGAGGCCGGGCGGCGGCTTCATCAGCCCGGCGACCTGCGCACCGTCGGGTGCGCTGGCGAGGCGATAGCCGCCATGTTCGGGCATCGCCGATTCGGCGACCGTCCAGCCGGCGACCTTGGTGTAGAAATCCCGCGCTGCGTCCTGATCGGGCGTGATCAGCTCGAACCAGACGGGCGTGCCTTCTGCGCTGCTCATCCTTGCCTCCTTCACTCGGCGGTATCGAGGATCGGCGCGAACCCGCCGAAGATCGCGAGCTGGCCGTTCCACGGCGGGGCGTTCTCGCGCATCCGCCCGTCCTGCATCATCGCGGCCATCCCGGCGTCGCGGGTCGGCTTGTCGGGCCATTCGACCCAGCCGAACACCACCGTCTCGCCCTCTGGCGCCTGCACCGCGCGGCGGAAGTCGGTGACCTTGCCGTCGGGCACGTCGGCGCCCCAGCCGTCGACGACGCGCGTCGCGCCCTTTTCGCGGAAGATCGCGCCGATCGCCGCGGCATTGTCGACGAAGGCGGCGCGCTTGGCGTCGGGCACCGAGGCGACGATGCCGTCGACATAGCCGATCGGCCCCGCCGGACCCGCCTGATAATCGAGGTCATAGCCGGCGTAGATCATCCGCTGCATGTCGAACGGGACATGTTCGGGTGGCTTCATCCGCTCATCCTGCATCATCGCCGCGGCGGCCTTGTCGCAGGTCGCCTTGTCGGGCCATTCGACCCAGGAGAAGACGACATTCTCGTCCTCGGTCGCGGCGACCGCCTTGCGGAAATCGGTGCGCGTACCGTTCATCACCTCGTCGCCCCAGCATTCCACGATCCGCGTCGCGCCATGATCGGCGAAGACCGGCGCGGCCTTGGCCGCCATTTCGCGATAGGCGTCGCGATCGCCGTTTTTCACCGGGATGACGAACCCTTGAAAATAACGCATCGTCACTCTCCTCAGGCTGCGACCGGGGTATCGAACGTCGCGAGATGATCGGCCATCGCTTTGCGATGCGCCGGGCGTCCTTCGCCGCGCGCGACATAGGCCGCGAGCCGCGGGAAGCGATCGAGCGTGCCGGTGCCGCGCAATCCGCCGAGCACCGAAACCATCATCAGGTCCCCGACGGTGAATTCGTCGCCGTCGAGGCATTGCTTGTCGCCGAGCGCATTCTCGAGATCGGCGAGGCGCCCGTTGAGGTCCTCGACCACCTTGTCGTGGCGGGTCGCCGACCACGGGCGATCGGCTTCGAACAGATCGTTGACCGCGAGCGCCATGACGAACGGCTCGACCGAATTGAGCGCGGCGACGAGCCACTGGATCGCGCGCGACCGCGCGGCGGGGTCGGCGGGGATGAGTTTCCCCGCTTTCTCGCAGATATGAAGCACGATCGCGCCGGATTCGAACATTTCGACCTCGCCGTCGCGCCACGCCGGGACCTGGCCGAACGGCTGGAGCCGGCGGTGCTCGGGCGTCTTGGCGTCGCGGATCAGCACCGCCTCATAAGGCTGGCCGACTTCCTCGCACGCCCAGCGCGGGCGGATATCGCGGACGAAGCCGCGGGCGAACTCCGGCACCCAGCCGAAGGTGACGATCTGGGGTGTCTCAGGCATCTCTCTATTCCTCTCTTATCGTTGGTTTTCAGGCGCTGACCGCGTCGCCGTGGGTCGGCGCCAGCGCCTGCGCGGCGGCGGCCATATCCATGTAGGACGGCTCGAAGACATGGCCGTCGAGATCCTCGAACGCGCGGCCGTACATGAAGCCCAAGTCCTGCTTCTCGCGCGGTTCGCGTCCACCGGCGGCGATCGCCGCCTCGACGATCTCGTCCACCGCTGCCCGGCTGTCGCGCGACAGGGCGAGCAGCACGCCGCTCGTCGTCTTGGCGTCGATGATCTTCTTGTCGGTGAAGGTGGCGTAGAAAGCGTGGTCGAGCAGCATGAACATGATCGTGTCCGACCATTCCATCGCCGACGCCTGCTCGTTGGAGAACATCGGATTCTTCTTCATCCCGATCGCTTCGTAGAAGGCGGTGGCCTTCGCGACATTGGCGACGGGGAGGTTCACGAAGATCATCTTGGCCATTGGAAACGCTCCTTTTCTCGAATCGGTGCTTGCGATTCGTGCACCTGTGAGTTATAAAAAGCAACCATGAAGTTAGAAAAAGTGACTAATCAGAGCAAGGCCACGACGAAACGCTGGTATGACGACGCCTGCGGCACCGCGCTGGCAATGGAGCTGGTCGGCGAGCGCTGGGCGCTGCTGATCGTGCGCGAGCTGATGTTCGGCCCGCGCCGTTTCGGGGAATTGAAGGCCTCGCTGACTGGGATCAGCGCCAATGTGCTGACCCAGCGGCTCGAGGGGTTGGAGCGTGCGCACGTCCTCAAGCGCCGCAAATTGCCGCCGCCGGCCAGCGTCCAGGTCTATGAGCTGACGTCATGGGGCTATGAGGCGGAAGAGGCGATCAAGGCGCTCGGCGCCTGGGCGGCGCGCTCGCCCGATCACGATCCGACGCTGCCGCTGTCGTCGGCGTCGATGATGCTCTCGCTGCGCACGATGATCGACCGGGAAAAAGCGCGCGCGCTGCCGGCGATGACGATCGGCTTCACCTTCGGCCCCGAATCGTTCGTCGGCCGGCTCGCCGACGGCGACCTGCCGATCGTGCGCGGTGAAGGCGCGGCGGAGGTCCATTTCGCGACCACCGCGCGGTTGATGGCCAATATCGTCTACGGCAAATGGCCGATCGAGGAGGCGGAGGCGGAAGGCGCGCTTGTGTTCACCGGCGATCGCGCCAAGGCGCGCGCGTTTATCGATCTGTTCGCGCTTCCGCCCAAGGCAAAGGTTGAATAATCGCGGCAAGCGAGCCTAAGGCGTTCGAGTTACTTCGCGAGGCGCGCATGACCGATATTCCGAACACCCAACCCGACAGCCGCGAGACGACAATTCTCGACGCGCCCGACCGGATGGTGAGCGTGCGCGAGATGTTCGGCATCGACAGCGACATGGAATGCCCCGCGTTCAGCGAGGCGGACGAGCGGGTGCCCGATCTCGATCCGGCTTATGTCTTCGATCCCGATACGACGCTGGCGATCATCGCGGGCTTTGCGCACAACCGCCGCGTGATGGTGCAGGGCTATCACGGCACCGGCAAGTCGAGCCATATCGAGCAGGTCGCGGCGCGGCTGAAATGGCCGTGCATCCGCATCAACCTCGATGCGCATATCAGCCGCATCGACCTCGTCGGACGCGACGCGATCGTGCTGCGCGACGGCCAGCAGGTCACCGAATTCCGCGAAGGGCTGTTGCCCTGGGCGCTGCAGACCCCGACCGCTTTGGTGTTCGACGAATATGACGCCGGGCGCCC
Organism: Sphingomonas sp.; assembly: GCA_017849555.1. Lineage (GTDB taxonomy): Bacteria > Pseudomonadota > Alphaproteobacteria > Sphingomonadales > Sphingomonadaceae > Sphingomonas > Sphingomonas lycopersici. The sequence goes on along the minus strand of JAFIGU010000082.1, from coordinate 26,416 downwards.
CGACGTGATGTTCGTGATCCAGCGCGTGCTGGAGACCGAGGGCAAGCTGACGCTGCTCGACCAGAATCGCGTGATTCGCCCCAACCCGTGGTTCCGGCTGTTCTCGACCGCCAATACGGTCGGGCTCGGCGATACGAGCGGGCTCTATCACGGCACGCAGCAGATCAACCAGGGCCAGATGGACCGCTGGAACATCGTCGTGACCTTGAACTATCTGCCCGCGGCGACCGAGGCGCAGATCGTGCTCGCCAAATCGGGCGAATATGACAAGCCTGACGGCAAGAAGCTGGTCGACGATATGGTCCGCGTCGCGGATCTGACCCGCAAGGGCTTCATCAACGGCGATATCTCCACCGTGATGAGCCCGCGCACGGTGATCACCTGGGCGCAGAATGCGCTGATCTTCGGCGATGTCGGCTTCGCCTTCCGCCTGTCGTTCCTCAACAAATGCGACGAGGCGGAACGGCCGCTGGTGGCGGAATATTACCAGCGCGTGTTCGGCAAGGACCTGCCCGAAAGCGTGGTGGGGAAAGCCTGAGCGGCGGCGGCGATGGCTGAACGCACCCCGCTCGATCTGTTCAAGGACGTGCTCGGCGGCGCGGCGCGTGCGCTGTCCGACGAGCCGGAGATCGAGCTGGCGTTCACCGCCGATGCGCCGAGCCAGTCGGGCAAGCACCTCAAGGTGCCGATGCCGGCGCGCGCATTGCCGGCGGAGCAAGTGGCGGAGGCGCGCGGGTTCGCCGACGGCTTCGCGCTTCGGCTCAAGCACCACGACGCCGCGCTTCACCTGCGCGCCGCGCCGCACGAGGCGGTGGCGCGGGCGGTGTTCGACGCGGTCGAGACGGCGCGTGTCGAGGCGCTGGGAAGCCGCGGTTATGCCGGGATCGCGGACAATCTCGCGACCGCGCTCGACGTCAAATTGCGCGCCGATCCGATCACCCGTGCGCGTACCCGCGAGGAAGTGCCGCTTTCCACCGCCTTGGCGCTGATGGTGCGCGAGCGGCTGACCGGGCGCGAATCACCCGCGCTCGCCGCGCCGGGCCTCGCACTGGTGCGCGAATGGATCGACGACAAGGCCGGGGCCGACCTCGATTCGCTCGCGCTCGCGCTCGACGACCAGCGCGCCTTTCAGAGCCTCGCGCGCAAATTGCTCGAGGACCTCGAACTGGTGCAGGGCGACGAGCTGCCTGAGGACACCGACGACGGCGAGAGCGAGGAGCAGGGCGCCGACGACGAGCAGAATAGCGACGAAGGCCAGGAAGAGGGCGACGGCGGCGAGGGCGAGGCGCAGATCGAGGCGCGCGGCGACCAGCGCGAGGCCGAGGACCAGGACGGCGAAGGCCAGGAAATGAGCGACGACGTCCAGGATATGGACGGCGAGCCGGGCGACGAGGGCGAGGAGGGGATGCAGCCGGTGCGCCCCAACCGGCCGTTCGCCGATCTCACCCCGCATTTCGACTATCGCGTCTGGACCACCGAGTTCGACGAGGTGATCGCCGCGACCGATCTGTGCGACGCCGACGAGCTCGTCCGGCTGCGCGCCTATCTCGATCAGCAGCTCGTCCATCTGCAATCGGTGGTGTCGAAGCTCGCCAACCGGCTCCAGCGCCGGCTGATGGCGCAGCAATCGCGCTCGTGGGATTTCGATCAGGAAGAAGGGCTGCTCGATGCCGCGCGGCTCGCGCGCGTCGTGGTCAGCCCCGATATGTCGCTCTCCTACAAGATCGAGCGCGACACCGAATTCCGCGATACCGTGGTGACCTTGCTGATCGACAATTCGGGGTCGATGCGCGGGCGGCCGATCTCGATCGCGGCGATCTCCGCCGATATCCTCGCACGGACGCTCGAGCGGTGCGGGGTCAAGACCGAGATCCTCGGCTTCACCCCCCGTGCGTGGAAGGGCGGGCAGAGCCGCGAGACATGGCTCGCCGCGGGGCGCCCGCCGCAGCCGGGGCGGCTCAACGACATCCGTCACATCGTCTACAAAAAGGCCGACGAGCCGTGGCGGCGCGCGCGCACCTCGCTCGGGCTGATGATGCGCGAAGGGCTGCTCAAGGAGAATATCGACGGCGAGGCGCTGCTCTGGGCACATGCGCGGCTCGTCGCGCGACCCGAGGAGCGGCGCATCCTGATGGTCATCTCGGACGGCGCGCCGGTCGACGATTCGACGCTCAGCGTCAATTCGGGCTCGTATCTCGAACGCCATCTGCGGCAGGTGATCGACTGGATCGAGAAGCGCTCGCCGGTCGAGCTGGCGGCGATCGGCATCGGGCATGATGTGACGCGCTATTACAGCCGCGCGGTGACGATCATGGACGTCGATCAGCTCGGCGGGACGATCATCGAGCAGCTCGCCGCCTTGTTCGACACGCCGTGATCGCGGCGCCCGCCGACGGCTTCGTCGGGCCGGTCAAGCGCTCGATCACGATCGCCGGGCATCAGACTTCGGTCAGCCTCGAACCCCTGTTCTGGCAGGCGCTGGAAGCCGCGGCGGCGGCGCGCAGGCTGCCGCTCAGCGCGCTCGTCGCGGAGATCGACGCGTTGCGCATCGCCCAGCCCGATCCGCCCAACCTCGCCAGCGCACTGCGCAGCTGGCTGTTTGCGACAATTTGCGACAAAACTGAGAATATTTCGCAATAGCGTTGACTCTGCGAACTAGTCTCAATAGCGAGCCCCTCCAAGGGAAGGGGTTCTCATGTCATCCAGTTCGTTCATTGCCTTGTCGTGCGTCGGGTTCATTGCGAGCGCGCCGGCGCTGGCCGAGGCGCCCGCTACCGCCGTCGCCGATGCGCCCGAGGCCGATAGCGATGCCGCGCGCCACAATGACGTGATCGTCACCGGGCGCGACCGGCGCGACGCCAACCCCAAGTTCATCGCCCCGCCGATCGATACCCCGCGCTCGATCATGGTGCTGCCGGCGGAGACGATCCAGCAGACCGGATCGGCCAGCCTCGCCGATGCGTTGCGCACGATCCCCGGCATCACCTTCGGCGCGGCGGAGGGCGGCAACCCGGTCGGTGACCGCCCGTTCATCCGCGGCTTCGACAGCCAGGGCTCGACCTATGTCGACGGGGTGCGCGATTTCGCGGCGCAGAGCCGCGAGGTTTTCGCGGTCGATTCGATCCAGATCGTCCGCGGATCGGATACGACGCTCGGCGGGCGCGGCAATGCCGGGGGGACGATCAACATCATCTCCAAGACCCCGCAGAAGGAAAGCTTCGCCAGCGCGGCGGTGAGCTACGGCAATGCCGATTACACCCGCGTCACCGCCGATGTGAACCAGCGCGTCTCCGATCTGGTCGCGGTGCGCGTCGAGGGGATGTTCCACGATCAGGACGTCGCCGGGCGCGACGCGATCTGGCAGCGCCGCTGGGGCGTCGCGCCGTCGATCACGGTCGGCATCGACTCGCCGACCCGGCTGACCGCCTCTTATTATCATATGGAGAGCAACGAGCTGCCGGATGCCGGCATCCCCTATCTCTATACGATCGGCAATGCGCCGGGGACGGGGACAATCCAGTCGCAGCCCGCGATCGGGCGGATCACCACCGCCACCGGGCAGACGGGCATTGTCGATCGCTCGACCTTCTACGGCCTCAAGGATCGCGATTTCCGCGATACCTCGATCGATCAGGCGACGCTGCGCGCCGAGCATGATTTCGGCGGCATCACGCTGCGCAACACCTCGCGCTTCACGCACAACTGGCAGTCGTACATCATGACCCAGCCGGACGATTCGCAGGGCAATGTCTATAACAGCGGGCAGGTGTGGCGCCGGTCCAACACGCGCTACGGCTATGCCGATTCGATCGTCAACCAGACCGACCTCTACGGGAAGTTCAGGACCGGCGGCATCAAGCACAGCTTCGCGATCGGCGCGGAGTTCGCGTGGGAGAAGGCGCGGCGCGGCACTTATGTTACGCGCGGCTTCGTCAATGCGGCGGGCAACGAATTGCTGTCGAACGGCTCGACGATCACCCCGCGCTGCACCGCGGCGGCGGTGTCGCGGTACAATTGCACCAGCCTGTTCAACCCCAATCCCAACGATCCCTGGGTCAATTACGCCAGCGATACCTCGTCGACCCCGGCGGCGATCTCGCGCAACCTGCCGATCGCCGAGACGCAGAACGACGCCAATACGATCGGTCTCTACGGCTTCGATTCGATCGAGCTGGCCGAGCCGCTGATCCTCAACATCGGCTTGCGCTACGATCGCTTCCACTCGCGGGTGCGCCCCGGTCAGCCGGTCGCGGCGACGCAGGTGATCCAGTTCGAGCGCACCGACGAATTGTTCAACTGGCAGGCGGGCCTCGTCTTCAAGCCGATGCGCGACGTGAGCCTCTATGCAAGCTACGCCACCGCGGCGACCCCGCCCAACAGCCTGCTCGGCGAGGGATCGGAGGGCAATGCGCTGCCGACCACCGTCGCCACCGGCGGGCTGCTCGCGTCGCTCAAGCCGGAAAAGACCAAATCCTATGAGGTCGGCGCCAAGGCGGCGCTGTTCGGCGGGCGGCTCAACCTGTCGCTCGCGGCGTTCCAGACCGACACCGACAACGCCCGCGTCCAGATCGATGCCGATACCGTCCAGTTTATCGGCAAGCGCCGTATCCGCGGCATCGAACTGGGCATCAACGGCGAGATCCTGCCGGGCTGGACGGTGTTCGGCGGCTATACCCATCTCGATCCCAAGATCATTGAGGCGGGCTTCTCCGCGCTGACCGCGCCCGCGCTGAAGGATAACGCCGGCAATACTCTCCAGCCCGCACGGACGGTCTACGTCCCCTCGGTCAGCAACGGCAAGCAGGCGCCGCAGACCGCGCGCGACAGCGTGTCGCTATGGAGCAACCTCGCGGTGACCAAGCGGCTGCAGATCGGCGGCGGGATATTCTATGTCAGCCGGGTCTATGGCGGCTATGCCGACAATCGCGCCGCCACGCAGGATGCCACGGGCAAGGTCACCGTCACCCCCGCGACCAAGGTGCTGGCGCGCTCGGTGCCCGGTTACACAAGGTTCGACGCACGCATCGGCTATGACATCACCGAGCGGGTGAACCTCAGCGTCAACGTCCAGAACCTCACCGACAAGACCTATTTCACCCAGGCCTATGCCTCGCATTATGCGACGATCGCCCCGGGGCGGACGGCATTTGCCACCTTGTCGGTGCGTTACTAACCTCGCGGGCGTGACGACCGCGCCGACCAGCGACCAAATCGCCGCGCGCCTCTCCGCCCCACCGGAGGAGCGTGCGGCGTTCGTGCGTGAGCTCGCCGAGGCGGGGGAGCCCGAGGCGCAAGCGCTGCTCGGCCAGTTGCTGCTCGACGGCAATGGCGTGGCGCGCGACGAGCGCGCCGCCTTTGCGTGGTTCAACCGCGCCGCCGCGCAGCAGCATGTGATGGCGCTCAATATGGTCGGGCGCTGCTACGATCTCGGTTGGGGTGTTCAGGTGGACAAGCCGCGCGCGGCGGCATGCTTCCGCGTCGCCGCGGCGCGCGGTCTGCCCGAGGCGCAATATAATTATGCGACCGCGCTGACTTTGGGCGAGGGCGTCGCGGAGGACAAAGCGGCCGCGCTCGCTTTGTTCGAACAGGCCGCGGCGACGGGCTATGCCAAGGCGATCAACCATGTCGGGAGCTTCGCCGAAGACGGCTGGGGCGGTCCGCGCGATATGGCCAAGGCCGCCGATTGCTACGCCCGCGCGGCGGCGGGCGGCGATTTTCGCGGTTGTTTCAACCACGCGCGGCTGCTCGGCGCGGCGGGCGAGATCGACGAGGCTTTGCTGTGGCTGCGCCGCGCGGGCGAATGGGGCAATGCGCGCTTCGTCGACAAGGCGCTCGACTGGCTCGCCGCGAGCGACATCCCGGGGTTCCGCGACCGCGGCGTCGCGGCGCTGAAGGAGGGGGCAGGGTGCTGATCGCGATTCCCGATGTGCTCGATGCGGGCGAGGTCGCGCGGCTGCGCGGGCTGATCGACGCGGCGGAGTGGATCGACGGCAATGCCACCTCGGGCGCGCAATCGGCGCTCGTCAAGCGCAACCGGCAATTGCCGGAAGACAGCGCCGCCGCGCGCGAGGCGGGGACGCTGGTGCTCGATGCGCTCGGCCGCTCGCCGCTGTTCGTCGCCGCCGCGCTGCCGCTCAAGGTATTTCCGCCCTTGTTCAACCGCTACGAGGGTGGCGAGGCATTCGGCCTGCATGTCGACAATGCGGTGCGCATCAGGCGCGGGAGCGATTTCCGGCTCAGGAGCGATCTTTCCGCGACCCTGTTCCTGTCCGATCCGCGCGATTACGACGGCGGCGAGCTGGTGATCGAGGGGCAGTTCGGCGCGCAGACGGTCAAGCTCCCCGCCGGGCATATGGTGGTCTATCCCGCCTCCAGCCTGCACCGCGTGACCGCGGTGACGCGCGGCGCGCGGGTCGCCTCCTTCTTCTGGATCCAGTCGATGGTGCGCGACGAGGGGGAGCGGCGCATCCTGTTCGATCTCGATCGCTCGGTGCAAGCGCTTGCCACCGACCGCGGGCAGGACGATGCCGAGGTGATCCGGCTCACCGGCATCTATCACAATCTGCTGCGCCGCTGGGCCGACGCTTGATACGGCTATCGGGATTTAGCGAAACACGCGGTTCCCACCTGTTACTCCGTCATGCCGGGCTTGACCCGGCATCAAGGGTCGCAAACGCTGTCGCCCGTTGCCCTGGATGCCGGGTCAAGCCCGGCATGACGGCTGAAGAGCGGTTGGAGCGCTCGCTCAACTGAGTGTTCCCCCGATCCAACCGCAATATGCGATTGACTTGCAATAGCCAACCTGCCAGCGCCAAGTCCATGCGGACGGGGGATTCTCTGTGAACAAGCTGGCGATGCGGCGCATGTGGTTCCAGGTCCATAAGTGGATCGGGCTGCTGTTGGCGGTGGCGATCATCCCGCTGTCGCTCTCCGGCGCGGCGCTGGTGTGGCACGATGCGCTCGATCAGACGGTCAATCCGCAGCGTTACGCGGTCAGCGGCGACAATCTGCTTGCCCCCGAAGCTTATGTCGCGGCCGCGCGCCAGCGACTGACTGCCGGCGAGGCGATCGCGCAGCTCACCCTGCCGGCGGAACATGGCATGCCGGTGGTGGTCGCTGCTGCCCGCCCCGGCAAGACGCAGGCCGGGCCGCCGGCGCGGACGATGGTCTATCTCGATCCGGCGACCGCGCGCGTGCTCGACGTGGCGGACAGCCGCAACGGGCTGGTCCGCACGCTGCACGTGCTCCACGGCAGCCTGTTGCTCCCCGGCGTCGGCCGCACGATCGTCGGCTGGATCGGGGTGGCGATGGCCTTCTCGTGCTTCACCGGTCTGTGGCTGTGGTGGCCGACCGTCGGGCGCTGGGCGCGCGGCCTGCGCTGGCGGCGGCACAATAACACCGACACCAACCTCCATTATCTCACCGGCTTCTGGGTCGCGCTGCCGCTGTTCATACTGTCGCTGACCGGCGCGTGGATCAGCTTCCCGGCGTTCTTCGGCGGGCTGGTGGGCGAGGCGCCGCGCCGTCCGCCGGTGGATCGCTCGGCCAAGCCGCTTGCCGCACCCGCGCTGGCGCTCGGCACGGTGGTCGAGCGCGCGGTGAGCGTCGGCAAGGGCGAGCTGAGAAGCATCACCTGGCCGACCAACAAGCGCGCCGACTGGACACTCGCCTTCGCGCAGGGCGAGCGCACCGCCAATGTGACGGTGGGCGACGACAGCGGCATCGCCGCCGCCGCGCCGCAACGCGGGCCGCAGAACAATGTCGCGCGGTGGATGCGACGGATTCACGACGGCACCGATATGGGCGCGCTGTGGCAGGTGATCATCTTCCTCGGCGGGGTGATCCCCGCATTGCTCGGGGTGACCGGGGTGATCATGTGGTGGCGCGCCCGCGGCTGGAAGGCCGAGCTCAAGCGCCGCCAGCAGGTGGCGCGCGAGACGGCGTTCGCGGCGAAATAATCTCCGTTCGGGCTGAGCTTGTCGAAGCCCTGCACTTTTCTTCAAGGAAGAAGGGCAGCCCTTCGACGAGCTCAGGGCGAACGGAAGGAGAAGGGCCTACGCCTGCTGGATATAATCCCGCATCGCCGCGGCGTCGGCCTCGATCCGCTCGATGCGATATTTCACCAGATCGCCGATCGAGACGATCCCGATCACCCGGCCGTCCTGCACCACCGGCAGATGGCGGATGCGGCGACGGGTCATCAGCGAGAGCGCGCCGAGCACCGAATCGCTCGGGTCGACGGTCACCGCCGGCGCGGTCATCACCTCGGAAACCGCGCGTCGCAATGCCGCGGTGTCGCCGCTGGCGAGCCCGGCGATCACGTCGCGTTCGGAGAACACGCCGACCACCTTGCCGCTTTCGAGCACCGGGACCGCGCCGATGCGGTGCGCGGCGAGCAATGAGATCGCCTCCGCCACCGTATGCGTCGGGCCGACGGACACTACGTCCCGCCCCTTGTTGCCGAGGATCGCCGCGATCGTCATCGTCCCCTCCATTGCTTTGTCGGGGTGGCAGCGTCTCACTTTTCCGGGCTAATGGCAAAGGATGAACGATCAGCCGCCCGGTCTCGACGATCCCGATTACGCACGGTTCGCGTGGCGCCGCTTTCGCCGCATCCTCACCTGGGTCGGCGTGGTCGGGCTGATCGCCGCGCTCGTCTCGGTCTGGGCGCTGGGGCGGATCTACGGCCCGCTCGGCTGGGTCGCGACGCTGGCGACGATCGGCGGGGTGGTCGGCACCGTGCTGATGGCCGGGGCGCTGATGGGGCTGAGCTTCCTCAGCTCGGGCACCGGGCATGACGAAATCGTCGATCGGCGCGAGGATCACGAAGACTGAAAAAAAGGCCGGCCACGCGATCCGCGGGGCCGGCCCTTTTTGTCGTTTCGCTGCCGCGCGGCTCAGCTCGCGCTGGCCTCCGCATCGGCGGTGCGCCGGCGACGGGTGCGCGGCTTGGGCGCCTCGATCGGTTCGCCCTCGCTGGCGATCACGCCTTCGGGCGGCACCGCGAGTGCGGGGGGCAGGCGATCGGCGATCGCATCGCTGCCCTCGGGGGCTGCGACACGCCGCGGACGGCCGCGGCGCGGCTTGGGCGCTTCGGCCGCTTCTGCGGCATCCGGCTCGGCCGCCACCGGCGCGGAGGCTGCTTCCTCGCTCACCGCCTCGGCCTCGACCGGGCGGCGATTGTCGTCGCGGCGGTTGAAGCGGCGCTCATCACGGCGGTTGTCGTCGCGACGGTCGTCGCGGCGATCATGGCCGTTGCGCTCCTCGCGCGCCTCGCGGCGATTGTCGTCGCGCGGCTGCTCGTCGGCGCGGATCGCGTCGCTCTCGTCGCCGAAATCGTCGTCGAGGTCGAAATCGTCGCGCGGGCGGCGATCGCGGCTCTGGTTCTGCTCCTCGAAGCGACCGCGCTGATCGGCCAGCACGCGGAAATAGTGATCGGCGAACTGGAGATAATATTCGGTGTTGACGCGATCGCCCGAAAGCTGCGCGTCGCGGGCCATGTTGCGATATTTCTCAAGCAACTGGGCGGCGTTGCCGCGCGCACGACTGTCGATCCGGTTGCCGCTGTCGCGCTGACCCTGACCGCCACCACCGGGCGAACGCTGACCACCACCGCGGCCGCGACGACGGCCGCCGCCACCCTGTCGATTATTGATCAAATTACTGTCCTCGTCCTCGAACCCAAATTGGCTCTATTCCCGAAACAGGCGCCGGACGTGCCGGTGCAACATTCCCGGCCCGGTGCGAGGCGAATCATCGCCCGAACCAGGCCTGCCATTGGCCGCCGGACTACAGCGGCTTATGACGAAGATTGGGCAACCTGCCCGATATCAACTACTTGAGCTGATCTAGCGTGCCCCTGTGGGCCTCTTAGCCGGTACAGGGGGTTTCTCAAAGCGAAATGTGTGTGCTCGGCCCGCCGGATTCAAGGCGTGACGACTAGGCAACGGTCCCGCCCGGCAAGATCGCGGCGCAGTGTGACATCGCAGCCAACGGCGCGGAACAATGCGGCGGCGCTCGCGCCCTGATCGGCGCCGATTTCGATACACGCAACGCCTCCCGGTGCAATCTGGCGGCCAAGTAGCGGGGCAAGCGCGCGATAATCGTCGAGCCCATCCGCCCCGGCGAACAGCGCGCTCGCGGGTTCATAGTCCGCCACCTCGCGCGGGAGGCTGGCGGCGTCGGCGATATAGGGGGGGTTGCACAGCACGAGATCGAATGCCTCGCCGGTGCCTTCCCAGCCCCCGCCGGCGATCGTCGCGCGGCCGGGGGCGATACGCGCGGCATTGGCGGCGGCGATCGCCAGCGCGGCGGGCGAGGCGTCCAGCCCGATCCCGCTCGCCGCGGGCCATTGGTCGAGTGCGGCGAGCAGCAACGCGCCCGATCCGGTGCCCAGATCGAGCACGCGCTTCGGCCCGGCGCTTCCCGTGAAATGCGCCACCGCCGCCTCGATCAGCGTCTCGCTGTCGGCGCGCGGGATCAGCACGCCGGGCGCGACGTCGAGGTCGACCGTCCAGAAGGCGCGGGTGCCGGTGAGATAGGCGACCGGCTCGTGCCGCGCGCGACGCTCGACCAGCGCGGCGAAGGCGGGCGGGGCGATGTGATCGCCGAGCGTCAGCAACAGCCGCTCGCGGGTGATGCCGAGCGCGTGGGCAAGGAGCAGTTCGGCGTCGAGCCGCGGGGTGGCGGAGAAGGAAAAGCGCGCGGCGGCCTCGGCCAGCGCGGCGCGGGCGGAGATCGGCACTAGCCCCTCCCCTTCAGGGGAGGGGAGTCAGGCGGCATCCAACGTCGCCAGCCGCTCCGCCTCATCCTCGGCGATCAGCGCGCCGAGCAATTCGTCCATATCGCCGGCAAGAATCTCCGGCAGGCGGTGGAGCGTCAGGTTGATGCGGTGGTCGGTCACCCGGCCCTGCGGGAAATTATAGGTGCGGATACGTTCCGACCGATCGCCCGATCCGACCATCGACTTGCGCGCGCCGGCGCGCTCGGCCTGGAGCCGCTCGCGTTCCATCTCATAGAGCCGGGTACGCAGCACCTTGAGCGCCTTGGCCTTGTTCTTGTGCTGCGACTTCTCGTCCTGCTGGATCACGGTCAGCCCGGTCGGCAGATGGACGATGCGCACCGCCGAATCGGTGGTGTTGACCGATTGGCCGCCCGGCCCCGACGAACGATAGACGTCGATCCGCAGATCCTTGTCGTCGATCTGCACGTCGACCTCCTCCGCCTCGGGCAGCACCGCGACGGTGGCGGCGGAAGTGTGGATACGCCCGCCGCTTTCGGTGACCGGTACGCGCTGGACGCGATGCACCCCGCTCTCGAACTTGAGCCGCGCGAACACCCCCTGGCCGGTGACCGAGGCGACGACTTCCTTGAACCCGCCGACCTCGCTCTCGGACGAGGAGATCAGCTCGACCCGCCAGCCGCGCGTTTCGGCGTAACGCTGGTACATGCGGAACAGATCGCCCGCGAACAAAGCCGCCTCGTCGCCCCCGGTGCCGGCGCGCACTTCGAGCATCGCCGAGCGCTCGTCGGCGGCGTCGCGCGGCAGCAGCGCGAGCGCGAGCTTGCGGTCGGCGGCTTCGAGCGCGGCCTTGTTGGCGCGCAATTCCTCCTCGGCCATCGCGCGCAATTCGGCATCGGCATCCTCGGTCATCGACGCGAGGCTCTCCGCCTCCTGCCGCAACCGGCGGACATCGGCGGCCGCCTCGGCGACCGGCTCGAGCTCGGCATATTCCTTCGACACCTGGACGAAGCGCTCGCCCGACAGGTCGCCGGTCGCCATCAGCGCGGCGAGCTCGTCCCGCCGCGCTTCGATCTGCCGAATCCGTTCGAGCGAGATCGCGGTCATGCGGCGGTGTGTTGCTCGAAGATCGTACGCGCCTGCGCGGCACCGGCGAATGCCTCGTCGAGCAGCTTGAAGCTGTGAGTCCGCGCGCCGTCACGCACGTCGAGCGAGACGATCGCGGCGGGCTTGCGTTCCATTGCCTTGCCGAAGCGCTTGCGCGGGCTGCCGGTAACGAACGGCTCCGCCGCGATCCCGGCGCGGCGCAACGCGCTGGTCAGCGCGCCGGCATCCTCCTCACGGTCGCGATTCTCGGCGACCACCGCGACATCGGGGCGCTCGGCCGCCGGCTCGTCGATCAGCATCGCGAGCCGCTCGACCCCCGCCGCCCAGCCGACCCCGGCGGTCGCCGGGCCGCCGAGATTCTCGACCAGCCCGTCATAGCGTCCGCCGCCCAGCACGGTGCCCTGCGCGCCGAGCCGGTCGGTGACGAATTCGAACGCGGTGTGGCGGTAATAATCGAGCCCGCGCACCAGCCGCTCGTTGCGCGTCCAGGCGCCCCCCGCCGCGTCGAGCCCCTTGGTCACGCTCTCGAAGAACGCGCCCGCCTCCACGGTCATATGCGCGTCGATTCCGGGTGCGGCGTCGGCGATCGGGCGATCGCGCGGGTCCTTGCTGTCGAGGATGCGCAGCGGATTCTTGTCGAGCCGCGCGATCGAGTCTTCGGACAGGTCGCCGCGGTGCCGCTCGAAATGCGCGACCAATGCCGCGCGCCACGCGTCGCGCGTCTCGGCGTCGCCCAATGTGTTGAGCTGGAGCGTCACCCCGTCGGCGATGCCGAGCTCGCGGAGCAACTGGTCGGCCAGGCACAGCAATTCGACATCGGCCGAGGGTTCGGGGGCGCCCAATATCTCGGCGTCGATCTGGTGGAACTGGCGATAGCGCCCCTTTTGCGGCCGCTCGTAACGGAACACCGCGCCCGCGGTGACCAGCTTCAAGGGCGCAAATTGCTGCCACCCCTCGGTGATATAGGCGCGCGCGATTCCCGCGGTGAATTCGGGGCGCAGCGTCAGCGAATCGCCGCCCTTGTCGGGGAAGGTGTACATTTCCTTCGACACGACATCGGTGGTCTCGCCGATCGAGCGCGCGAACACCTCGGTCGCCTCGAACACCGGCACGTCGACGCGGCCGAAGCAATACAGCCGGCGAACGCGCTCGAACGTGTCGAGCACCTCGGCGAAACGGCGCTGCTCGGCGCCGAAAATGTCCTGCGTGCCGCGGACGCGATTGGGGGTCTGGATACGGGCCATGATGAATCTGGGTCCCTAGGCGAGGATCGGGCGCCGCGCTAGGTGGAGCAGATGACGCAAAACGATCATTCGTGGCGGATCGGCCAGCGCATCGCGCCGGTGCGCTTCCTCGTCTTCATGGCGATCATGGCGGCGGGGGCGACCGTCGCCTGGTCCTCCGGCTTCGCGCATGGGCGCGCGCTGATGATCGGTTTCGACGCCGGGGCAGCGTTTTTCCTCATCTCGCTCTGGCCGCTGCTCGGCGCCGAAACGGTCGACATGCGCGCGCGGGCCCGCGCCAACGACGCCAATCGCGCCTGGCTGCTGGCGATCACCGCGCTGGTGACGACCGTCATCCTCGTCGTCGTCGCGGTCGAGACGACCGCGCCGCCCTCGGGCCATGTCATCGTGCTGACCATCGCGACGCTGGTGCTCGCCTGGCTTTTCTCCAACGTCGTCTATGCGCTGCATTATGCGCATCTCTATTATCTCGAGAGCGCCGGGAAAGATTCGGGCGGGCTCGATTTTCCGGGCGGGGGCGAGCCGCATTATTGGGATTTCCTCTATTTCAGCTTCACGCTCGGGATGACGTTCCAGACCTCCGACGTCGGCCTCACCGCGCAGCGGATGCGGCGGGTGGCGATCGGGCAATGCCTCGCCGCCTTCGTGTTCAACATCGGGGTGCTCGCCTTCACGATCAACGTGTTGGGCAGCGCGGGCGGACATTGAGCCGCGCGGCGCGGGCGGCTAGCCTTGCCGTTTGTTCGGGGGACTGACGTCTGATGATTCGTATCGTTGTTGCCGCTTGCCTGCTTTCCACCGCTTCCATTGCCTTCGCCCAGGTGCCCTCGGGCAATTCCGCGCCGCAGCCGGTGCCCTTCGTCGATACGATCCCGGCGCCGCGCGACGAGGCCTATCCCGGCACGATCACGCTCAATGTCGACGCGACCGACACCACGCGCGGCATCCTTCGCGTCAAGCAAACGATCCCGGTCGCCAAGGCCGGGCCGATGGCGCTGCTCTATCCGAAGTGGCTACCCGGCAATCACGCCCCGCGCGGCGAGATCGAGAAGCTCGCCGGCCTCGTGATCCGCGCCAACGGCAAGGTGCTGCCGTGGACGCGCGATCCGGTCGACGTTTATGCCTTCCACATCGACGTCCCCGCGGGGGCGAAGCAGCTCGACGTCGAATTCCAGTTCATCTCGGCGACCAAGGCCGATCAGGGGCGGATCGTCGTTACCCCGACGATGATCAGCCTCCAGCCCAATCAGGTCAGCCTCTATCCGGCGGGCTATTTCACCCGCCGCATCCCGGTGCGGATGAACGTGACCTTCCCGACCGGCTGGACCGCCGGCGGCGCGCTGCGCGCCAAGGCGACCGGCAATGTCTGGGCCTATGAGCCGACCAATTACGAGATTCTGGTCGATTCGCCGCTGCTCGCCGGGCGCTACGGCCGGGTGATCCCGCTGAGCGAACGCGTGACGCTCAACGTCTTCGCCGACGAGCCGGGCGAACTCGTCGCGACCCCGGCGCAGATCGACGCGCACAAGAGCCTCGTCGATCAGGCGATCAAGACGTTCGGATCGCAGCATTACGATCATTACGACTTCCTGCTCTCGATCACCGATCAGCTCGGCGGGATCGGGCTGGAGCATCATCGCAGCTCCGAAAACGGCGTGACCCCGGGCTATTTCGCCAAGTGGAACGAAGGGCCGGGGCGCCGCAACCTGCTGCCGCACGAATATACCCATAGTTGGAACGGCAAGTTCCGCCGCGGCGCCGACCTGTGGACGCCCGATTTCCGCACCCCGATGCGCGGTTCCTTGCTGTGGGTCTATGAAGGGCAGACGCAATTCTGGGGCTATGTGCTCCAGGCGCGATCGGGGCTCGTCTCCAAACAGGATACGCTCGATCAATATGCCATGATCATGGCGAGCTATGATTCGCAGCCCGCCCGGCACTGGCGCGATCTCGTCGACACCACCAACGATCCGGTGATCAGCGCGCGCCGCCCCAAGGGCTGGCAGAGCTGGCAGCGCAGCGAGGATTATTACAACGAGGGGCTCCTCGTGTGGATGGACGTCGATTCGCTGCTGCGCGAGCAATCGGGGGGCAAGAAATCGATCGACGATTTCGCGCGCGCCTTCTTCGGCGTCCGCGACGGCGACTGGGGCGAGCTGACCTATACGATCGACGATGTCGCGCGCACGCTCAACGCGATCCAGCCGTGGGACTGGAAGGCCTATCTTGAAAAGCGGCTGACCGAGCATGCCGCGGGCGCGCCGATCGAGGGCTTTGCGCGCAACGGCTATCGGCTGGTCTATTCCGATCAGGCGACGCCGGCGTTCCGCGATGGCGAGCGGACGCGCAAGGTGGTCGACCTGACCTATTCGGGCGGGCTGATCGTCGGCAATTCTCCCGGCAATATGGGGCAGTTGACCGGGGTGACCTGGGATAGCGCGGCGTTTCGCGCCGGGCTGACGATCGGGGTGACGATCACCGCGGTCAACAACGAAAGCTATACGCCCGAGCGGCTGAAGGCGGCGATCGCCGCGGCCAAGGGCGGCGCGGCGGTGTCGCTGCTGGTAAAGAAAGGCGACGAATATCGCACGGTTGCGCTCGACTGGCACGACGGGCTGCGCTACCCGCGCCTCGAAAAGATCGGCACCGGAGAGGGTGGTCTCGACAGGTTGTTGGCGCCGCGCTGATCGTGCGGTGCGATTGGCGCGTGCGCATTGCCCCGTTCCGGGGGCGATGGCCTGCGCGCCGGCCGTGAACGAAGAAGGACATCATGCGCATCGATCTCATCCCCGTGGGCAAGAACCCGCCCGAGGACCTGAACGTGATCATCGAGGTGCCGACCGGCGGCGAACCCGTGAAATACGAGTTCGACAAGGAATCCGGCGCGTTGTTCGTCGATCGCATCCTGCATACGCCGATGCGCTATCCGGCGAATTACGGCTTCGTGCCGCATACTTTGTCGCCCGACGGCGATCCGCTCGACGCGCTCGTCATCTCGCGCTCGCCGTTCATCCCGGGCTGCGTCGTCCGCGCGCGCCCGATCGGGGTGCTCAAGCTCGAAGACGAGCATGGCGGCGACGAGAAACTGGTGTGCGTGCCGGTCGACACGACCTTCCCTTATTATACCGATGTCGGCGAGCGGCAGGATCTGCCCTCGATCATCTTCCAGCAGATCGAGCATTTCTTCAGGCACTATAAGGACCTGGAGACCGAGAAGTGGGTGCGTATCGGCGAATGGGGCGATGCCGCCGAGGCGCGCAAGATCGTGATCGAGGCGATCGACCGCGCCAAGAACGCCAAGGCCGCCTGAGCGAAAAGCGGGTTAGGCGCGCTTCGCCTTGCGCGGGGCGCGCCGGCCGGCGGCGATCGCGGGCGCGGCCCATTCGCGCATCGCGTCAGCATCATCATATACGTCATCGGGCGCGCAGCGGTAGTTCATCGTCTGCGGCGTGCCGTCGCGCATATAGGTGAAATATGCGCAGCCGGCGGCGTCCCATAAGGCGGCGCTTTCGGCATCGGCCTTGAACCACAGGGTCTCGTCGTCGACGATCGCGAAGACCACGCCGTCGAGATAGAGCACCGCCCCGCCCATCATCCGCCTTTTGGTCACCGTGCCGAGCGGGGCGAGCGCTTCCGCGACCCAATCGATCAGCCCGCCGTCGGCGCTCATGCGGTGGCCTTCAGCCCGGCGATGCACCCGACGATGCCGAGGATCAGCAGTCCGCGCACGGCGGTGAGCGGCTCGCCGAACCACAATATCCCGACCATGACGGTGCCGAGCGCGCCGATCCCGCCCCAGACGGCATAGGCCGTGCCCATCGCGATCGAGCGCGAGGCGAGTTCGAGCAGCCCCATCGACAGCGTGACTGAGACGAGGAAGCCCAAGGTCCACGGCACGTTACGGAAGCCGTCGACATAACGCAGGCAGGTGGTGAACCCCACTTCGAAGCACCCGCCGACGATCAGCCACAGCCACGCCATCAGCCGCGCCCCGCGAGCCGGACGAGCGCATCGCCCGTGACGCGTTGGACGGTCCATTCGTCCATCGCGGTCGCTCCCATCGAGCGATAGAAATCGATCGCCGGGGTATTCCAGTCGAGCACCGACCATTCGAACCGCGCGCAGCCGCGATCGAGCGCGATTCCCGCGAGATGGGCAAGCAACGCCTTGCCCGCCCCCGAGCCGCGCGCGGCCGGGGTGACGTAGAGATCCTCCAGATAGATCCCGCGCTTGCCGGTCCAGGTAGAGAAGTTGTGGAAGAACAAGGCGAAGCCCACCGGAACCCCGTCGCGTTCGGCGATCAGCGCCTCCGCCGCGGGGGGCGTCGCGAACAAGGCGTCGGCGAGCATCGCCTCATTCGCCTCGACGGCATCGGGCTCGCGCTCATAATCGGCGAGCTCGCGGACGAAGCGCAGGATCGTGCCGCAATCCTGCGGCGTGGAAGGACGGATCGAAACGGTCATGCCGGGCTCATTATCGTCTGGTGCGCTTGCGCGGAAGCGGCATCAGCACCGCCGAATCCGGCCCGGTCGCCGCGATATCGCGACGCCGCGCGGCATAGAGGCATGAAGCGATGATGATCGCGGCGCCGGCGAGCGTGAACGGCGACAGATGCTCGCCGAACACGAGAAAGCCGAGCGTCGCGGCATAGACGAACGAAGTATATTCGGTCGTCGCGAGATAGCCGGTCTCGCCGTGGGCATAGGCCCAGCCGAGCAGGAACAGCGAGGCGGTGGCGAGCAGGCCGCCGGCCAAAATCTTCCACCATTGCGCCGCCTCGGGCACCGCGAGCAACCACGGCGCGCCGAGCGCGAGGAAAGCGGTGACGATCATGCCCTGGAAGAAGGCGATCTCGCCCGGGCCGGCGGCCTGGCTCTGCATCCGCGCGACGACGAGGTTGACCGCATAGAGCAAGGCCGACGCGAGCACCGCGGCCGATCCCGCCAGTGCCTCCGGGCCCAGCGACGCGCGCGATTCGCCCGCCAGCACCGCCAGCACCCCGGCGAAGGCGGCGAACGATGCGCCGATCACGCGCGCGCCGACGCGCTCGTGGAGGAACAGCGCGCCGAGCAGCAACGCGGCGAGCGGCGCGATGTAGGAGAGCGTGATCGCCTGTGCCATCGGCACCCGCGCGAGCCCCCAGAAGAACAGCAAGGCCATCGCCGCGGTGATCGCGCCGCGAATCACGTGCAGCCGCATCGCACGCCGTGTCGGCCGCGCGCGCCCGGTCGCGGCCCACGCCCCGAAGCCGAACACCGCCGAGACGCCGGTACGCCAGATCAACGCATTATAGACGCCGAGCGCGAGCGTCAGCGACTTCATGAACGCGTCCATGATCGAAAACAGCCCGATCCCCGCCGCCGCGACGGCGAAGGCCAGCGCGGGGGAAAGCGGGCGATTCATGCTCTTGGCTTAGCCGGCGGCGAAGCGGCGCGCTACTTCAGCCGCATCTCGTCGTTGCTGATCGATACCGTCGCGATCTGGCGCAGATAGGATTGGCCGAGCAGCGAGACGGTCAGATTGGGCAGCACCACCGCCGGCACCGATCCGGCGCGCTTCCCGTCCAATTCCATCCGGTCGATCATCACCGGCTGGCCGCTGAGCTCGCCCGCGGCGCTATAGCCGACGCGGACGACCTGCGACGGATCGAAATTGATATGCGCGCGGCGCGCGTCCTCGGGGGTCAGCGCCACGGTCGACGCGCCAGTATCGACGACGAAGCGGATCGGCTCGCTGTTGACGTTGGCGAAGGCATAGAAATGCCCGTCGCCCTCGCGCCGGATCACCGTTTCGCGCGGCGGCGCGGGCGTGGCGGTCGCGGCTGCCGCCGCCGGGGTGGCGGGCGCCGGCGCGGGCGAACGCATCGCGGTCGGCAGGGCGAGGCCGATCACGGTGCCGAGGGCGATCATCATCAACATCGCGATGCGCATCGCGGCGGCATAGCCGGGCAAAAGCTGCGACGCGGTTGAACGCCGTGGTTAACCGGCGGGCGCGGCGCGATCTATTCGGCCGCGACCTTGTCCGCGTCGCTCGTCGCCTCGATCTCGGCCGCCTTGGCCTCGACCAATTTGACGATATGTTCGATCATGTCGGCGTCCTGCACATGGTGGTCGGTGACCCCCGACAGATAGACCATATGCTTGCCGTTGCCGCCGCCGGTGATCCCGATATCGGTCTCGCGCGCCTCGCCCGGCCCGTTGACGACGCAGCCGAGCACCGAGAGCGACATCGGGGTGCGGATATGCTGGAGCCGCTCCTCCAGCGCCTGGACGGTGCGGATCACGTCGAACCCCTGGCGCGCGCAGCTCGGGCAGCTCACCACGCGTACGCCGCGGTTGCGGATGCCGAGGCTCTTGAGGATCTCGAACCCGACGCGCACCTCGTCTTCGGGCTCGGCCGAGAGCGAGACGCGGATCGTGTCGCCGATTCCGTACCACAGGAGCGAGCCGATCCCGATCGCCGATTTGACCGTCCCGCCGACGAACCCGCCCGCTTCGGTGATGCCGAGATGCAGCGGGCAATCGACCGCCTCGGCGAGCTGCTGGTAAGCCGCCACCGCGAGGAAGATGTCGGATGCCTTCACCGCCACCTTGAAATCGTGGAAATCGCGGTCCTGCAGCAGCTTGATATGATCGAGCGCGCTTTCGACCAGCGCCTCCGGGCACGGCTCGCCATATTTTTCGAGCAGGTCCTTTTCGAGGCTGCCGGCATTGACCCCGATGCGGATCGCGCAGCCATTGGCCTTGGCGGCGTTGACCACTTCGTTGACGCGCTCGGCCGAGCCGATGTTGCCGGGGTTGATGCGCAGGCACGCCGCCCCCGCATCCGCCGCCTCGAGCGCGCGCTTGTAATGGAAATGGATGTCCGCGACGATCGGCACCCGCGCGGCGCGGGCGATTTGCTTGAACGCGGCGGTGCTTTCGACATCGGGGCAGCTGACGCGGATGATGTCGACCCCGGCCTCCTCGCAGCGGCGGATCTGGTCGATCGTCGCGCGCGCGTCGCTGGTGGGGGTGTTGGTCATCGTCTGGACGGTGACCGGGGCGTCGCCGCCGACGGGGACGTTGCCGACCATGATCTGGCGGCTCTTGCGGCGCTGGATATCGCGCCAGGGACGGACGGACATGAACAAGCTTCCTATCGGAGTTGTCCGCGATATAGCGGCTTGCATCGCGGAACGAAACGCCCGCCGATCGAGAGGAGCCGATAATATGACTTTTTCGCTTTATGATGCGGTGATTCCGTCCAACCTGCAGATCCTCGGCGCGGTCGCCGGGCTGATCGACAAGGCGGAGGCGTTCGCGGCCGAAAAGCATATCACCCCGGAAGCGATGATCGACGCGCGGCTCGCGCCGGACATGCTGCCGTTCGGCTATCAGGTGAAATCGAGCGTCGATCATTCGGCCGGTGCGGTCGCCGGGGTGCGCGCGGGGAGCTTTTCGCCCAACCTCTCGCCCTGGTCGACCGATTTCGCCGGCTTGCGCGCGATGGTGCAGGAGGGGATAGACGCGCTCAAGGCGCTCGACCCCGCCGAGTTCGATGCGCTCGCCGCGCGCGATTGCGAATTCCGCATGGGCGATCTCAAGCTGCCGTTTGGCGGGGCGACCTTCCTATTGAGCTTCTCGCAGCCGAATTTCTATTTCCACGCGACCACCGCTTATGACGTCCTGCGCGCCAAGGGCGTGAAGCTCGGCAAGCGCGATTTCCTGGGCCAGCTTCGCGTCAAGCTGTAGCGCCGCCGCGCCCGCCGGCGATTGTTCTTGCCGTCCCAGCCCCCTATGCGGGCCGGGATGGCACGACATTATGGGATGGACTGGCTGCGCGTCGGGGCCTTCGGGCTGCTCATCCTCTATCATATCGGCATGGTCTTCGTGCCGTGGAACTTCCACGTAAAATCCTCGCACGTCGAGGATTGGACGACGCTGCCGATGATGGCGACCAACGCCTGGCGGCTGCCGTTGCTGTTCGTCGTCTCGGGCTATGCCAGCCGCGCGCTGCTGCGGCGCTCGGTCGGGGTGGGGGGCTTTCTCGCCAATCGCAGCTGGCGGCTCCTCGTGCCCCTGGTGTTCGGGATCGCGGTGATCGTTCCGCCGCAATCCTGGGTCGAGCTGGTCACCAAATATCATTATGCCGCCGGCTTCCCCTATTTCTGGCTGCACGATTATTTCCGCTTCGGGATGCTCGACGGGATCGTGTTGCCGACGTGGAACCATCTGTGGTTCGTCGGCTATCTGTGGGTCTATACCGTCGTGCTGGCCGGGCTGGTCGCCTTGGTGCGGACCGAGGTGCTCCAGCGATTGTTCGATCGCGCCTTCGCCGGCTGGGGGGTGCTGGTCATCCCGATGCTTTGGGCGCTCGCGGTCCACGCCTGGTGGTTCCCGATGGCGGGGGAGACGCATGCGCTGGTCGACGACACGATGGCGCATTTCATGTACGTCCCCGATTTCCTGTTCGGCTTCGCGCTCGCCCGGTCCGAGCCGGCGCTGGCGGCGCTGCGGCGCTATTGGC
This sequence comes from Sphingomonas sp., assembly GCA_017849555.1. Lineage (GTDB taxonomy): Bacteria > Pseudomonadota > Alphaproteobacteria > Sphingomonadales > Sphingomonadaceae > Sphingomonas > Sphingomonas lycopersici. The sequence goes on along the minus strand of JAFIGU010000082.1, from coordinate 4,816 downwards.
CGGTGGCGGCGGTGCTGGGGCTGGCCGGCTTCGCCTGCGTGGTGACGATCGAATATAGCTGGCCGCCGTCGGTGCCGACCCCGCGCTGGGTCTATCGCCCCTACGGCGCGGCACATGCGGTGCAGCAATGGGGGACGATCGCGGCGCTGATCGGGGTTGCGGATCGCTGGCTCAATCGCGACGCGCCGTGGCGCGCGATGCTGACCGAGGCGGTGTTTCCCTTCTATATCATCCACCAGACGATCATCGTCGTGGTGATGTTCTGGCTGTTGCCGCTCGGTCTTTCCGGCAACGCGGAATTCGCGATTCTCGTCGCCGCGACGGTGGCGGGATGCTGGGCCTTCTACCTCGGCGGGCGTGCGGTGCCGCTGCTGCGCCCGCTGATCGGCCTGCGGGCGCGTTGATATGAAAAGGGGACGGGAATGAGCGACGACGATTATGTGTTCGACGAGGAAAGCGGCGAATGGCTTCCGGCGAGCGAACTGGCCGCGAAGCAGGCCGCGGCGGGGCAAGTCGAGGTGCGCGACGCGGTGGGCAATCTCCTCGCCGACGGCGATCAGGTGACCTTGATCAAGGATCTCGACGTCAAGGGCGCCGGCCAGACGCTCAAGCGCGGCACCTTGATCAAGTCGATCCGGCTGACCGGCGACGCGCAGGAGATCGACTGCAAGTTCGACGGGATCAAGGGGCTGGTGCTGCGCGCCGAATTCGTGCGCAAGCGGTAAGGGGGGCAAAGCGTGGCCGATCCGAAGATGGACCCGACGTGGCTCGCGCCGCTGCGCGGCGAATTCGACAGCGATTATATGGCTGCGCTGCGCCAGTTCCTGGTCGCGGAGAAAGCCGCCGGGAAACAGATCTTCCCGCATTCGAGCAACTGGTTCCGCGCGCTCGAGCTGACCGCCTTGCCCGATGTGCGCGTGGTGATCCTCGGGCAGGATCCGTATCACGGGCCGGGGCAGGCGCACGGATTGTGCTTCTCGGTCCGCCCCGGGGTCAAACCGCCGCCGAGCCTCGTCAACATCTACAAGGAACTCCACACCGATTGCGGGATCGAGCCGCCGGCGCACGGCTTCCTCGAAAGCTGGGCGCAACAGGGCGTGCTGCTGCTCAACAGCGTGCTGACCGTGGTGAGCGGGCAGGCCGCCTCGCACCGCGATCGCGGGTGGGAGAAATTCACCGACGCGGTGATCCGCCTGCTCGCCGCGCGGCCCGAGCCGATCGTGTTCATGCTGTGGGGCAGCTATGCGCAGAAGAAGGCCGGGTTCGTCCCGAGCATCGAGCGCGGCGGGCATCATCTAGTGCTGAAGGCGCCGCACCCGTCGCCGCTCTCGGCGTATAACGGCTGGTTCGGCAGCCGGCATTTCTCGCAGGCCAATGCGTTTCTGGAACGCAACGGGCGCGGGACGATCGACTGGGCGTTGCCCGCGCGGGTGGAGTAGCGAGTCTACTTCCGCCCCGTTCGCCCTGAGCCTGTCGAAGGGCTGCACTTCTGCGGAAGAAAGGGCAGGGCTTCGACAGGCTCAGCCCGAACGGGGATGGGGCGTCCTGAATTGACTAGAAGAGTGGAAGGTTGGGTTGGCGCTGGATTAGCGACCAGCGTCCAAACGGGACGTGGCGGCCGTCTCCGCTCCTGATCAGCAGGAGCTCGTCCACCGTCCAGCCGATCGGGTCGATCGTGACGCGGTGATCCGAGTCTTGCCCGTAGGCCAGCGTCACATGCGGATTGAAGGGACGAGTTGGCAGGATCAGCCCTGACCGGGCGAGGTGGCGGATCAGCGAGCGACGGAACGCCCGCATCGCGCGCAGTGCCTCGCCGCCGCCGCGGAGAGTGTTTTCTTCGATCCGGTCGAACTCGATATAGAACGGATCGGCAAGGAATCGGGTCAATATGGCATTCAGCCAGTCGATCCGTGGATCGGGCCATTCTTTTTCTGACCCCAGCGGATCGACCGTGATGTGAAGTCGAGCAGGATCGTAGCCGTCCTCGATACCCAACACCTGCTTGTGTCGCGTTATCTCGGACAGTTCGCTCGGCGGGGGTTTGATCATGAGGTAGAAGTCGCGTGACGGGGGCATAGCATGGAATCCGACTCGGATTATGTTCGCTATATGTTCTCAATAGTTCGACGATTATGCAAGCCGCTGAGAGTAGCCCTATAGCGGCCCGTGCTACCAGACCTCGATGACCGCCTCGAATTTGGTCTTCTCGCCGCGCCGCCACGCCGTCATGCGGAGGCGTGCGGGGACGATGCTGTCGCCGCGATAGTCCGGCTCGACCTTCATCCTGTCGATGCTGCCGTCGCGCGACATCCGCTTAAGCGTTCCAATGACGAGCGCCCGGGTGGTCACGACGGCGGGCGGGAGATAAATGATGTTTTCCTTGTCCGGTGGCCCGCCAAGCTCGGCCGGAAAAGCGAGACTTTCCACCAGATAGCCGTCTGCGACGAGCTTCCTTGCCGCGGCGACGCTGGTGACGGCGGAAAAATCCGGGCGTTTGGCAGGCGCGAGCCCGCCTGCCATCACCACCGCCGGAATCGCCAGAAACAGTGATGGCAGGATGCTCATCGGCCTATTCGGTCACCGCGAGGCAAGCCCCGCCGCGCCTTTCGGCCATCTCGGCCCCCTCAATCGTGCTCCCGCCCACCGGCACCCATATAAAGCTCCCGGCCGGTTTCGTTGTAAATTTCGCTCATCTCCTTCATCCCCGCCTCGGCGGTATCCGCCGCGACGAAGGCGTCGGCATTCTGGTTCTGCAGCCGGGCGAAGTCGCGCACTTCCTGCGTGATCTTCATCGAGCAGAATTTCGGGCCGCACATCGAGCAGAAATGCGCGGTCTTGGCGCCTTCCGCCGGGAGCGTCTGGTCGTGATATTGCTCGGCCGTATCGGGATCGAGCGACAGGTTGAACTGGTCGCGCCAGCGGAATTCGAAGCGGGCGCGGCTCAGCGCGTCGTCGCGCAGCTTCGCCGCCGGGTGGCCCTTCGCCAGATCGGCGGCATGCGCGGCGAGCTTGTAGGTCACCACGCCGACCTTCACGTCGTCGCGATCGGGCAGCCCGAGATGCTCCTTGGGCGTCACGTAGCAAAGCATCGCCGTGCCGTACCAGCCGATCATCGCTGCGCCGATCCCGCTGGTGATATGGTCGTAGCCAGGCGCGATATCGGTGGTCAGCGGCCCGAGCGTGTAGAAGGGCGCCTCGCCGCACGCTTCGAGCTGCTTGTCCATATTCTCCTTGATCTTGTGCATCGGCACATGGCCGGGGCCCTCGATCATCACCTGCACGTCCTGTTCCCAGGCGCGCTTGGTCAGCTCGCCGAGCGTATAGAGTTCGGCGAATTGCGCTTCGTCATTGGCGTCGGCGATCGATCCGGGGCGCAGCCCGTCGCCGAGGCTGTAGGCGATGTCATACGCCTTCATGATCTCGGTGATCTCGTCGAACCGCTCGTAGAGGAAGCTCTCCTTGTGGTGCGCGAGGCACCATTTCGCCATGATCGACCCGCCGCGCGAGACGATCCCGGTGACGCGCTTGGCGGTGAGCGGGATATAGGGGAGGCGCACCCCGGCGTGGATCGTGAAATAATCGACGCCCTGCTCGGCCTGCTCGATCAAGGTGTCGCGGAAGATTTCCCAGGTGAGGTCCTCGGCAATGCCGCCGACCTTCTCCAGCGCCTGATAGATCGGCACCGTGCCGATCGGCACCGGCGAGTTGCGGATGATCCATTCGCGCGTGTCGTGGATGTTGCGCCCGGTCGAGAGGTCCATCACCGGGTCCGCGCCCCAGCGGATCGACCAGACCATCTTGTCGACCTCGCTCGCCACGTCGGAGGCGACCGCGCTATTGCCGATATTGGCGTTGATCTTGACCAGGAAATTGCGGCCGATCGCCATCGGCTCGCTTTCCGGGTGGTTGATGTTGCTGGGGATGATCGCGCGCCCGCGCGCCACTTCGTCGCGGACGCATTCGGGGGTCACATAATCGGGGATCGCCGCGCCGAAGCTCTCGCCGTCGCGGATATGATCCTTGAGCATCGCGCGGCCGAGATTCTCGCGCGTCGCGACATATTCCATCTCCGGCGTGATGATCCCGCGCCGGGCGTAATGCATCTGGCTGACGTTGGCGCCGGGCTTGGCGCGCAGCGGGCGGCGGACGACATTGGGGAATTGCGCGACGCCGGCGGAGCGATCGGGGCCCTTGAGGCCGTTATCCTCGGGGCGCACCTGGCGCGCGTCATAGCTTTCGACATCGCCGCGCGCGACGATCCACTCGCGGCGCAGCGCGGGGAGCCCGGCCATGATGTCGATCGACGCATTGGGGTCGGTGTACGGCCCGGAGGTGTCGTAGACGTTGAGCGGCGGCTCGCCCGACGAGGGCTCGAGATCGAGCGCGCGCATCGCGACCTTGAGCGGGCCGACGTGGATCTTGCGGCTGCCGCGGATCGGGCCGGTGGTGACACCTATTTCGGTGCGGGCGGGCCGCTGGCTTCCAGCGGAAGCCAGTTCAATCGGCGAATCAACGTCTGCCATGTCTCTTGTCTTCCTCGCATTATCGCGGGGAGGGACGTGGCGGGAGTGATGCGCCGCTCCCTCCCTACGCCGGTGTCAGCCGGATCAGGTTCAGCGGGTCGAGGGCTGCGGCCCTCCTCTCAACCGCGGCGTCGGCGGTCCCCCGGGGATACTGGCGGTATGTCTAGGGGGTTTGCGCCGCGCCGTCCAGCCGCGTGCCAGTTTGAAAAATGCGGCGCACCGCATTTTTGGCGGCACCGGCCCGCTCCCCCACCCGGCCACCCACTCATAATACCGATGGGTGGCCGGGTGGG
>JAFIGU010000081.1 GCA_017849555.1 Sphingomonas sp. | reverse complement strand
TTTGGCGCCATGCGGCGTCGCGCGCCGATCACGATGCATCAGCATCGCTCTCTCCTTGCTCCTAGTCTGGCGCCAAAATCCGCTCCGTCACGACCTCGTCCTGATTAGATTTGGGCCCTAATCATGTCGAGCGCGACGTCGACGATCATGTCCTCCTGGCCGCCGACCATCTTGCGGCGGCCGAGCTCGACGAGGATCGCGCGGGTATCGAGGTTGTAATCTGCGGCGGCCTTTTCGGCGTGACGCAGGAAGCTCGAATAGACCCCGGCATAGCCGAGCGCGAGCGTCTCGCGGTCGACCCGCACCGGGCGGTCCTGCAGCGGCCGGACGAGATCTTCGGCGGCGTCCATCAGCGCCATGACGTCGCAGCCGTGGTTCCACCCCTTGCGATCGGCGGCGGCGATGAACACTTCGAGTGGCGCATTGCCCGCGCCCGCGCCCATCCCGGCGAGGCTGGCGTCGATCCGGATCGCGCCTTCCTGCGCCGCGACGATCGAATTGGCGACGCCGAGCGAGAGGTTGTGATGCGCATGCATCCCACGCTGCGTTTCGGGCTTGAGCACCTTGTCATAGGCGCGGAAGCGATCGCGCACCCCGTCCATATCGAGCGCACCGCCGCTATCGGTGACATAGACGCATTGCGCGCCATAGCTTTCCATGAGGAGCGCCTGCTGCGCGAGCCGATCGGGCTCGATCATATGGCTCATCATCAGGAAGCCCGACACGTCCATCCCGAGATCGCGCGCGATGCCGATATGCTGTTTCGAGACATCCGCTTCGGTGCAATGCGTCGCGACGCGCACCGAGCGCACCCCGAGATCATAAGCGCGGCGAAGCTCCTCGACCGTGCCGACGCCCGGCAGAATGAGCGTGGTGAGCACCGATCTGGTCAGCACGTCGGCAACGGCCTCGATCCACTCCCAATCGGTATGCGCGCCGAAGCCGTAGTTGAAGCTCGCGCCCGACAGGCCGTCGCCATGCGCCACTTCGATCGCGTCGACGCCCGCCTCGTCGAGCGCCTTAGCGATCGCGCGGACGTGATCGATGCCGTACATATGGCGGATCGCGTGCATCCCGTCGCGGAGCGTGACGTCCTGGACGTAGAGCTTGGCGGTGGTGGGATCGAAGGTCATGCGGTCACCTTTTCAGCGATGCGTTGCGCCAGCAGCTCGCCGGTCGCTTTGGCCGCCGCGGTCATGATGTCGAGATTGCCCGAATAGCTCGGCAGATAATCGCCCGCGCCCTCCACCTCGAGGAAGATCGAGGTCTTGAGGCCGGTGAATTCGCCGCGGCCGGGGATCTTGAGCTTGTTGTTGTCGCCGTAGCGCTCGAACTGCACTTCCTGCTTGAGCCGATAGCCGGGGACATATTTCTGCACCTCGGCGACCATCTTCGCGACCGAGGCGCGGATCGCCGCCTCGTCGCCGCCCTCGGACAAGGTGAACACCGTATCGCGCATGATCATCGGCGGTTCGGCCGGGTTCAAAATGATGATCGCCTTGCCCTTGGCCGCGCCGCCGACTTCCTCGATCGCGCGCGCCGTGGTGCGGGTAAATTCGTCGATATTGGCGCGGGTGCCCGGCCCGGCCGAGCGCGACGAGACCGAAGCGACGATCTCGGCATAATGGACCGTCGCGACCTGGCTGACCGCGGCGACCATCGGGATCGTCGCTTGCCCGCCGCACGTCACCATATTGACGTTGGGCTGATCGAGATGCGCATGCATGTTGACCGGCGGGATCGTGAACGGCCCGATCGCCGCGGGGGTCAGGTCGACGACCTGCTTGCCGTCGGCGCGCAACGCCTCGTCGTGCACCTTATGCGCATAGGCCGAGGTGGCGTCGAACACGATGCCGATCTCGGGATAGACCGCCATCGCCTTGAGCCCGTCGATCCCCTCATGCGTCGTCGCGACGCCACGCTCGCGCGCCATCGCCAGACCCTCGGAGGCCTCGTCGATCCCGACCACCGCGACCAGCTCCATATTCTGGGGATATTTGACCATCTTGATCATCAGATCGGTGCCGATATTGCCCGAACCGATGATCGCCGCCTTGACCTTGCCGCTCATCGCCATGTCCTCGTGATTACCCGCGCAAATTACGCCCGCGGCGGAGGCGGAACAACTTGCGCCGACGTCCGGATTCTCAGACAATGAGAGAATGACCGGGAAAGAGACCGAGAGTGGCGCCGTCGATCGCGCGCTGGCGCTGCTTGCCGCGCTGCTCGCCGATAATGGCGAGCGCCCGCTGGCGGCGGTCGCGGCGGATCTCGCCTTGCCGCTGTCCACCGCGCATCGCCTTGTCGCGGCGCTGGTGCGCCACGGGCTGCTGATCCGGGTGGGGCAGGGGCGCTATGCGGCCTCGGCGGGGTTGACCCAGCTCGGCGCGGCGGCGCGCAGCCATGCCTTGCTCGCGCGGGTCGCGCGCCCGGCGTTGCGCCGGCTGGCGGGCGCGACCGGGATGGTCGTTCACCTCGGGGTGATGCGCGGCGATATGGTGACCTATCTGGTCAAGGAGCCGATCGATTTCCCGCTGTTCACCCGCGAGGGAATGGAGCTGGAGGCCTATTGCTCGGGGATCGGCAAGCTGCTGCTCGCGCATCTGCCCGATGAGGCGCTCGATCAATATCTCGCCAATGGCCCGTTCGTCGCGCTGACGCGCGCGACGATCATCGTCCCGGAGGCGATCCGCGCGCATCTCGCGCAGGTCCGCGCGCATGATTTCGCGACCGATGCGGAGGAGGTGGTCGAAGGGCTCGGCTGTATCGCGGTGCCGATCCGCGATGCGGGCGGGGCGGTGATCGCGGCGCTCTCCGCCTCCGCCTCTCCGCCGCGGCCGGTAAGCGCGCCGGTGTTGCGCCGGTTGCGGCGCTGCGCCGGGGAGATCGAGCGAGCACTGGCGGGGGTTAGAACCTCTCCCGCCCGTTCGCCCTGAGCTTGTGAGGGCGCCCATGAAAGTAATACTTTCATGGGCCCGCCGGAGGGCTGCGCTTCTTCGTGTGAAGAAAAGTGCAGGACTTCGACAAGCTCAGCCCGAACGGAGGTTTGTAGCAGGCGGCTATGCCTCCGCCTTCTCCGCCGGCAACAACCCCAACAGTACCGGCATCGCGAGCAGCACCAGCGGATATTGCAGCAGCAGCCCGGCGATGATGGCGATCGCCAGCGGCTGCTGGATCCCCGCGCCCGAACCGATCGCGAGCGCCAGCGGCAGGAGCGTCAGGATCGCGGCGAGCGTCGTCATCGTGATCGGGCGCAGCCGGTTGCGGCTCGCTTCGCGCAGTGCCTCGGCGCGCGGCATGTGCCGCGTCAGCTCCTGATATTCGCTGACATAGAAGATCGCCATTTCGGTGCCGATGCCGATGATCATCGTCATCCCCATCAGCGCGGTGATGTTGAGATCGACCCCAGTGATCCAGAGCGCGGTGAACACCGCGGTGGTCGAGACGAGCGAGCAGCCGATCACCACCAACGGGGTGGTAAAGCGGCGATAGAGCACGAGCAGCAGCGCGAATTCGGCGACCAAAGCGGCGAGGAACACCTTGGTCAGCCCGGCGAAGGCGATCTGCTGTTGCTGGTAGAGCCCGCCCAGTTCGTAGCGAACCCCCGGCGCGAGCATCCCCGGCCGGGCGAGCACGGCGCGGATATCGGCGATCGTCGCGCCGAGCCCACGCGCCTGGATCCGCCCGGTGACCGCGACCATCGGCTCGAGATTCTCGCGCGCGATCTGCGGCTGGCCGGTGACCGGCACGAGATCGGCGACGCGCGAAAGCTGGAACACATGCCCGTCGCCCGCGCGGATCGGCAGCGTCGCGAGTTCCTCGCGGGTCAGCGTCATCGCCGCCGGCAGGCGGACGCGCACGTTCACCGAGCGCGAGGGCTGGGGGAGGGTGGTCGCGACCACGCCGTTGAGCGCGGCGTCGATCGCATTCTGCACATCGGCCGGGGTCACCCCTTCGAACCCGGCGCGGACCGGATCGATCCGCACATCGATCGCATCGCCGGCAAGCTGCACCCCGTCCTTCACCTCGACCACGCCCGAAACCTTGCCGATCGCGGCGGCGACCTTGCGCGCCTGATCGGTGAGGATCGACGGATCGGCGGCGAACAATTTGACCTCGATCGGCTGCGGCACCGCGGTGAGATCGCCGATCAGATCCTCCATCAATTGCGCGACCTCGATCTGCACCCCGGGCACCTCGGCGCCGATCCGCTTGGCGACATCGGCGGCGACTTCCTCGGTCGCGCGATCGTGATCGGGCTTCAGCCGGACGAAATAATCGCCGTGATAGCTCTGCCCGAGATCGCCGCCGAGCCCGGTGCCGAGACGTCGCGAGAAGGTGAGCACATCGGGATCGGCGCGGATCAGCGCGTCGACCTGGCTCATCCGCCGCTCGGTCTCGTCGAGCGAGGTGCCGGGCGGGGTATAATAATCCATCACGAACCCGCCCTCGTCGACCTTGGGCATGAAGCCGGTGGGGACATTGGCATAGCCGAGATAACCGATGAGCAGCAGCGGCACCGCGATCGCGGCGAGCAGCCACGGACGCGCGAACAATTTGTCGAGCCCGCGCGCATGCCAGCGCGACAGCCGGCCTTGCTCTCCGTCGGCGGCGGGATCGTGGACCTTGTCGAAATCGACCAGCCGCGCGGTCAGCACGGGGACGACGAAGGCGGTCATCGCCCAGGAGATCGCCAGCGCCGCGCCCATCGTCAGCGACAGCGCTTTGGAGAACGCGCCTGTCACCCCGGTGAGGAACGACAAGGGCAGGAAGACGATCAGCGTCGCGAGGCTCGATCCGGTGAGCGGCGTCATGAACTCGCGCGCGGCGGGGAGCACCGCGGCGCGCCCGCCGCCGGTCCCGGCACGGCGCACAATATGCTCGACCATCACGATCACATCGTCGATCAGCAGCCCGACCGCGGCGGCGATCCCGCCCAGCGTCATGATGTTGAAGCTCATCCCGCAGATCGTCAGCACCAGCACCGTTGCCGCCAGGGTCGCGGGGACGATCAGCGCGGCGACGAGCGTGATCCGCCAGTTGCGCAGGAACAGCAGCAGCACGAGCGCCGCGAGTACCAGCCCGATCAGCACCGCATCGCGCACGCTGGCGAGCGATTGCGTCACCAGCTCGCTCTGGTCGTACCAGGAGACGAGCCGCGTGCCGGAGGGCAGGCGGACCGCGGCGAGCTTCTGCTGCACCGTTTGCGCGATGCGCACCGCATTGCCGTCCGGCTGTTCGTAGATGTTGAGCAGCACAGCGCGGCGCCCGTCCTCGCTGACGTGCATCCATTGCGGGGCGACGCCGGGCTGGACGCTCGCGACGTCGCGGACGCGTACCACCCCGGCGGGATCGGCCTTCACCACCACCTCGCCCACCGCCGCGGCGCCAGAGAGGGTGCGGTCGGCGACGACCAGCGAGAGCCGCCCGCGATCCTGCACCCGCCCGACCGCGCTCAGCACATTGCCGTTGGCGATCGCGGTCGAAAGGTCGCTTATCGCGAGCCCGTGCGCGGCGAGCCGCGCGGGATCGGCGAGCACCTCGACCTCGGCGGTATCGCCGCCTTGCACGTCCGCGCGCGCCAGCCCGGAGATGCCGCTGAGCAGCGGCACGAGCTGGTAACGCGCGAAATTCTGCAGTTCGGCGGGCGAGGTGCGATCGGATTCGAGCGCGTAGGAGATGATCGGGAAGACCGTCGGGTCCATCCGCCGGACGTTATAGCTCGTCCCGGGCGGCAGCGCGCCGAGCGCGCGCGACATCGCCGCCTCGACCAGCAAGGTGGAGGCAGTCATGTCACGCCCCCAGCCGAAATCGATCGAGATCTGCGCCGACCCGCGGGTCGTTTCGGAGCGGACGTTCTGCACGCCCGGCACCGCGCGCAATGCCTGTTCGACCGGGGTGGTGACGCTGCGTGCGGTCTGGTCGGCGGGGCGCGAACCCGCGTCGATGTCGACCACGACGCGCGGGAACGACACCTGCGGGAACAGCCCGACCGGCAGCGACAAGGCCGCGACCAGCCCCGCGATCGCCAGCGCGACCGCGATCGTCACCAGCGCACGCGATTGGCGCGCGAGCAGGGCGGCGTAGGTCATTCCTCCGCCACCCCGGCCTTGAGCCGGGGTCCATCGGGAGGCAAGCGCAGGGCAAGAACTTCCTGCGGCCGCGCCTGAGGCATGATGGATCCCGGCTCAAGGTCGGGGTGACGCCGGGCGGCGGAGCCAGTGCCGCGCGAAGCCGCGGCGTGACGATCGGCTCCCACGCGCACCGCATCACCGTCCCCCACCTGATAGGCGCCGTCGACGATCAGCCGGGCGTGGGGATCGATCGCGCCGGTAACGAGATCGTCGTCCGATCGCGCGACCGCGATCGTCACCGGCACCGCCTTGGCCTTGCCGCCGACGATCTGGAACACATTGGCCTTGCCGTCCGCGTCGATCACCACCGCGCGATGCGGCACGCGCCAGCCTTGCGCGGTACCGGTTTCGATCGCGACCTTCATCGCTTCGCCGGAAAGGATCGCGCCCGCCGGATAGGCGATATCGACATCGATCTGGCGGGTGCGCGGGTTGAGTATCGCATCGACCCGCTGGACATGCCCGGTCACCGATGCGCCGCCCTCGAGCCGGGTCAGCGTCACCGGCGCCCCGACGCGCAGATCGCCGCGCCGCGCAGGGTCGACCCCGACCGTCACGATCAGCGCCCCGGCGCGCGCGACCGTCGCCAGCGCCTGCCCCGGCTGGGTACGGTCGCCCGGCGCGACGGGGACGGTGGCGACCACCCCGGCGAATGGTGCGCGCAATGTCATTGTCGCCGCACCGGCGCCTTCCTTGGCCAGCGCATCCCGCGCGACGCGCGCGTCGGTGACGGCTTTCTCGGCCTGAACGAGCTGGTCGCGCGTGGCGAGCTGCTGGGTCACCAGCCGCGCGGTCGTTTCGCGCTGCGATTCCGCCGCCTTCACCGCGCTCGCCGCCTGCTGCCACGCGCTGCGCGCCGCGGGGGCGAGCGCGAATATGACGATCGGCTGGCCCGCGGCGACGGTCGTCCCCGCCACCGCCGGCACCGCGACGACCTGCCCCGGTTGCTGAACGCTCAACGTCACCGTGCCATTGGCCGCGGGCACCGCCTGCCCATAAGCCTCGATCACCCGCGGCAGGCTGCCCTGCTGCGGCGCGACGGTGGAGACCAAAGCGGTGCCGCGCGCGCCCTCGTCGGCCGGCTCGCCCGCGCCGCATGCCGCGAGCGGCAACGCAAGGAGGATCGTTGCGACGCGCTTCATCGGGCGGCCCCCTTGGTCCCCGGATCGATCAGCCCGAGGGTATCGACCCCCGGCAGCCCGGCGCCGATCAGCGCCTCGATCGCGATCTGCCGGTCGAGCAGCGCGAGTTTCAGCGTCTGCACTTCCTGTTCCTTCGTGAAGCGGTTGGTGACGAGATCGACGTAAGCGCGCTCGTCGAGCGCGGCATTGCCGAACGCGGCGCTCGCCCGCGCGGCAGCGGCGCGCGCGGCGGGGAGATCGCGCTCGACCGCGGCGAGCTGGTCGCGCAGTTGCGCCAGCTCCGAGAGCAGCGCGCCGACCTGCCCGACCGTCGCCGAGAGCCGCGCGGCATATTCGGAGCGGAGCTGTTCGCGCGTGGCGCGCGCGATGGCGACATTGCCCTGGTTGCGATCGAACAGCGGGAGGCCGAGCTGCGCGGTCGGGCCGGCATTGACCACCCGGCTGTTGTCGCTCGACGCGCTGCCGCCGAGGATCAGATCGGGGAATTGCGCGAGGATCGCCGCGCGCAGCGCCTCGTCCTGCGCGGCATAGCCGAAGCGCAGCGCGAGCAGATCGGGGCGCCGCGCCGGGAGCGTATCGAGCGCGGCGCGTGCGGCGGCGATATCGAGCGGCCCGACCGCCCCGACCGGCGCGAGCGGCAAGGCTGCGTCGGGCGCGAGGCCGAGCAAGGCGTTGAGCTTGTGCCGATCCTGCAATTGCTGCTGGTCGAGCGTCTGCAGATTGGTTCGCGCCTGTTGATAGCCGACTGCGCTCGGCGCGGCGGTCACCAAGGTCACGTCGCCCGCCGTCAGCGCGCGCTGGGTGACCCGATAGCGATGCTCGAGGATCGTCACCGCTTCCTGGAGCAGCAGGCGGGTCTGGTCGCGGCTGGCGATATCGGTGGCGAGCTGGCGCGCCTCGCCCGCGACTTGCCATTCCTGCCACAACAGATCGGCGCGGACCTGCGCCGCGCTGTCGCGCGCGCCGCGGCGCTTGGGGCGATAGACGAGCAATGCCTTGATATCCTGCGCCAGCCCGAGGTTCCACGCCGGCACCGTCCCCGCGCCCGAGATCAGCGGCAGGAAGGCGCCGGTCAGCGAAGGATTGGGCAGCACCCCGGCCTGCACCAATTGCGCTTCGGCGACGCCGCCTTTGGTGCGTGCAGCGACAAGATCGGGATCGCGCGCCACCGCGAGCGTCGCCACCTCGGCCGCCGACAGCGGGTGCGTCGGGACATCGGGCAGCGTGGCGACCAGCGCGGGGCGTTCGGCGAGCGGCGCCGGCTGGTAATGCGCGCAGCCACCCGCCAGCGCGGCGAGCGCGAGCGGCATCAGGTGGCCGGGCAATCGAATGGTCATGGCGGCGTCCGTCGTCTCGTCGGATTTGGCCCATAAACCCAGCGCGATGCCCGCCGACATTGTATTATCCCAATGTTGCCGAAAGCGCTGGCGGCGAGGGGTGGTGCGACGGCAAAATCGAGCGCGAAGGAGACTCGCTCGATGTTTCGCACGATCACGTTCGCGCTGGCCGGGCTCGCCGCTGTGACCGCCGCCGGCGCGCAAAGCTACCGCATGCAGCCCGCGATTTCCGTCCCCGGCGACGGCGGCTGGGATTATGCGACGGTCGATCCGCTCGCGCGCAAACTCTATGTCGCGCACAATGACGCGGTGGCGGTGGTCGATCTCGCCACGATGCGCGCGGCGACGCCGCTCGGTCCAGTCGCGCACAGCCACGCGGTGGTGCCGCTCGCCACCCGCGAACTGGCGGTGACCAGCGGTGGCGACGACAGCGTTCGCTTCTTCGATCCCGCGCGCGGCACGCAAAGCGCGAGCGTCGCGGTCGATCGCAAGCCCGATGCGGCGATCGTTGATCGCGGCACCGGCCATCTGCTGACGATGAACGCCGCCGCCGGCACGGTGGCGGAGATCGACGTGACTGCGCACCGCGTGATGCGGACGATCCGGGTCAAGCCGGGGCTCGAATATCCCGCGATCCGCGGCCGCACGCTCTACATCAACAACGAGGACGCCAATGAGATCGAGGTGGTCGATCTCGCCCAAGGCACCATAGGCAAGCCGATCGCGCTGCCCGGCTGCGAGGGGCCGACCGGGCTGGGGCTCGATGCCCCCCACGCGCGACTGGTGAGCGCGTGCGGCAACGGCGTCGCCGCGGTGGTCGATCTGGCGACGGGCAAGCTCGCGCAGCGCGTCCCGATCGGGCGCGGCCCCGATGCGGTGATGATCGACGCGCGGCGCAAGGTCGCGCTGATCCCGGCGGGGCAGGACGGGACGCTCGACGTGCTCGATCTGTCCGCCGCGCGGGTGACGCCCAAGGCCAAGATCAAGACCGCGCCCGGCGCGCGCACCGGTGCGGTCGATCCGGTGACCGGGATGGTCTATCTGCCCACCGCGACTTTGGTGGCGTCGCAAGGCAAGCGCCCCGGCGCGGCGCCGGGGACGTTCCATATCCTGGTGCTCAAGCCCAATTGAGCGGCACGGATTGCGGTTTCGCGTGGCAGCGCGCAACACGGCCCCGATGCACATTCTGCTTGCCGAGGACGATGCCGAAACTGCGGCGCTGGTCGAACGCGGGCTGGCCGACGCCGGTCATAAGGTGACGCACGTCGCCGACGGCGATGCCGCGCATCGCGCGGGCGACGCGGCGGATTTCGATCTTGCGGTGGTCGATCGCATGCTGCCCGGGGTCGACGGGCTGGAAGTGGTCCGCCGCTGGCGCGCCGCGGGGATCAGGGTGCCGGTGATCATGCTGACCGCGCTGGGCAGCATCGGCGATCGCGTTGCCGGGCTGGAAGCGGGGGCGGACGATTATCTCGTCAAGCCGTTCGCGTTCGCGGAGCTTTCGGCGCGGGTCGGGGCGTTGCTGCGCCGCCCGCCGCTGGCCGAGGCGCCGACGCGCTTCCACGTCGGCGACGTGACGCTCGATCTGTTACGGCGCGAGGTGCGGCGCGGCGCACGCGAGATCCGGCTCCAGCCGCGCGAATTCGGCATCCTCGAGCAATTGATGCGCAACGCCGGGCGGATCGTCACCCGCGCGATGTTGCTGGAGGAAGTGTGGGGTTTCCACTTCGATCCGCAGACCAATATCGTCGAAAGCCATTTGAGCCGGATGCGCGGCAAGCTCAACGAGGGGTTCGACAGCGATCCGATCGAGACGTTGCGCGGGGTGGGATATCGGATGCGCGGCGGTGACTGAGAAGCGGCGCAGCGCCGTCTATCGCATCGCGTTCATCTATTCGGGGGCGTTCGCGCTGGCGGTCGCGCTGCTCGGGGTGCTGGTCTATGTCGCGGCCGAGCGGGCCTTGCGCGGCGAGCAGGATCTCGCGCTGGGCGAGGCGACCGCCGCGCTCGAACGCAGCTATCGCACGGAGGGTTATGCCGGGCTGATCGACGCGATCGGCGCGCGCGGATCGACCAACGGCGTGGTCACCTTCGGCTATGCCCTGTTCGACGCATCGGGCAGGAAAGTCGCGGGCAGCTTCGACCTCGATCTGCCCCCGCCGGGCTATTCGAACGTCGCGTTCCGCGATCCGATCGAGGGGCTCGATCATGCGCGCGCGCTGACGACGCGGCTCGATCGCAACCTGTCGCTCGTCGTGGGGATCGATTCGCAGGTGCTGGAGCGGCTCGACCGGTTGATCCTGTCACTGTTCGCCGGGGTGCTCGTGCTGATCCTCGCGATCGGCGCGGGCGGAGCGCTGGTGCTCGGCAGCTATCTCCGCCGGCGGCTCGACCGGATCAGCGGCACCGCGCAGGCGATCATCGCCGGCGACATGCGCCGCCGCGTGCCGGTATCGCCGCGCGGCGACGAATTCGACCAACTCGGCATCGCGCTCAACCTGATGCTCGAACGGATCGCGCGGCTGCTCGACAATCTCCGCCAGGTGTCGGCCGATGTCGCGCACGATCTGCGCACCCCGCTCGCGCGGCTGCGCGCCGGGCTCGAAGCGGCGCTTTCGGTCGACGCTCCCGCCGCCCAGCGCGCGGCGATCGCCAAAGCGGTCGAGCAGGCGGATGCGACGCTAGCGCTGTTCGGCGGAATCCTGCGCATCGTGGAGGTCGACGCCGGGGACGTGCGGCAGGGCTTCGTCACGGTCGATCTCACCGCGCTCGCCGAGGATCTCGTCGACAGCTACGCCCCCGCGGTTGCGGACAAGGGGCGGACGCTGGCGTGCGATATCGCGCCGGGCATCGCGGTGCCGGGCGATCGCGAGCTGATCGCGCAGGCGGTGATCAACCTACTCGACAATGCCCAGGCGCACACCCCGCCGGGCACCGCGATCCGCCTGACCTTGCGCGCCGAGCCGGGGATCGCGCGGCTGGAGGTGGCCGACGACGGGCCGGGGGTGGCGGCCGCGGACCGCGCGCGGATCGTCGAGCGCTTCGTGCGGCTCGATCGCAGCCGCGCGGCGCATGGCCACGGGCTGGGGCTCAACCTCGTCGACGCGATCGCACGCGCGCACGGCGGCACGCTGGCGATCGAGGATGCCGCGCCAGGGCTCAGCGCGGTGCTGCGGTTGCCGAGGATCTGAGTGCGTCAATCCGCATCGTTTTTGTCGTTCCGCCCGCGGCGTCGGGCGTAAACCTTCGCAAAGTTCACGAAGTTCACACGAATGACGTTTCGCCCGAGAACGATGGATCGTTCAGTAAGTTATTATAAAATAGTAATTTATAGAGTGACGCGTCTAGAGCGTCGCGTTTAATTGAGGTACCCTTGTGCTCCCGCGAAGGCGGGAGCCCAGACTGGGTCCCCGCCTTCGCGGGGACACAAGGATAGGACTAACCACCCCGGCGAAGGCCGGGGTCCAGTTACGATCGGCCCGCCGCATCCATCCTGCCGGTCCGCCGTCGCGTCATTCCGCCGCTCGCCCCGGCGCGGGCGCGATCCGTGGGGCAGGTCCTTCGGCGCCGGTCAGCGCGATCGACCCGTTGGCGGTCGTCACCGCGGCGATCGCGAAGCTGCTTTTCAGCGCCTCGACGAATTCGCGGCTTTCGTGGATCCCGAACCGGCCCGAGATCACCAGCGAGCCGATCCGCGGATCGGCCACCACGATCGGCTGGTCGCGATAGCGGTTGAACTCAGCCACCGCCTCCTCGATCGTCTCGTCGTTGAGCTCGATCACCCCGTCCTGCCATGCGGTGCGCTGGCGGATCAACGCCTCGCCGGGGTCGGCCACCGCGAGCACGCCGGGGCGGATCAGCGTCGTCTCGCCCGCGCCGACGCGGATCGATTGCCCTTCGACATCGCTTACCGCGACCAGCCCGCGCGTCACGGTCAGTTCGGTGCGATCGGCGCGTTTGCGGATGTTGAAGCTCGTGCCGATCACCCGTACCTCGGCGTCACCGAGATCGACGATGAACGGACGACGCGGATCGCGCGCGACGTCGAACAGCGCCTCACCCTCGATCATCCTTACCTTGCGCCGCGCGCGGCTGAGGCTGATCGCCAGCGTCGTCGCGGTGTTGAGCCGGATCGACGAACCGTCGGCAAGCCGCGTCAGGCTTTGCTCGCCGCGCGTCGTGGCGCGGCGCTCCTCGCCGGGAAGGAGCAGCCGGCCGAGCCCGACCGCCCCCACCGCCGATGCCGCGAGCAACCCGAGCCCCACCGCGCGCCGGCTGATCATCGGCGCGGCGGGGACCAGTGCCTCCTCGGGCGCGGTCGCTTCCTCGTCCTGCCCCTCCTCGTCGCGTAACCGGATGTGCGGCGCGGCTTCCCAGGCGAGCTGCGCCTCGGCGAACGCGACCGCGTGGCGCGGATCGGCGTCTATCCAGCGATCGGCGTCGTCGCGCAGGCTGGGATCGCCCGGGGCGGCGTCAAGGCGCACCACCCAGGCCGCCGCCGCGGCGCGGATCGCCTTGCGCTCGTTCGCCGCTTTCGTCCCGCTGGACAACGCAATTATCCTCCTGCTCGGCGCGCTCGGCCGCGATACGGGCGAGCGCCTTCGTCAGATGCTTCTCCACGGTTGAGACGGATATCCCCATGATTTCCGCCACCTCGCCGACCGAATGCCCCTGCACACGGCGCAGCAGAAAGGCGCGGCGCGGTTGCGGGGGCAATCGTTCGATCACCGCCTCCAAGTGACGCAGCGCATCGCGCGCGTCGAACATCTCGTCATAGGAGACGCTGCGCTGCAACGTCTCCAGATCGGCCATATAATCGAACGAGACGATCACTTCGCGGCGCTGCTGGTCGATCAGGATATTGTGCGCCGCGCGGGTGATGAAGGCGAGCCCGTTGCGCACCTCGCGCCAGCCGTCATAGGCATAGGTGCGCGTCATCACCTCCGCGACCAGATCGTCGAGATCGTGCGGATTGCGCACCAGCCGCCACAACCGGCGCCGCAGCACCGGCTGATACGGCAGGATCACGGCCTTGAACCAGGCCAGCCGCTCGTCGCGATCGTTCAGCGCTTTCCCCCCGGGCCTTTTCGCTCGCTGGCATGAAAGCGGGCGGCGCGGGGCTTGTCGAGAGCTAATGCGCGAAGCGCGGATTTCTGCGGTTGGGAGGTAAAAAGGCGCGGGATTACCTTTGCTTGTTCGGTGGAGGGGGTGATGAAAATCCGCTTTCCTACACGCAATGTTCCTGCTTTGTTCCAACTCCCCCCACGGAGTGATTCGCGATGCGACAGGTTAACCGGGACGAGCTGGTCACCGCTTTGCAGTCCGGAATAGGCGATTGGTCGACGACGCTGCTCAACGAGCTTCAGCACCACGATCCGGATCGCAGATTGATGGCCCGGCTCGTCGCCGCGCGGCTGCTCACCGACAAGCTCAGGCGGCTGGAGGATGTCGCCGACGAGCCGGCGCGGCCGCTTTCCGCAGAAGCGTAACGGTCGTAAGCGCAAACTTGCGCGAACCGCGCCGCTGAGAGGCGCAGAAACGCTCGCGGCGCACGCGCCGAGACATAAAAGTGCAAGAAATTCCTCCGCGAGGGTGGGGGGAATGCGCACATCGCCCGTCTTGGAAGGATGAGGGCCGGAAAATGCCGGCTCGGTCGTACCGGGGGGTAAGATTGATGATCGGTGGAATCGGGCGTTGGGCGCTTATCGCACAGGCAAGCGCGGCGGTGATGGCGGTGGCGACGATATCGCCCGCTGCGGCCGCGGCGGCCCAGGCACAAGTGACGCGGTTCGATATTCCGGCGCAGTCGCTGGGCGGCGCGCTTCAGGCGTTTTCGAAGCAATCGGGCTATCGCCTGCTGTTCCCCTCCGCCAATGTCGCGGCATTGCGCGCGCCGGCGGTGGTCGGCAGCTATGCCGCCGAAAGCGCGCTGGCGAAGATCCTGGAGGGTACGCCGCTCAAGATCGCCTCGATCAACGGCCGCGTCGTCGCGCTGACCTTGCGCGAGCCGGCGAAGCAGATGTCGCGGCGGATCGCGTCGACCACCCATTTCGTTCCCGCGCCGCAGGAGGCGAGCCCCGGCGCGGCCGCCCCGACGCCGGCCCCGGCGGAGGATGTCGATCAGACCCCGGTTCAGGATGTCGTCGTCGTCGGCTCGCAGATCAAAGGCGCCAAGATCAACGATGCGCTGCCGGTCACGCTGATCGGCCAGCGCGAGATCCAGGACAGCGGCGCGGTTTCGGGCGACGAGCTGTTCCGTTCGGTCCCGCAATTTGGCGACGTAACGTTCAACAGCTCGTACCTGCCGCAGAGCAGCAACGCCGCGCGCGGCGACGTGGGATCGGTCAACCTGCGCAACCTCGGGATCGGCAACACTTTGGTGATGCTCAACGGTCGCCGCGTCGTCCAGCACCCGACCAGCCAGGCGAACGATCAGCTCGTCCCGGTCCTCACCTATAATACCAATGCGATCCCGGTGAACGGGCTAGAACGGCTGGAGGTGCTGCGCGACGGCGCGGCGGCGATCTACGGCGCGGATGCGGTGGCGGGCGTCGTCAACACCGTACTCAAGAAGGATTACAACGGCGGCGACGTGTCGCTGCAATATGGCGGCGCCGAGGGGACGCGGCTGCGCGAGCTCAACGCGAGCGGGGTGTTCGGCAGCAATTTCGCGAGCGGCAAGGGCAATATCACCTTGTTCGCGAGCTATGATCGCGGCACCGGCTTGCTGACCACCGACCAATATTTCACCGCGTCGGCGGACCGCCGCCCGCTGTTCGTGGGTACCCGGTTCGAGGGCAACAGCAAGCTCGACGGCCGCAGCACCACGACACCGTGGCTGGGCGGTACGGTCGTGAAAACCGGCAGCAGCCCGGTCATGGCCGGCGGCACGGCAGTGACGACCAGGGCCGGCGCGTTCCAGATTCAGCCCGCGACGCTGTCCGGCTGCAACACTGCGCTGGGCAACGGGCTGTGCACCACGACCGGCGGGCTCAACGCCGCGTTGCGCGAAGACCATATCGCCGAGGGCACCTCGGTCATCCCGCGGCTCAACCGCGTCAATCTGTTCCTCACCGGGCACTATGACTTCGACGACGTCACCGCCTTCTGGGAAGCGGGCTATTATTACGCGAAGACCCATGCGGTGCAGCGCCCGATCGAAACGCTGACCTCGATCCCGATCACGGTGCCGGCGAGCAATTACTGGAACCCGTTCGGCCCGGTCACCTTCGCCGACGGCACCCCCAATCCGAACCGTATTCCGGGGCTGAACATCCCGGCCGGCGGGTTGCCGGTCCGGATCAACAATTATGCCTTCCGCGATTTCGGCCAGATCAACGTCGATGTGACGAACAAGCAGTTCCGCACCCTGTTCGGGCTGCGCGGCGAATGGAACGGGTTCAACTGGGAAACCGCCGGCAGCTATTCCGAGGCGACGGTTCGCGACGTCAGCGACAATATCTCGCGCACCAAGCTCGCCGAGATCCTCGCGCTGTCGACCCCGGCGGCCTATAATCCGTTCAACGGCGGCACGCTCGCCACGCCCTCGCTCGGCGACGGCACCCCGAGCAACGCGACGAGCATCGATGCGGCGCGGCAGAAATTGGTGCGCTTCACCAAGGCGACGCTGGCGACCTACGACTTCCGCGTGTCGAAAAAGGATCTGATCACGCTGCCCGGCGGCGACGTCGGCTTCGCCTCGGGGATCGAGGCGCGGCGCGAAACCCAGCTCGACGATCGCGACGCGCGGATCGACGGCACGATCGATTATATCGATCCCTATACCAAGACCGCGGTCAGCGATTTCGCCAATCTGAGCAAGAACCCGGATACTCGCGGCGCGCGTATGGTATTCTCGGCCTATGGCGAGCTCGCGGTGCCGGTGGTGTCGCCCGAAATGTCGGTGCCGCTGGTCCGCAGCCTCAATCTCCAGGTCGCGGGCCGCTTCGAGAATTACAGCGATTTCGGCGATATCGCGGTGCCGAAGGTCGCCGGCTCATGGGATGTGGTGAAGGGTTTCCGCCTGCGCGGATCCTGGGCGAAGTCGTTCCGCGCGCCGAACCTCGAACAGGTCAATGCGCAGGTCATCGCGCGCACCAACACGCGCACCGACTATGCCTTCTGCGAGGCGGATTTTCGGCGCGGGGCGTTCGCCAAATTCTCCGATTGCTCGGCGCCCGGCAGCCCGCGCCGGATGAACGTGACCGCGCTCCGCTCGGGCAACCCCGATCTCCAGCCCGAGCGCGCCACCACCTGGTCGGTCGGCGCGGTGGTCGAGCCGCCGATTCCCGATCGCTTCGGGCATCTGACGCTCACCGCCGACTATTGGCGGGTCAGGCAGACCGGGCTGATCGGCATCTTCGGCGAAGGCAATGCGCTGATCCTCGATTATCTGCTGCGCCAGTCGGGCGAGACCAACCCGAACGTGGTGCGCGCGGCGCCTACCGCCGACGATCTCGCCGCCTTTGCCGGGACCGGGCTCGCGCCGGCCGGGCAAGTGCTTTACGTCAAGGACCAGTACGTCAATCTGTTGCCGCAAACGGTGCGCGGGCTGGATCTCAATGCGGTCTATTCGGTCCGCGACACCGGGATCGGCGACTTCAACGTCGCGGTGAACGTGTCGCATCTGTTCGAATTCTATCAGGATCCGTCGCCGGGGATCGCCGCGCTGATGGCCGCGCGCGCGGCGGGGAAGATCAACAAGGATACGGTGATCACCGGCGGTGGCAGCCTGCTGCGGCTCAATTCGCGTCCGGCGTGGAAATGGTCGGCGTCGTTCAACTGGTCGCTGGAGAATGTCTCGGTCGGCGCCTTCACCCAATATATCGGCAGCGTCGAGGACGACAGCATCGACAGCGCCTCCGCGCCGTGGGTAGTCGACGGGCAGCTCACCGCCAATCTTTACGCCGAATATCGCTTCACCGGCGCGCTCAAGGGCGCAAGCATCCGGATCGGCGCGCGCAACATCACCAATGAAGCCCCGCCGCTTGCGGCGACCGGCTATCTGGGCACGCTCTATACGCCGATGCGGCGCTATTGGTACGCCAACATGAGGTATCGTTTCTGATGTTCAGACGGGGGGCGGCAGCGTTGGTTCTTGCCGTGGCGCTGGCGCCCGCGGCGGCGGTCGCGAAAACGGGGGACGCGCCCTTGTTCGCGATCGCGGCGGGGGAGGGCGGACGCGTCACGATCCGGCTTCCCGCGGCGGGCGCGGACGGAATCCTCGGGCGCTACCTCTACACCCCGCAGATCGCCGGCGGGCTCGGCGCGACCGAGATCGGCGCCGACCGCGCCGGGCTGGGGCAGACGCAGGTCATCGTCTTCCGCCGCGTCGGCAAGCGCGTGCTCGCCGAATTCGAGAATAATCGCTTCCGCGCGCTCTCCGGCGATGCCGGGGAGGAACGCGCGGTAGCGGCGTCCTTCGCGCCGTCGGTGGTCTGGGCGGGGGAGGCGACCGACTTGCCCGACGGCGGCGTCTCGGTCGATATCTCGGGCTTCCTGCTGCGCGATGCGGTCGACATTGCCGCGCGGCTCAAGCGCGGCAAGGCGGGGGCGTATAAGCTCGCCCCGGCGCTGAGCTATGTCGATCCCAGGCAAAGCCTTGCCTTCCCCGACAATGCCGAATTCGAGGCGGTGCTGACCTTCCAGAGCGACGATCCCGGCGGCGCGCTCGGGCGGATCGTCCCCGATGCGCATGCGGTGACGCTGGCGATCCACCACAGCTTCGTGCGGCTGCCCGACGCCGATTTCCACCCACGTGGCTTCGATCCGCGCACCGGCACCTCGGCGCAGGTGATCCGCAACGATTATGCCGCATCGCTCGATCAGCCGATTGTCAGCCGGCTGGTGCGGCGCTTCCGGCTCGAAAAGACCGACGCCGATGCGGCGCGCAGCCGCGTCGTCAAGCCGATCGTTTTCTATGTCGACCGTGCCGCGCCCGAGGCGATTCGCACCGCGTTGATCGAGGGCGCGCGCTGGTGGGCGCAGGCGTTCGACGCGGCGGGCTATATCGACGCCTTCCGCGTCGAGACTCTGCCCGAAGACGCCAATCCGATGGATGCGCGCTACAATATCATCGCCTGGGTCCACCGCGCGACGCGCGGCTGGTCGACGGGCACGACGGTGGTCGACCCGCGCACCGGGGAGATCGTGCGCGGGGTGGTGCAGCTCGGATCACTGCGCGCGTGGCAGGACCGGCTGATCTTCGACGGGCTGATCGGCGCGGCGCATGAGGGCAGCGGCGCGGCGGACGATCCGCTCGAGCTGGTCCGCGCGCGGCTGCGCCAGCTCGCGGTGCATGAGGTAGGGCATGCGCTCGGCCTTGCGCATAATTTCGCGGGGAGCACCTATGCCGGGCGCGCCTCGGTGATGGATTATCCCGCGCCGCTGATCCGGGTGAACGGCGAGAAGCTCGATTTCTCGAATGCTTATGCCACCGGCGTCGGCGCGTGGGACAAGTTCGCGATCAACTGGCTGTACGGCGCCGCGCCGAAAGGCGCGAACGAGGCGGCGTGGCTCGACGCGCTCGCGCGCAAGGCGGCGGACGACGGCTATCGCTATGTCAGCGACGGCGACACGCGCGGGGTGGGCGACGCGCAACCTTATGGCAATATGTGGGACAATGGCGACGACGCGGTGGCCGAGCTCGCCAATGTCCTCGCGGTGCGTCGCATCGCGCTGGCGCGGCTCGGCCCGGAAAATCTGCCCAAGGGATCGCCCGCCGCCGATCTTCGGCGGATGATCGTGCCGATCTATCTCTATCACCGCTATCAGGTGACCGCGGTGTCGAAGCTGATCGCGGGGGTCGATTATCGCTATGCCGTCGCGGGGGACGGGCATGATCGTGCGTCGGTCGTCCCGGCGCCGAAGCAGCGCGCGGCGCTGAGCGCGCTGATCGGTACGCTCGATCCGGCGCTGCTCGACCTACCCGATCGGTTGCTCGCGCAGCTCTCCTCGGTGCAATCGGGAACCCCCGATCCGCAATATGAGATCGAGCTGTTCCCCTCGAACACCGCCGCGCCGTTCGACCTTCCCAGCGCGGCCGAAACCGCGGCGGACCAGACGCTCGAGGCGCTGCTCGCGCCCGAACGGCTCAATCGGCTGGTCGAGCAGGCGCGGGTCGATAGCGGGCAATTGTCGCTCGCCGAGATGCTCGACAAGCTTTCCGCCGCGCTCGCCCCGGCGGCGCGCGGCCGCGAGGCGGAGCTGCGGCGTCGGATCCGCGCGCGTTATGCGGTGCGGCTGGCGACGGTGATGCAGGACAAGCATCTCTCCGCCACCGCGCTCGGCGTAGTGCGCGGCGCGGCGATGCGCTTCGGCGAGCGGCTGCGTAGTTGCGGGGGCGATGCGACCGAGACCGATGTTTGCGCCTATCTCGCCGCGATGCTCACCGGCCCGCAGGCGCAGCTGCGCGCGCTGGCCGAGCCCGTTGCGACCCCGCCCGAAATCCCGCCCGGGGCGCCGATCGGCGAAGACGATTGGCTGACCGGACCCGTGCCGACAAGGACGCTGCACCAATGACGCTCTCGCTCCTCCCCCGCCTCGCCGCCGGCCTGCTTCTCGCGGGGAGCATGTTGGGTGCCGCGCCGCTTGCCGCCGCCGATGACGGCACGCTGGCGATCGTCGGCGCGACCGTGTTCGACGGCACCGGCGCCGCGCCGCGGGTCGCGACGGTGGTGATCCGCGACGGCCGGATCGTCGAGGTGACGCCGGACGGCAAGGCGCCGCGCGGCGCCAAGGTGATCGACGCGCGCGGCAAGGCGCTGATCCCCGGGCTGTTCGATCTCCACACGCACTGGACCCCGGCGGGCGAGCCCAACACGACGCCGCAGATCGCGACGGCCTATGTCAAATCGGGCGTCACCACGGTCAACGATTTCCACGAACAGCCTGAAAGCTATGCCCCGCGCCGCGAGTGGCTGAAGTCGCTGGTTACGCCGCACGTCAATTTCGCCGCGCGGATCAGCACCCCGGGCGGCCACGGCGCCGATTGGGGCGATCAGGCGACGACGATCTGGATCAATACCCCCAATGCCGCGCGCGCCGCGGTCGAGAAGCTCAAGCCCTATCAGCCCGATCTGATCAAGGCGTTCACCGACGGCTGGCGCTACGGCGTGGCGCCCGACAATACCAGCATGGACGGCTGGACGCTTTCCGCGCTGACCGATGCCGCGCACAAGGCGGGGTGGAAGGTGCTGACCCACACCGTCACCGCCGATCGCGGGCTGGTCGCGGCGCGCGGCGGGGTGGATTCGCTCGCGCACGGCTTGCAGGATCGCGACCTGACCGCCGAGGAGGTCAAGGCGATCGCCGCGTCGAAGATGGCGATGATCCCGACGCTGGCGGTCTATGATCCCGACAAGGGCGGGGCGGGGGCCAAGCCCGACGATCCGCGCTATCGCCAGAGCGTCGCCAAATTCGGCCACGCGCTGCACAATGTGAAGGCGTTGTTCGACGCGGGCGTGCCGATCGGGGTCGGCACCGATGCCGGGATGCCGTCGACCCCGCACGGCACCTCGACCCAGCATGAGCTGGAATTGCTGGTCCGCGCCGGGCTCACCCCGTCGCAGGCCCTGGTCGCGGTGACCGCGACGAGCGCGCGGATCATGGCCGAGGACGCGGATCGCGGCACGATCGCCCCCGGCAAGCGCGCCGATCTCGTGCTGATCGACGGCAAGCCGTGGGAGACGATCGGCGATATCTACAAGGTGTCGCAGGTGGTGATCGACGGCCGCCCGGTGATCGGCTCCGGGGCGCCCGCCTTGCCTGCGGCGAACCAGGCGAAATATCCGGCGCCGGTCAAGATCGAGCCGTTGCTTGACGATTTCGAGCGCGCCGACGGACGCAGCGCGCTCGATACGCTGCGGCTCGAAACCGGCGACGGCGGGATCGATCGCTCGGTCGAGATCACCCAGATCGTTCCGCGCGGGGATGACGGGCATGCGCTGCAGCTTGCCGCGCGAATGGCGGTGAAGGATCGCGCTTACGCCGGCTTTGCGGTGCCGCTGACGCGCGGTTCGGTCCAGCCGGTCGATGTGCGGCGCTACAAAGGGGTCCGGTTCGATCTCAAGGGGCCCGGTGCGTTCGTCGTGCGGCTGAATGGCCTCGCGGGAAGCTGGGCGGCATCGGTCAACGGGGTCGCGGGCTGGGCGGCGGTCGAGGTGCCGTTCAGTGCCTTCGCCCCGGTGAAGGAGGGCGGCCGCGCCGACAAGCCGTGGAGCGGGGACGATATCGTCCAGGTCGAAATCGGCGGCGCGCGCGGACCGGGGCAGACGATGACGTTCGAGGTGGACAACATCCGTTTCTATTGAGCATGCTCGCCCTCGAACAGGGCGAGGAGCGGATATGCGGAGCATCTTCATCACCGGCGCGGCCTCGGGGATCGGGCGCGAGACCGCGCATCGCTTCGCCGGCGCCGGATGGCGCCTCGGGCTCTGCGATCGCGATGCCGCGGCGCTGGCTTCGGTCGAGGCCGAGGTCGGCGTTGCCGCATCGTCGCACGTCGCCGATGTGCGCGATGCCGGTGCGCTTGCTGCCGCGCTGGCCGAATTCTGCGGACAGGATGCACTGGGCGTGCTGTTCAATTGCGCCGGCATCCTCGAGATGCGCGATTTCGCCGATACTCCGCTCGATCGATTGCACGCGCTGGTCGACGTCAATGTGAAAGGGGTGATCAACGGCATCCACGCCGCCTTGCCCTATCTGCGCCGCGCGCCCGATGCGCGGATCGTGACCATGTCGTCGGCGTCGGCGGTCTATGGCGTGCCCGAGGAGGCGGTCTATTCGGCGAGCAAGTTCGCGGTGCGGGGGCTGACCGAGGGGCTCAATATCGAGCGGGAGCGCGACGGCATCTGGGTATGCGACGTGATGGTCGGCTATGTCGCGACGCCGATGGTCATCGCCGCCGAGCGTCAGGCCAAGTCGGTCGAGATCGTCGGGGTCAACGTCAAGCCGTCACAGGTCGCCGAAACCGTGTTCGCCGCGGTCGAGGGGAGCAAGGTGCATTGGTTCGTGACCGAGGCCGATGCCGGGTCCGCGCAAGCCTTTGACGCGACCGAATGGGAGCAGCGGCGCGACCTGATGAAGCGCGCCGCGGGGTTCTGAACGACGATGCACGCTACCGCGGCGGCCGGTTCCTGCCGCCGCGGCAACGGCCCATTAAGGGTGCATATCGCGCAGGCGACCGCCGATCACCCCGGCAACGCTGGCGATGAAAGCGCCGATGACGAGCGACAGGCCGGTGAAGGCGGCGAAGGTAGCGGCGACCTTGCGCGCCGCATCGATCGCTTCCTTGCTCGTCGGAACATCGGCCGGCGCCGGTGCGAGGCTGGTGAGCGCGGTCGCGCCGACCGCGACGACCGCCACCACCACCGTCGCGGTCGCCCAGGTGACGAAGCCGTGCGCGGTATCGCGGAAGAAGACCTCGTCGCCGTGGAGCCCGTGCCACCGCACGCGCAGCCGCCCGGCGAGATACCCGCCGAGCGCGGCGGACAGCCATTGCGTCACGACCAGCCAGATTCCCGCGCCGATCGTAAACGTCTCGGGCTTGGCGCCGACGCCGGGCCACGGCGACACCGTCGCCAGCCCGAACGCCGACCCCAGCATCAGCAAGGTAAGGCTGAGCGCGATCGCGCCGATCGTACCGGCGGTCACCGCGGACCAGGATAATGCCGCACCCGCAGCGGGTGTCGAAGCGCCGTTGGGATAGAGCACGGGATCGACCGTGCCATAGATTTCGCCGGTCATGATCAATGCCAGACCAGCAAGAGGATCAGGATGATCGGCAGCGGGATGCCGAGCAGCCACAGCAAAATGCCCTTTCCCATGACATTTTCTCCCATACCCCTCCCTGGGTTGATGGTGCTGGTTACAACAACTTGAAATACGAAGAAGTTCCCTGTCCGAAAGCTTGACGGACCCAGGCTGGATTGCGTCTTCCGATCGAGCGATGCTTCCGACTTCTTTCCAGACTATCCCGCGGCGCGGATCTGGGTCGCGCGCTCGGCGAGGTGCGCCGCCGCGCCGTCGAGGCCGTAAAAGGCGAACGGGTTGAGGAACTGGCGGCCCCAGAACAGCGACCGGTCGACCGGCCCCAGACCGGCCTCGTCGCACAAGGGATGCCAATGCGCGGCGATCGTTTCGAGCTGGTGCCCGACGATCGCGATCGCCTGATCCTGCGAAAGATGGAAATCGCCCGCCGCGGCGAGGCAGGTGGCGATCTGGCTCGATCGCTGCTGGTCGATGATCAGCATCGCCTGGCTCGCCTCCTCGCCCGCGCGCGCCTGCGGGCAAATGTCATAGGCCGGGGTCAGGCTGAGCCGCGTGCCGTCCCAGAAGGCGGCGTGATTGCGCGCATGATCGTCGACATTGCCGACGAGGATATTGAGCACCAGCCGCCCGAACAATTCGCGCAAGGTGGCATTGGGGTCGATGAAGCGGAAACGGATGATTTCGGCGAGATCCTGATAGCTTGCGTAACGCGCCTGCATCTCGTCCAGCTCGAGCATGGTGAGCGCCGACACCATTGCCTTGCGGCGCCACGCATTGCCCAGCGGCACGCGATCGAAGCGCTCTACCAGCAGCACGTCTTTGCCCGCGGCATGCGCCAACCGCACCGGGGCGACCGAAAGCCCCGCCAGTTCGGCCAGCCGCATCGCGATATATTCGCCCTTCACGACCGCATAAGTGTCGTTCCCGCTCGAGAATTTGGCGACATATTTGCGCTTGCCGTCGACGATCAGCGCTTTCGGCCGGGCGCCGCCGATCGAGCTGCCGTGATGCAGCGCCTGATCGAGTTCGAAGGTGAGCGGCAGATTCTTCTCGACCCGCTCGGCGGAGGCGAGCAATTCCTCCAGGCTTGCATGCCCGCCGCCGCGCGGGACATAATCGGTCGCCGAGGTCTGGAAATCGAGCGCGCCGATCCGGTCCGATCCGGATTCGAGCAGGAAGACGAGTTCGTCGAGTTCGAGCCCTTCGAGCGCCTCGCCCTTCACCCCGAAGGTCTTGTTGAGGATCACCCGCCGGCCCCAGGCATCGGGCGCGCTGTCGCGGATCGCGCTCGCCATCGACAGATTGCCGGGCGGCGCGATCGGGCCGGGTTCGAGCGGCAGTTCGGGCAGGTAAAGCGGGATCGCATTGTCGCGCTCGCGATAGGAGCGGCCGTAGACGAACTGGATACGTTCGCCGTCCTGCACCAGCCGCCCGGCGACGACCGGGGTGGTCGCGCCGGGTAGCCAGGTCCAGACGAAGGCCTCGCGCGGCGCGGGGAGCTCAGAAGTCATCGCTGACGCTCAGCTGGTGTGGGCGGATGCGGCTGGGGAGCAGCGCGAGGCGCTTGTTGGTTTCGTCGAGCCGCATCGTGACGCCCTGCGCATCCTCTTCGAACAGCGGGATGTTGAGCAGCGCACAGGCTTCGAACGCGAGCCCCACTTCGACCTTGGGATCGCCGCGTTCGAGCCGCTGCAACGTTCCCCGATCGACCCCGAGCCGGTCCGCCAGTTCTTTCGCGGTGATCCGCCGCGACTTGCGCTCGGCCTCGACCAGCGCGCCGAGCAGCTGAACCGCGGCGATCGTGTAACGGGCGTAGCTTCGCTTCTTCGACGCGGGCATTTGCGGGACCCATCCATCGTTAATCGCGTTAATGCGCGATGCAAGCGGCGCTAGCCGTTTCGTCAGCGTTTGTCAAACGAGAAGCTGTATGTATCCAGCATTATGGCGCTTAACGCTGGATACATACAGCTCCAAGCGCGAACGGTTTTATCGCAGCGGCGGCAGGCCGTCCATGATCGCGGTCAGCGCCAGCGCATTTTCGCGTTCCATCGCGCTATGTCCGGCGTTGGTGACGACATAGCTCGCCGGCGCCGCTCCCGCGTCGCGCAGCGCGGCGACCAGCCGCGATGCCTGGGTCAGCGGGCAGACCAGATCGAAGCGTCCGTGAACGATATGCGTCGGGATCGTCGCCAGCGTCGCGGCATGGCGGATGATGTGATCGGGGGGCAGGAACAAGGCGTTGGCGAAGAAATGCGCCTCGATCTGCGCGAAGCACAGGGCGAAGGTCTCCTCGCCGAACTTGCCCTCGTCTTCGGTATCGGGGATCGCGTTGGAGATCGTGCCTTCCCACACCGACCAGGCGAGCGCCGCGGCGAGCTGGTGCCGGCGCTCGTCGTCATTTTTCGGCGCCATGTCGAAGATCGCCTTATAGGCCTTCATCACGTCGCCGCGGTCGGCCGGCGCGATCGGGGCGAGGAACGCCGCCCATGCCTCGGGGTAGCTGACATAGGCGCCCGGTGCGGTGAGCCCGAACGGGTCCTCGGCAAAGGTCGCGGCATTGCCCTGATACATGAAGTGGAGGTCTTCCGGCGCGCCGAGGAAGATCCCGCGCAGGATCAGCGTGGCGCAATGCTGCGGATACGCGATCGCATAGGCCATCGCCAGCGTGCTGCCCCAGCTGCCGCCGAAGACGTGCATCTTGCCGGTGATGCCGAGCGCGTCGCGCAGCCGGTTGATATCCTCGACGAGATGCGCGGTGGTGTTGTTGGTCAGCGCCACCGCGGGGCCGGCCGAGGCGACGGTGGGCTCGCTCTTGCCGCAGCCGCGCTGGTCGAACAGGATGACGCGATAGCGCGCGGGATCGAAGAAGCGCGCCATGACGGGGGCGCAGGCGCCGCCGGGGCCGCCGTGGAGGAACATCACCGGCTCGCCGGCCGGATTGCCATATTCTTCCCAGTAGAGCTTGTGATCGGGATCGCGATCGACCTGCAGCAGCCCGGTGCGGCGCGCCTCGGCGGCGGGATAGCGCCATTCGTTGTCGATCTTGCTGGTGCGCTGGAGCGCCGAGAAATCCATGTCCGCTGTCCTTGCTGTTCCGAGGGGCGCCGGTCCGGCCGGCCGACGTCATGCTTCTATCGCGCG
Organism: Sphingomonas sp.; assembly: GCA_017849555.1. Lineage (GTDB taxonomy): Bacteria > Pseudomonadota > Alphaproteobacteria > Sphingomonadales > Sphingomonadaceae > Sphingomonas > Sphingomonas lycopersici. The sequence continues at coordinate 45,552 of JAFIGU010000081.1, read as the reverse complement.
TCCTACCCAGATTTGGCGATAAATGCCCTGAATCTCTTCCGCCGACGGGGTGACCGGATTGTTGCCGGGGGACCCTGAGGCAAGCGCCTGTTCGGCCATCAGCGGCAGCAGCGTATCCCAGCGCGCACGATCGATCCCATAGGCGGCCGGGGTCGGGACGGCGAGGTCACGGTTGAGCGCCTCCAGCTCCCCGATCAGCCGCGCGACCGCCGCCTGATCGCCTTCGCCCGGTGGTGCGATCTGCATGAAGCGCGCGCAATCGGCGTAGCGGTCGAGCGCATGCGGCGCCGAGAAAGCGGTGACGGCCGGCAGAAGCATCGCGTTCGACAGCCCGTGGGGGACGTGGAAATGCGCCCCGATCGGCCGGCTCATCCCGTGGACCAGCGCGACGCTGGCGTTGGAGAAAGCGATCCCGGCATAGGTCGCGCCGCGCATCATCGCGTCGCGCGCCGCGCGGTCGTCGGGGGCGGCGCAGACGCGGCGCAGATTGGGCGCGAGCAGCGCCATCGCCTTTTCCGCGAACAGATCCGAGAAAGGATTGGCGCGGCGCGAGACATAGGCTTCGATCGCATGGGTCAGCGCGTCGATCCCGGTGTCCGCGGTGAGCCGCGCGGGCATGCTGAGCGTGAGATCGGGGTCGACCAGCGCGGCGAGCGGGAGGTAGGCGAGCCCCGCGCACAGCATCGTCTCGTCGCTGGCCTCGTCGGTGATGATCGTGAAACGGGTCGCCTCGGATCCGGTCCCGGCGGTGGTCGGGATCGCGACGATCGGCAGCCCCGGCGCGTCCTGGACATGCGGCACCATATAATCGCGCGAGACCCCGCCGTGCACCGCGAGGACCGCGATCGCCTTGGCGCTGTCGATCGGGCTGCCGCCGCCGAACCCGACGACGCAATCGTGATCGCCCTGCGCGAGAAAGGATCGCGCCAGCTCGATCGACGCCGCGGTCGGCTCCGGCACGGTATCGGCGAAGACCCGCGCCGCGATCCCCGCAGCGGCCAGCCCCGCGACGAGCGGCGCGACGAAACCGTTATCGAACAGGAACCGGTCGGTGACGATCAGCGGCCTCGACAGGCCGAGCGAACCGAGCACGGCGGGTAATTCGCCCGACGATCCCGCGCCGATGCGCAGGATCCTCGGCAATGCGACGATCGGTGTCATCCTTCCTCCCGCGCGTGCTTTTCACGTTGCGGGAGCATGTAGCCCGGTGAGCGCCGATCGCAAATGGCGCGACCATGCGTCCGATCAATAAGCGGCGGACAGGGTCAGGAACCACTGGCGCGGCGCGATCGGATAGGCCGAATAGCTGTTGGTCGCCGACCCGATCGATAGGCTCGATACGCCCTTCTTATCGGTCAGGTTGGTGACGTTGAGCGCGATCTCCGCCTTGCGCAGCGGCAGGACGTTATCCGGCACCTTGGCGGCGAGACGCAGCGAGGTCAGGAAATAGGAGGGCACGCTGGCGTCGTTGGTGAACGTCGCGAAGCGGCGGCCGACGAAATCGCCGATCACCTGCAGCTCGAACGGGCCGCCGGAGAGCGTCGCGACGGTCTTGTTCATCCATTTGGGCGTCCCGGGCAATTGCTTGCCGCAGGTCGGGACGACGCCGTTGGTCACGAGATAGCCGCCGATGCACGACCCGGTCGCGGCGCCGATCCCGGTCGCGGCCGAGGTGTAATCGCTTTGATATTTGGAGAGATTGTACGAAGTCGCATTGTAGAGCGAGAAGGTGCGGCCGAAGCGCAGCGTGAAGGCCGCGTCGACGCCGTCGGTCTTCACGTCGCCGACGTTGACGAGGATCGAGGTGCCGCCGGTGATGCCGCTGCCCGCGATCCCGCCCGGGTTGGTCGAAATCGCCAGCAGCCGGTTGTTGAACACGACGTGATAGTAATTGATCTGCGCCTCGAGCCCGATGTCGTTGCCGAAATTGCGGCGCGAGCGCAGGCCGCCCTCATAGGTCCAGCTGCTCTCAGGCTTGCCCTGTTGCGCGAAGGCGTCAAACGCCGCCTGGCTGCCGGTGAACCACGGCCCGCCGCCGCCCGCCAGATACGCCTGATACTGGCGCAGATTCTTCTGGACGTTGAAATAGACCTGCTCGTGGCCGTTGATGTCATAGGTCGCGCCGAACGCCGGCAGGAACCAGCGCAAGGTGTTGATCCGCCCCTGCGGCAACCCGCCCGCAAGGCCCGAGAGCGACCCCGCCTTGGGCTGGACCGGGAACCAGCCGTTGGCCCATTGCGCGCTCGTCTTGAAACCGGCCTGGACCAGCAACTTGTCGGTCGCCTGCCAGCTATCCTGGATATGGAGCTGGAGCTGGTTGATCCGCGCCTCGCCCTGATATTGGGTGAACAGCGGCGCGGCCGCATCGAGCGGGCGGATATAGGGCGTGCTCGACGCGGGATTGTTGACGTCGACGCCGTACCAGCGGCGCCATTGCGTCGTGCTGTTATGTTCGAACCAGCCGCCGAGTTCGATCTTGTGGTCGCCGATCTCGGCGTTGAGCGCGGCGATCACCCCGCCGCGATCGATGCGATATTCGGTGGTGCGGGTGATCAGCCCCGACCCGCCGGTCGCCGCGACCAGCGCCGCGCCGGCCGCTGCCGCCTGCGCATTGGTGAGCGCGGTGCAGGCAGCGGGGCGGACGCCGTTGGCGTTGCCGCCGAACCGGCAATTGGTCGGCAGGCTGGCGTAATTGGGATCGGGATAGGGCTGGGCGGGGGTGATCGACTGGCCGAGCGGCCCGGCGACGACGCCGGCGCCGTCATTGTGGTGATAATAGCCGGTGGTCGACAGCGTCAAGCGGTCCGATAAATGCGCGTCGTAGCGGATGTAGCCGAGATAATCGGTCCGCTGCGCATCGGAATAATAATTGCGGTAATTGCTTCCCTCGGTCGCCGGCGAATTGCCGAGCGGGCTGAGATAGGCGGTGCGATAGGTACCGAAATCGGGGTAGAAGAATGGCTTGGTATAGGGCGTATAGAGCTGCGTCGGTGTCGCCGTGCCGCCCGCCGACGGCTTGAAGAAGACGGTCGCATCCTCGTTCGGCTGCGTCATGTCATTATAGTCGAAGAAGAATGTCAGCTTGCCGATCTTGCCGTCGTGGACGAACTTGGCGTTCGCCTGATAACCGCCTTGATTGCCGTTGAAATCCCACGCCCGGGCATGCTGGCGCGCCGCCGAGATATAGGCCGAATTGCTGCCGTCCGCGCCGAACGCGCCGCTGTCGAGCCGGATGAAGGTGCGCGAGGTGCTGTAGCTGCCGACGGTCTGCGCGGCCTGCACGCCCATCTTCTGGAGCGGGTTCGACGAGAAGGTTTCGACCGTGCCGCCGAGGTTGCTGTTCGACGCGGTGGCAAGATCGCCCGCCCCGGTCGCCACGACGACGCGGCCGACATTTTCCGAGATCACCGCGCGCTGCGGCGAGAGGCCGTTGTAATTGCCGTAGCTCTGATCGCCGAGCGGGATCCCGTCCATCGTATAGCCGAGCTGGTTGCCGGCGAAGCCGTGGATGAAGATCTGCGCGTTCTGCTCGTTATAGCCCCAGGGATCGGCGGTGATGTAGAGCACGCCGGGCAATGTCTGGACTGCCTTCAGCGGCGAGACGCCGGGCAGGATCTTCTGGATTTCGACCTGCGGGATCGCGGTCGCCGAGCGGGTCGATTTGGCGGTGATGACGATCGTCGAACTGTCGTCGGCCGCGGCCGTTTCCACCGGCGCCTCGGCGGTCTGGGCGAACGCCGCATTGGCGAACAGAAGCGCGCTGGCGAGCGCGAACAGGCTGGACGTGGATCGGATCACGGCGGTCCCTTTTTTGTGGTCGTTGCTGCGACGCAGAACGAGGCGCCTGTGGACGCCGGCCGTGCAATTTTCGTGACGCTTTGGTTGCGGACCGATGACAATCGTCGCTCTCATGTGCTTCCGCCTTCGCGGGGACACAAGGGAGGCGGATACGCAATGCTCGTTCGACGAGAAGCAGTATTGGCCGCGATGCCGCCGCACAATTGTAATAAACGGTGTCCGCAAAATCAGCCACTTGCCAGTCACATCGAATATTGTTACACGGCCACCGCATTCCAGCGCGAAGAAAGGAGGGCGTAGATGATCATGTCGACCACAGCACGCCCTCTCGGCGGGTTCGGAGCCATTAGGCATTACCGCCATTAGGTTCTGAAGCCTCCCGATTCGGGTTTTCGCCCGATCGATCCTGACATTCATCGCATTGGAGACGGCGCCTGAGCGCCGGTTCACGACATGGCATTAACACGCGCCGAAGACCGCGCGGATTCGATCCGCCGCGTGCTTGCATTCACCTTTCGTCACTGGGCCGCGCAACGCGGCCGCGCGATCTTTATCGCGCTGTTCATCACCGCGGCGACGGTCACCGAGATTTTCGTGCCGCTTTTCGCCGGCCGGCTGATCGACGCGCTCGCCGCCAACCGGCGCGAGGGCGCGCTGCTGCTGTTCGCGGCGATGGCGTCGCTCGGCCTCGCGATGGTCGCGCTGCGCCACGTCGCCTGGGCGGGGATCGTGCCGTTCACGTTGCGCATCATGCGCCACGTGACCCACGACGCCTTCCACCGCGTCCAGCGCTTCTCGACCGACTGGCACGCCAACAGCTTCGCCGGCTCGACCGTGCGCAAGATCACCCGCGGCATGTGGGCGTTCGATACGCTCAACGACGTGCTGCTGCTCCAGTTGCTGCCGTCGACCGTCGTGCTCGTCGGGACGATGCTGCTGCTCGGCTGGCACTGGCCGATCCTCGGCGTGGTGATGGGGGTGGGCGCGCTTGCCTATATCGCGATGACCGTCGTGCTCGCGACGCGCTGGGCGGCGCCGGCCTCGACGCTGTCCAACGCGTGGGACACCAAATTGGGCGGGCTCTTGTCCGACGCGATCGGCTCCAACGCGGTGGTCAAGGCGTTCGGCGCCGAGGATCGCGAAGAGGGTCGGGTCGACCGGCTGCTCACCAAATGGGCGAAGCGGACGCGGCGCACCTGGATGCGCTACACCTGGTCGGGCAGCGGGCAGCTCCTCGTATTATGGGGCATTCGCAGCGCAATCACCGGCGCGGCCTTGTGGCTGTGGTGGCGCGGGGCGGCGACGCCGGGCGATGTCACTTATGTGCTCGCCAGCTATTTCGTGGTCCACGGCTATCTGTCCGACATCGGCTTCCACATCCATCACCTGCAACGCTCGGTGAACGAGATGGAGGAGCTGGTCGACCTGCACGATCAGCCGCTCGGGATCGAGGATCGCAGCGACGCGGTGCCGATCCGCATCGACGCGGGCGAGGTGCGCTTTGAGGATGTCACCTTCCGCTATGGCGGGCATGAGACGCCGCTCTACGAGCACCTCGATCTCGTGATCCGCGGCGGCGAGCGCGTCGGCCTCGTCGGACATTCGGGATCGGGCAAGACGACCTTCGTCAAGCTCGTCCAGCGGCTCTACGACGTCAGCGCGGGCCGGGTGACGATCGACGGCCAGGATGTGTCGCACGCGACCCAGCAATCGCTGCGTCGGCAGATCGCGATCGTACAGCAGGAACCGATCCTGTTCCACCGCAGCCTCGCCGACAATATCGCCTACGCCCGCCCGGAGGCGACGCAGCGCGAGATCGAGGCGGCGGCACGGCTCGCCAATGCGCATGACTTCATCGTCAAGCTGCCGCGTGGCTACAGCACGTTGGTCGGCGAGCGCGGGGTCAAGCTGTCTGGCGGCGAGCGTCAGCGCGTGGCGCTGGCTCGCGCCTTCCTGGCGGATGCGCCGATCCTCATCCTCGACGAGGCGACCTCCAGCCTCGATTCGGAGAGCGAGGCGCTGATCCAGCAGGCGATGGACCGGCTGATGAAGGGCCGCACCGCGATCGTCATCGCGCACCGGCTCTCCACGGTGCGCACGCTCGACCGCATCCTGGTGTTCGATCAGGGGCGGATCATCGAGGACGGCGATCACGATGCGCTGCTTGCCGATGCGGGGGGGCAGTATCGCCGGCTGTTCGATCGGCAATCGGGCAACATCGTCGACGACGCGCCCGAGCTGACCGACGCCTGAAGGGTTCGGGGGATCGCGCGCCGCATTTCGGCGCCCGATCTTCGCGCCGGCGAGAGACGTTGACGCCGCGGCGCTGCGGCTTCTAGGTCGCGCCTGCACAGAGGAAGAAGAAGCCGGTGAAAGCCCGGCGCGGTCGCGCCACTGTAACCGACACTGCGAAGCGGGGTCGGGAGCCAGACCTTCTCCCTCGGGCGACAAACCTCTCTTGGGACGCGAAAATCCCGCAAGGAGCAAGACGATGGCCGAACGGACCGAGGCGCAGCACGCCGAAAAGATGAAGAAGCGACAGGCGGCACAGGCCAGGATCGTCGCGGCCAAGACGATCGAGAAGGGGCTGCTGATCGTCCACACCGGCGCCGGCAAGGGCAAGACCACCGCCGCATTGGGGATGGCGGTGCGCGCGATCGGCCACGGCATGAAGGTGGGGGTGATCCAGTTCGTCAAGGGCGCGATGACCACCGGCGAGAAAGCGGTGTTCGACGCTTTTCCCGCGCATGCCGAGTTCAAGCCGATGGGCGAGGGCTTCACCTGGGATACGCAGGACCGCGCACGCGATATCGCGACCGCGCGCGTCGCGTGGGACGAGGTGAAGCGGATGATCGCCGACCCGGCCTATGACATGGTGGTCGCCGACGAGCTCAACATCGTGCTGCGCTACGATTATCTGCCGCTCGACGAGGTGCTGGCGGTGCTCACCGCGCGGCCGGCGATGAAGCATGTCGTCGTCACCGGCCGCAATGCCCCCGCGGCGCTGATCGAGGCGGCCGATCTGGTGACCGAGATGACGCAGGTGAAACACCCGTTCCGATCCGGGGTGAAGGCGCAGGCCGGGATCGAATTCTAGCGCGTCGCGGGATCCACCCCGGCGAAGGCCGGGGTAAAGTTACGACCGGCCTGATCCTGGACCCCGGCGTTCGCCGGGGTGGGCGCACCCATATTGTGTCCCCGCCTCCGCGGGAGCACAGCGGCGGCTCGACGTGACCGACGTCCCGCCGCTCGGCTTCACCTTTCATCGTCACGCCGGGCTCAACCCGGCACCCAGAGTCTCAGGCGGTGTCCTTGTGGCTCTGGATGCCGGATCGAGCCCGGCGTGACGATGAAGAAATTCGGATTCTACCCCCGCCCGCGCTGCGCAGCAACTACCCCAGTCGCAGCGCCTGCGTCAGATCGCCCGGCGGCGGGCCGCCCGCCGCGATCATCGCGCGCTCGCGTTCGACCAGCCCCGGCAGCTTCTCCAGCCCCCAGCGCCGCGTGATGAAGCGCGCGATCGATCCGGTATCGTAGATCGTATGATCGACCTCGCCGCGCCGCGCGTGCGGCGAGATCACCAGCGCGGGGATGCGGGGGCCCGGCCCCCGGCGGGCGCCCTTGGGCGGCGCGACATGATCCCACCAGCCGCCATTTTCGTCGAAGGTGACGACGATCAGCATCTTCGCCCATTGCGGGCTCTTGCGCAGCGCGTCGATCACCCCGGCGATATGGCGGTCCCCGGCATCGACGTCCGAATAGCCGGCGTGCATGTTGAGGTTGCCCTGCGGTTTGTAGAAGGTGACCGGGGGCAGCTTGCCCGCCGCGGCATCGGCGAGGAACTTGTTGGTCCGCGCGGTCTCGCCGGTGCCGCCGTCGCGCAGATGCCGGTCGCGCGCCGCGGTGCCGGGGGCGAATTGGGTGAAATAGTTGAACGGCTGGTGATGCGGCTGGAAATTGGGCCGCGTCGGGAAAGCGCCGTCGGTGCCGTGCCCGGCAAGCGCCGCCGCCCAGCCGCCGCCATACCACGCCCAGTCGACAGTCTTCGCGCTCAGCATGTCGCCGATCGTCTTGTGGCTCTGCGGGACGAGCGTGTGCGCGCTCTGCCAATTGGCATAGCCGGGCCGCGCGGGATCGAGATCATAGGTCGGCGCATAAGGCGGCATCAGCGTGTTGACCGCCCAGAAATCGGGGGTGATCGAATTGGGCACGAGCTGCACCGGGCCGTCCATCGCGCTCTTGGGCGAATTGGCGGTCTGCTTGATGCGGATGCTCCTGGGATCGCCGTCCTCGGTGATCGCGATCCGGCCCTTCGCCGGGCTCTTGTCGGCATCGGGATAGAAAGGCGGGCGCGCCGCAATGAGATATTGGTGGTTGAGATAGGAGCCGCCGAATGCCCCCATGAAGAAATTGTCGCACAGCGTGAACTCGCGCGCGATCTGCCACAGCCGCAGGTTGGACGAGCCGTCACCATAATGGCCCATCACCAGCGCGCCGCTGTCGCCCCAGGCGACGAAGCCGTCGTTGCGCCCGCCGTTGATCTGCAGCTGGTTGTTGTAAAAGGCGTGGACCAGATCGCGCGTGACGACGCCGTGCGGTAGCGGATCGCCCTCCGGGGTCGACAGCGCGAAGGGCGCATTGGGCAGCGCGGGCAGATCGTCGGGGCCGATCTGATAGTCGCGATGCTCGACCACCTGTTTGTTGGGGACCAGCCCCTCCCAGATCTTGGGCAACTTCTCCAGGACCTTGCCGTCTCGGTCGCGCTGGAGCGTGCGGTCGGCGGGCACCTTCGACAGCGGGTTCTGGAGCCCGGGGAAATCGGCGAACAGATTGTTGAAGCTGCGGTTCTCGGCGTAGATCACGACGATTGTATCGATATGTGCGCGCAGCGCCGCGTCGCTCGCCCCGCCAGCGGGCCGCGCGGCCGGCTTGGTCGCCGCCTCCGCCGGCAGCCCCACCGCCGCCGCGCCGATCGCGGTGGCGATGCCTTCGAGAAGCAGGCGGCGTTGCGGGCTCTCGGGGCGGCCGGGGCGGGGCGGCTTGGCGGTGCTGTCGGTCATGCGGCGTTCGTAGCCGCCGCACGCGACCGGTGACAATCCCGCAACAATCGGCTTCGACGTGGCGGCGCCGATCGGCTAGTCTTCGCGCGATCACACCCTGTTGCAAGGAGATGGAAGATGAGCGGCCCCGCCAATCAAGCGCCTACCAGCGGCCTTACCCCGCACATCACGATTCGCGACAAGCGCGCCAAGGAGGCGATCGATTTCTACGCCCGCGCGTTCGGCGCGACCGAGCAGGCGCGGGCGCCCGCGGAGGACGGCGAGCGGCTGATGCACGCGCATCTCCATATCAACGGCGCGTCGCTGATGATGCATGACGATTTCCCCGAATATTCGGGCAAGCCAGCGAGCGAGCCCGCGGGTCTCGTGCTCCACCTGCAGGTCGATGATACCGACAAATGGTATCAGCGCGCGGTCGATGCCGGGGCGACCTCGGTGATGGCTCCGGAGGATATGTTCTGGGGCGATCGCTATGCGCAGGTGCGCGATCCGTTCGGCCACCTCTGGTCGATCGGCACCCCGCTGCGCTGACCCGCGCGCACCTTTCGCACCCGCAACAATGGCGACATGCCGGGTTCATCCGGCGCGACCTATTCGCCTCCGTAACAAAGGAGTTTGCGATGAAGTTGATCGACCGGACCGGCGCGATGATGCTCGGTCTCGCCGTGGTCCTGGCGGCGGGTGCGGCGGATGCCGCCCCCGCGAGCGCGAAAGGTGCCGCCGCCCGGCTCGCAGCGCAGCATTGGGATCTGGTGGCGTGGAGCGGGCGCCCATTGCCCCAGGGCAAGCCGCTGCGCCTCGATTTCGACGCCGCGAACGGGCGCTTTTCGAGCGACACCGGGTGCAACCGCACCGGCGGCGCGTTCCGCGTCGGCCGCGATACGTTGCGCTTCGGCGACGGCAAACGCGGCTTCGCCAGCACGCTGATGGCCTGCCCGCCGCCGGCGATGGCGACCGAGCGCGCCTATGTCGACGCGCTGTCGGCAGTCACGCGCTATCGTCTCGCGGGCGATCAATTGGTCCTGCGCACCGCCAAGGGCGCGACGCTGACCTATCGCGCGGCGCACAAGCCCGCCGCCGATGCCCCGCGCAAGCTGGTCTATGTCTCGGCCGAGACCCGGCCGTGCAGCGGGGTCGGCCGGATGACCTGCCTGCAGATCCGCGAGAAGCCTGGCGACCGCTGGCAGCTGCATTATGGCGGCATCGAAGGGTTCGCCCCGCATCCGGGGATCGAATACCGCCTGCGGATCATCGAGGAAAAGATCGCCAACCCCCCGGCGGATGCGTCGTCGATCCGCTGGACGCTCGATCAGGTGATCGAGCAACGCGTGGTGCGTCGATAAGTGACGGTCGGCGGGCGCCGCGACGCCCGCCACCGCTTCATGCGGCCTGTTCGTTCAGCCGATAGGTGCGCACCCAGGCTTCGACCACTTCGAAGCGGGGATCATTCTCCTCGAGATCGAGGTAGAGACGAAGAATCTCCATGCGCGGTGTGACAAAGAGTTCCTGCTGAAAAGCAGCGATTTCGAGCGGGGTCACAGAGTTGATCCAGTGCATCCATTATCGGGCGGCGACACGGCGCGGGAAGGGAGCGCCGCATCGCCACCGACAAAACCGCCGGCGCGCGATGTCGATCCACGGTTCGTCTCATTCTGGACGCGATAACCCGTTGGTCAGGCAGCGCCGCTGGCGTCCTCTAACACCCTGTTCCCGCCGCGCAGGCGCCCGGCGTCGCGGTGCGGCGGGGCGCCGAACATGCGGGCATATTCGCGGCTGAACTGCGACGCGCTTTCATAGCCGACCATATGCGCCGCCCGCGCCGCGCCGCCGCTGGCGATGAGCAGTCGTCGCGCCTCCTGCAGCCGCAGCGTCTTCTGATATTGCAGTGGGCTCATCGCGGTCGCCGCCTTGAAGTGGCGGTGGAACGACGCGGGGCTCATCCCGGCCCGCTCGGCGAGGTCCTCCACGCGCAGCATCTCGTCGAAATGCGCGCGGATCCACGCGATCGCCTGCCGCACCCGGCTCAGCCGGCTGTCCGTCCGCACCACCTGGCGCAGCACCCCGCCCTGCGGCCCCTTGAGTAGCCGGTAGAGGATCTCGCGCTCGTGGATCGGCGCGAGCACCGCGATATCATCGGGGGTGTCAAGCAGGGCGAGCAGGCGCGTCCAGGCGTCGAGCAGATCGGGGGTGACCGCGCTCACCGCGAAACCGCGCGTTTCTCCCTCCGCGGCGGGAGGCATATCAGAGATCAACGCGAGCAGACTGGCGCGATCGAGCCGCAGGCTCACCGCGACATAGGGTTTGGCCGGGGTCGCCTCGACCACCCAGCCAGAGGCGGGCAGATCGACGCCGGTGATGAAATAGCTTGCCGGGTCGTAGCGCAGCAGCCGATCGCCGATCATCACCTGCTTCGCGCCCTGCAGGACGAGACACAAGGCGGGCTCGTACAGGCTCGGGGTCGGCAGCGTCGGTCCGATGCCGCCGTGCACCGCGACGCGGGGGATAAGCGTGTCGCGCCGCATGCCGTCGACGTGGCGCGCGGCGATCGCCAGCATCCGGCTGAGCTGTTCCTGCATGCCCGCAACATCGTGAAGCTTGCGCGCCGAGACAAGCCGTCCGCGCGCCGAACGCACCGCTGTTGATAGGATCGGGCAAGACTTCGATCGGATCGCGCTTCGGCCGTGGCGCGCCCGGCCCAATATCGGGCCGGCGGCGGACGACCCTCCGCGGCGCGATCCACATCATTGTCTGTCCAATCATTCCCCGACACAGGAGAAACGATCCATGACCAATGCCTTCGGCGCGGAATCGACCACCGACGAGATACTCGCCGGCGTCGATCTCGCGGGCAAACGCATCCTCGTGACGGGCGTATCGGCCGGGCTGGGGGTGGAGACGGCGCGCGCGCTCGCCGCGCACGGCGCCGACGTCGTCGGGGCGGCGCGCGATCTGGCCAAGGCCGAGACGGCGACCGCAGTGGTGCGCGAGGCGGCCAAGGCCGGCGGCGGGAGCCTCGAACTGGTCCAGCTCGATCTCGCCTCGCTCGCCAGCGTGCGTGCCTGCGCCGACGCCTTGCGCGCCGATGGCCGTCCGTTTGACATCATCATCGCCAACGCCGGGGTGATGGCCTGTCCCAAGGGGCAGACGCAGGACGGGTTCGAGACCCAGTTCGGCACCAACCACCTCGGCCATTTCGTGCTGGTCAACCGCATCGCATCGCTGCTGCGGCCCGGCGGGCGGCTGGTGAATCTCGCCTCGGCGGGGCATCGTATCGCCGATGTCGATCTCGACGATCCCAATTTCGACCATACGCCCTATGTCGAATTCGTCGCTTATGGCCGCTCCAAGACTGCCAATATCCTGTTCGCGGTCGAATTCGATCGCCGGCACCGCGATCGCGGGGTCCGCGCGGCCGCGGTCCATCCCGGCGCGATCCAGACCGAGCTGGGGCGGCACCTGACGCAGGAGAGCATCGATCAACTGCTCGCGTCGCTCGGCGCGCCGCAAAGCGAAAGTGGCGCGCTGCCGTTCACCTATAAGTCGATCCCGCAGGGCGCGGCGACATCGGTGTGGGCGGCGGCAGTCGCCCCGGCGGATGAAGTGGGCGGGCTCTATTGCGAGGACTGCCATGTCGCCGAACAGGAGGAATCGACGAGCATCTTCGCTGGCGTGCGGGGTTATGCGCTCGATCCCGAGCGCGCCAAGGCATTGTGGGCGAAGAGCGAAGAAATGGTCGGCGAACGTTTCTGACGCCGACTGGACCGACAAGAGGAGAACCGGACATGAAATATCGTACGCTGGGGCACGGGCTGAAGGTGTCCGCGATCGGGATCGGCTGCATGCCGATGATCCGCGGCGGCAATATCATCTACGGCGCGGCCGATGACGATGTGTCGACCCGCACGATCCACGAGGCGATCGATCTCGGCATCACCTTCTTCGATACCGCCGAAATGTACGGGCCGTTCAGCAACGAGGAACTGGTCGGCGCGGCGATCAAGGGCAAGCGCGACGGGCTGGTCATCGCGACCAAATTCGCGATGCGCTGGGAGGGCAACAATCCGGTAGCGGTCGACGGCAGCCCGGAAAATGCGCGGCGCGCGTGCGAGGGATCGCTGAAACGGCTCGGCATCGACACGATCGACCTGTTCTACCAGCATCGTGTCGACCCCGATGTGCCGATCGAGGAGACGATCGGCGGGATGGCCGAGCTGGTGAAGGAAGGGAAGGTGCGTTACCTCGGGCTGTCCGAGGCTGCGGAGGAGACGGTGCGCCGCGCCGCCGCGGTGCATCCGATCGCCGCATTGCAGACCGAATATTCGGTGTGGGAGCGCGACGTCGAGAACGGGATTCTCCAGGCATGTCGCGAGAATGGCATCGGCTTTGTGCCCTACAGCCCGCTCGGGCGGGGGCTGCTCGCCGGCGGGATCCGCAGCCTCGACGATCTCGCCCCCGACGACTGGCGCCGCAACGATCCGCGCTATTCGCCCGAGAACATGCCGAAGAATCTCGCGATCGTCGATGCGATCGCGACGGTGGCGCAGCGCCACGGCGTCTCCAACGCGCAGATCGCGCTGGCGTGGCTGCTCGCACAGGGCGACGACATCGTGCCAATCCCCGGGGTCAAGCGCAGCGAGACGATGCGCGACAGCGCCGGCGCGCCCGATGTCACGCTGACCGCCGACGACCTCGCGACGATCGCCGCAGCGGCGCCGAGCGGCGCGACGGCAGGGCCGCGTTATGCCCCCGCCGGCATGGCGCGAGTGAAGCTGTAATCTCTTCTCCCCTCCCTTGAACAAGCGAGGGGGCGGGGGTGGGTTGGCCCGCGCGGAAGCGGACCGGTATCCCTCATACCGACCCACCCCCAGCCCCTCCCTTTCGGGGAGGGGGCAGACTCACCCCGCGATCGTGCAGATCTCGCTCTGCTGCACCGGCCGCGTGGCGATCCCGGCGAAGCCGTCCATCGCGCCATAGCTGTCCTCGCACTTGACCAGCCCGTCGTTGTCGAACCCCCAGACGATCATCGGCCGCGCCTCGTAGAGATAATAAGGCGCATCTTCCGGCACATCATGCCCCATCGCGCGCAATGCGGCAGCGGGATAGGCGATGCGGATATCGCCCTCGGTAGTGATATTGTCGCGATCGGCGACGATCCGGTCGAGGTCATGCTCGATCTGGTGGCAATGATTTTCCACCAGCGCGCGATAATAAGCCGCGACCGCATCCTTGGAGCGCGGGCTGTGCGGCGAATCCACCCCGACGTTGAAGCTGGTATAGGCCGCATCGGGCGAAACGGTCGCCATCAGCGCGTCGAAATCGGCGGTCGCCTCGGCCTTCATATGCACGAGCATCGTGCGCAGGTTGCGCCGGGTCGCTGCGTCGTCGCCGCCCGCCGCAAGCCGCGCCTCGACCGCGTTGATCTGTTTCCGGGGATCGATCTTGTAGCTCATCCTCACCTCTCCGGCTGAAACGTTATTGCCGTCCGCATCAGCTTAGCGCGTCGCCGTCTGCCGCGGAAAGCTGCGCATTCATGGCAGAATGAATCGATTCGTTGATGATTTGCGCCGTCACGCGTACCAAAGGCGCGCGAACAGGAGAGCGCGGCGCGAGCGGGAAGGCGTAAGATGGAAGCGACCCAATCGAGAAATCAGGTCGAGGCGGAGCTGTCCGGCACGATGGCGCGCGTCCGGCTGCAGACCTATGAATATGAAACCCCTTCCGAAGAGGTGCGACGCCCGTCGCAGCATCAGCTCGCGCTGATCCTGACGCGCCGGCCGCGCGAGAGCCGCTATGTCGGCCGGCTCGCTTCGGGGCGGACCTTCTCGATCGGCAATCTGATCTATGTCCCCGCGTCGCAGTCGATCTGCGGGGCGGGGCCGGGCGGCCCGCATCAGATGATCACCTGCGCCTTTCCGGTCGGCACGCACGCTGCGCTGGCCGGTTTCGAGCGCGAGTGGGATGACGCGGGGCTGACGCGCTGCGGCAATCTGCGCTCCGAATGGATCGCCGAATCGATGCGGCGGCTGGGGCGCGAGGCTGTGCGGCCGGGGTTCGCGAGCGATATCCTGATCGACAGCCTCGCCGCGGCGCTCCCGGTCGAACTGCACCGGTTGCTCGAGCCGCAGCCGCAGCCGCGCGCGCGCTGCCGCGGGGGGCTATCGCCGCATCAATTGCGCCGCGTCGAGCAATATGTGTTCGACTGGCCGAGCGGCGGGATCAAGGTGCCCGAACTAGCCGGTCTCGTCGGGCTCAGCCGCGGGCATTTCATGCGCGCGTTCAAGCAAAGCACCGGGCGGACGGTCCACGCCTTCGTCGAGGAAGCGCGGCTCGATCGCGCCAAGGCCTTGCTGTGTGCGGATCAGTTGCCGATCAAGCAGATCGCCGCCGATCTCGGCTTCGCCGACCCGTCGAGCTTCTCGCTCGCCTTCCGCCGGATGACCGGCATCGCGCCGGGGCGGTATCGGTCGGCGGAGCATGCGAACAACATATGAGCCGTTCGCCCTGAGCCTGTCGAAGGGGCTGCACTTCTTCCGACGAAGAAAGGGCGGGGCTTTGACAGGCTCAGTCCGAACGGTGGAGGGGCGGCGATATACGCTAAGGCCGCACCGCCAGCCCGTCGACGATCATCCGCGTCACCTGTTCGGCATAATCGGGCGGGATCGGCTTCATGCTGAACAAGGCGCGATAGATCAGCGTCCCGACGATCATGTCGAACAACGTATCGGCCGAGCTCGCCGGATCGATCAGCCCCGCCGCCTTGCCGCGCGCGACGATCGCGCTCAATTCGCCGCGCGCGACGGTCTCGGCCTTGGCCCCAAGCTCGTCCTGCACCGTGCGGTCGCCCTGCGTCGCGGCGATCACCCCGATCGCGGCGGCGGCGATATCGGGGCGGCGATAGCGATCGAACACCTGATGGACCAGCGCGAGCACCTGTGCGTCGAGCCCCTCGGCGTCGATCACGTCGGGCAGGCCGTCATCCCCGCCGGTCGAGATCTCATTGGCGAGATGCGCCTTGGTCGGCCAGCGGCGATAGATCATCGAGCGCGGGATGTCGGTCATCTGCGAGATGCTGTCGAACGCCAGCGCGCGATAGCCGCCCTCGGCGAGCAGCGTGCGCGCCGCATCGAGAATCTTGCGGTCGATCTCCGCGTCGCGTGGTCGCCCCCGGCCCGTCGCCTGCTTCATCGCGCCACGGTGGCACGGGGGTGCGCGCCAAGTCCAGCCGGCAACATGTGCGGCTTGATTTTTTACGGGACACTCTGTACCTAAATACTGACAGGGCACACCGCGGAGGCGGCGGCCGGCAGGAGAGATGGCGATGCTCGATCTGGTGATTCGCAACGGGCTGATCTGCGACGGCAGCGGCGCGCCGGCCTATCGCGGCGATGTCGGGGTGCGCGACGGGCGGATCGTCGCGGTCGGCGAGGTTTCGGGCGAGGCGCGCGAGACGGTCGACGCCGGCGGTCGGGTAATCGCGCCGGGGTTCATCGATCCGCATACCCATTATGACGCGCAATTGGTGTGGGACGGGCTGGCGCAGCCGTCGCTCGAACATGGCGTGACGACGGTGATGCCGGGCAATTGCTCGCTCAGTCTCGCCCCGCTGCGCGCCGAGCACCGCGATCTGCTCGGGGCGACGTTTCGCAAGATCGAGGAAATGCCCAAGAATGCGTTCGACGCCGGGCTGACCTGGACGTGGGAGAGCTTCGCCGATTATCTCGCCGCGATCCGCGCCGGGCTCGGCGTCAATGTCGCGCCACTCGTCGGGCATAGCCTGGTGCGGCTGTGGGTGATGGGGCTCGACGCGCGCGAACGCGCCGCGACCGATGCCGAAATCGCCGAGATGCAGCGGCTGCTCGCCGAATGCCTCGATGCCGGCGCGGTCGGGATGAGCGGATCGTGGGTCGACATCGATCACGAACTGCGCCCGGTGCCCGCGCGGCTCGCCGAGCCGAAGGAGCTCGACGCGCTGTGCGCGACGCTGGGCGAAAAGGGCGGCATCCTCCAGATTGTCCCCGAATTCTGGGACGCCGACCTGCTCTGCGCGCGGATCGACCTGCTCGCCGATCTGTCGCGCAAGCACAAGATCGCGACGACCTTCTCGCCCTTGTTCGACAGCAATGCCGCGCCCGAACTGGTCGGGATCGCGCTCGATCGCGTCCGGTTGCAGACCGCGCATGGCGCGCGCGTCGTGCCGCAGATGCAGACCCGCCCGATCGATCTGTCGTTCGATCTCGGCGCGCCGATGTCGACCTTCGCGACCCTGCCGGGCTGGTGGGCGATGACGCTGCTGCCGCACGCGGAGAAGCTCGCCCAGCTGCGCGATCCCGAGCGGCGCGCGGCGCTGGCGGCGGAGATGGATCATTTCATGATGCCGATCGGTCTGCAGATCGATTTCGCCGATTCCTACGTGAAACGGATGGGCACCCCCGACCCCGCGCTGATCGGGCGCCGCGTCGGCGACATCGCCGCCGAGCGCGGCTGCCATATCGCCGAGGCGATCATCGATATCGCGCTGGCCGACGATCTCGCCACCTCGTTCGGGCTCGATGCGATCGGGCATAATGACGATGCCAAGATCGCGACGATGCTCGCCGATCCGCTGATCGGGATCGGCGCGGGCGACGGCGGCGCGCATGTCACCAATTTCGCGACCTATGGCGATACCGGCTATCTCTTCAGCCGTTACGTCCGCGGCTTCGACGCGATGCCGCTGGAGACCGCAGTGCGCAAGCTGACGCATGACGTGGCGCAGCTATGGGGCCTCCGCCAGCGCGGGCTGCTGCGGCCGGGCTATGCCGCGGATGTCGTGGTGTTCGACGCCGAGACGATCGACCGTGGCCCCGAGATACCGGTCGAGGATCTCCCGGCGGACGGCTTCCGCTACATCCGCCGCGCGAGCGGCGTCGATCGCGTGTTCGTCAACGGCGCGCTCGCCTATAGCCAGGACGCGGGCTACGCCTCCGCGCGGGCCGGCGTCATCGCGGAAAGGATCGCGGCATGAGCACCAACCTCGCCCCCATCCGTCGCTTCATCCAGCCGGAGAGCGGCGACGACTGGCCGGCGATCGCCGCGCGCGTGCTGCCGGACGAGCCGGCCGAGGCGGCGATCGAGCAGCTTAAGAGCTGGAACCTCCATCTCGTCTTTCGCCCGGTGTCGGTGATCACCCCGTCGGATATCGTCTTCGTCGAGCCGCCGCGCGCGGTCGCGGCGTGACCGACGCCGCGCGATGAACGACGCGCGGATCGAAAGCGTGCGGCTCACCCCGACGCATGACGGGGAAGCCGCTTTGGTGGTGACGTTGCGCTTCGCCAACGGCGGGCGATCGAACGTCCAGATCGAGGCGGAGGGGATGCGCCGCGTGATGGCGCGCGCCGGGGTCTCCAATGCGCTCGACCTGATCGGGCGGAGCTGGGCGGTGCTCGATGTCGCCGACCCGCCGTTCACCGGCTGGGCGAACAAGGGAGAGTAAGCGATGAAAGCCGATACGAGCCTCGCGGCGGGCGAAGCCGCCTATCTGATGGGCGCCGCCGAGCCGGCGACGTCGAGCGTGCTGATCAGCAATTCGAAATATCTCAACAGCCCGCTGTTCCGCGACGTCTATGCGCAAATGGGGCTCAAGCGCGACGGGCATGATCTGCCCGACGCCTATCTGATCCCCACCTTGTCGCGCGCGATGGGCGAGGTGGTCGATCCGGCGCGCACCGCCGCCTTGCTCGCCGCCGAGCGCGAACGGCTCCCCGAATTCGCCGCGTGGCTCGACGAGCGTTTCACCTCCAATTTCACCGCCGAGCAGGTGGCGCATTGCGCCCCCGGGACATTGGGCGCGCGGATCCACGCGTTCATCGCCGACAGCGGCTATGAGATCGATTTCCTCTACAAAGGCGAGCCGCGCGACGATTACGAATTCCTCGTCAAGCGCCGCGCGCAGAACCACGATATCGAGCATATGGTCACCGGGCTGTGCCCGAGCCAGGTCGGCGAGATCGCGCTGATCGCCGCCAATACGATGGCCAATGCCAATTATTTCTCGACCGAGTTCGCGCATGAGCTGAACCTCTATGGCGTGGTGCTGATGTCGACCTCGCTCAGCCGATCGGGGCTGCATTATCCCAGGACCTTGCCGGCTTTGCTCGAGGGGCTGAGCCGCGGCTATGCGCTGGGGGCCAAGCAGAAGAAGCCCTTGTTCATGATCCGCTGGGAGGATCATCTCGATCGCCAGCTATCCGATATCCGCGCCGAGTTCGGGTTCGAGGACGGCCCGGCGCCGGGTTATTGGGACTGGGTGTTCCAGGAATTCAAGGGGTGATTGTCCGATGATTGGGACACGACACCTGCGTTAGCTCCCGTTCGCCCTGAGCTTGTCGAAGGGCTGCACTTCTTCCGAAGAAAGGGCAGGGCTTCGACAAGCTCAGCCCGAACGGGGAGAGGTAATTTCAATTTACGCAACGATCTGGATGGGAGAGCAAGGATGACCAAAGGCGCGGAGGCGTGGTGCCGCAGTTATGGCGAGGCGATGCTGCGGCGCGACGGGCCGGCACTCGCGGGGCATTATCTCTATCCTTATACGTCTTTCACCTTCGGCCAGATCCACAGCTTCGCCGATCGCGCGACCGCCGATGTCGCGTGCGGCGAGCAGGTCGCGCGCTTCGATCGCGTGGGGGTCGGGTCGGACATCCGCATGGCCGATTTCAAGGTCGTCCCGGTCTCGACGGATTCGGCTTTGTGCCATGTGACGTGGCAGCTGTTTCCGGTCGACGACACCCCGGGCTGGTCGTGGACCAACGTCTATGGCTATCGCCGCCGCGGCGATGATGAGGGGTTCGAGTTCAACATCTCCGACAATGAAATCGGCGAGGTGCTGCGCCGTTTTCCTAATTTCTTCGCGGCATAGCGGGAGCTTCTACCCGATCGGTGAGATCTCGGCGGCGGCGAGGATCGCCTCGGACGCCGCCTCGACGACGGCGCTCCTCGCAGCGTCGAGCGACCGCGCGAGGATCACCGGCTCGCATGCCAGGTCATCCGCGATCGGCACGCTGGCGAGCGGGGTTCCGTCATAAGCGTGGCGGCTTTCTGGTCCCGAATAGGTGATGCCGATGCCCTCGCCATGCGCCGCGAGGCTGCGCATCACCTCGAGCGCCGCGACGCGGTGGCGGACGAGCGGCTCGGCACCGACCCGCCGGAACAGCCCGAGCATGTGGCGCACCGACAACCCCTCTTCGAACAGGATCAGCGGGCGCGTGCCGACCGCCGCGAGCTCGACCGCGGGCAAATGCGCGAGCGGATCGTCGACGCTCATCACCGCGCACGGCCGCACCGACGCCAGCCGCGTGCGCGCGAAGCTGGCATCGAGACCGAGACCGAACGTCACCGACAGATCGACGCGCCCCTGCAGCATATCGCGCGCGAGCGTTTCGAGGTCCGCGATGCGATAGCGGATGTCGACGCCCGGCAGCGCCGCGCGCAACACCGACAGCAGGTGGCCGATGTGAAGCGGCGCGAGATCGTCGAACAATCCCAGCGTCAGCCGGCCCGCAGCGGCGCGCGGCGCACGCGTCGGATCGTCGAGCTGGCGCGCGAGCGACAGGAGCTCCTCGGCCTGCGCCAGATAGTCCTTGCCGAACCCGGTCAGTTCGACCGGCGCGCCGCGGCGGCGGATGAAGAGCTTCTGCCCCAGTCGCCGCTCGACCTGCGTCAACGCGACCGACAGCGACGGTTGCGAGACATTCAGTTGCGCCGCCGCTGCGGAAAGGCTGCCGGCGCGCGCCACCGCCGATACATATTCGAGCTGGCGGAGTGTCAGATATAGCATCAAGCTAACAGTAGATTAGATACTTATTATTTGAAACTAATATAGATCGGGTTTCTGCTGGCGCTCGCAAACCGGAGGGATCAGCTCATGCCGCACGCGCTTCTCTGCGCCGACCAGATCGAGGCCTTTCAGCGCGACGGCGTCGTGCTGGTGCGCGGGCTGTTTCGCGATCATGTCGAGACGCTGCGCGCCGGCGTCGCGCGCAACATGGCCGAGCCCGGCCCTTATGCCGCGGAGAACCTCAAGCCCGGCGAACGCGGCCGCTTCTTCGACGATTATTGCAACTGGGATCGCATCGCCGAATTCGAGGCGGTGGTCCGCCGATCGCCCGCGGCGGAGGTGGCGGCCGATCTGATGCGGTCGGATAGCGCGCAGCTCTTCCACGATCATGTGCTGGTCAAGGAGCCCGGCACCGCCAAGCCGACGCCCTGGCACCAGGACGGTCCTTATTATTTCGTCGAGGGGCAGCAGACGGTGAGCTTCTGGTCGCCGCTCGATCCGGTGCGCGAGGCGTCGCTGCGCTGCGTGGCGGGATCGCATCGCTGGCCCAAGCCGGTGCTGCCGACGCGCTGGCTGTCGGATGAGAATTTCTACGCCGGCGACGATGCCTATATGCCGGTGCCCGATCCCGATGCGGCGGGAATGGACATCCGCGAATGGGAAATGGCGCCGGGCGATGCGGTCGCGTTCAATTATATGACGCTCCACGGCGCACGCGGAAACGATACCGCGACGCGGCGGCGGGCCTTTTCGCTGCGCTTCGTCGGCGACGATGCGCGTTATGTCGAACGGCCGGGCCGCACCTCGCCCCCCTATCCGGGGCATGGCATGTCGGCGGGCGAAAGGTTGCGCGAAGACTGGTTTCCGATCATTTTCCGCCGCGGCTAGGGTCGGGATCGACGTTTCGCCCCACCGTCGTCACCCCGGCTCAGGGCCGGGGCGACGGGGTTTATGAGGCCCGACAGGAGCCGCAGCGGCGACGCCATTTTCCGATTCAATATATCAAAACCGGCCGATTTATCCTGACTTTGGACCTGCGAAGCGGCGCGACCCCGTCCTAGAACCCACTCAGCCGCCCCGAAAAGCGGGCGGGGGAGACGGGTGCGATGGGCGAGTGGGTGGTTCCCGGCCGCGAGGAGACGATGGCCCGGCTGATGCGCGGCTATGCGCGCGTCACGGGTTTCGCGCGCGATCAGGACTATACCGTCGCCGACCGGCTCGAGGAGCGCGCGGGCGATCACGCCGATACGCCGTTCATCCTGTTCGAGGACCAGCGGCTGACCTTCGCCGAGGTCAATGCCCGCGCCAATCGCGTCGCGCATGCCGCGCGGGCGGCGGGGCTGGGGAAGGGCGATGTCGCCGCGCTGATGATGTACAACCGGCCCGATTTCGTCGCGATCTGGCTCGGGCTGGCCAAGATCGGCGTCGTCACCGCGCTGATCAACACATCGGCCACCGGCAATGTCCTTGCGCATGCGATGAAGCAGGTCGGCGCCAAGGCGTTGATCGTCGATGCCGAATTGGGCAGGTCGGTCGCCGAGCTGCCCGACGCCGATATCCCCGGGCTGTTGTGGGAGCAGGCCGAGGAAGGGCGCCCGCTGTTCGGGCTCGCCCGCGCGCGCGATTTCAACGCCGACCTGGCCGCCGCCAGCGATGCCAACCCTGATCGGGCGCTCCGCGCCGGGGTGAAGATGGGCGATCCGCTCTATCTGATCTTCACCAGCGGGACGACCGGACTGCCCAAGGCGGCGAAGATGAGCCACATGCGCTTCGTCAACGCCGGGGAGATGATGGGCGGGCTGATGGAATTCGGCCCCGGCGATGTGTTTTACTGCGTGCTGCCGCTCTATCATGGCGCTGGCGGGATGGTGGTGCCCTCGACCTCGCTCGCCTTCGGGGTGCCGTTCGTGCTCAGGCGCAAATTCTCCGTCAGCGGTTTCTGGCCCGATGTGCGGCGCCACGGCGTCACCGCTTTCTATTATATCGGCGAGATCTGCCGCTATCTGCTCAACGCGCCCGCGCGCGCCGACGATGCCGACAACAGCCTGCGGGTGATGACCGGCGCCGGGCTAAAGGCCGAATTGTGGACCGCCTTCCAGCAGCGGTTCGGGGTCGCGCAGGTGTTCGAGGGGCTGGGCTCGACCGAGGCCAATTACGGCATCACCAATGTCGACAACAAGGTCGGCTCGGTCGGCCGCGTGCCTTATCCCGCACACACCAACATGAAGTTCGTCCGCTACGACGTCGAGGCCGACGATCATATCCGCGACGCCGACGGCCGACTGGTCGAGGCCCGGCCCGGCGAGGTGGCGGAGCTGATCGCCGAGGTGCTCGGCGGCACGGGGGTCGGCGGCTATTTCGAGGGCTATACCTCGGCCGCGGCGACCGAGCAGAAATTGCTCCGCGACGTGGTGAAGCGCGGCGACGTCTGGTTCCGCTCGGGCGATCTCGTACGGTTCGACGCGGAGGATTATTTCTATTTCGTCGATCGCATCGGCAACACTTATCGCTGGAAAGGCGAGAATGTCTCGACCGAGGAAGTCGCCGCGGTGCTCGGCGCCTTTGCCGGGCCCGATGTGGTCAACGTCTATGGCGTGAAGGTGCCCGCGACCGAGGGGCGCGCCGGCATGGTCGCGCTGACCTATGCCGATCCCGCCGCCTTCGATCCGCACGCTTTCTATCAATTCGCGACCGCGCGGCTGGCGCATTATGCGGTGCCGGTCTTCGTCCGCCTGTCGCGCGAGGCGGAGATGACCACCACTTTCAAGCTGCGCAAGGTCGAGCTGCAGCGCGAAGGCTATGCCCCCGATCGCGTCCACGGCGATGCGCTGTTCGTCGCCGACGCCGCCGCCGGCCGCTATGTGCCGCTGACGCCCGAGGCGCTCGCCCGGCTGGGCATCGCCCCTTTTGCTGCGGAGAATTGAGATGCGCGTCGAGCCGAGCGCCGAGCAGAAAGCGCTGCGCGACGAATTCCGCGCCTATCTGCACGGCATCATGACCGACGAGGTGCGCGCGGCGTCGGCCGGCGCGGAAAGCGGCCCGGTCTATCGTCAGGTGATCCGCCAGATGGGGCGCGACGGCTGGCTCACCCCCGGCTGGCCGGTCGAATATGGCGGCAAGGGTCTCGATCCGGCGATGCAGAAGATCCTGCTCGAAGAGTTGGTGCTGGCAGAGGCGCCGTTCCCCTTCGTCACCGTCAACACCGTCGGCCCGGCGCTGATGCGGCTCGGCACCGAGGCGCAGAAGCGCGAGATATTGCCGCGCATCGCGAGCGGCGATCTGATCTTCGCGATCGGCTATACCGAGCCGGGCGCGGGGTCGGACCTCGCCGCGCTCAAGACCCGCGCGGTGCGCGACGGCGATGATTTCGTGATCAACGGGCAGAAGATATTCACCAGCGGGGCGGAGGGCGCCGATTACGTCTTCCTCGCCGCGCGCACCGATCCCGCGGCGCCCAAGCACAAGGGCATCACCATCTTCATGATGGATACCACGACGCCCGGCTTCTCGGTCTCGCCGATCTGGACGGTGGGGGGCATCCGCACCAACGTCACTTATTACGAGGACGTCCGCGTCCCCGCGTCGATGATCATCGGCGCGGAGAATGCCGGCTGGCGGCTGATCGCCGAACAGCTCAACCACGAGCGGATCGGGCTCGCCGCGCTGACCTACGGCGGCAACGGCTGTTTCGACGACGTGGTGAACTGGGCGCGCGGCATCGCTACCCCCGACGGCGGGCGGCTGATCGATCAGGGCTGGGTCCAGCTCGCGCTCGGCGAATGCTATGCCTTGCTGCGGGCGATCGGGCTGATGGGAGATCGCGTCGGCTGGGAAGTGTCGCAGGGGGTGACGCGGCCCGAGCTGGCGAGCGGGCTCAAGGTGTTCGGCACCGAGGGGATGATCCGCGCGCTCCGCCTGCTGCTCGACGTGATGGGCGCGGCGGGGCTGGTCCGCGGCGGTTCGCCCGGCGCGCAGCTCCGCGGGCGGATCGAGCGCGAATATCGCAAATGCCAGATCAACACTTTCGGCGGGGGCACCGCCGAGGTGCTGCGCGATATGGTGGCGCAGGTCGGGTTCAATATGCCGCGCGCAAGGTGAGGACGGACATGACCGAACAGGATTTGCTGACCCGGGCGCGCGCTTTCGTCGGCGGCGAAGCGACCCCGCCGGTCACCGCGCGCGATGCGGTCAACCAGCCGATGATCCGCCGCTGGGCCGAGGCGATGGGGGACGTCAATCCCCTGTGGCACGATCCGCAGGTACGCGCGGCGGGCGGTTTCGCGGGCGCGGTTGCCCCGCCGGCGATGCTCGACGTGTGGACGATGGCGCGCTACCGCCCCGGTGGACGCACCGCCGACGAGGGTATGCCGGTGCTCCAGCTGTTCGACGCCGCGGGCTATACCGGGGTCGTCGCGACCAATATCGAGCAGGAATACCTCCGCTATCTCGAAGAAGGCGATATCGTCAGCATGCGCGCGACGGTCGCCGACGTATCGGACGAGAAACGCACCGGGCTCGGCATCGGCCATTTCGTGACGATCGATTATGAGTTTACCGACCAGCGCGGCGACGCGGTCGGACGGATGAAGTTCCGCGTGCTCAAGTTCAAGCCGCCGCTCACGCAGGCGGCGCCAGCGGCGGACGGCGAGAAGCCAAACAAATTCCCGCATCCGCGCCCGGCGATCACGCATGACAATGCCTTCTTCTGGGAGGGGCTGAAGCAACGCAAATTGCTGATCCAGTCGTTCGGCGGGCGGCTCGTCCACCCGCCGGTGCCGGCCTGCCCCGAGACGGGGTCGTTCGACTGGACGACCGTGGAGGCGAGCGGGCGCGGGACGATCCACAGCTTCGTCATCATGCACCAGCCGCAACTGCCGTGCTTCGATTATCCGCTCCCGGTGGTGCTGGTCGAGCTGGAGGAGGGCGTGCGGATCGTCGCCAATATGCTTGGCGCGACGGCTGACGAAGTGGCGATCGGCAAGCCGGTCACGCTCGATTTCGTCGAGGTCGAGCCCGATTACATCCTGCCCGCCTTCCGGCTGGCCTGAGGAGCGATACGGATGGATTTCGCGCTCACCGAGGATCAGGCCAGCCTGCGCGATCTCGCCGCGCAGATCCTGTCCGACAACAGCAACGACGATAGCCTGCGCGCCTTCGCGAAGGATGATCGCCCCTATGATGCGGCGCTGTGGCAGACACTAGCCGAGGCCGGGCTGCTCGGCGTCGCGGTGCCGGAGGCGCACGGCGGGCTGGGGCAGGGGATGATCGAGCTCGGGCTGCTGCTCGAAGAACAGGGCCGCACGCTCGCGCCGTTGCCGCTCCACGCGACGCTCGTGACCGGCGCGCTGCCGATCGCGGCATTCGGGAGCGCCGCGCAACAGGCGATCCTGCCGCGCGTCGCTGCAGGCAAGGCGATCCTCACCGCCGCGCTGGAGGAGGTGGGCAACCACGATCCCGCGCGCCCGATGCTGCGCGCGACCCGCTCGGGCAACGGCTGGACGCTCGATGGCGTCAAGACGGCGGTGCCCTATGGCGCGGAGGCTGAGTGCATCCTCGTCCCGGCGACCAGCGCGAAAGGGGTGATCGTTTTCCTCATCGATCCGGCGACGCCGGGCATCGAGATCGGCGCGCAGCGCACCACCAGCAGCGAACCGCAGGCGCAGATCACCTTCCGCGCGGCGCAAGCCGATGACGTGCTCGGGTCGGCCGCGCAGGGCGCCGATATCGCGCGCTGGATCGTCGACCACGCGCGCGCCGGGCTCGCTGCGTTACAGGTCGGCATTTGCGCCGAAGCCCTGCGCCGCACCGCCGCTTATTCGAGCGAACGCATCCAGTTCGATCGCCCGCTCGGCGGGATGCAGGCGGTGCAGCATCGCGTCGCCGACGGCTTCATCGATGTCGAGGCGATGCGCTCGACCGCGCTGCGCGCCGCGTGGCTGCTCGATGAAGGCATCGCCGCGCCGGCCGAAATCGAGACCGCCAAATATTGGGCGGCGATCGGCGGGCATCGCGTGTCGCATTCGGCGCAGCATCTCCACGGCGGGATCGGCGCCGATATGGATTATCCGATCCACCGTTATTTCCTCGCTGCCAAGCAGGTCGAGCTCGCGCTCGGCGGGGCGCAGCCGATGCTCGCGGCGATCGGCCGCGCGATCGCCGCCGGCGACACCCAGCCACTTGCGGGAGCGCGCGCATGACCTTCGACGATCTCCACGCCGGGCAGGCCTTGCCCGAACTTATCGTCCCGATCACCGCCTCGGCGATCGTCGCCGGCGCGATCGCGACCAATGATTTCGAGAACGTCCACCACGACAAGGCCGCCGCGCAGGCGACGGGGGTGCCCGATATCTTCATGAACATCCTGACCACCAACGGCTTCGTCCAGCGCTTCGTCACCGATTGGGCGGGAGCGAACGCGCGTATCCGCAGAATCGCGATCCGGCTCGGCGCGCCCAATTTTGCGGGCGATGTGATGAAGCTCGGCGGCGAAGTGGCGGCGATCGACCCCGCGGCGCGGACCGCGGAAATCAGGGTTTCGGGCCGCAACGGCATCGGCGAGCATGTCGCCGCGACCATCACGATCGGTTTTGCGGAAGAGGTGCGCTAATGGACACGATCAGCAACAAGGCGGCGATCGTCGGCATCGGCGCGACCGAATTCTCCAAGAACAGCGGGCGTTCCGAGCTGCGTCTCGCGGTCGAGGCGACGCTGGAGGCGCTGGCCGATGCCGGGATCGATCCGGCGGAGGTTGACGGGCTCTCCACCTATACGATGGACAATAACCCCGAGATCGAGCTGTTCCGCGCGATCGGGGCGCGCGCGCTCAAATTCCACAGCCGCATCCATTATGGCGGCGGCGCGGCCTGCGCGCCGATCATGCACGCCGCAATGGCGGTGGCGACCGGGATCGCGAAGACGGTGGTGTGCTACCGCGCGATGAACGAGCGTTCGCAATATCGCTTCGGCACCGGGCATACCCCGCCGCCGGTGCCGACCGCCGAGACCGCCCATTACGGCTGGTACGTGCCGTTCGGGCTGATCTCCCCCGCCTCGTGGGTGGCGATGCAGGCGCAGCGCTATATGCACGATCACGGCGCCACCTCGGAGGATTTCGGCCGCGTCTCGGTCGCCGCGCGGCGCCACGCCGCGACCAACCCCAAGGCGTGGTTCTATCAGCAGCCGATCACGCTCGAGGAACATCAGGCGAGCCGCTGGATTGTCGAGCCGCTCCATCTGCTCGATTGCTGCCAGGAATCGGACGGCGCGGTGGCGGTGGTGGTCACCTCGGTCGAGCGCGCGAAGTCGCTGCGCCAGCCGCCCGCGGTGATCCGCGCCGCGGCGCAAGGCGCGGGCGACGACAGCCAGATGATGACGAGCTATTACCGCAAGCATATCGGCCGCATCTCGGAGATGAACATCGTCGCCGAACAGCTTTACGCGCAGGCCGGGATCGGCCCCGCGGACGTGCAGGCGGCGATCCTCTACGATCATTTCACCCCCTTCGTGCTGCCCCAGCTCGAAGCTTTCGGCTTCGCGCGCGAGGGGCAGGCGAAGGATTTCATTCGCGAGGGCAATATCGAGCTCGGCGGCCGGCTGCCGATCAACACCCACGGCGGGCAATTGGGCGAGGCCTATATCCACGGGCTCAACGGCGTCGCGGAAGGCGTGCGGCTGGTGCGCGGCACGTCGGTCAATCAGGTCGCGGGGGTGAGCAATGTCATCGTTACTGCCGGCACCGGGGTGCCGACCAGCGGGCTGATCCTGTCGCCCGCATAACCGCGTCGCCGAATACTTAAGGAGTGGCTTGACTATCGGGCCGCGCCGCGGTTACTTAAGCCTATGCTTGAGTATTCGGCGCAACTCGACCTCGCCTTTCACGCGCTCGCGGACGGGACGCGGCGCGCGATCCTCGAACGCCTGTCGCGTGGGCCCGCGTCGGTGAGCGAATTGGCCAAGCCGTTCGAGACGTCGCTCGCGGCGATCCACCAGCATGTCCAGGTGCTCGAAGCGAGCGGGCTGATCGCGACCGAGAAACGCGGCCGCACCCGCGAATGCCGCATTTCGGCGGAGACGATCATGCGCGTCGAACATTGGCTCAACGAGCGTCGCCAGCTCTGGGAACAGCGGTTCGACCGGCTCGGGAAACTGCTCGAAAACAATGAATTCCAAAATATGGCCGGTGCCGGCGGCACGGCCGACGGAGGCGAACACCGATGACCACGACGCCCTTTTTCCACGGTACGTTTACGTTGAAGCGCAAATGGGCCGCCTCGCCCGAGAGGATATTCGAGGCGTGGTCCGATCCGGCGATCAAGGCGCAATGGTTCACCGGGCCGCCGGAGCAATGGACGCTGGGGAAACGATCGATGGACTTTCGCGTCGGCGGGCACGAGCTGCTCGAAGGCCATTTCACTCAAAGCGGGCTGGTGACGCGCTTCGACGCGCGCTTCCACCTGATCGAGCCCGGCCAGCGGCTCGTCTACGCCTATGATCTCTATCATTCGGGGATGTTCCATTCGGTCACCTTGTCGAGCCTCGAGCTGGAGGCGGACGGTGACGGGACGCGCGTTTCCTATACCGAGCAGATCGTCTTTCTCGACGGCGAGGACGGCACCGAGGCACGGCGCCACGGCACCGGTATCCAATTCGACATGATCGAGCACGTCCTTCAATCGCTGGGAGTCATCCAATGACCGTCGCGCTCTACGGCCACCCCTTTTCGTCTTTCACCTGGAAGGCGCTGATCGCGGCCTATGAACGCGACGTGCGCTTCGAATTCCGCATGATCGACCCCGATCATCCCGACAATCTGGCGCGCCTGGCGAAGCTCGCGCCGACCGGGCAATTTCCCGCGCTGGTCGATGGTGCGCGCGAAGTGGTCGAGAGCAATGCGATCATCGACTATCTCGATCTGTACCACGGCAGCGGCGCGCCGATGGTGCCGGCGGATCGGGCCGAAGCGGTCGATGCGCGGATGATGGCCGATGTGTTCGACGATTATGTCCATGCGCCGATGCAGCGGATCGTCGGCAATGCGCTGCGCGCCGAGGAAAACCGCGATCCGACCGGGGTCGAGGATGCGCACCGCGTGATCGAGCGCTGCTATGCCTGGCTCGAAAACCGCCTGAAGGCCGGGCAATGGGCGACCGGCGGCGGGTTCACGATCGCCGATTGCGCCGCCGCGCCCGCGCTGTTCTACGCCGATTGGGTCCATCCGATCGGGGCGCAATTTCCGTTGCTTTCGGCCTATCGGGCGCGGTTGCTGGCGCATCCCTCGGTGGCGCGGGTGGTCGACGAGGCGCGGCCTTATCGCGCCTTCTTCCCGCTGGGGGCGCCGGATCGGGACTAGGGGAGGACCACCACCCCAGCGAAGGCCGGGGTTCAGTTACGACCGGCCCGATGCTGGACCCCGGCCTTCGGGGTCCCAGCAAAGTATTACTTTGCGGGATGCCCCTTCGCCGGGGTGGATCGCATTTTACGTGTGATGCTCTAACAAGGGCCATGCTTTACCTCGCCCTCAAGGCCGCCATTTCGGGGATATTGATCGCGATCGCCTCGACGCTCGCGAAACGCTACCCCGGCTTAGGCGCGCTGACCGCGTCGCTGCCGCTGGTGTCGGTGCTCGGGATGATGTGGCTGTGGCACGATCGGCCCGATGCCGAGAATATGGCGGCGCATGCCGGGGCGACCTTCTGGTATGTCCTCCCGTCGCTGCCGATGTTCCTGCTCATCCCGCTGCTGTTGCGGCACGGCATCGGCTTCTGGGTCGCGCTCGTCGCCGGATGCGCGCTGACGATCGCGCTTTATGCGGCGATGACCTGGCTCGGGCCGCGGTTCGGGCTGCAGCTCTGACGCGCGACGCCTACCCCGGCCAGGCCAGCTCGCGCCGCGCCGCACTCTCGCGATAGAAAGCGAGCAACGCGCTTTCGTCGCCACCCTCCGCCGCGACGCGATCATGATGCGCGATCAAAACCGCGGCGAGCTGAGCCCAGCGCGCGTCGAGCGCGGAAAGCGTCATCTCCTGCGTCTCCTCGCGCGGCGCTTCGTCGCCGAGCAATGCGCGCATCGCGGCGATATCGGCCAGCCGCCACGCCGCGGCTTTCTCCGCCTCCTCCGCGGCGAGCAGCGACAGGACCCCGGTGATCGTGAAGGTCGCGCCGCCGAACGCATCGTGCGCGCTCGCGGCCATGCCGGCGCCGGCAGCCGTCAGCCCGGTGCCGGTGAGGATATGGCCGAGATCGCTCTGTGCCTCGTCCCGCGCGGTCGGGACGGTGGGGGTGCCCGACAGCATCGCAGCGATCACCGCATCCTGGCGGCGCTGGACATACCAGCCCGAGAGGCCGAGCACCGGATCGGTGCGCCCGCCGGTCACAAATTCGCGGAACGCCGAAGTCCAGATCGCGCTGCCCTTGACCGCATTGAACAGCCGCCACCAGTCGAGCGCGGCGGGGTCGGGGACGACCCCGCTCGACGCCTGCCAGATCGCCAGCGCGCGCTCGGGGGAGACCATGCCGCACGCGCGGCCGGGCTGGAAATGGTCCCACACCGGGTTCAGCGCCCAGCCGAGATCTTCGAGCGGATCGCCGAAATGCGCCATTTCCCAATCGAACATCGCCAGCATCCGCCCGGCGCCGTCGTGCATCATATTGCCCGAACGATAATCGCCGTGAACCAGCGCGATGCGGGCGGCGGGCGGCGGCGGCGTCGCGCGCAGCCGGCGGATCGCGGCGCGGACGATCGGCTGCGGCGCGAACGCATCGGTGTCGATCACCTTTTCCCAATAATCGAGCGCGATGCGCCAGCATTGGTCGGGCGCCGGCGCGTCGAGATGCGCGGCGAGCGGCGACGCGCTCGCATCATGTGCGGCGAGCCGCCCGAGCGCGGCGAAGAATTGCTCGCCCAGCGCCTCGGCATGATTGCCGAACCCGGCGCGGTCGAACGGGCCGACTACCACGCCGTCGTCGATCCGCTCCATCAGAAAGAACGGCCGCTCCAGCTCCGCGCCGCCCTTTTCCAGCGCGATCGCGCGCGGCACGGGCACGACCCCGGCCGCGCTCCGATAGGCGCGGAATTCGGTCTCGCTCTCGGTATCGATCAACCCCGACGCCGGCTCGCGCCGCAGGATCAGCCGCCGCCGCTCGCCATCGACGAAGGCATCGAAGCGATAGGTCTCGCGGCTCGCCCCGCCGGGGATGCGCGCGAGATCGCGGATCACCACCGGCGTTTCCCACAAGCGGGTGAGATAGGCCTCGATCGCCGGCCCGATATCGCTCATGCCGGATCCAGCGCGGCGTGAAAGCCGGACGGCGCGTGCGGCCCGACGACGAGCTGTTCGAGCACGCCGCGGCCGCGCTTCACCGAGCCGTCGGGCGCGGTCATCGTCACCGCGACCAAAGCCTGGATATGCAGGTGATGCGGCAGCAGCGGATCGAGCTCGGCGGGAACGAGATCCTCGCGCTCGACCGTCACCGCCTCGCCGTGGTGCCGGCCGTGTGCCCATTGCGGATGGCCGTAGCCGAGCCCGAGCATCATGAAGGTCGCGCCGATATCGAAGGCGACACGCGTTTCACCCGCCGCATCGTGGAGCGAGAGCGCGGCGCGCGCGGCATTGCGCGTGCCCTTGCGCCACTCGATCGTATAATCGGCGGCATCATAATGATGTTCGTCGTCAGCGCCGCCGCCTTCGGGGCGCCAGGTCGCGCGACGGTTCCAGAAGCGGCCATGCGCGTCGTCGTTGGTGTGGCAATAAAGCTCGCCGCCCTCCATCACGCACGGGCTCCACAGCCAGAAGAATTGCGGCGGGAGCGGGGGGCTGTGCGGCTGGGCGTCGGGCGCGCCGATCGGCCGCACGCCCCAGGAACGGTCGCGCGTGCCGACCCAGCCGCTGATGTCGGTGCGGGTGCCGTCGACCTCGATCCAGCCTTGGTAGCGCCCGTTCTGGGTCAGACGCGTCACATCCATCAGCGTGCGCGGGCCGTTGCGGCGGATGAAGCGCGGCTCCTCCTGCGGAAAAGCGCGGCCGGTGAAGACGATATCGGCGGCGATGCCGTGCTCGGGGGCGGCGACGGTGACGCGCAATTGCCTGAGCGGCTCGATCACCTCGATGCCGATCGGGCCGACGCGGGTATCCATCCGTTCCATCCCCAGCCCGCGGCTGGCGTGGAGGTTGACCTGCTTGCCGCCGATCAGCCAGCAGAAGGCGGCGTCGATCACGTTGAGGTGCGGATAGACCCCCATCGCCACCGCGAAGAAGCCGTCGGTATCGGCATTGGGGGTGTAGCCGTTGAAGAAATAGCGGTCGTAGAAATTGCGATCGGTGCCGGCGTAAGCGACCGGCTCCGGCGTCTGGTGGATCGGGAAATCATCCCCTTTTGTCAGCACCATGCCTGCTCTCCATGGGGCACGGTCTGGCGCCGCGCATCGCGAGAGACTGGCCCAGCGACGGCCGCGCTGTCAATGTTTCGATAACAGAAGTTATGGCGGTTCGCGTTGCAGCGGCTCAGCTAGCCGTTCGTCCCGCGCCTGTCGAAGGGCTGTCCGTCTTCGCGAGGAAGAAAGGCCCGCACTTCACGGCGCCGCGTGTCGGCGTCCCCTTGTGTCCCCGCGAAGGCGGGGACCCGGTCCGGGCTCCCGCCTTCGCGGGAGCACACGGGGTTTCGTAATCGCTCTTGGGCAACGAACGAAAGTCTACCCGCCCGCGCGGCACTGGCGCTGCTGGTCGACGCGTTCCTGGCTGTCGCCCGATCCGCGGGTGAGGATCGAGAGGTTGCGGCAGGTCTGCGTGCCGTCGCGATCGGCCGGGCCGGCGACGACGAACCCGCGTTCGCCGGCCCTGGCGTCGCGCCATTCCTGCATGTCGCCGCTGCGCAACGCCGCGTCGATCGCCGCGGCGCGGCTGGCGAATGCGGCGGTCGTCGCGTCGCCCAGCGACCGCGCGGATATGATCTCGGTCGCGTCAGCGGGGACGGGGGCGGGCACCGCCTGCGCGGCCGCCGGCGCACGGCGCGGACGGTGGCGCGCGACGGCTTTTCCCGCGTCCGCGAAAACCGCCGGCACCGAATCGGGGATCGGGATGCTGACGACATAATCGCCGCGCGTGGGCACGCCGGTGGCGGCGAGCGCGATCCCGCCGATCCCTACGCATCCCAGCACCGCCGCGCCAACCACTCGCCAGCCGGCGAACCGGGCGCGTCGGCGCACCGCCGGGACGAACGTATCGCCGGCGATATCGCGCGCGAAGCGATGCTCCTCGCGGACGATATAGAGCGGGCCGCAACTGATCGTGGTGCGTCGCACGACACGCGCCGCGGGCAGCCCCGCGCGCGGTTTCAGCCGGTCAATGTCCATCTCACTCACCCCTTCACCCCGGACCGCGGCGGGCCGGCGGAGGCGAGTCGTTCCGTCGCGGTGGGCGGCAGCATCGCGCTTCCGCCGCTTTATGGCAAGTTCGGCATTAACCACGGCGCCGCTGTTGCGATTGCGGTGAAGTGCTGGAACAAGCGCGCTTATGTGTGTGCTTGCAATCGCCTGGCGGGCTGATCCGCGTTGGAAGCTGGTGGTCGCCGCCAATCGCGACGAATTCCACGATCGCCCGGCCGAGGCGCTACAGCGCTGGCCCGACGGTACGATCATCGCCGGGCGCGATGCGCAGGCCGGCGGGACGTGGCTGGCGGTCGCCGCGCCTGGGCGGTTCGCCGCGGTGACCAATTTGCGCGGGTTCGGCGCTCCCGATCCGTCGCGTGCGTCGCGCGGCGCGCTGGTTACCGGGCTCGCGACGGGGATCGTGCCGCCGACCGAGCGGCTCGGCGATTACAATCCGTTCAACGCGGTGACGATCGGCGACGACGATGCGCTGTTCCTGTCTAACCGCCCCACGCCGCTGGCGCGCGCGCTCGCGCCCGGGCTTCATGCCATGTCGAACGGCCCGCTCGATCCGCCGTGGCGCAAGACGATCCGGCTGAGCGAGGTGATCGCCCGCTGGCTCAGCGGCGCGGAACATGATCGCGAGGCGCTGTTCGCCGGGCTGCGCGACGCGACCCCGGCGGCCGGGACCGATGACGATCCGGCGCCGATCTTCGTCCGCGACACGGCCTATGGCACGCGCTGCAGCACGATCGTGCTGGTCGACGCCGGCGATAACGGGCTGATCGTCGAACGGCGGTTCGACCGGCACGGCGACGCGGTCGGCGACACCGCTATCGCCTTTCGCTGGCGCGCCGACTGAGCGGCCGCTGTCCGCAATCGGGACAGGCGGCGATCGGCACTGCGCGGGGTCTTCTTCCTAAAGTTCAATAATGTTAATGAACTGTTCACCGAATCGATAACGAATTTGGGGTGACAGGGGAGTGGCAGGCAGGGGTAGAGCGCCGCCGCTCTTCGCGGCGACGCTGCAGCAATGGGGTGCCGCACCGGCATTGGTCTGCGAGGATGGCCGATCGATTTCGTTCGACCAGCTCGCGGGGTTGGCCGACGACTTTGCCGCTGCCCTGCCCGACGAAATCCTGCTGCTGGCGGTCGAGGCGCGAAACCGGGTCGAAGCGGTGGTTGCATATCTCGGAGCGCTCCGCTCGGGCACCCCGGTGATCATGCATCACGAGGCGGCCGCGGCCGGACATATTCTCGATCATTATCGGCCCGACGCGCGCTATCTGCTCGATGAGGCAAGCGGCGCGTGGCGGCTGGAGGCGACGCCAGCCGCGTGGGAACTTGAACCGCACCCCGATCTGGCGTTGTTGCTGTCCACCTCCGGCTCGACCGGCAGCCCCAAGCTTGTGCGGCTCAGCGCCAATGCGCTCGATGCCAATGCGCGGTCGATTGCCGCCTATCTCGGCCTCACCGCCGCCGATCGCGCGGTCACCAGTTTGCCGCTTTCCTATTCCTACGGGCTGTCGGTGGTGAACTCGCATCTGACGGTGGGGGGATCGATCGTGCTGACCGAGGCGAGCGTCGCCGATGCGACCTTCCGCGATATGCTGCACACGCACGGTGTCACCGGGCTCGCGGGGGTGCCGCACAGCTATGAACTGATGGACCGCGCCGGCCTGTTGGCGGATCTGCCGGTTAGCCTGACCACGCTGACCCAGGCCGGGGGGCGGATGGCGCCCGATCTCGTCGCGCGCATCGCCGGGCAGGTGCGCGACAGCGAGGCGCGGTTGTTCATCATGTACGGGCAGACCGAGGCGACGGCGCGCATCGCCTATCTTCCGCCCGAGCAATTGACGCTGCATCCCGGCGCGATCGGTCGGGCGATCCCCGGCGGCGAGCTGTGGTTGGAGAACGGGCAGGGCGCGCGCGTCGCCGCGGGCGAGCCGGGCGAACTCGTCTATCGCGGCCCCAATGTGATGATGGGCTATGCCACCGCGCGGCGCGACATGGCCGATCCGCCCGGTCCCGACGTGCTACGCACCGGCGATCTGGCGATCGAGATCGAACCGGGGCTGTTCCGCATCGTCGGGCGCAAGAGCCGCTTCGTGAAGGCGTACGGGTTGCGGGTCGGGCTCGACGATCTGGAGGAAAGATGCCGCGCGGCCGGCGCGGCGACCTGTTGCGTTGCCGGTGACGATGCATTGGTGGTGGTCGCCGCCGCGGCGACCGCGGATCTGGACAAGGCACGACAGGCGCTGGGCGGGCTCGATCTTCCTGCTACGTTGTTCGAATTCGTCGAATTCGCCGCGCTGCCCCGCACGCAGCGAGGCAAGATCGATTATGCGGCGGTGCTTCGTGCGGGGCATGCAGCCCGCGAGCGGTTGCTCCTCGCAGACGGCAGCGCGATCGAACGGGTCGCGCGGCTCTATCGGGGGTTGGCGCATGGCATGCCGATTGCCGAGACCGACAGTTTCGAGAGCCTCGGCGGCGATTCCCTCAGCTATGTGCAATGTTCGATCGCGATCGAGGATGCGCTCGGCGCCTTGCCCGAAGGCTGGGAGACACTGTCGCTCGCGCAATTACGTGCTCGGGCGCAGACCGATGCGCCGCGCCACGCGCATTGGCATTTGATCTGGCTGGAAAGCGACATCATCGTCCGGTGCCTGGCGATCATGCTGATCCTGTTCCAGCATGCGCTGGGCGGGATGCAGGGCGGTGCCGACGTCCTGATGATGCTGGCCGGCTTTACCTGGGCGAGATTTCAACGAACACGGTTGCTCGCCGGGCGATCGGGGGCGGTATTCCTCGATTTCGCGCGGCGTTACTTGCTGATTTACCTCGCGATCATGCTGGTGGTCTTTGCCCATGACCGGCATATCCTGTGGCGGCACCAATTGTTCGTCAGCACGTTCCACGGCGATTGGGGCGGAATTCTCAACCCCTATTGGTTTATCGAAAGCCTGACCTGGTGCGTGGCGGTGACCTGTATCTTGCTCGCCATACCCGCTGTTCGCCGCTTCGCCACGCTCCGTCCGACCGGTTTCGGGATGGCATTTGCCGGGGCCGCGCTGATGATCCACCTGATTGGCGGTCGCGTCGGCGATGCGGCCGGGCACGCTTTCCGCAGCCCCGATCAGACATTGGTCTATTTCGCGACGGGCTGGGCGATCGCCCAAGCGGGACGGCCGCTGCGTCTCGCGCTGTTTCTGATGCTCGCGACCGTTTCCACGCTGGCATGGGGATGGAACGATGCGCATGTCGCGGCGATGCTCGTTGCGGCGGGGCTGATCGTCTTCGTGCGGCGGATCCCGCTGCCCGACATCGCCGGGCGAATGATGATCATGATCGCCGCGGCAAGCTTCTATATTTATATCTTCAACATCTTCCCGATGTATGTGACCGACACCGTCCTGCACGCCAAATTCGGGGAATTTTGGGTTGCGCAGATCATCGCATCGCTGGCGCTGGGGATCGGCGCCTATCTGATCCTGCCGCGCGCGCGCATGGTCCACGATCTTATTCGCAAGCGCGTGACATTGCCATATGGCCTGACATCCCATATATGATGCCATATGGAGATTGACCATGTTGGCATTGCAGCCGGTTGATACCGCACCCCAGGCGTTCCGCGCCGACCCGATTACGCAGGAGGAGGGCGAGGCGATGTTCCGTGCCACGCTCAACCTGTTCGGCAAATGGGGCGTCACCGACGAGCAGGCCGCGACCTTGCTCGACATGCCGGTGCGCAGCTATCGCCGCTGGAAGGCGGAAGGGCCGGGGCGGATCTCGCGCGACGGTCGCGCGCGGCTCTCCAACCTGCTCGGCATCCATAAGGCGCTCAGGATCATCTTCAGCGAGCCGCAGCGCGGTTATGGCTGGGTGCGCGCCGCCAATCGCGCCTTCGCCGGCGCGAGCGCGCTCGACGTGATGTTGGGCGGCGAACTGACCGATATCATGCGGGTGCGGCGTTATCTCGACGCCGAGCGCGGCGGGTGGTGACGGCGGCCGAGGCCGCGACCACGCATCTCGAATGGAAGGGCGCGGTACGGATCATCCGCAGTCTGTTTCCGCCGATCGACCTGTTCGAGGATATCGCCGATCCGGCCGACTGGCCGCTGCTGCTCTCGGCCGAGCAGAAGACCAATCCGCGCATCATGGCGACGATCGGCAACCTCGATCTGGTGCCGGCCGACCGCCGCGTGGGCGGGCCGGGGGCGTCGTGGCTGATGGCCTCGTTCACGCATGTCAGCCCCGACCGGCCGAGCCGCTTTTCGGCGGGCGATTATGGCGTGCTCTATGTCGGGGATCGCTACGAGACTGCGCTGTTCGAGACGATCCACCACCATGCGCGCTTCATGGCGCGCACCGCCGAGCCGCCGGGCTGGACCTCGCAGTTCCGCGAGATCGTGCTCAACGTGTCGGGAGATCTCGTCGATCTGCGCGCGGCGGGAGCGGACGATTTGCTCGATCCGGACGATTATGCCCCGGCGCAGCGTTTTGCGGCACAGGTGCGCGCGTCGGAGGCGGACGGCATCGTCTATCCCAGCGTGCGCTATCCGGGGGGTGAATGCGTCGCGCTGTTCTACCCCGATTGCGCCGCCGCGCCGGTGCAGGGGCGGCATCTGGACTATCACTGGAACGGCAGCGCGGTCGATCTGGTCCGCAATGCCGGAACGGGGGCGGTGTTCCGCGTCGTCGACGCGTGACACTGTGCCCGGAGCGCCACGGGTGACACTTTACCAGAATCGGCGCGGCAGACTGTCATCCGTGGCGGTTTGGAGCCGGGAAGGCCCCCTGCCACCCGGTCTTGAGCCGGGATCCACCGGGAGGCGAGCGCGAAGCAAGAGGTTCTTGCCACGGAGTCTGCGGTACGATGGACCCCGGCCCAAGACCGGAGGTAACGAGGGATGCGGCGGGGTGCGGCCGTCCTTCAGGCAAAGTGTCACCCACGACAAAGTTGATGCCGGGCGCAGAAGTGGGATTCACTATTCGTTCCGCATGTGCTTGATTCTGCGGCATGACCGAAGACAGCGCCGCCCGGCCCGATCTGGGTTCGATCCTCGCCTCGCTGGCGGATGCTTCCAGCCGCCCGCGCTATGCCTTTCTCGTCCTCGGGCTGATCGCCGAGGCGGCGCGCCCCGATGGCGAGGCGGGGCCGTGGGTGCGCGGCGGGGCAGGGGAGCGGCTGTCGTTGCGCGACTGGCTCGCGCGCCAGCTCGTCCCGCTCGCGGCGCGCGACCGACGCCGTGCCGGGCTGCGGGCCAGGGTGGCGGCGCGGATCGGCAGTGACGATCCCGAGAAATTGGAGGCGGCGCTGGCCGAGGAAGCGCTGGCGGTCGGCAAGGCCAATGTCAGCCGCGCAGTTTCCGATCTGGTCCGCGCCGGGCTGGTGCGGCGCTATTATGCCGGACGGGTGACCGATCACGTCAACCGCGGCGGGCGGCGGATGGCGGTCTATCGCGTCGCACCGCCGGTGCTCAACGCGATCCGCTCGCGCCCGACCTTGGTATAGCGCTCACCACACGCCCGGCAGCAGCCGGTAACGCGTCCGCCGGGCGTAATCGGCATAGCCGGCCAGCTCGGCGTGAAGCAGCGCATCCTCCCACCGCGTCCGCACGATCAGCAGTGCGCTTGCCCAGGCCGCAGGGATCAGCGCCCACCACGACGCCAGCGCTAGCGCCAGTCCGACGAAGACCATCAGCGCGCTGACATAGCCGGGGTGGCGGACGAAGCGATACGGCCCGTCGGTGATGACATGCTGCCCGCGCTCGCGCTGGAGCCTGACGCCGGGTTCGAAGAAGCGATTGACCGCCTGCGCCCACCCGCCGAACGCGATCCCGCCGCCGAGCAAGGCATAGCCCAGCACGACGATCGCAGGGGACACCACCGACCAATGCATCCGCCCGGCATCGAGCGTCGCGAGCGGAATCTCGATAACCATCGCCGGGAGCATCAGCGACAGCAGGATCAGATCCCAGCGCTGCGTCCCCGGCTGGAAGCGGTTGCGCGCGCGGAAGATCGCGGGATTGACCCGAAGCAGGACCGACGCGGCAATCCCGTAGGTGACGAAGAGGAAGCCGATGAACACCCAGCCCGGCACCCAATCGAGCCGGCCGATCGGCAGAAAGACCAGCATGATAAGACCGAGCGGCAGCCCGATGGCGTAAGCGATCTTGCCGCCGCGGGACATCGGCCTGGGCTCGGTAACCATGCGTTCAACTCCGCTTGAAGTTGTGCACCAACTCGCGAAACGCCTCGATCGATACGTGTTTGATCCGATTCATCTGCGATCGGAACGGTTTTTCATAGCCCGCGAAGATCGTCGATCCCTCCATCGAATAAGAGATGAACAAGGTCAGCGTTTCCTGATCCTCGGTCGACAGATCGGGGCGGATTTCCGCCACCACCTCAAACAGCGGGCGGCGCGCGCGGGTGTAGAGCTCGTGCATCCGCTCATAGACGAACGGATCGTGGTTCGACAAAGCCCATAATTCGGGGAACAGCCGGGTCGTCTTCTTGGTCGTGATATCGTCGAGAACCAGCCGGCAGTAACGTTCGAGCCGCTCGTCGGGGCTGAGATCGGGCTGGTGGACGATCGCCTCGAATTCGACCTCATAGCTGCTGATCATCCCGTCGAGCAGTTCGCGCACCAGATCCTCGCGGGTGCGATAATGATAAGTGAGGTTGCCGAATTTCATCCCGCAGGCAGCCGCGACTCGGCGCATCGACATCGCGCGATATCCCTCGTCGATCAGGATCGACAGCGCCGCGCGAAGGATCATTTCGCGGGTCTCATGTCCCTTGGAATAGCCCCCGTCGCGTTCCGGCACGATCAGGTCTGGGACCACAAATGACAGATTATCATCCTGATTCATAACAATTCATCTCCCGGTATCGCGGCGCCTATAACAGCTTTTCAAAATTAGGTCACTCGCCAGATTTAGGTCGATTGACAGAATTAGGTCGGACGCACATTATTCCTGCAACGCCGCTCGAACGGCGATGTCAGGGAGGTGCAGCATGAGGTGGTTCGCCCGGTTGTGTTCAACCGCGCTCGGTGTTGCCGCGCTTCCGGCGTTGGCCGGCGCAGCGCCCGGAACGGGGACGGCGCCGTTGCCGGAGGAAACGATCCCCAGCGTCACGCCGTTGCCGGCGCAGTGGCCGAAAAGCTGGGTGCTGATCAACGATCTCAATTTCAACGCGATCGTCGACGGGCGCGTGGTGGTGGTCGATACCGCCTCGGCCGATCATCCGTTGAAGGCGATCGTCCGCTCGGCGCAATTCGGCAATTCGCTCTACTCGGCCAAGCGGCAAGAGATACTGACCGCCGAGACCTTCTATTCGCGGCTGACGCGCGGCGAGCGCACCGATGCGATCACCTTCTGGGACATGAAGGATCTGAAACCCAAGGGCGAGATCGTGCTCCCTGGCGGCAAGCGCCAGCTCTCGGTGGTCTATCCCCACCTGTTCCAGTTCACCAATGACGAGAAATGGGCGCTGGTCGCCAATTTCACCCCGGCGCAATCGGTCACCGTGGTCGACCTCGATGCGCGCAAGGTGCTCAACGAGATCGATCTGCCGGGCTGCTCGCAAATCTACCCGACCGGCCCGCGCGGCTTTTCCAGCCTGTGCGCCGACGGCTCGATCTTCAGCGCGACGCTCGACGCGCAGGGCAAGGTCGCGACGTCGAAGACGATCAAGGCGGTACAGGACATCGACAACCAGCCGCTGTTCAGCAACCCCGCGATGGTCGGCCAGACGGCTTGGTTCATCAGCCAGAAGGGTTTGCTCCAGGGCTTCGACCTTTCGGGCGAGGTGGCGAAGGTGATCCCCGGTTCGTTCAGCGTCGGCACCGCGCCGGGCGCCACCCCCGAATGGCGCCCGAGCGGCTGGCAGGTGATCAATTCGGATGCCGCCGGCCGGCTCTATGTGCTGATGAATCCCGCCGGCAAAGAAGGCAGCCACAAGGACGGCGGCACCGAAGTGTGGGTGATCGACCCCGCGAAAAAGGCCCGCGTCGCGCGCATCGCATTGAAGGGCCAGTCGATCGCGGTCGCGGTGACGCGCGAGGCGCAGCCGCATATGGTGGTGTCGCGCGCCGACGGCGCGATCGACGTCTATGACGCCGCGAGCGGCGCCTTCGTCCGGTCATTGGGCGCGACCGTCGCGTTCAGCCCGATGGTCATCACCCCGGTCGAATGATGGCGCCGCTCCCCCTGTTCCTCGCGCTGGTGCTGGCGGTGTCCGCCGCGCACAAGGCGCAGTCGGGCGCGCGGTTCGCTACGGCGACGGCGCGGTTGGCCGGGGTCTCCCCGTCGGCCGGACAATTGCTGCTGGTGGTCGCCGCGGCGGCCGAGGCGATCGCCGCACTTTGTCTCGTCATCCCGGCGGCGACCGTCGCCGGGGCGCTGATCGCCGCCTTGCTGTGGAGCGCTTATGCGCTGGCGCTATGGCGTCGGCGCGGCGAGACGCTCGACTGCGGGTGCGACTTCACCGCGCGTCCGCGCCCGGTCGGCGCGGGGCAGATCCTCCGCGCG
Organism: Sphingomonas sp.; assembly: GCA_017849555.1. Taxonomy (GTDB): domain Bacteria; phylum Pseudomonadota; class Alphaproteobacteria; order Sphingomonadales; family Sphingomonadaceae; genus Sphingomonas; species Sphingomonas lycopersici. Next base: position 2,980 of record JAFIGU010000081.1, on the reverse strand, counting down.
CTGCTGCTCGCGGGGCTGGCGGCGGTGCTCATTGTGCTGCCGGCGCCCGAGGGGGTGCCGCCGGCCGAGGCGTTGCTGTCCGCGCTCGCCTTTCTCGCGCTCTATTTCGGCGCGTCCGAACTTCTCTCCATTCCCCATCCCGCGTGGAGGAAATCCTGATGCTGGTATCTCAATTGCTGCTGTGGGCGGCGGTGATCGTCCAAGGCGTGCTGATCGCCGCGCTCGCGCGCCAGGTCGGTATCCTGCACGAGCGCATCGCCCCGGCCGGTGCACTGACCCTCCACCAGAAGGTCGAGGTGGGCGAGGTCGCAAGCCGGATGACCGTCACCACGATCGAGGGCGTTCCGCTCGAGGTCGGGGGACGGCGCGACGGACGCAGCCAGCTTCTCTTCTTCGCCTCGCCCGATTGCCCGGTGTGCAAATCGCTGCTCCCGGTGGTGCGCTCGGCGGCCAGGGCGGAGAGCGACTGGCTCGACGTCGTGTTCGCCGGTGACGGGACCAAATCGGCCTACAGCCGGCTGATCGCCGAATATGGGCTCGGCGGGATGCCGCTGGTGCTGTCCGAAGCGCTCGGCCGCGCGTTCGGGGTCTCCAAGCTCCCCTATGCCGTGCTGCTCGACGAGGAGGGCAGGGTCGCCTCGCTCGGGCTGATCAACAGCCGCGAGCATCTCGAAAGCCTGTTCGTCGCCAAGGAGCACGGGGTCGCCTCGATCCAGGATTTCCTTGCCCGCCGCCAGAAGGAGGCATGACCGATGCGTGGTTTCGACAAGCTTGCCGAGCGCTTTGCCCGCTCGGTTGCGCGCGGCACCTCGCGGCGCAGCCTCTTGGCGACATTGGGGATGGGGATCACCGGCGCCGCGGTCTTCCCGGTGCTGCCGGTGGCGCGCGCCTCGACCCACCCCGGGGGCACCCCGCATCAGCCGGTGACCTCAGGCAATCCGCAGGACCCCGGCGATCGCACGACCTGCGATTACTGGCGCTATTGCGCGATCGACGGCTTCCTTTGCACCTGCTGCGGCGGATCGGTCAGTTCGTGCCCGCCGGGGACCGAGATGTCGCCGATCACCTGGATCGGCACCTGCACCAACCCCGCCGACAACCGCGCCTATATCATCAGCTATAACGATTGCTGCGGCGTCTCGTCGTGCGGCCAGTGCCTGTGCAACCGCAACGAGGGCGATCGCCCGCAGGTCCGCACGCAATCGAACAACGATTACAATTGGTGCCTCGGGTCGGAGAGCAGCGTCTATAATTGCTCGACCGCGGTGATCGTCGGCGTCGCGCTGGAGCAGCCGAAATGAGGCGGCTGATCCTGCTCGCCGCGCTCTTGCCCGCCGCGGCCGTGGCGGCGCCGGACGGCAAGGCGATTTTCACCCGCTGCGCCGCCTGCCACACCGCGACCGGCGCCGGGGTGCCCGGGGCCTATCCCCCGCTCGGCGGAGATTTCCGCGCGCTCGCCGCCAAGCCCGAGGGGCGGCGCTATCTCGCGCTGGCGGTGATCAAGGGGCTGGCCGGGCCGCTGACGATCGAGGGCAAGCCCTATCGCGGGGTGATGCCCGCGCAAGGCGGGCTCGACGAGGCGTCGATTGCCGCGGTGCTCAATCATGTCGGCACCGCGATCGCCAAGACCGGGCCGGCGTTCAAGCCGTTCTCCGCCGCCGAGATCGCCGGCTACAAGGCCAAGGCCGGGTCGATGACCGGCGCGGATGTCGCCAAGCTCCACGCCGGGCTGGAAGGCAAATGACCGATCGCCTCGCCCTCCTGATCTTCGGTCTCGCAACCGGGCTGATCGCGGCGGGCGTGGCGGCAAACCAGCCCGCGGTCCTGCCGATGCCCGGCGTGGCGGACGCGGCGCAGGCGCATATCGACTATAAGCTCAAATGCCAGGGGTGCCACCGGCCCGACGGCAGCGGCGACGATACGTCCAACCCGCCAATGCGGGATATGGTCGCGCGCTTTCTGTCGGTGCCCGGCGGGCGCGAATTTCTCGGCCGGGTGCCGGGCGTCGCCACCGCGGCCCTCGACGACGCGCGGCTCGCCAATCTCGTCAACTGGACGCTTTACACCTTTGATCGCCAGCACATGCCCAAGGATTTCCGACCGTACACAGCGGCGGAAATCAATGTGCTGCGACAAAACCCCCTCCGCCTTGAACGCGTCGAAACAAGAGCGCGTCTGGTGGCGGGTTTCATGCGGGCAGGAAAAGACCGGCACATCGAAAACTAGGGAGGGTTCACTTTATGAGGAATCATCTGTTGTTGCGGACGGGTGGTGCGCTGCTCGCCATGTCCGCCGCACTCGCCGCCACATCGGCGCTGGCGCAGACCGCCCCCGCGCCGCCCGCCACCCCCGCCGCGGATGCCCCGGCACCGGGCGAGATCATCGTGACGGCGACCAAACGCTCGGAAAGCCTGCAGTCGGTGCCGATCTCGGTGTCGGCGATCGGCGGCGACACCTTGTCGAAATCGCGCACCACCAGCGTCGACGATCTGACGAGCAAGGTCGCCAATCTCCAGATGACCGGCATCGTCGGCGACAATACCCCGATCTTCTCGCTGCGCGGCGTGTCGATGTCGGATTACAGCCTCAACCAGTCGAGCCCGGTCGCGACCTATTATGACGAGGTGTACAAAGGCAATTTCGCCTTCCTCGGGGTCGCGATGTACGATCTCGAGCGGGTCGAGGTACTGCGCGGGCCGCAAGGCACGCTCTATGGTAAGAATACCACCGGCGGCGCGGTCAACATCATCAGCCACGATGCGACGCTCGGCGAGACCAACGGCTATTTCAACCTCGGCTACGGCAATTACAATCGCGTCGACATGAGCGGCGCGCTCAAGGCGTCACCTCAAGGTTTGTTCGCCAGACAACGATTTCTCGGACATAAGCGGAACATGGGCTACGCTACACGCTTCAACCGCGCCATTGGCTCGTTGAGTGGGTGGAATTCACCTGCTGGAAGTCGCCTGGCCTGCTCCCA
>JAFIGU010000080.1 GCA_017849555.1 Sphingomonas sp. | reverse complement strand
CGGCGGAGGCGGTGTGGTTGAGCGAATTGAGCTGAGGGTCGGAGCAGTCAGAGCAACCACCCCGGCGAAGGCCGGGGTCCAGGTACAAGCCGCCCGTTGCTGGACCCCGGCCTTCGCCGGGGTGGAACGAAATAGGAAAGCTATCGCGAAACCTCCCTGTGCTCCCGCGAAGGCGGGGACACAAATGGTTCGGCGTTCGCTCGGGTTTTGGGTGAAGCCTCAGGCGCCCGTCGCCGCCTTCGGTCCTCGCCCACGCCCACGATTGCGCCCGCCGCGGCGGCTGGCGTTGGAATAATCGCGCGTCGCGACCGGATGATGCGACGCCTTGGGCCGCGCGGGCGGACGGGCGCCGCGCGGGCGATCCTCGCGCGGGGCGGGATCGGGGCCGTGCGCGCGCACGCGGCTCGCCTTGAGCGCCTCGGCGCGCTTCATGAAATCGGCGGGGAGCGCGCGCACCGGCACGCGCTGCCGCGTCAGTTTCTCGATATCGCGCAGGTAAGGCCGCTCATCCTCGGCGCAGAAGGAGATCGCGACGCCGCTCGCCCCGGCGCGCGCGGTGCGGCCGATGCGGTGGACATATTGCTCGGGGACGTTGGGCAGTTCGAAGTTGAACACATGGCTCACCCCCGAAATGTCGATCCCGCGCGCGGCGATATCGGTCGCGACGAGGATCTTCACCTCGCCCGACTTGAACGCCGCCAGCGCTCGCTCGCGCTGACCCTGGCTCTTGTTGCCGTGGATCGCATGCGCCGCGATGCCGTTGCCGCCGAGCAGTCGGACGACGCGATCGGCGCCGTGCTTGGTGCGGGTGAACACCAAGGCGCGGTCGATCGGCTCCTCCGACAGCATGATCGTCAGTAACGCCTGCTTTTCCTGCTGGTTGACGTGGGTGACATATTGATCGACGCGCTCGGCGGTGGTCGCCGCGGGGACGACCGACACGGTCTCCGGCTCGTGGAGGAACTGGCTCGCCAGCTGACGGATCGATTCCGGCATGGTGGCGGAGAAAAACAACGTCTGGCGGCGACGCGGCACCATCCGCACGATGCGGCGCAGCGCGTGGATGAAGCCCAGATCGAGCATCTGGTCGGCCTCGTCGAGCACGAGGATCTCGAGCATCGAGAGGTTGCAGAAGCCCTGTTCGACCAGGTCGATCAGCCGGCCCGGGGTGGCGACGAGGATGTCGACGCCGCGCATCAGGTCGTGCTTGTTCTTGTTGATGCTGGTGCCGCCGAACACGGTGGCGACCGACAGCCGCGAGTTGCGGCCATAGCCGCGCGCATTCTCCGCGATCTGGCTCGCGAGCTCGCGCGTCGGCGCGAGGACGAGCATACGGCAATGCGTCGGCAGCAATTTCTTGTGCGATTCAGCGAGCCGCTGGATCGACGGCAGTACGAAGGCCGCGGTCTTGCCGGTGCCGGTCTGCGCGATGCCGAGCAGGTCGCGGCCGGTCAGCACGATCGGAATCGCGTCGCGCTGGATCGGGGTGGGGGTCTCATAGCCCTTGGCGTCGAGCGCGCGTACCAGCGCGTCGGTCAGGCCGAGATCGGAAAAGGTCATGGAATGAAATACCTAAAAGATGCCGGGCCGCGCGCCAAAAGACAGGCGCGCGGGGGCGGGGAAGATTGACGCCCCGCGTGACTTGGGATGCCCGAACGACGATCGAGGCGGAGCCGGGGCCGGCGAGCGGCCCGATCACGCTGCGTTTTTGAACGCCTCGAACGGGGTGCAGATGAGGGGAAAGGGTTGAAAAGTCAAGTATGGGGTGGGCGGGGCTTTCGCTCACCCGCCCCGTCATTCCCGCCTTCGCGGGAATGACGGAGGTTTGGGGAAGGGCGGCAGCAACCTCTCAATGGCAAGCAACGCCGCCGGCAAAGCCGTCGGCCGGATCGGGCGCGTGAGCCGCGCCCGTCCGCCGTCCGCGCAAGCTGTTCGCGCGTTGCGCGACCGGTGCGGACGTAGCCGCGCCTACAGCTTGCGACCAATAACCTCCTTCATGATCTCATTGGTCCCGCCATAAATCCGGCTGACCCGCGCCCCGCGCCACATCCGCGCGATCGGATATTCGTTCATATACCCCGCCCCGCCGTGGAGCTGGAGGCATTTGTCCATCACTTCCCACTGCAGGTCGGTGTGCCACAGCTTGGCCGCCGCGCCTTCCTCATTGGTCAGTTCGCCCTTCAGGTGACGTGCGATCGCCCAGTCGAGGTGCGCCCAGCCCACCTGCAGCTTCGCCTTGAGATCGGCGAGGACGAATTTGGTGTTCTGGAAATCGAACACCGTGCCCTTGAACGCCTTGCGATCCTTGGTGAAGGCGATCGTATCGTCGAGCGCCTTCTGCGCCGAGGCCTGGCATGATACCGCGATCGACAGCCGCTCCTGCGGCAACTGGCTCATCAGATAGATGAACCCCATGCCCTCTTCGCCAAGGCAATTGGTGATCGGCACGCGCACGTCGTCGAAGAACAATTCCGACGTGTCGGCGGCGTCCTGCCCGATCTTGTCGAGCTTGCGGCCCTTGCGGAAACCCTCGCGGTCACTCTCGACGAGGATGATCGACATCCCCTTCCACGCCGGCTGCGCATCGGGGTCGGTCTTGGCGACGACCAACGTCAGATCGGTGTTCTGGCCGTTGGTGATATAGGTCTTGGAGCCGTTGATGACATAGTGGTTGCCATCCTTGCGCGCGGTGGTGCGGATCGACTGGAGATCGCTGCCGGTGCCCGGCTCGGTCATCGCGATTGCGGTGATCACGTCGCCCGAGACCATCTTGGGCAGCCATTCCTTCTTCTGCTCTTCCGAGCCATAGGTCTCCATATAGCCCGCGACGATATCGGACTGGAGCGAGAAGCCCGCCGGCACCCCGGCATAGGCCATTTCCTCGTCGACGATCGCATTATAGCCGAAATCGAGCCCGAGCCCGCCATAAGCCTCGGGCGCGGTGGGGCACAGCATCCCGATCTCGCCCGCCTTCTGCCAGAAGGATTTGGGGACGAGCCGCTCCTCCTCCCATTTGTCGACATTGGGCACGCCTTCCTTGGCGAGGAAGCTGCGCACCGTCTGGCGGAACGCCTCATGATCCTCGTTATAGGCGAAACGGCCGGCGACGGTATCGAGCGACATGGTGGGAACCCTTCGATCTGCAAAACTCTCCGCGCGCCTTGTCGCGGCGGCGTGGCGGGGGGTCAAGTAACTTTTGTTATGGCGATCGATCGCGGCTTGCGCGGCGGCGTGCAGCGGCCCACGCTCTCGACTCCGCGGGCCAAGTACGGCACAGCGCCGGCAAAGGAGATCGTAACAAATGAAACTTGCTAGCCTGAAGCATGCCAGCCCGCGTGAGGGCCGTGACGGAAAGCTCGTCGTCGTTTCCGACGATCTCGCCTGGTATGCCGATGCCGGGCATATCTGTCCGACGCTGCAGGCGGCGCTCGACGATTGGGATCATGTCGCGCCGGCGCTAGCCTTGCTCGCGACCGATCTGGAGCATCAGGCGATCCCGCGCGAACGTTTCCACGAGCATGACGCCGCCGCGCCGCTGCCGCGCGCCTATCAATGGGCTGACGGATCGGCCTATGTGAACCATGTCGCGCTGGTGCGGCAGGCGCGCGGGGCGGAGATGCCGGAGAGCTTCTGGCACGATCCCTTGATGTATCAGGGCGGGTCGGACGGTTTCCTCGGCCCGCGCGACGCGATCCCGCTCGCCGACGAGGCATGGGGCTGCGATCTCGAGGCGGAGGTGGTGGTGGTCACCGGCGACCTGCCGCTCGGCGCGACGCGGGAGCAAGCGCTGGCGGCGATCCGGCTGATCGGGCTGACCAACGACGTGTCGCTGCGCAACCTGATCCCGGGCGAGCTGGCCAAGGGTTTCGGCTTCTTTCAATCCAAGCCGGCGTCGGCATTCTCGCCGGTGTTCGTGACGCCCGACGCGCTCGGGGACTGGTGGCGCGACGGCAAATTGCACCGCAAGCTGATGGTCGACGTCAACGGCGCGGCGTTCGGCCGGGTCGAGGCGGGGGTCGACATGACCTTCGATTTCGGCGCGCTGATCGCGCATGCCGCGAAGACCCGCGCGCTCGGGGCGGGAACGATCATCGGCTCGGGCACGGTTTCCAACCGCGATGCGGATGGCGGGCCGGGCAAGCCGATCGCGCAAGGCGGGGTGGGCTATTGCTGCCTCGCCGAGGTGCGCACGGTCGAGACGATCCTGTCGGGCAAGCCCTCGACCCCGTTCCTCAAGCGCGGCGACACCGTGCGGATCTGGATGGAGGATGATCGACATCACCCGATCTTCGGGGTGATCGAACAGACGGTCGGCGCGTAATTGGGCGCGTCTCGCGTGCAGGTGGCCGGCGCATGACTACGAATTAACTGGGATTTTACTTCCCGTAAGGGCAATGTTGCGTCGCGCGTCGGCCAAATCCCACGGTGGGCGCGGACGATAGAAAACAAAGACGGAGATGAGTGATCATGAAAAAGATCGTCCTTCTCGGAGCGCTCGCGTTGGGGATGTTGACCGCGGGTACCGCGTCAGCCCAGGACGCTGCCGCACCGGCGGCGGAATATCCGCGTTGCTCGGCATCGGTGCGCGACAATTGCGTGCAGGGCGCCCGGGTGGAGTCTCATGCGCGCCATCACGCCGCGACCCGGCATCATGCGTCGAAGAAGCATCATGCGACGAAACGGCATCACGCCAAAAAGCATCATGCCGCGAAGAAGCATCACGCGGTGAAACGGCACCATCATGCGGTGAAGAAGCACCACAAGAAGGCGGCCTGAGCGGGTGACGGCCCCGGCGATCGCCGGGGCCGCTCTGCTTGGGGATGCGATGCGCGAAGATATCAACCGTTCGCCCTGAGCCTGTCGAAGGGCATCCTCACCTCACCAGCTACGGGACGCCCTTCGACAAGCTCAGGGCGAACGGGGATAGGTGGCCCGGTTCAATATCCCGATCGCTAATGGAAATCGTGGCTGCGGATCGGGATTACGCCGCCGCCATCATTGAAATGATAATCCGACCGCGGCCGCGGGCGCCATTCTTCTGCGTCGCGATCGAAGCCGTGATCCGGGCCGCTCGGCGTCGCACCGCGCGGGGCCAGCTTGGGTAGATCGATATCGCCGACCTGCCGCAGCAACCAGGTGAGATCGGTGACCTGTTCGGTCACGACATGGATCACGATCCCTTCCTTCTGCACCCGCCCCCTGATCGACACCATCGCCGATGACATGACGATGCGGCGATGCGCCTCGAACCGGTCGGGCCACAAGATGCCGTTGGCGATCCCGCTTTCGTCCTCGATCGTCAGGAACAGCACGCCCTTCGCGCTGCCCGGCCGCTGGCGGACGAGGATCAGCCCCGCGACCTCGACCATCCGTCCGTCAGGGATCGTCGCCAGATCGGCGCAGGGCACGATCCGCCGCCGGGTCAATTCGCCGCGCAGGAAGGAGAGGGGATGCGGGCGCAGCGACAGCTGGGTGGCGCGATAATCCTCCACCACCTCGCGCCCCGCGGCGAGCGCCTTCAGATGGACCGGGGTTTCGTGCGTTTCGAGTCCCGCGAGCAGCGGCAGCGGCTTTTCGCCCAGCCCGCGGATCGCCCATAACGCCTGCCGCCGGTCGACGCCGAGCCCGGCAAAGGCATCGGCCTTGGCCAGCCGCTCCAGCGCGGCGAGCGGCACCCCGGCACGGCGCCACACATCCTCGACCGAGGTGAAGGCGCGCGCGGCGCGGGCGGTGACGATCTTGCCGGCCTGTTCGGCCGACAGCCCGGCGACGATGCGTAGCCCGAGCCGGAGGGGGAATATGTTGCGCCTTATTCCCCGTTCGGGCCGAGCTTGTCGAAGCCCTGCGCTTTCCTCTTCGGAAGAAGGGCAGCCCTCCGACAAGCTCAAGGCGAACGGAGTAGGCGGCTCCGCTCCACCGCCGTCTTCAAGGATCGTATCCCATTCGCTGCGCATCACGCACACCGGACGCACCTCGACCCCGTGCGCGCGCGCGTCGCGGACGATCTGCGCGGGGGCGTAGAAACCCATCGGCTGCGCGTTGAGCAACGCCGCGCAGAACACGTCCGGGTGGTGGCATTTCATCCACGACGAAGCGTAGGCGATCTTGGCGAAGCTCGCGGCGTGGCTTTCGGGGAAGCCGTAGCTGCCGAATCCCTCGATCTGCTTGACCAGCCGCTCGGCGAATTCGCGCGTGATGCCCCTTTCGAGCATCCCGTCGATCAGCGGCGCGCGGAATTTGTCGACCCCGCCGTTCGACTTGAACGTCGCCATCGCACGGCGCAGGCGATCGGCCTCGCCCGGGCTGAAACCCGCGCCGACGATCGCCACCTGCATCGCCTGCTCCTGAAACAGCGGCACGCCCAATGTCTTTTCGAGCACCGCTTTCAATGCGTCATTGGGATAGGTGACCTTATCCACCCCGATACGACGCTTGAGATAGGGGTGGACCATCCCGCCCTGAATTGGCCCCGGCCGCACGATCGCGACCTGGATCGCGATGTCGTAGAAATTCACCGGCTTCATCCGCGGCAGCATCGACATTTGTGCGCGGCTTTCGATCTGGAACACCCCCAGGGTATCGGCGCGGCCGATCATCTCGAAGGTCGCCGGATCGTTCTGCTGCATCAGCGGGCTGGCGAGGTTGAGGCGGATGCCCTTGTGCTTGCCGAGGAGATCATAGGCGCGGCGCATGCAGCCCAGCATGCCGAGCCCGAGGATGTCGACCTTCATGAAGCCGAGGAATTCGATGTCGTCCTTTTCCCATTCGATCACATAGCGATCGACCATTGCCGCCGGCTCGATCGGCACCAGTTCGCGCAACGGCGTGCGCGTCAGCACGAACCCGCCGGGATGTTGCGACAAATGACGCGGGGTGCCGATCAACTCGCTCGCCAGCTCGAGCGCAAGCGCCAGTCGCGGTTCGCGCGGATCGAGGCCGAGCGCGGTGACGTGATGCTCGGGCACGCCGTCGTTCGACCAGCCCCACACCTGTCCGGACAGCGCGGCGGTCATATCCTCGGGCAGCCCGAGCGCCTTGCCCACCTCGCGGATCGCGCCGCGCGAGCGAAACCGTGAGACCACCGCGGTGAGGGCGGCATGTTCGTGGCCGTAATGTTCGTAGATCCACTGGATCACCTCTTCGCGCCGCTCATGCTCGAAATCGACATCGATATCGGGCGGCTCGTGGCGTTCCTCGGAGATGAAGCGTTCGAACAGCAATTTATGCTCGATCGGATCGATCGAGGTGATTCCCAAAGCGAAGCAAATCACCGAATTGGCCGCGCTGCCGCGCCCCTGGCAGACGATCTCCTGGCTGCGCGCATATTGGACGATCGAATTGACCGTCAGGAAATAGGGCGCATAGCCCATTTTCTCGACCAGCCTCAGTTCGTGCTCGAGCAATTTGCGGTGCGCATCGGAGGGGTTCGGTCCGAATTTCTGCCTCAGGCCGTTCCACGCCAGCGTCGCCAGCGCCTCCTGCGCGCTCTTGCCGGGGATGACGATCTCGTCAGGATATTGATAGGTCAGGTCGCGCAGCGAGAAACGGCAGCGCTCGACCACCGCTTCCACCGCCCCCAGCGCGCGCGGGTGATCGCGGAAGCGGCGCGCCATTTCGTCGGGCGGCAGCAAATGGCGGTCGGCGTGGCGCTCGCGGCGGAAGCCCAAGGCGTCGATCGTCGTCTTCTCGCGGATCGCGGTGACGACATCCTGCAGCATCCGTCGCGACGGGTGGTGATAGAGCACGTCGCCGGTGGCGAGCGGGGTCAGCCCGTGCGCCTCGGCCGCCAACGCAGTCTCGTGGAGCCGCAGCGCATCCCCCGGCCGGCGATGATGCGTGAGGCAGACATGCCCGCGCCCGTTCGCGCCGAACAGATCGGCCATCCAGCGCAGCGCACGCGCGTCGGGGACATGATCGGCGACCAGCGCCGCGACCAGCCCGTCGGCACGCGCGGCGAGATCCTCCCAATGCAGGAAGCATTTGCCCTTTTCGCCGCGTTGCGCGTCGGCGCGCGCCTTGCCGATGCCGAGCAGGCTGGTGAGCCGGCTCCACGCGGCGCGATCCTCCGGCCAGACCAGCAGCGAATCGCCGCTGACCAGATCGAGCCGGCAACCGGGGATCGCGCGTACATCGATGCCGGTGTCCTCGCGCACATGCTCGCTGGCGCGGAGCGCGCGGACCGTCCCGGCGACCGAATTGCGATCGACGATGCCCAGCGCGGGCATGCCGAGCAACGCCGCGGTGGCGACCAATTGCTCGCACGACGAGGCGCCGCGCAGGAACGAATAATGCGTCGTGACCTGAAGTTCGCTGTAGGTCATCGTCGGTCACGCCGCTTCCAACGCATCCACCCCGCCCCGCGCCTGGGTGGAAAAGAAAGGTGGATGACCTCTCATCCGAACGTCCCGTGGATGAACCAGCTGAGATCGCCGGTTTCGGGCTGCACCCCGTCGCCGCGGCGGAACAGCCAGAAGCGGCGTCCTTCCTCATCCTCGACGCGGAAATAATCGCGCACCGCATCGCGCTCGGCGCCGCGCCGCCACCATTCGCCGGTGATCCGTTCGGGTCCGTCGCCGCGCACCACCTGATGCCGCTCGCCGCGCCAGGTGAAGCGGCGCGGCGGCTGATCGGGCAATTCGGCGACGACGTGATCGAGCGGCTCGGGTCGCGCGAGCAGCCGCGCCGGACGCGGCCAGCGCGGGTGCCACGGATGATCGGCGGGGCGCTGATCGAGCTGGCGCACATCGTCGAGCTTGAGCCGCAACGCATCGTCGGCGGGTGGGTCGAGCGGCGGGATCGCGGCGACGGCGCGTTCGGGAACGTCGCTCTCCACCGGCCGATGCCGCCACAGCCGCGCATGGCCGATGCGATTGGCGAGCGCATCGACCAGCGGGGCGAGATCGGGAGTGCTATCCTCCGCCAACGCTGCGCCCAGCGCCTGCGCGCCGAGCGGTTCGGCGCGGCGGACGTGGAGCGTCAGCGCCTCGATGCCGTAGCCGGGGTCGATCTCCTCGATGCGCCGCGCGATCAGCCGCTGGATATGCCGCGCATCGCGTGTCGCGCGGGCGAAGCCGATCCGCAGCCCCTGCGCCTGATGATCGACCCGCCCGGCGACGAACAGCAAGGCGCGCGCGCCGAGCCCGGCTCGGGCGAGTTCGGTGGCGAGATCGCGCGTCAGCCCCTCGAGCCAATGAGTGATCGCCTCGGCGGTGGCGATCGGCTCGGCGAAGCGGCGTTCGACGCTGATCGGCTGATCGGGAACGATCGGGATCAGCGGCTCGGCAAGCGCGCCGGTCGCCTGATCGAGCCGCCGCACGATCGCCGCGCCGAACCGTCGCACCAGCGGCGCGCGCGGCATCGCCAGCAACTCGCCGATCGTGGCGATGCCGAAGCGTTCGAGCAGTTCGAGCGCGTCGCCGTCGAGCCGCAGCGCCGCGACCGGGAGGGGGGCGAGCGCGGTGCGGTGGGTGGCGGGGGGAATTATCGAAATACAAGCATATGATCCGTTCGCCCTGAGCTTGTCGAAGGGCGTCCTGCCGTTCGAGAGTCGGGGCCGCCCTTCGACAAGCTCAGGGCGAACGGGGGAGTTTAAGGCATCGCGCGCACCATAGGATGCGTCACCCCGGGCTTGTCCCGGGGTCCACCGAGAGCCAAGCCAAACGGCATGAGCTTCTTGCTCAGCCCCTGATGCCCGGTGGACTCCGGGACAAGCCCGGGGTGACGGGGGGACGGGGGACAAGTGATCCCGTATTAATGCATCGCCGTACCGCGCCAGCGCCCAGGCCGCGCCGACCGTATCCGCGATCGCGATCCGCGCGCCGAACCCCAATCGCGCGAGCAGCCGGACGAGCTGTCGTGCCATCCGTTCCTCGCCGCCGTGGAGATGCGCCACCCCGGTCAGATCGAGCATCAGCCCGTCCGCATCGGTTATCGCGACATGCGGCGACCAGCGCCGTGCGAGGGCCTCGGCCAGCCGCGTCAGATCGGCGTGGTCGCCCGCCGGATCGGCATCGCGCACGTCGAGCGAGGGGACCGAAGCGCGCGCCTGGGTCAGCGCCATCCCCGGTGCGATTCCCAAAGCCGCGGCGGCAGGCGAAGCGGCGGCGATCTCGACGCGATTGGCGCTGCGTTGCACGGTGACGAGCGGCGGCGCGGCATGCGCCATCGTCGGCCGCGCGGCGACGCGCTCGCCCTTTGCCCAGCGCGCGCCGGGGCGCCAGCCGGTGATGCGTTCGGCGGGGCGGGGCGGGGGTGCAGCAGGAACCGGCGGCGCGTCAGGCGGCGGCAGCGTGCGGCGCTCGGCCCTGACGACGCGGTCGATCGACCAATGCGGCAGGTAGAGCGAGGCGACCCGTTTCATCCACGGCCTCCACGTTCAGATCGAAAGGATCGCCGCCGCGCTGGCGGACGAGCGACAGATGCCAGCGCGCCCGCCCGATGCCCCCTGCCAGCCCGCGCGTCGGGGGCGGGGCGGAAGGCGCGGCGGCGACGCGCCAGCGGGTCACCGCGGCCGACGGCACCGCCAGCGGGTCGCCGCCTTCACGCGCGTGGCGTTTCATCAGCAGCGCGATCGTCCGCCCGCCCTCCGCCGCGAGTTGCAGCCGGCGGGTCGAGGCCATCGCCGCGCGGCGCGCCTCGCCGACCACCGCGCCGAGCCCGCGGTGGCGGATGCCTTCCTCCATCAGCGCGAGCAATTCGGCATCGTCGCGCGCCTCGGCATAGATCACGCGTTCGGGCGACAGCCCCGCCTGATAGAGGCCGGGAGCGAACAGATCGCGTCGCCGCACCACCCACAAGACCGGCCCCCAGGCGCGCGCGGCGATCCCGGCGAGCAGCAATGTGGCGCAGGCATCGTCGGCGAGGTCGGGGGTGGCCGGCGCGATCTCGTGCAGCGCATCGAGCCTGAGCCCACCCGCCGCCAGCCGCGTATCGATCTCGCCGATGCCGAACGGCAACGTCTCGCGCCGGCGATGCCCGTCGCCCTCGATCGCGCGCAACGTATCGCGAAGCTTGGCAATGACGGCGGAGGTTGGCACGGGGGTACGACTCGTAGCGGGGTTTCGTTCCTATTTTGTTCTCATCGCTTTGTTGAGTCAATCGGGAGGGCGTCGTTCTGTTCGCAACATTCCCCGTCATTCCCGCGAAGGCGGGAATCCATTGACGCTGGCCTCGCGACTTATCCGATGGACCCGCCAGAATAGATTCCCGCCTGCGCGGGAATGACGGGGGAATATGACCGATCGCATGACAATTTCGTCATGTTGCTGACAGTGCGGTTAGATCCTGCCGGTGTTAATGCTCGAATCATGCACGGGAGCCGAGCGCCGATTCTGGACACCCCACGCAAACGCTGGCCGTATCGGCTGGCGATCACGGGCGGCGTGCTCGCGGCGGTGCTGATCGGGATATTCTATCGCGCGACCTATTTCGATCGCGATCCTTATGTCCAGGTCGCGGCGACCGCACCGGGACGCGGGATCGCGGCGCTCTATTTCTCCGGCGACATGGGTCTCAACTTCGGGATCGGCGCGACGAGCGCCGATGCGCTGGCCGGCGCGGGCATCTCGGTCACCGGGTTCAACACCCCGGTCGCCTTCCGCACCCGCCGTACCGCCGCCGAAACCAACCGGATCGTCGCCGCGGCGGTGCGCCACGCGCTTGCGGCGTCGCCGGCCGACCGGCTGGTGCTGATCGGCCGGTCGTTCGGCGCGGATGTGCTGGCGGCGTCGCTCCCGGCGCTGCCGGCCGAGCTGCGCCGCCGGATCGCCGCGATCGTGCTGGTGGTGCCGGGGCGCGACGTGTTCTTCCGCACCGATCCCAGCAATATCACCTATCTGGGCACGCCCGACAGCGACGGGCGGCGCGATATCCGCGCGATCACCTGGGCGCCGTTGACCTGCATCCACGGCGCCGATGAAACCGAAAGCGCGTGCGACGGCGCGACTCAATCCAACGCCACCGATGTGGCAATGCCGGGGGGCCATTTCTTGAAATTCGATACCGATGCGATCGTCCGCAACATCATGCTCGCGATCGACCGCGCCACGGGGACGGTGGGCGCAAAACCCTCTCCGTTGGCCCGAACGGGGGTGGGTGCTTCCGGTTTGACGCGGGCGGCGGCATGAGCCGTATGCGCCACCTTGCGGCGATCGCCGTCTGCGCGCTGACCGCGACTCCCGCGGCGGCTGCCTCGCCGTTCGGGGTGTGGAGCAACCCGCGCGGTTCGCTGATGATCCGCACCACCGCGTGCAACGGCGGGCTGTGCGGCGCGATCGTCTGGGCCAACGGCGCCGCAAGGGCCGATGCGCGCGAGGCGGGGGTCGCGCATCTCATCGGCACGCAGTTGCTGCGCAATTACCGTGCAGACGCCAACGGCACCTGGTCGGGGCGGTTCTACGTCCCCGATATGGGGCGCAGCTTCCCCTCGCATCTCAAGCTGGTCGCGCCGGATCGGCTGAAGATTTCGGGCTGCCTCATCAGGCACTATTTCTGCCGCTCGCAGGAGTGGCATCGTCTGCAGTGATGCAGCGCCGCCGACTCGCGATTTCCGAGCTTCTCTCGCATCATCGCCGCTGGTGGATACCGGCGGCGGTGGCGTGCGTCGCCTTGCTTGGCCTCGCCGCGCTGCGCCTCGTGCTCGACGAGGTGCATCTGCGCGACGTGCGCGCGGCGCTCGGCGCGGTCCCGGCGGATCGCATCGCGCTGGCGGCGGCGCTGACCGCGGCGAGCTACACCCTGCTGACGCTCCACGACTGGATCGCGCTGCGCGTGATCGGGCGGCCGCAGCCGTGGCAGGTCGGCGCGACCGCCTCGTTCCTCGGCAATGCGATCAGCTACAATCTCGGGCTGTCGCTGCTCACCGGCAATTCGGCGCGCTATCGCATCTACGGGCAGGCGGGCCTTTCGCTGGCAGAGGCGGTGAAGGTCGGCGCGATCGGCACGCTCGCCTTCTGGAACGGCATCGCCGCGACCGCCGGGGTCGCGTTGCTGATCCAACAGGCACCGCTGCACCTCGCGCATTGGACGCTGGAGACCGGTGCGGCACATGCCTTCGGCCTCGCGCTGCTGGCGATCGCGGTGGTGCCGGTGATCCTGCGCGCCGGGGGCATCCGTCGGATCGGCGCCGACGGCTTCGCCTTGCCTTTGCCCGATGCGCGGCATCTGTTCGCGCTGGTCGCGGTGTCGGTGGTCGACCTGCTGATCGCCTCCTCGGTGCTGTTCGTGCTGGTGCCGGGACTGGAGGCGGACGTCTTTCCCGCTTTCTTCGTCGCTTATGTGCTGGCGATCGTCGTCGCGATATTCGCGCACGTCCCCGGCGGGCTGGGGGTGTTCGAGGCGGTGGTGCTCGCTGCGCTCCCGGCGGACAAACCCGCGGTGTTCGCCGGGCTGCTGCTCTACCGGCTGGTCTATTATCTGCTGCCGCTGTTCGTCGCGGCGAGCGTGCTGGTGCTGCGCGAAGCGAGCGCGTTACGCCGCCCGATCGGCGCGGGGCTCTCGCTGATCGATAAGGTCGGGCGTGCGCTGGCGCCGGGGGCGATCACCCTGCTCGTGTTCGCGGCGGGGTTCATCCTGCTCGTCTCGGGCGCGCTGCCGGGGGTGCGCACCCGGCTGAGCGATCTCGACGCGCTGCTGCCGCTGCCGTTCATTGAGGGGTCGCATCTCGCGGGGAGCCTCGTCGGCACCTTGCTGCTGCTCGTCGCGCCGGCGCTCAACGCACGGCTGCGCAGCGGGTTCGTGATGGCGCGCGTGCTGCTCGTCGCGGGGATCGTCTTCTCGCTGCTCAAGGGGCTCGATTACGAGGAAGCGGGGATGCAGTTCGTCATCCTCGCGATCCTGCAATATGCGCGCCCGGCCTTCTATCGCCGCGGCGGGATCGCCACCGAGCCGCTCGACGGTCGCTGGCTCGCCGCCGCCGCCGCGGCATTGGGGCTGAGCGTCTGGGCCGGCTTCTTCGCTTACAAGCGCGTGCCCTATAGCGACGAATTGTGGTGGCGGTTCGCGCTCAACGGCAATGCGCCGCGCTTCCTGCGCGCGACCTTCGCCGCCGGGGTGCTGATGGCGGCGATCGCCTTCTGGCATTTGCTGATGGGGCGCAGCGCGCGCCCCGCCGCGGGCACCGCCGATCTGCCCGCGGAGGTGGCGAAGACCGCGCTCGCTTATGCCAGTCGCACCGACGCCAATCTCGCCTTCACCGGCGACAAAAGGTTCGTTATCTCGACCGCGCGCGATGCCTTCCTGATGTATCGCGTGCGCGGGCGGACGTGGATCGTGATGGGCGATCCGGTGGGGCCGGAGGCGGCGTGGGGCGAGCTCGTCTGGTCGATCCGCCGCGCCTGCGACGCGGCGCATGGCCGGCTATGCTTCTACCAGATCAGCGCCGACATGCTCCCGCTGACGATCGATATGGGGCTGGAGGCGATGAAATATGGCGAGGAGGCGCATGTCGATCTCGCCGATTTCACGCTGGAGGGGCCGCAGGCGAAGGATTTTCGCGCCGCCCTGCGCCGTGCCACGCGCGAGGGCATGACCTTCGCGGTCGTGCCGCCCGCGGAAGTGCCGGCGATCATGCCCGATCTGCGCGCGGTGTCCGATGCGTGGCTGGTCGATCGACCGGGCGGGGAGAAGCGCTTCAGCCTGGGGCCGTTCGATCCCGATTATCTCGCGCGCTTCCCGGTGGCGGTGGTGCGGCACGGGGAACGGATGCTCGCCTTCGCCAATATCTGGACCAACGGCGCGCCCGACGGCGACGGCGGCGAGATGTCGGTCGATCTGATGCGCTATATTCCCGATGCGCCGGGCGGAACGATGGACATGATGTTCGTGCGGCTGTTCGAATGGGGCCGGGCGCAGGGTTATGCGACCTTCAACCTCGGCATCGCCCCGCTGGCAGGTTTGCCCGAGGACCGGCTGGCGCCGATCTGGGCCAAGATCGGCCGCACCTTGTTCGAGCGCGGCGAGCGACTCTATCGCTTCACCGGGCTGCGCGCGTTCAAGGCCAAGTTTCAGCCGCGCTGGGAGCCGCGCTATATCGCCACCCCCGGCGGGTTGCCGCGGTTGCGCGCACTCGTTGCGCTAGTCGGGGCGGTGAACGACTGATTGTTGCGTAAAAGACGCACCCTGTCGCGCAATTTCAACAATGTGACTCGGTTCGTCGCATCCAATGTTGCGGCGCGGCAAGGTCCGTGATTCATTTATGAACGCGGGGCATCATAGCGTTAAGGGTAGGGTTAACCACCGTAGCGTAAGATAACTTCGCTTGTTGAGTACAGGCTTTGGTACGGGCTGAGGTGGGTCATGAGTGCCAGGATGAAGCCGGCGGAAGGTGCGATGACACTCGCCGAGATGAAAGAGTTCGCTGGCTTTGCCGCGGCGACGCAACGCTACATCCGGCGCAGTCTCGATATAGGTCTTGAGCGCGAGGACGCGATGACGCGCTGGTCGCGCGACGTGGTCGAGGCGGCGAGCATCCGCGCACAGGCCCGGCATTACGAGCGGCTTCCCGAAATCCGTACTTTGGTGCCTGACGATAGCGGGCTCGATCGGGTCGAGGCGTTTCTTGCGCCGCTGATCACGGTCACAGCCTTCGATCTCGGGCAGGGGCGGCTGCCGACTTTCTCCGCCTATCGCTTCCTCTACGAGCGGCTGATCGGGGCGAATGTGCGGCCGTGGCTGCCGGGCGCCTTCTGCGCCGCTGCCGCGCTGCCGCATCTTCACCCGGAATTGCGCCGCAAATTGCTCCAGTCGATCAGCGAGGCGGCGGCGACCGCGTCGGGCTGGTCGTCGCGCCAGCCGGCGTTCTTCCCGCATTGGGTGGAAAAGGTCGAGGCCAGCGCGCTGCCGCACTGAGCAGGAAGGCGCTTTTCCCCCGTTCGCCCTGAGCTTGTCGAAGGGCGTCCCCAACTTGAGGACGCCCTTCGCCAAGCTCAGCGCGAACGGATTCTCTTTCGTGAAAGGCGCTAAGCGCGCATCGCGCCGGACAGTGGCTCCGAGGTCACCGGATAGCCCGCATCGTCGGCGATGCAGAGGTGCTGCTCGCCGCTACGCTCCTCGGTCCAGGGCGTGACGATCCGGATCGGGGTCGCGCGGGCGTGCGCCACCGCGTCGGCGAAATTGTCGAACAGCGCCAGCCGCTCCAGATTGCGCCGCGTCGGGAAGATGATCGCCAGCTTGCCGGCGTCGGCATCGTCGAGCACCGATTGCGCGGTCGCCCAAACCAGCCGGACATTCTCGGTCGCATCGACGGTGGCGCGCGGCGCGTCCGCCGGCAGCTCGGCGAGGTAGAAGCGGGTATCGAACCGCTTCATCCCACGATGCGCCGGCAGCCAGCGCGCCCAGGGTTCGAGCATATCGAGATCGAGCGCGGACCCCGCATCGGCCAAGGCCTCGGCAAAGGGCGTGCCGGCATGCAGCGCGGCGCGCATCGCGGCTAGCGCTTCTGCCGACGGCATCGGTTTCAGCCCGACGGGTACGCCGGTCTCCTCGATCGTCTCGCGGATCGCGGCGATGCGCGAGGCGGTTTCCGCGTCGCCGCCGAGCAGCTCGGCGAGCACATGATCGCCCCCGTCGACGCGTCCGCCGGGGAATACCATCGCCCCGCCGGCAAACGACATTTCCTTGGCGCGCTCGACCATCAGCAATTCGGGCGCCCCGCCGCCCGCCGCGCGGAAGATCACCAGAGTCGCCGCCGGTATCGCGCCATCATGCAGATCGTTGAGATCGTGATCGGTCATGGTCGCTCCGGCTTTTGAATATCGGGTATCATTTGGCGCGCCGCGCATATTGGTCAATGGCGGAATTGCTGCACCAGCCGTGCCGCGGTCTCGCCTGCGCGCAATGCGCCCTCGATCGTCGCCGGCAGCCCGTTCTGCACCCAGTCCCCGGCGAGGAACAGATTGCGCCAGCGCGTCGTCGCGGGCGGGCGCTTGGCATCCTGCGCCGGGGTGGCGGCGAAGGTCGCGCGCTTTTCCTTGACGATCTGCCACGCCGGCATCGCCGCAGTGAAGCCGCAGGCGCGCTGGATATCGCCCCAGAAACGCCGCGCCAGCTCCTCGCGATCGAGGTCGACGATCGCGTCGGCGGCGCTGACCGTCACCGAGAGGCGATCGGGGAAGGCGAACAGCCATTCCGCGGTCCCGCCGATCAGCCCCTGCATAGGCGGCATCCCGTGCGGCGCGGGCAATGCGAAATGCCCGTTGACGATCGCGTGGAACGCATCGGGCGCGGATATCTCGGGCAGCAGCGCGGTCGCCACCCACGACGGAACCGCGAGGATCACCGCCTCGTCCGCCGCCACGGGCTCGGCGCCGTCGCCCCAGTCGAGCGCGCTGACCCGATCGCCCTCGGTGACGATCGCGCGGAGCCGGCGACCGAGCGTCAGCGGCGCCTCACGCGCGGCGAGCCACGCCACCGCCGGGTCGACAAAGGCGGCGGCGAGGCTGGGTTCGGCGATCCGCGGCAGGCTGGCTTGACCGCCCTTCAGCAGAGATTCGCGCAACACCTGCGCGGTCAGCTGCGCCGATCCGCTGGCGGGCGGCGTGTTGAGTACCGCAAGCAGCACCGGCGCGATCAACTTGCGCCACGCCGGGCTGTCGGTGTCGACGCGATCGCCGACGATATCGCGCGGCCCGCCGGTAATCAGCCGCGCAAGCCGCAGATAGTCGAGCGCGCCGGTTCCCGGCACGCGGCGGCCGGGTGAAAAGACCCACCACGGTACGCGGCCCTGATTGATGCGGATCGTCCAGCGGGCGCCGTCGGTCAGGTCGACGAAGGCGAAATCGGCCTGTTCGGGGCCGGCGAGCGGCTGGGTCGCGCCGATCGTCGTGCGGAACCGCGCGACCGCCTCATTCCCGGCGAGCACGAGGTGATTGCCGTTATCGATCGTCAGCCCGAGCTGTCGGTCGTAATAGGAACGGCAGCGCCCGCCCGCCTGCGCCGCGGAATCGGCGATGCGCACCCGCACGCCCGCTTCCGCCAGCCGCACCGCGGCGGACAGCCCGGCGAGTCCGGCGCCGGCGATCGTCGCGCGCGCGAACGTCAACGCGTCACCACCAACCGCGCGACCGTCCACAACAAGGCGGGCTTGCTGACCCGGATGCGCTGGCGCGGCGGCGCCCACCCGACGGTTTCCATCCGCGTCAGCAATTTGGCATAGACCGCTTCCATCAGGCGCGGCGCGAGCAAATGGCCCGCGGGGCGGGCGGCGAGGATCGCGTCGGCGGCGCGATAATGCGCGCGCGCGCGTTCCGCCAACGGGCGCACCGCCTGGTCGATCCGTGGATCGGCGGCGACCGCCTCCGGCGTGGTCGGAGTGATCCCGACGGCATCCAGCGCCTCGATCGGCAGGTAGACGCGGCCGATCGCGGCATCCTCGTCGATATCGCGCAGGATATTGGTGAGCTGGAGCGCGCGGCCGAGATGATGCGCCAGCTCGATGCCCGGCGCGTGCGGCATGCCGAACACGCGCACCGACAGCCGCCCCACCGCCGAGGCGACCCGGTCGCAATAAAGATCCAATTCGTCGATCGTCGGCCAGCGGATATCGCGTGCGACGTCCATCGCCATGCCATCGATCACCGCCTCGAAATCGGCGCGGTCGAGCCCAAAGCGCCGCACCGCTTCGGCGACGATTTGGGCCTGACCCGCGTCGCCGCCGGCATAAAGCGCATCGAGATCGCGGCGCCAGCGATCGAGCGCGGCGGCGCGGCCGGGGCGGTCGCCCTGCTGGTCGTCGGCGATGTCGTCGACCGCGCGGCAGAAGGCGTAGATCGCGTACATCGCCTCGCGCTCGGCCTTGGGCAACAGCCGCATTCCGGCATAGAAGGAACTGCCGCCGGCCTGCGCGGCGGGGTTGGCGGTAACCTCGCTCATGCCGCGCGCCGCAGCAGCGCAGGGACCGCGGCACTGAGCCCGAGCAGCGCGGCTTCGAGCTTGCCGTGGTGGACGCGTTCGCTCAGCGGATCGCGCGTCGCGAGCCGATCGCACAGGCTCACCGCGAGCCGGTGGATCGCGGCGACTTCGGCGGCGAGCCGACGGTCGCGGATCATCGCCGAGAAACCCGCCGACCGGTCAAGCAGATCGCGCGTGCGCTCGACCAGCGCGGTGATGATCGCGCGCAGCGCCGGGGTGGCGCGCGCGCGGGCGAGGTCGGCGAGGTCGATGCCGGTATCAAGCGGGATATAGACCCGGCCGAGCGTGCGATAATCCTTCCCGCAATCCTGCAGGTGGTTGATCACCTGGAGCGCGGCGCAGAGCGCATCATTGGCAGGCCAGGTTTCGCGGCTCTCGCCGTGGACATCGAGCACGAAGCGGCCGACAGGCATCGCGGACAGCCGGCAATAGCCGATAAGATCGTCCCAGTCGGCGCAACGCGCCTCGGTCACGTCGCGGACGAAGGCGTCGAGCAGGTCGTGCGCGTGGATCGGGTCGATCCCCCGCGCCGCCATCACCGCGCCGAGCGCCACCGCCTCGGGCGGGCCGTCGCGGTCGAGCCCGGCACGCATCCGGGCGAGCAGGTCGAGCTTGGTCGCCTGCGTCGCCTGTTCGTTGTCGGCGATATCGTCGGCGGCGCGCGCGAAGCGGTAATAGGCCATCACCGGCGCGCGATGCTCGGGGCGCAAGAGGAAGCTGGCGACGGGGAAATTCTCGTCGTGATGGCCCTTGCCCGAGGCGAGATCGGCTGTGTCTGTCATCGTGCCCCGGCCGCTGCCTGCGCCCGCCCTTTCCACATTCCGCCGCGCCCGCGCGCATGCTGCCACGCCGATAGCAAGGTGCATCCGGCGTAGAAAGCCGCGATCGCCGGCAGCGCGACGCCCCACAAGGGCGAGCGGCGGTAGAAAGCGAGCATCGGCTGGAACGCGATCGTCATCAGCGCCCACGCACCCAGCCCGGCGAAACGCGCGAAACCGTGCGCGAAGATCGCGAGCAGCGGCGGCGCGAGATAGACCACAGCCAGCCCGAGGATCGTCCCCGCCAGCAGCGGCGGCGAATAGCCGAGCTGGGCATAGGCCGAGCGCGCGATCATCGCCGCCATCGCGCCGAAGCCGTCATTGGGGCGGATGCTGCGCGAGCGATCGGTCAGCCCGAGCCAGATGCGCCCCTGCCGCTTGAGCAACGCGCCGAGCGTGCAATCGTCGATCAGCGCGTCGCGGATCGCGGCGATCCCGCCTGCCGCTTCCAGTGCCTCGCGCCGCACCAGCATGCAGCCGCCGGCCGCGCCGCCCGGCCCGGTCGCGCGGTTCATCAGCCCGAACGGATAGAGCAATTGGAAGAAGAAGACGAAGGCCGGGATCAGCATCCGCTCGGCGAGAGTGGCGCAATGCAGCCGTGCCATCAGGCTGACGAGCGCGAGCTTACCCGCCTCGGCGCGGGTGACGAGCATCCGCAACGTATCGGGCGCGTGCTCGATATCGGCGTCGGTGAGCCAGAGATAGGTAGGCGAGGCGCCGGCGCGCTCCACCCCCTGCGCGACCGCCCAGAGCTTGCCGGTCCAGCCGGCGGCGAGGGGTAGGCCCTGCGCCACCTCGACCCGCGGCGACGCGAGCGCGCGGGCGATATCGCCGGTGCCGTCGCTCGACGAATCGTCGACCAGGATGATGCGGAACGCGCCGGGATAATCCTGCGCGGCGAGGCTGCCGAGCGACCGCGCGATCAGCGCCGCCTCGTCGCGTGCCGGGACGACCGCGACGACATCGGGCCAGGACGCCGGGGCGGCGGGCAGGTTGCGCGTGTCGCGCTCGCGCGCCAGCCAGAAGCCGTGCCGCGCGAACACCAGTACCAGCCAGATCGCCAGCGAGAGCCCTGCAATCCAGCTCCAGATCACCGGATCATCCCCGCCTGCCGGAACCACGCCACCGCATCCTCGAGCGCCGCGCGATACGGCCGCGCGCGATAGCCGAGCTCGCCTTCGGCCTTCGCCGAGGAAAAGAACATGCGATATTTCGCCATCCTCAGCGAATCGAGCGTGAGGAAGGGATTGCCGCCGGTCGCCCGCGCGATCTGCTCGTTCGCCCAGGCGAGCGGAAAGAGCGGCGCGCGCGGGATGCGCACCGTCGGCGGCTTGCGCCCGACGATCTCGGCGATCTCTGCCAGCATCTCGCCGAGCATCACATCCTGCCCGCCGAGGATATAGCGTTCGCCGACGCGGCCCTGTTCCAGCGCAAGCACATGCCCCGCCGCGACATCGTCGACATGGACGAGGTTGAGCCCCGAATCGACATAGGCCGGCATCCGCCCGCTCGCCGCCTCGACGATGATCCGCCCGGTCGGGGTAGGCTTGACGTCGCGCGGACCGATCGGGGTGGAGGGCTGGACGATCACCGCCGGCAGCCCTTCGTCGCGGACCAATGCCTCAACCAGCCGCTCGGCCACCACCTTGCTGCGCTTGTAGACGCCGACCGCCTGTTCGGGGGTCGCGGCGCGGGTTTCGTCGGCGGGGCCGTCGTCGCGCGGCCGCAGGGTCGCGACGCTCGACGTATAGACCACGCGTTCGACCCCCGCGGCGAGCGCGGCGCGCATCACCGTTTCGGTGCTGGCGCGATTGTTGCGGACAATCTCCTCGGGGTCGGGCGCCCACAGGCGATAATCGGCGGCGACGTGGAGCAGGTGGCGGACGCCGCGCATCGCCGCCGCGACGCTGGCCGGACCGCGCGCGTCACCCTCGACGAGTTCGCCGGGGAAATCGTGCAGATTGGCGCGGGGGCTGGAAGCGCGGACCAGCCCGCGGACGCGGTGCCCCTCCGCCGCCAGCGCGCGGGCGACCGCCGAGCCGACGAAGCCGGACACGCCGGTCACGAGGGTAAGCGAGGGGGCGGGCGAACTCACGCGGGTGGCTCTAGGGTCGAAAGTCGATCAGGACAATCTGGTGCATTTCTCTCCCCTCCCTGGTGAAGGGAGGGGCCGGGGGTGGGTGGGT
>JAFIGU010000009.1 GCA_017849555.1 Sphingomonas sp. | reverse complement strand
CACGACACGACCGCGGGCTGCCTCGCGATGCTCGACCGCCTCGCCCGCGCGGGCGCCGCGCCGCGCAACATCGCCGACATCGGGACGGGCACCGGCCTGCTCGCCTTCGCCGCCATGGCACTTTGGCCGCGCGCGCGTGTCATTGCGTCGGACATCGACCCGGCGAGCATATTCGTCACGCGTGACAATGCCGCGATCAACGATGTGCCACTGGGCCGCGGCGGCGGCCGGCTCGCTCTGGCGGTCGCGCCGGGGACCGACCATCCGGCCATAAGGCACCGGGCGCCCTATGACCTCGTCGTCGCCAATATTCTCGCCGGGCCGCTGATCACCCTCGCCCCGGATATCGCCGCCGCGACCGCACCCGGCGGCCGCGCCATCCTTGCCGGACTGATCGCGCGCCAGATGGACCCCGTACTCGCCGCCTATCGCGCGCACGGCTTTCGCCTGACCGCGCGCGGCGGCAGCGCGGAATGGCCCTGCCTGCTGCTCACCAAGCGGCGGCGCTACGGCTACCGCCGCAAGGAACGCGCCCTGCACCGCGCCAGCCCCTCCGACGCGAGCTTCGGGAGCTGGTGAAATTCAGGCTTTCGCCGCCGCATAGTCCTGCGTGCCGCGGGTAATGACGGTATCGTCCGGCAAGATGTCGGCAATCGGGATCGGCGGCAGCGCCGCGTTCGCGGCATAGAGCGGTGCGAAGTCGGTGTTGACCGTCGTTTCCAGAAGCTGGTCCAGGCTGTCGATCACGAAATAATTCTGCTGGAAATCGTCGATCCGATAATCGGTGCGCATCACGCGCGCGAGATCGAAGCCGATACGGTTGGGACTGTCCGAATCGAGCGCAAAGACGCTCTCGGCGTAGGACGAGACGATCCCCGCGCCATAGATGCGCAGGTCGCCGCTCTCGCGGATCAGCCCGAATTCGACCGTGTACCAATAGAGCCGCGCGAGCTGCTTCAGCGCGTCGAACTGCAGGCTCCGAAGCCCGCCTTCGCCATAAGCGACCATATAATCGGCGAATATCGGGTCGGCGAGCATCGGGACATGGCCGAACACGTCGTGAAAGACGTCGGGTTCCTGCAGATAGTCGAGCTGCTGCGGCGTGCGGATGAAATTGCCCGCCGGGAAGCGCCGGTTCGCCAGATGGTCGAAGAACACGTCGTCGGGGACAAGCCCCGGCACCGCCACCACCTGCCACCCCGTCGCGGCCATCAGCCGCGCGTTGAGCTCGCGATAATCGGGGATTCCCGGCTTTTCGAGCTTGAGCACGTCGATCCCGCGCAGAAAGGCGTCGGCGGCGCGTCCCGGCAGCATCTCGGACTGTCGCGCGAACAGCCGGTCCCACATCGCATGCTCGTCGGCGGTAAAGGCGTCCCAATCCTGCGATATCGTCCAATCCGCCGCAGCGCCCGGCGGCGGCGTGTCGTGGACGTGCGTAAACTGGCTTTCCATGCGTGCAATCTACCATCAATATGGTTTCAAGTGAAACTTTATTTGCCGACCTCGACGATTTGCGTCGCCAGCCGGTCGACCTCGGCCCGATCGTGACTGACATAGAGGATCGGCACTTTCAGCTCGTCGCGTATCCGTTCGATCACCGTCATGATGTCACCGCGCCGCGCCGCGTCGAGCGACGACAGCGGTTCGTCCATCAACAGGATTTGCGGCGCCGCGAGCAAGGCCCGGCCGATCGCGACCCGCTGCGCCTCACCGCCCGACAGGCTTTGCGGCCAGCGACCGAGTAAATGGCCGATGCCCAAGAAATCGGCGGCCTCGTCCAGCGTCATCCAGCGATTAGCCGGATCGGCCAGACGCCAGCCATAGAGGAGATTGGCCTTCACGCGCCGATGCGGAAAGAGGCGCCCGTCCTGAAAGACATAGCCGACGCGCCGCGCCTCGGGCGGCAGGTCGGTGGCGCCGTCGAACAATGTCCGTCCGCCGATACGGATATGCCCGCGGTCGGGGCGCAGCAGCCCGGCGACCATGTTGAGCAGGCTGGTCTTGCCGACCCCCGAAGGCCCGAACAGCGCGGTCAGTCCGGCTTCGGCCGTGAACTGCGCCCCGATGACGCTCGCGCCGAAGCGCCTTTCGACCGCAATATCAATCGCCATGCCGCGCCCTTTCGGCATGGGTACGCCGCACCAGCCATTCGGACAGGATCAGCGCGCCGAGCGACAGCGCGACCGACAGCAGCGCGAGCCGCGTCACCATCGCCTCCGCCCCCGGCACCTGCAGCGCCGAATAGATGGCGAGCGGCAGCGTCTGCGTTTCACCCGGAATGTTGGAAACGAAGGTGATCGTCGCGCCGAACTCGCCGATCGAGCGCGCGAAGCCGAGCACGAGCGCCGCCAGCACGCCGGGCAGCGCGAGCGGCAGGCTGACCGTCCGGAAGGCGTGCCAGCGCCCCGCCCCCAGCGTCCGCGCCGCGCCTTCCAGCCGCCGGTCGATCCCCTCGATCGACAGGCGCATCGCGCGCACCATCAGCGGCAGCGCCATGATCGCCGCGGCCAGCGCGGCGCCGGTCCAACGGAACATCAGCGTGACGCCCAGCCAGTCCTGCAACCGGCTGCCGATCGGGCCGAGCGGACCGAAGGCGACAAGCAGCAGCCAGCCGGTGACGACGGGCGGCAGGACGAGCGGGAGATGGACCAGCGCATCGAGCAGCAGCCGCCCCGGAAAGCGATAGCGCGCGAGCACCCAGGCGAGCGCGAAGGCAAGCGGCAGCGTCGCGAGCACCGCGACCCCGCCGACCTTGAGCGACAGCGCGACAATCCCCCATTCTTCGGCGGACAGCATCAGGGCACGATCATTTTCTGGTCGTCATTGCGAGCGCAGCGAAGCAATCCAGAGCGGTTTACGCACACTCTGGATTGCTTCGCTGCGCTCGCAATGACGGGGTCGGTTTGCATCCACATGCGTTCAGGGCGCCGTAAAGCCGTGGCGCGCAAAGATCGCGCGCGCCTGCCGCGACAGCAGGAACGCGCGGAACGCCGCCGCATCGCGGCTGCGCGACGTCTTGAGCAGCGCCAGCGGATAACGGATCGGCGGATGGCTGGCGGCGGGAAAAGTGCCGACGACGCGTACCGCCTGCGACGCCTGCGCATCGGTGGCATAGACGATACCGAGCGGCGCGGCGCCGCGTTCGACGAGCGCCAGCGCGGCGCGGACATTCTCGGCCGGGGCGAGCTTGTTCGCCACATCGCCCCACACGCCGAGCGCGGTCAGCGCTGCCTTGGCATATTTTCCCGCGGGCACCGCGTTCGGATCGGCCACCGCGAGCCGCCCGCCGCCGAGCGCGCGCGCCAACGCAAAGCCGCGCGCGGGGGCAAGCCGCAATCTGCTCGCCCGGGGGGCGATCAGCACGAGCCGGTTGCCGACCAGATTGGCGCGCGTACCGGGCCGGAGCAGCCCCGCCTTGGCAACCGCATCCATCCAGGGCTCGTCGGCGGAGATGAACAGGTCGGCCGGCGCCCCCGCCATGATCTGCCGCGCGAGCGCCGACGATCCCGCGAAGGACAGGACGGGGCGCGCATGCCCCTGCGCCGCCCACGCATCGGCCGCGTCGGTCAGCGACTCCTGAAGGCTGGCCGCCGCAAGAATCAACGGCCCGCGCTCGGCCGCTGCCGCCATGGGCGCCACGATGGTCAGGACAAGGAGCAGCAGCAGGCGCCGGAGGATCGTCATGGCGGCGACCATAGCCATGCTACGCCGGGCGCGAAAGCGGCGGCAGGACGCGAACATGGCGATAGCCGCGCTCGATCGTCCCGCGCGCCGACAGATCGCGCAGCGCGGCGCCGAGGGTGACGCGCGAGACGCCGAGCAGATCGGCGAGTTGTTGCTGCGTCGCGCGCACCGTCATCCCGTCGGCGGCGTCGGCGGCCATCGCCGCGAGCAGCCGCGCCAGCCGTTCGGCGACGGGCAGCCGCCGTTCGGCATCGATGATGTCGAGCGACACGGCAAGCTGGCGGCCGAGACTGCGCAGCAGCAGCTCGGCCCAGCCGATGTCGGCGGTCATCAGCGCGCGAAGCACCGGGCGGTCGATAGCAACCAGCCGCGCCGGACCGCTGGCAATCGCATCGACCTGGCGCTCCAGCCCGGTGAAGAAGGCCAGCTCGCCGAAAATATCGCCCGGCCCTAGCACGGCAAAGGCGGTGAAGGCGCCATCCTCGGCATAGCGGCCGACGAGCACATGCCCCTCGATCACGGCCCAGAAGGCATCGCCCGGATCACCTTGATGTTGAACGAACTGGCCATCCGCAAAGGATCGCGGCGACGTCATCGCGAGCAGCCGGTCGCGTTCGACGCCCGACAGGCGCGTTCGCTCGGCGAGGGCCAATTGATAACTTCTTTGCATTGTCGAGTCGGTTTCTGTGCCACCACGCCGCGAAAGACAAGTGGGCCAACGCCACAACGGGAGAATCGGGATGCAGCTTACCTCGGCCCAATCGAGCCTGATCGTCGTTGCGATCTATGTCGGCTTCGGCCTGCTCGAGCTGATCCGCACGCGCCTGTTCGCCAAATCCGAACAGTCGCGCCACGACGGCATCATCGAAATCGTCAGCACCTTCACGTTGCTCATCGCGACCCAGCCTGCGATCCTGCTGATCGTCGGCGCGCTCGGCCACGCCTGGTTCCCGCAATATGAAGGCGCACTGGCGCACGCCCCCTGGTACGCCGCGCTAGCGCTGTTCCTCGTCTTCGAAGACATGATGCAATATTGGTGGCACCGCGCGTCGCACAGCACCGCGTGGCTCTACAACCTGCACCGCGCGCACCATAATGCCCGCTATATGAGCGTCCGGCTCGTCTACCGGAACAACATCATCTATTATGCGATGATGCCGAGCATCTGGTTCGCCGGGGTGCTCGTCTACCTCGGGCTCGGCTGGTTCTACGCCTTCTACCTCATCGTGAAGATGGCGGTGATCATCGGCGCGCACAGCGATGTCGCCTGGGATGCGCCGCTCTATCGCATCCGGGCGCTCGCCCCGGTGATGTGGGTCGTCGAACGTACGATCAGCACGCCCGCGACGCATCATGCGCATCACGGCCGCCACGCCGACGACCCGGCGGTCAACTACAAGGGCAATTTCGGCAATCTACTCTTCTTCTGGGATGTGCTGTTCGGCACCGCAAAGATCACGCGCGCCTATCCGCAAAGCTATGGCGTCGAAAATCTGCCGCCGGCCACGCTGGGCCAGCAGCTTTTGTGGCCGATCTTTCCCGAAAACAAGGACATGCATGCGGTCATCCACGGCGCCGTGCCGGGGGACAATGAACCGCGTGCGATCGCGGCGGGCTGAACGGGTCGCAGCACGTCCCGCCAGCGCGCGGCCCGGCACCTGTGGGGGGATGCCGGGCCGTTTGCCGGTCGGCGGATCAGCGCGCCGCGCGAACCATCCCCAGCCAGCGCGCGACCCGTGGCAGACGCGGCAGGATCAGCCGGTCGACGAGCCACAGCAGGATCAGCGACGCCGCAAGCAGCGGCAGCAGCGCCGCGAGGAACAGCACGATCGCCGCCACCCCCTTCAACCGCGCCGGATCGCGCGGCATCGGCGGCGCCCCGATCGCGTCATCGGGCTTGCGGCGGCGCCACATCAGGAAACCCGACACCGCAAGCGTGAGCATCGCCAGCGCAGTTGCGACGCCGATGAGTTGATTGACGATGCCGAATAGCTGGCCTTCGTGCCAGGCGATGCCATAGCCGACGGCGCGGTCGATCACATGCTTGTCGGCAAAGCCGCTACGCGCCACCTCGATCCCCGTCACCGGATCATAGCTGACCTTGCGCACGAGCGGGCGGTTCTGCGTCTGCGTCGTCAGCGTCCAGACATTGCCGTTGGGCGGCCCGAACATATTGGGCGCCCCCGGCGGCTGGATGATCGCCGGCGCGGGCATATGTTCGGCCTGCGCGCGCAGCACGATCCGGTCGAGCTTGACCCGCGGCGCATCGCCCGCGTTCGCCATCCGATGCGCCGGCGTCGCCCCGTTCATTGCCTTGGCCATCGCGCCATGGTCGTGCGCGGCGTGCGGATCGAGCCCGCCCTTCCAGTCCTGCACCCCCGACACCCAGCCCATCTCGGCGCGCACGGCGCGAAAGCCCGT
>JAFIGU010000079.1 GCA_017849555.1 Sphingomonas sp. | reverse complement strand
GGGAGAAGAAGAAGGTCACCCCGCTTCGGCCAGCACATCCGCCAGCAATTTGAAGTCCCGCTCGCGCGGCGAAGCGCGGCGCCAGGCCAGCGCGATCGTGCGCAGCGGATGCTCCCCCGCGAGCGGCCGCGCGCGGATATGGGTGTGTTCGAGGATGCCGGCCTTCAGCGCCATTTCGGGCAGCATCGTCACCCCCAGCCCGTTGTCGACCATCTGGACGATCGTGTGGAGCGAGGTGCCGAGCATCTGCGCCTCGGCGCGCAACTCGGGGCGGTTGCAGGCGGCGAGCGCGTGATCCTTGAGGCAATGCCCGTCCTCGAGCAGCAACAGCCGCGTCTCGTCGATCTCCGAGGCAGCGACCGGGGCCGGGGTGGTGGGCATCTCGCCTTCGGGGAAGGCGACGAACAGCCGGTCGTCGAACAGCATCTGCGTCGACACCTCGCCGCAGGCATAGGGCAACGCAAGCAGCACGCAATCGGCGCGCCCGTTGTGGAGCGAATCGCATGCCGCGGCGCTCGGCTCTTCGCGCAGGAACAGCTTCAAGTCGGGATAATCGGTGCGCAGCCGCGGCAGGATGCGCGGCAGCAGGAAGGGCGCGATCGTCGGGATCACGCTCATCCGCATCTCGCCCGACAGCGGCCGGCCGGCGGCGCGCGCCATATCGCCCAGTTCCTCCGCCTCGCGCAGCACCTTGCGCGCCTTGATCGCGATCCGCTCGCCCAGCGGGGTGAAACGAACCACGCGGCGCGTGCGTTCGACCAGTGTGACCCCGATCAGCATCTCGAGCTCGCGGATCCCCGCCGAGAGCGTCGATTGCGTGACGAAGCAGCTTTCCGCGGCGCGGCCGAAATGGCCGTGGTCCTTGAGCGCGGTGAGATATTGCAGCTGCTTGAGCGTCGGGAGATAGGTCTGCGCCATTAATCGCCTCTATCGATCTATTATAATGGAATAGCCTATTTGTTCGATCAGGAGAACGCCCTATATCGCCCGGTACGTGGAAGGCGAGCGAATCGTCCCGCGGACGAAAACGAGGAGCAAGGATGCGATGAGGCCCGAATTTTACCACCAGGAGGCCCAATAAGATGCTGACCATCGGCGATACTTTCCCCGCCATTTCCGTTCCCGTCCAGCAGGGCACCGATGCGCTGCCCGCCGGTGAGACGCTGGACCTCACCACCGCTTTCCCCGGCAAGTGGAAGGTGCTGTTCTACTGGCCGAAGGATTTCACCTTCGTCTGCCCGACCGAGATCGTCGGCTACAGCCAGCTCAAGGGCGATTTCGCGGATCGCGACGCGGTGCTGATCGGCGCCTCGACCGACACCGCGCACGTCCACCTCGCGTGGCGCAAGTCCGACGCTGACCTTGCGGCGGCCGATTTCCCGTGGATCGCCGACAATGGCGCGAAGCTGGCCGACGCGCTGGGCATTCTCGACAAGAACGAGCATGTCGCATTCCGCGCGACCTTCATCATCGATCCGGACAATGTGATCCAGGCGGTGCAGGTCAACGGCCTCAACGTCGGCCGCAACCCGGCGGAGACGCTGCGCGTGCTCGACGCGCTGCAGACCGACGAGCTCTGCCCGTGCAACTGGAACAAGGGCGACGACGTCCTGAAGGTCGCCGCCTAAGCCGCGCGATCTTCTAGTTTCTAGAGCATTTTCAGGAAAAGCGGGAACCGCTTTTCCGCCCGGAAATGCGCAGAAAAAGTGAGAGGGCGCGGGACCGGCCTCGGTTTCGCGCCCTTTTCATGCCTGCTGTTGGAGAATGAAAATGGCGCTCAAGGATTTCGCGGGCACCTTGCCCGATTATGCCAAGGATATCCGGCTCAACGTCGGGTCGCTGCTCAACGAGACGGTGCTCAACGATCAGCGCAAATACGGCACGTTGCTGGCCTGCGCGCACGGCTCGGGGCACAAGCCCTTGGTCGAGGCGACCGAGGCGGAAGTCGCCGACAAGCTCTCGCCCGAGGCGGCCAATGCGGCGCGTGCGGCGGCGGCGGTGATGGCGATGAACAATGTCTATTATCGCTTCACGCACCTCGCCGGGAACGAAGAATATTCGAAGATGCCCGCCAAGCTGCGGATGAACGTGATCGGCTCGCCGGGGATCGACAAGATCGATTTCGAGCTGTTCAGCCTCGCGGTCAGCGCGATGAACGGCTGCGGCCGCTGCATCGACGCGCATGAGCAGGTGCTCAAGAATGCCGGCGTCACCGCCGAGATCATCCAGACCGCGGTGCGCATCGCCTCGGTGATGCAGGCGGTCGCCACGGTTCATGCGGTGAGTGCGTAAAGAGCGCCCGTCATTCCCGCGAAGGCGGGAATCCATTCGCGCAGGTCGGGGAAAGAACCGCTCCGCCAGCCGGAATGGAT
Organism: Sphingomonas sp.; assembly: GCA_017849555.1. GTDB lineage: Bacteria > Pseudomonadota > Alphaproteobacteria > Sphingomonadales > Sphingomonadaceae > Sphingomonas > Sphingomonas lycopersici. Next base: position 37,280 of record JAFIGU010000079.1, on the reverse strand, counting down.
TCCCGCCTACGCGGGAATGACGAATTGTGATTACAGCCCCACCGCGTGCATCACCCCGTAAGCGCTGGTGAGCGACAGCACGGCCCCGACCAGGATGAACATCGTCCGCGGCGGGATGCGTTTCGCCATCACCGCGCCGAGCGGGGCGGCCGCGATGCCGCCGATCAGCAGCCCGATGCTCGCCACCGCGAAATCCTTCAGCCCGAGCTGCGAGATGAAGGTCGCCGAGACGGTGAGCGTCAGGAAGAATTCGACCGAATTGACCGTGCCGATCACGCGACGCGGCTCCACGCCCTGGACGAGCAGGTTGGAGGTGACCACCGGCCCCCAGCCGCCGCCGCCCGCCGCGTCGAGGAAGCCGCCGATCAGCCCGAGCGGCGCGACCACCCTGGCCGGCCGCTGGCGCGGTGGATACATCACCCCGCGCACCAGCAGGTAAACCCCGGTCAGCACGAGATAACCGAGCACGAACGGCTTCACCACCGCGGCGTCAATATTGGTGAGCAGATAGGCGCCGCTCACCCCGCCGATGATCCCCGGGATCAGCAGCCGCAGGAACAGCACGCGATCGATATTGCCGTGGATCAGGTGGCTGATCCCCGACACCGCGGTGGTGAAGGTCTCGACGATATGGATGTTGGCCGATGCCCGTGCCGGCGCCATCCCGACCACCGCGACGAGCAAGGTGTTGCAAATAATGCCGAACGCCATGCCGAGCGCGCCGTCGACAAGCTGTGCCGCGAAACCGACGAGGATGAAGGGCAGCAACGCTTCCGCGCCGACAATGGATAGCTCCAAACTAATCTCTCCCATTTTGATAGGGATAACATAGAAACGTGGCGGCAGGTTGCATGATCGGCACGATGCTGGAAATCGCGTGGGGAAAGACTTAGATTACGGAGCTTCTAGGGGATCTCACGTAATGGCGCGATTGACGGATTATCTCGATTCGATCCGGGCACGCGATCCCGCACCGCATTCGCGGGCGGAAATCCTGCTCTATCCGGGCGTCTGGGCGCTGGCATGGCATCGCGTCGCGCACCGGCTTTACCGCGCGCGGCTGTTCCTGCTCGCGCGGATGGTCAACCATATGTCGCGCTTCCTGACCGCGATCGACATTCACCCCGGCGCCAAGATCGGGCGCAACTTCTTCATCGACCACGGCTTCGTGGTGATCGGCGAAACCGCCGAGATCGGCGACAATGTGACGATCTACCAATGCGTCACCTTGGGCGGGACGAGCCCCGACAATGGCGTCGCCGGCAAGCGCCACCCGACGATCCTCGACGGCGCGATCATCGGATCGGGTGCGCAGGTGCTCGGGCCGATCACGATCGGGCGCGGCTCGCGGGTCGGTGCCAATGCGGTGGTGACCAAGGACGTGGCGGAGGGCGCGGTGATGGTCGGCATCCCGGCGCGCCCGACGATGGTGGAGGGCGGGCACGCGCCCGAGCCCAAGTTCGTCCCTTACGGCACGCCGTGCAGCGAGGTCTTCGACCCGGCGACGCAGAAGGTCGAACTGCTGCGCTGCGAACTCGAGACGATGCGCCGCCGGCTCGACGCACTGATCGCGGAGCAGGGGGAACAGGCGGGGTCTGATCGGGCGGCGACCCGCGCCTGATGGGGGTCGTCACCCCGTTTCCGGCTGCCGGCGGGCGCCCGAGCCAGATCGGCTTCGACCGGCTCGAATTGACGCGGATCCTCGATCTTTACGGGCGGATGGTCGCCGCCGGACATTGGCGCGATTATGCGATCGAGCTGGGGCGTGATGCGGCGATCTTCGCCGCGTTCCGCCGCGCCGCCGAACGCCCCGAATTCCGCATCGAGAAACGCCCCGATCTGCGCAACCGCCAGGGGATGTGGGCCTTGGTCAACGAGGCCGGGATGGTGCTGAAACGCGGGCATGAACTCGGCCCGGTGCTGGCGCCGGTCGAGCGGCGGTTGCTCAAATTGGTTGAGTGAAAACTTTCCCCTCCCTTGTTCAAGGGGACGGTGCTGGGTTTGGCTTACGAGAAGCGGGCCGGCAACCCTCTAATAAAAACTAGAACAAATAAAACATAATGAAAACAGGCGGGAGCGTGGCAAACACAGAAACGTACATCTTTTTTCTTATGAAATAAAACCCGATCATTGGGTACGTGCAGAATAACAGCAATAATCCTAGATGTGGATATGTGGCATATAGCGGAAGCGGCCAGCTATTCCGGACAATACACCAAGAAAAGCGATAGCCGCCTGCGCTGCCACCAGGAATATCGCGACTACTCTCGCGACATGATTATTATTAAAGTTTTGTCGCATTTGCTGTCTGAATCTGGATATTGTGGAGACAGTTTCAGCCCTAAGCGCGTCTGCCGAGGCGCCATCGTAGCAGCGCGGACGCCTCCTAATTTTCCTAGAGAAACCACCCACCCCCGGGCCCTCCCTTGTTCAAGGGAGGGGCGCGCGGGCGGGCGAAGATCAGCCCCCAGCGAGCTTCTTGCCGATCAGCATCGATTGCGCCGCGCCCGATTCCGGGACGATCTCGCCGGTGCGGTTGGTGATCTCGGCCCAATATTTCTGCACGCCCTCCGGCGACAGATCCTCGCCGGTCAGCAATTTACCTTCGGTCAGCGTGACATAGCTCGCCTGGAACACCCCGGCGCCGGCGCCGACGATCTGGTTGGTCGGGGCATCCTCGCTGACCAGGAACAAAGCCGCGGGCACCACCTTTTCCGGCGAGAAGGCCTTGAACGCCTCGGCCGGGAACAGGTCCTCGGTCATCCGCGTGCCGGCGACCGGCGCGATCGTGTTGACCTTGATGTTGTTTTTCGCGCCTTCGAGGTAGAGCGTCTTGGTGAGCCCGGCGAGCCCGAGCTTGGCGGCGCCGTAATTGGCCTGGCCGAAATTGCCGAACAGCCCGGTCGACGAGGCGGTCATCAGGATGCGGCCGTAATTCTGCTCGCGGAAGGTTTCCCAGCATGCCTTGGTGGCGAAGGCCGAGCCGATCAGATGGACCTTGACCACGAATTCGAAATCGGCCGGCTCCATCTTGGCGAAGGTCTTGTCGCGCAACACGCCGGCATTGTTGATCAGGACGTGGACGCCGCCCCATTTCTCCTTCGCGCGGGCGACCATTTCGGCCATCTGCTCATAGTCGATGACGCTGGCGCCATTGGCCATCGCGGTGCCGCCGGCGGCCTCGATCTCAGCGACAACCTTCTGCGCGGCGTCCGACGCGCCGGTGCCGGTGCGATCGCCGCCGAGATCGTTGACCACCACCTTCGCGCCGCGCCGGGCGAGCTCAAGCGCATATTCGCGCCCCAGGCCGCCGCCGGCGCCGGTAACGATCGCGACCTTGTCGTCGAAACGGATGGACATGGAAAAGGCGCTCCTATCGATACGATTGAAGCGCCTTTCCATACTCATCATTCAAACGGGCGCAACCGCCCGTCGAACCCGCCGCTTATTTAGCGGGCGTAGTGGTCTTGGTCGTAGTGGTCGTCACCGTGGTCTTGTGGACCGCTTTCTTGCCGTGATGACGAGCGTGCTTCTTGGCATGCTTGCCGGCAGCGGCGCCCTCGGAGAAGCCGTCGCCGTTGCCGACCTGACGGCAGCCGTCGAACTGGCCCTTCTTGCAGACCGGATAGCTTTCTTTCGCCGGCGGCGGCGGGAAGGCGGTGTTGGGATCGGGCGCCTGCTGGAAACGCACGGTCGAGCCCGGCGCTGGGGTGCCCTGAAGCGCCGGCGCGTTCGGCTGATAGCCGCCCGGGTTCGGAGCGGGGGCGGGCGCCTGGTCTTGTGCCATAGCGGGGGCGGCGATCAGCGCCGCGGCCGCCAGAAGAACGAACTTCATGCGAAAATCTCCTGTCAGGAAACGCTCCGTGCGTCGAACGCACGCCACAGCCCAACGCACGACCCGCCGGTTGGCTCCGTCGTTTCGGTAGCGATTCGACAACGGCACAATTTTTTACCCGCCGGCGTCCAGCGCATAGCCGGCCGAACGGACGGTGCGGATGATATCCTGGCGGCCGCCTTCGTTGATCGCCTTGCGCAGCCGGCGGATATGAACGTCGACGGTGCGGCTCTCGATATCGCTGTCGTGGCCCCACACGCTGTCGAGCAGCCGCTCGCGCGAAAAGACGTGGCCGGGATGCTCCAGGAAATGCTTGAGCAGGCGGAATTCGGTCGGGCCGAGCGGGATGATCTGCCCGCCGCGGCGCACCTTATGCCCCACCGTATCCATCTCCAGATCGGCATAGCTCAGCGCCTCGCCGGCGAGCGCCGGGCGCACGCGGCGCAGCACCGCGCCGACCCGCGCGACCAACTCGCGCGGGGAAAAGGGCTTGGTGACATAATCGTCCGCGCCCGTCTCCAGCCCGCGCACGCGATCCTCTTCCTCGCCGCGCGCGGTGAGCATGATGATCGGCACGTTCTGGGTATCGGCGGCGCGGCGCAGGCGGCGGCACACCTCGATCCCCGAAATGCCCTCGACCATCCAGTCGAGCAGGACGATATCGGGCACCTTCTCCTTGGCGAGCAGCAATGCTTCCTCGCCGTCGATGGTATGCGCGACGTCGAAATCCTCGCGCTTGAAATGCCAGATCAGCAATTCGGCGAGGCTGGCGTCGTCCTCGACCAGAAGCATGCGGGCTCGGGGCATCAGTGGGTTACCCTTTCTCGATCAGCCAACCGGGTGCCGGTGGCGGCAAAATACACCATTTCGGCGACATTCGTTGCATGGTCGCCGATACGTTCCAGATTCTTGGCCACGAACAGCAGGTGCGCGACCTGGCTGATCGTGCGCGGGTTCTCGACCATATAGGTCACGAGGGTACGGAAGATGCTGTCATAGAAATCGTCGAGCGCATCGTCGCGCTCATAGACGGCGAGCGCCTTTTCGGTGTCGCGCGCGGCGAAGGCGTCGAGCACGTCATGGACCATGCCGGAGGCCATCCGTGCCATCGCCGCGATCACCGAGACCGGCTCGATCCGGTCGGCGCCTTCGCCCTCGATCATCGGCACGCGCTTGGCGATGTTCTTGGCATAATCGCCGATCCGCTCGACCACCCCGGCGATCTTGAGCGCGGCGACCACCTCGCGCAGGTCGTTGGCGAGCGGCGCGCGCAGCGCGATGATGCGCACCGCATTGCGCTCCACTTCCAGTTCGAGCGCGTCGAGCGCCTTGTCGCCTTCGCGCACGCGCTGGGCGAGATCGAGGTCGCCGTGCTGCAGTGCGGCGATCGCGTCGGCGATCGCCTGCTCCGCGACGCCGCCCATCTGGCCGATCAGCCCGCGAAGCTCACCGATATCCAGATCGAACGCCTTGACCGTATGTTCCTGCCCGATTGCCATCGCGGTTCCTCTCAGCCGTAGCGGCCGGTGATATAATCTTTGGTGCGCTCCTCGCGCGGGTTGGTGAAGATGTCCGACGTGTCGGCATATTCGATCAGCCGGCCGAGGTGGAAGAAAGCGGTCTTCTGGCTGACGCGCGCGGCCTGCTGCATATTGTGTGTGACGATGACGATCGCGTAGCGGCCGCGCAATTCGTGGATCAGCTCCTCGATCCGCGCGGTGGCGATCGGATCGAGCGCGCTGCACGGCTCGTCCATCAGAATCACCTCGGGCTCGACCGCGATCGCGCGCGCGATGCACAGCCGCTGCTGCTGCCCGCCGGAAAGCGCGGTGCCCGATGTGCCGAGCCGGTCCTTGACCTCGCTCCACAGCCCGGCGCGCGACAGCGCCTCCTCGACGATCCGGTCGAGATCGGCCTTGCCCTTGGCCAGCCCGTGGATACGCGGACCGTAAGCGACATTCTCGTAGATCGACTTGGGGAAGGGGTTGGGCTTCTGGACCACCATCCCGACCCGCGCGCGCAGCTGCACCACGTCCATGTCGCGGGCATAGATATCGGCGCCGTCGAGACGGATCTCGCCCTCCACCCGCGCCGCGGCGACGGTATCGTTCATCCGGTTGAGCGTGCGCAGGAAGGTCGATTTGCCGCAGCCCGAGGGGCCGATGAACGCGGTCACCTCGTCGCGGCGCACGTCGATCGACACGTCGGCGATCGCCTGGTTCGCGCCATAGAAGACGTTGACGTGCCGGGCGGTCATCTTGGGAAGGGTGTCGTCGCGGGTCACCGGCGGGTCTCGAAACGGTTGCGGAGATAGATGGCGAGGCCGTTGAGTGCGAGCAGCAGCGCAAGCAGCACGACGATCGCCGCGGAGGTCTTCTCGACGAAGCCGCGGTTGACCTCGTCGGACCACAGGAACACCTGCACCGGGAGCACCGTCGCCGGATCGCTGAGCTTGGTCGGCGGCGCGGCGATGAAGGCGCGCATCCCGATCAGCAGCAGCGGCGCGGTCTCGCCCAATGCGCGCGCGGTGCCGATGATCGTTCCCGTCAGGATGCCCGGCATCGCCAGCGGCAGGACGTGGTGGAACACCACCTGCACCGGCGAGGCGCCGACGCTGAGCGCCGCATCGCGGATCGACGGCGGCACCGCCTTGATCGCATTGCGCGCGGTAATGACGATCACCGGCATCGTCATCAACGCCAGCGTCAGGGCGCCGACTATTGATGCGGAGCGGGTGAGACCGAAAGTGCCGAGGAAGACCGCCAGCCCGAGCAGCCCGAAGATGATCGAGGGCACCGCGGCGAGATTGTTGATCGAGACCTCGATCAGATCGGTCCAGCGGTTCTTGGGCGCATATTCCTCGAGATAGAGCGCCGCGAGGAGCCCGACCGGGAAAGCGATCGCGATCGTGGCGATGATCGTCAGCAACGACCCCTTGAGCGCCCCCCAGATCCCGACGCGCGTCGGATCGGTCGAATCCGCGCCGGTGAGGAAGGTCATATTGGGCGCGCGCGACAGCCGATCGCCCAGCGCCGCCACCGCGGCTTCGGCCGAAGGCGTGCCCTTGCCCTTGAAAGCGAGGTCGATCGCGCTCGCCGCGGGCACGTCGAGCGTCGCGGGGCGGGTGAGGAGGCCCGGATCGGCCTTCACCGCGTCGCGCACGCGCAGCCAGGCGCCGTCCGACAGCAATGCGGCACCGCCGAGGCGCGGATAGGCGCGGTCGGCGGCGGCATCGACCGCTTGTTCGAGCCCGGCGATCTTGGTTCCCGCAAGATCGAGCGGCAGCGCGATCCGCGTCTCGGTGAAGCCGCCGACGCCGCGCAACAGCATCACTCCGATCAGCATCGCGAGGAACGCCGCCGACAGGCCGACCGCGGCCAGCCCGAGCAGGCGGAAGCGCCGCTCGGCGCGATAGCGCTTCGCGATGCGGCGCTGCATCGGCGCGCCGGACCAATCGGTCGGGGTGGCGGGCGGGCGGCTATTCATACGCCTCGCGATATCGTTTCACGATCACCAGCGCGACGACGTTGAACAACAAGGTGATGACGAACAGGGTAAGCCCGAGCGCGAAGGCAGCGAGCGTCTTGGCGCTGTCGAACGCGGCTTCGCCGGTCAGCAGGTCGACGATCTGCTTGGTGACGGTGGTGGTCGGGGCGAAGGGGTTGAGCGTCAGCGACGCCACCCCGGAAGCGGCCATCACGACGATCATCGTCTCGCCGATCGCGCGGCTGATCGCGAGCAGCACGCCCCCCGCGACGCCCGGCAGCGCGGCGGGAAGCAGGACGCGGCGGATCGTTTCCGAAGGCGTTGCGCCGAGCGCGAGGCTGCCGTCGCGCATCTCGGCGGGGACGGCGGCGAGCGAATCGTCGGCGGTCGAGGAGACGAAGGGGATGATCATGATGCCCATCACCAGCCCCGCGGCGAGCGCGCTTTCGGAGGAGGCGGAGGCGATGCCGAGCGTCGCCCCGAGATCGCGGACCGCGGGGGCGACGGTCAGCGCGGCAAAATAGCCGTAAACGATCGTCGGCACCCCGGCGAGGATCTCGAGCATCGGTTTGACCCGGCGGCGCGTCGCGGGATGCGCATATTGGGTGAGGTAGATCGCGCTCATCAGCCCGAACGGGATCGCGACGAGCATCGCGATCACCGCGCCGATGAAGAAAGTGCCCCAGAACAGCGGCACCGCGCCGAGCGCCGCGCCGGGATCGGCGGGGTCGATCACCTGCGGCGACCAGTGCGTGCCGAACAGGAAATCGCCGATCGGGACGATCGCGAAGAAGCGGGCGCTTTCGATCAGCAGGCTGGCGACGATCCCGAGGGTGGTGAGGATCGCGATCAGCGAGGCGGCGAGCAGCAGCCCCATCACCAGCCGCTCGACCCGCGTCCGCGCGGTGAGCGCCGGGGCGACGCGGAGGAAGGCGAGCATCCCACCGCCCAAAGCGAGCAGCAGCGCGATCGCCGCGGCGATCACGTCGTAGCGCGATTGCGCGGCGGCATAGGCCGGGGCGAGCGCGGTCGACAGCGTATGGAACGCGCCGGTGCCGCGCCCGTGGGAGAGGTGGCGCGCCTCGGAGAGGATCGCGGCGCGCTCGAAGCCGGGCGGCGGCAGCGTGCTCGCCGCCGGGGTCGCCAGCACCGCGTCGGTGACCAAGGCGGGCGAGACGAAGCGCCAGATCAGCAGGAAGGCGAGCGGGGGGAGGATCGTCCACAAGGCGACATAGGCGGCGTGGTGGCCGGGGAGCGACCCGAACCGGCCGGTGCTCGCGAGCCGGAAGCGCACCGCGCGAGCGCGCGCGGTGAACCACCCGATCATGCCGAGCGCGAAGATGAGGAAGATGAGCGTCAGCGGGGACATGCGCTGTCCGCCCGCAGGTAAATGGAGAGCGTAGTGCCCAGCCACCGCTTGTGCTCCCGCGAAGGCGGGAGCCCAGACTGGGTCCCCGCCTTCGCAGGGACACAAAGGGGAGAGCGATGCGCCAGCATCATTGCAGCTCCCGCGGATCGAGCGGCGTTTCGTTGCGGATGATCGCCGCCGAGCGCGCCTGTACCGCATCCGGCGCCGCAATCAGCCCGCGCCGGGCGAGCGGCCCGTTGGCGCCCCAGGCCGCGGCATAATGCGCGAGGAATTGCCGCAGCCCCGGCACCGCGCCGAGATGCGCTTTCTTGACGTAAATGTAGAGCGCGCGCGCGCCGGGATAACTGCCGTCGGCGATCGTGGCGCGGCTCGGCGCCACCCCGGCGATCGGCAACCCTCTGACGGTGGCGGTGTTTTCCTGGAGATAGCTGTAGCCGAACACCCCGATCGCGGTGGGATTGGCGGCGAGCTTCTGGACGATGAGATTGTCGTTTTCCCCCGCATCGACATAGGCGCCGTCGTCGCGCATCCGCTCGCAGCGGACCGCGAAGGCATCGGGGTCGCGCCGGTGCAGCGCGGCGGCGGTCGGATCGACCTGTTCGCAGCCGCGCGCGAGGATCAGCCCGGCGAGCGTATCGCGGGTGCCGCTGGTCGCGGGCGGGCCGTAGACGCGGATCGGCACGTCGGGCAGCGCCGGGTTGACGTCGCGCCACACGCTCGCCCGGTTCGGCTTCCCGCCCGGCGCCGCGGCGAGCGCGCGATAGAGGTCGGCCGGGGTCAGCCTCATGCCCGGCCCCTCGCGCGATTCGGCGAAGGCGACGCCGTCGACGCCGATCTGGATTTCGAGCAGATCGCCGGCGCCGTTGCGCGCGCACAATTCATATTCGCTGCGCTTCATCCGCCGTGAGGCATCGGCGATATCGGCATAGGCCGCGCCGATCCCGCTGCAGAACAACCGCATCCCGCCGCCGGTGCCGGTGGATTCGATCACCGGCGGTCTCGCGCCCGGCGTGTCGGCAAGGAAACGTTCGGCGACGATCGCGGTGAAGGGATAGACGGTCGACGAACCCACCACCTTGATCTGGCCGCGCGCGCCGCCGCCGCCGCCCGCCGCCTGATCTCGACAGGCGGGCAGCAACGCGATGGCGGCAAGCAGCGCGAGGCGGCAAATCATTCTGTCCCCATCGGCCACGCGGAGGCGCAGCCGGTTCCCTCTGCGCCCGTGTGACATTCTTGTTACGATAATATGACAGCCGGATCGGCGGCGCGCAGCATCACCGTTACCCGCGTGCCTTCCCCGACGATGCTGGCGATGTCGAGCCGGCCGCGATGCCGCTCGACGACGTGCTTGACGATCGCGAGTCCGAGCCCGGTCCCGCCGAGCGACCGGCTGCGCCCCGCATCGACGCGATAGAAACGCTCGGTGAGCCGCGGCAGGTGATCCGCCGCGATGCCGTCGCCCTGATCGGCGACCACCAGCCGGACCATCCCGGCGGCGGCGGGGGCGGCCTCGACCCGGATCGGGGTGCCCGGCCGCCCATATTTCATCGCATTGCCGATGAGATTGTGGAGCAATTGCGACAATTGCACCGCATCGCCGGTCAGCATCGGCAGCCCGGGGGTGACGTGAAGCGTGATGTCGCGCCCGCGCCCGTTGTGCGCGCCGGCCAGCGCGGCGGCGACATCGTCGATCAGCTCGCCGAGATCGACCGTATCGCTGGGCGGGCGGAATTTGTCCGCCTCGATCCGCGACAGGCTCATCAGATCCTCGACCAGCCGCTCGATCCGCTTCGCCTCGTCGAGCACGATGCGCAGGAAGCGCGCGCGGATGTCGGGGTCTTCGCCGGCCTCGTCGGCAAGCGTTTCGACATAGCCGATGATCGAGGCGAGCGGGGTGCGCAGCTCGTGGCTGGCGTTGGCGACGAAATCGACACGCATCTTCTCGGCGGCGTGGCTGTCGGTGCGGTCGATCAGCTGGACCAGCCGGCGGTGGCCGTCGAGCGCGCTGGCGCGCATTTCCCAGCGCTGGCTCAGCCCGCCGAGCCCGACCAGCTCGATCGGCGGCTGCGCCTTGCCGTTGGCCAGTTCGGCGAGATAGGCGACCGCCGCGGGATGCCGGATCGCGGTGCGCACGTCCTCGCCCGCGACATGATCGCCGAGCAAGGTGCGTGCCGCGCGGTTGGCGAGCGCGACGCGGGTGCCCTCGATCAGCAGCACCGGCTCGATGATCGCGTCGATCGCGACCTCGATCGCCGGGCCGGGCACCGCCGTCTCGCGCGCCAGCGCGGCGGCTTCCGCCTCGCGCTCCTCGCGCATCTGCGACGCGGCGAGCAACGCGACGAGCCCGCCCGCCAGCGATACGGTCGCGACCTGCCAGTCGCCGGACAGGGCATAAGCCGTCATCGCCGTCACGGCGACGATCCCGGCCGCCAGCCAGCCGCGAGGGGTGATTCCGTCCAGCACAGCCCCGCGTTTAGGGCGGATCGGTGCCCGGCGGAACTCGGCATTTCCTGATCTTTTTAGCGTACGGCAACCCGCATTGTGCTCCCGCGAAGGCGGGAGGCCAGCCTGGGTCCCCGCCTTCGCGGGGACACAGGGGAGGGGGAAAGCATGCGCAGAGAACGCAAATCATATCGTAACGTCCCGTTGCGATACGCTTTCTTTGCCCGGCTTGTCTGCCGGGGCCGATTATGGGACTGACACGGCGATGAGCGACGAGGGCGATACGACAGCGGAGGGCGCGACGCGGCGGCGTGCGCTGATGCTCGGCGCGGCCGGGGCGGCGGCGGTCGTCTCGATCCGCCCGGCGCTGGCGCAGACCGCCGGCTCAGTGCTCGCCTGCGACATCCCGGTGCCCGATCCGAGCCGCGCGGGCGGGTTTATCGACAGCAACGGCAATGTCGTCCCCGCCGGCACCAAGAATGCCTTCGCCCCGCCGCCGCGCCCGCTGAAGGGCGAGGATGTGAAGCGGGCGCTGGCGAGCGGGGGCAATCTGCCCGGCGTGGATTATGAACGCAGCCGGGCCTATCTCAAATATGTCGGCCGGCTGCAGCGCGGCACCGCCGGCTTCACCTGCTTCGCCTCGCTCCAGATGCTGCGGAAGTAAAAAGCGGTGGCCGCGACGCGCTATCGCGCGCCGGTTGCCGAGGGGCTGTGCGTTGCGCCGCTCGACGATCTCGTCGCGATCTATCATCGCGCGTCGGGGCTGACCCATATCGTCGTCGCGCCGGTGCCCGAGCTGCTCGCGGCGATGGCGGGGGAGTGGCGCTCGATCGAGGCGCTGGCGGCGGCGTTCGGGCTTGCCGATGACGAACATGCGGCGCTGATCGAGCGGCTCGACGAACTGGTCGCCGCGGGGCTGGTCGAGGCGCGATGAGACACGTCTTTTCGGTCCGCATCGGCCCGGTGGGGTTTCGCGTCGGGAGCGACTGGCGCGCGCCGGTGGCGGCGCTGCGCACGCTTTACGCGGGCTATCCGACGCCGGAGGACGGGATCGCCGATTACAATGTCCGGCTCTCGGCGACGCGGCCGTGGCGGCGGTTCATCCGCCCCTCGGTGGCGATCGCGGGGGATTATATGCTCCCCGATGCCGCGCCGCTGCCGCTGGCGCACGGGCTGCTCGCCGCCGAAATGGCGATGAACCTGCAACTCGCGCTGGGCGAGCGGCGCTTCCTGCTGCTCCACGCCGCGACGGTCGAGCGCGGCGGGGAAGCGATCGTGCTGACCGGCGAATCGGGGGCGGGGAAATCGACGCTGGCGGCGCTGCTCGCCGCGCGCGGCTGGCGGCTGATGGGGGACGAATTCGCGCTGGTCGATCCCGAGACCGGGCTGGTTCACGCCTTTCCGCGGCTCGTCAGCCTGAAGAACGCGGCGATTGCGGTCGTCCGCGCGGCGTTGCCGGCGGCGCGGTTCGGGCCGCTGATGGCGGGGACGCCGAAGGGCGATATCCGTCACCTCGTCCCCGACGATGCGGCGGTCGCGGCGATGCAGGTGCCGGCGCGCGCGGTGCGGCTGGTGTTCCCGCGCTTCGGCTTCGCGGCCGAGCGCCGCGCGGTGGGGGCCGGCGAGGCGTTCGTGCGGTTGACCCAGGCCTCGACCAATTATGTCGCGTTGGGCGAGCGCGGTTTTGCGGCGATGACCCGCTTCGTCCGTGAAACCCCGGCGATGGCGCTCGACTATCCCGACGCCGACGCCGCGATCGCCGCGATCGAGGCCGAAGGATGAGCGCGCGGCTGCTGTGCCGCCTGCTCGCCGCGCCGGGCGAGGCGCGCGCGCTCGATGCGGCGCAATGGAATGCGGTGATCGCGATCGCGCGCGCCGAGCTGCTGATCGGCACGCTCGCATTCCGGTTGCGCGGGTTGCCGCTGCCGGCCCCGGTCGAGGCGATCCTCGCGGCGGCAATCCTGTCGGCGGAGGAAGGGCGGCGGCAGGCCTTGTGGGAGGCGGTGATGGCGCGGCGCGCGCTTGCCGCGCTCGATTGCCCGGTGATCCTGCTCAAAGGGACGGCGTTCGTCGCCGCCGGGCTCGATGCGGGGCAGGGGCGGCATATCGGCGATCTCGACATCCTCGTCCCGGCGGACATGCTGGCACGGGCGGAGGCGGCATTGCTCGATGCCGGGTGGGAATGGGTGAAATCCGATCCCTATGACGATGCCTATTACCGGCGCTGGATGCACGAGCTGCCACCGCTGATCCACCGCGAGCGCGATCGCATGATCGACGTCCACCATACGATCCTTCCGCCGACCGCGCGTTCCACCCCCGATCCGGCGAAGCTGATCGCCGACGCGGTGCCGCTGGCCGATGGCGTCGCGATGCTGTCGCCCGAGGATGTGGTGATCCATGCCGCGATCCATCTGTTCGCCGATGGCGATCTTTCGGGGGGCCTGCGCAACCTGTGGGATATCGACCGGCTGGTGCGCGAATTCGCCGCGCGCGATGCCGATTATCCTGCGCGGCTCGTCTCCCGTGCGGCCGAGCATCAGGCGTCGCGGGCGGTCGCGCGCGCGTTGCGGCTGGCGGCGGCGCTGTTCGATACGCCAATCCCGCCGCAACCCGCCGAGCCGCTGTTCGACGCCGCCGCGCGCCGCCGCCTGCTGGCGCGCGACGGCTGGGGGCGCGGGACGCGGCCGGCGACGCGGCTCGCCTTTTACGTCAGGTCACATTGGCTGCGGATGCCGCCGGCGATGCTCGCGCGGCATCTGTGGATCAAAATGTGGCGTCGTTCCGGACATGCCGGATGATCGCCACGACGATGATCACCGCAAGGATCGCCGCGGTATCGGCGACCCAGTCGAAGATATCGCAATCGCGGTGCAGCGCGGGGATCGACTGCGCCACCTCGATCAGCGCGCCGACGAACGACAGCCGCTCGGCGATGCGCAGCAGCGGGGTGTGCGGGTAACCGAGCACCGCGAACATCGTGATCGTCGCGAAGGCAGCCATATGCTGCCATTTGTCGCTGACGTTCACCAGCGTCGGCGGGTGCGGCAGCAGCGCCATCGTGATGGCGAAGGACAATGCGACCGCAAGCAACAGTCGCCAGATCGTCAGGCGTTCCTGGTAAGTCATAATGTCTCGAGGGTCGGGATCAGTTCGTCGAAATGGTCGATCACGGCGTCGGCGCCGAGTTGGTCGACCGGCTTGGTGAGGAACCCGAACGCACAGGCCACGGCGGGTATCCCCGCGGCCTGCGCGGCGTCGACGTCGAAATGCGAATCGCCGACGAACGCCGCGCGGCCGCCGTCGTCCAGACCCCCGCATTGCGCGATCATCGTCTCGATCGGCAGCGGGGAGGGCTTGCCCGCGCCGCCGATGATCGTCGTGAAGCGCGCGGTGAGGCCGAGCGTATCGAGCAGCGGGCGGGTCAGCGCCTCCGCCTTGTTGGTGACCACCGCGATCTTCACGTCGCGCGCCGCCAATTCGTCGAGCATCGCCACCGCGCCGGGAAAAGGGATCGTATGGTCCGCGATATGTGCCGCGTAAAAGTCGATCATCACCGCATTGAGCCGGTCGAGCAGCGCCTCGTCATATCCGCCGGTCGCCGCCAGCGCCAGCGACATCATCCGCCGCCCGCCCCCGCCGATCATCGAACGCAGGTCGTCGAACGCCAGCGGCGCGCGCCCGTCAGCCGCGAGGGCGTGGTTGACCGCCGCGGTCAGGTCGGCGCTGGTATCGAGCAACGTGCCGTCGAGATCGAACCCGACGATCGTGAACGGAAAAACATGCATCGGTCATGCGCCAGACAGCAGCGCTCTGGAAATGGCAAGCATCCAATGCGAAAGCGTCTTTTATGAACGACAAACCGTCTGCCGCTCCGATCGCCGCCATCGTCCTCGCCGCGGGCAAGGGCACGCGGATGAAGTCCGATCTGCACAAAGTGCTCCATCCGCTCGCCGGGCGGCCGATGCTGCTGCATCTGCTGGACAATGTTGCGGCACTGGCGCCGGCACGCACCGTGGTGGTGGTCGGTGCCGGGCGGGCGCAGGTCGAGGCGGCGGTTGCCCCGCTCGGCGCGGAGGTGGTGCATCAGACGGAACAGCTCGGCACCGCGCATGCGGTGCGCCAGGCGGAGACGGCGCTGGGCGGGTTCGCGGGCGATGTGCTTGTTCTCTATGGCGATGTGCCGCTGATCGGGACGGCGACGATGCGCGAGATGCTCGATCGGCTCCACGCCGCCGACCGCCCCGCCGCGGTCGTACTCGGCTTCCGGCCGCTCGATCCCGCGGCTTATGGCCGGATCGTCGCCGGCCCCGACGGGCGGATCGTCAAGATGGTCGAATATAAGGATGCGACGCCTGAAGAACGCGCTGTAAATCTTTGTAACTCGGGCCTGATGGCGGTGCGCGGCGAGGATCTGTTCGCGCTGCTCGCGCGAGTCGGCAACGACAATGCGGCGGGCGAATTCTATCTTCCCGATATCGTGATGCTCGCCGCTGCCGACGGGCGCGCGTCGGCGGTGATCGAGACGGGCGAGGCCGAGGTCGCCGGGGTCAACAGCCGCGCCGAACTCGCGACGGTGGAGCGGGCGTGGCAGGATCGCCGCCGCGCCGAGGCGATGGCCGACGGCGCGACACTGATCGCGCCCGAGACGGTGTGGTTCGCTTACGATACCAAGGTCGGCCGCGATGTGACGATCGAACCCAATGTGGTGTTCGGCCCCGGGGTGACGATCGCCGACGGCGCGATCATCCACGCCTTCAGCCATCTCGAGGGCGCCAGCGTCGGCGCGGGCTGTTCGGTCGGCCCCTATGCGCGGCTCCGCCCCGGCGCGGTGATGGAGGCCAAATCGCGGGTCGGCAATTTCGTCGAGATGAAGAAAGCGGTGCTCGGCGAGGGCGCCAAGGCCAACCATCTGACCTATCTCGGCGATGCCGAGATAGGCGCCGGTGCCAATATCGGTGCGGGCACGATTACATGCAATTACGACGGTTTCTTCAAATATAAGACCAAGATCGGCGCGGGGGCGTTCATCGGCTCCAATTCGGCGCTGGTCGCCCCGGTGACGATCGGGGACGGCGCGATCGTTGGCGCCGGCTCGGTAGTGACGCGGGAGGTGAGCGCCGACGCGCTCGCGCTCGTCCGCCCGGCGCAGGAAGAAAAGCCGGGCTGGGCCGCGCGCTTCCGCGAGAAGATGATCGCGCGGAAGAAAGGTTGAAATGATATCGCGATATGATATCTAGATATCATACCTGCCCCGTTCGGGCTGGGCTTGTCGAAGCCCTGCATTTCCTTCCGATGAAGAGGTGCAGCCCTTCGACAAGCTCAGAGCGAACGGAGATTGAGTCGATAAGTTACGGTAATCATGCGCACTTTAGTCGACATTCCTGATGAGGATATCGAATGGCTCGATCGCCGCGCGGCCGAGCAGGGCAAGTCGCGCGCTGCGCTGGTGCGCGAGGCGGTGGCCGCGTTTCGTGCCGAGGTCGGGGGCGATTGGATCGCGCGCGGGGCAGGCTATTGGCGTGCGCGGCGCGATATCGGCGATGCGGTCGACTATCAGCGCGCGATGCGTGACGATCGCGGCTGACCGGCGTGTCCGACCCGTTCTTCGACACCAATATCCTGGTCGACTGGCTGTTCGGCCGCGCCGAGGCGATCGGCGAGCTCGGGCGCTATTCGCGGCATCGCATCAGCCGCATCGTCTGGACCGAATTGCTCGCTGGCGAGCCCCCGGAGACGCGCAGCGAGATCCAGGCGCTGCTCCAGCCGTTCGAGGTGGTGGAAATCGACCAGCGCATCGCCAGATTGGCGGCGGACATCCGTCAGCGGATGCGGATGACCTTGCTCGATGCCTTCATCCTGGCGACGGCGCAGGTTAATGGGGCGATCCTGGTAACGCGTAATACCAAAGACTTTCCGGCGACGATGCCGGGGGTCCGCATTCCCTACACACTCTAGATGATCGAGGCGTTTCATGTGCGGCATCGTAGGCATTCTGGGCAAGGAAGACGTGGCGGAGCGATTGCTCGACGGGCTGCGGCGGCTGGAATATCGCGGCTATGATTCCGCCGGGGTCGCCACCGTTCACGACGGGGTGATCGATCGTCGCCGCGCCTCGGGGAAACTGGTCAATCTGGCGCGCGAGCTTGCCGCCAATCCGCTGCCCGGCACGGTCGGGATCGCGCATACCCGCTGGGCGACCCACGGCGGCCCGACGACCAACAATGCGCACCCGCACGCGACCGATCACGTCGCAGTGGTCCACAATGGAATTATCGAGAATTTCAAGTCGTTGCGCGAGGAACTTATCGCGCGCGGTCGGGTCTTCACCAGTGAGACCGATACCGAGGTGGTTGCGCATCTGGTGAGCGAGAAGGTCGAGGCGGGGCTCGCCCCGGCCGAGGCGGTGCGCGAAATCCTGCCGCGGCTCCACGGCGCCTTTGCGCTGGCGATCCTGTTCCGCGATTACCCCGACATGCTGATCGGCGCGCGGCTCGGCTCGCCGTTGGTGGTGGGCTATGGCGACGGCGAGACCTATCTTGGCTCCGACGCGCTGGCGCTGGCGCCGCTGACCCAGCGGATCGCCTATCTCGAGGAGGGCGATTGGGTCATCTGCACCCGCGACAGCGCCGAGGTGTTCGATCGCGACAATACCCCCGTCGAGCGCGCGGTGACGATCTCCGGGGTGACCGGGGCGCTGATCGACAAGGGCAACCACCGTCATTTCATGCAGAAGGAGATTTACGAGCAGCCGATCGTCGTCGCCCAGACGCTGCGCGCCTATCTCCAGCGGATGGAGGATCGCGTCACGCTGCCGATCCCCGATTACGATCTGTCGTCGATCAAGCGCGTGACGATCGTCGCCTGCGGCACGAGCTTCTACGCCGGGATGGTCGCCAAATATTGGTTCGAGCAATTCGCGCGGGTGCCGGTCGACCTCGATGTCGCATCCGAATTCCGCTATCGCACGCCGGTAATGGAGCCGGGCGGGCTGATGATCGTCATCAGCCAATCAGGCGAGACCGCGGATACGCTCGCCGCGCTGCGCCACGCGCGCAGCGAGGGGCAGACGATCGCCGCGGTGGTCAATGTCCCGACGAGCACGATGGCGCGCGAGGCAGACCTGCTGCTCCCCACCCACGCCGGGCCGGAGATCGGGGTCGCCTCGACCAAGGCGTTCACCTGTCAGCTCGCGGTGCTCGCCGCGCTTGCCGCCAATCTCGCGCGCGCCAAGGGCAGATTGACCCCGGCGGATGAGAAGGCGATCGTCAAGCATCTGGCGCAGGCGCCGGCGGCGCTCAACGCCGCGCTCGCTTATGACGAGGCGATCGAGGCGATGGCCGGCGCGGTCGCGGGGGCGCGCGACGTGCTTTATCTTGGCCGCGGAACGGACTATCCGCTGGCGCTGGAGGGCGCGTTAAAGCTCAAGGAAATCAGCTATATCCACGCCGAAGGTTATGCGGCGGGGGAGATGAAGCACGGCCCGATCGCGCTGATCGACGAGAATGTCCCGGTGATCGTCATCGCGCCGAGCGGGCCGCTGTTCGACAAGACCGTCAGCAACATGCAGGAAGTGCAGGCGCGCGGCGGCAAGGTGGTGCTGATCAGCGACTATGACGGGGTCGAGGCGGCGGGCGAGGGGTGCCTCGCGACGATCACGATGCCCAAGGTCCACCCGCTGATCGCGCCTTTGGTCTATGCCGTGCCGGTGCAATTGCTCGCCTATCACGTCGCGGTGGCCAAGGGCACCGATGTCGATCAGCCGCGCAACCTGGCGAAATCGGTGACGGTGGAGTGATCCCTTCTCGTCATTCCCGCGAAGGCGGGAATCCATTCACGCAGGTCTGGCGTTAGAATCGCACCCTCAGCGTCAATGGATTCCCGCCTTCGCGGGAATGACGGAAATTAAGGAATAGCGGCTCAGTCCCCCGCCAGGATCCAGCGGCTGAACAGCGCGAGATCGATATTCCCGCCGCTCAGCGGGAGCCCGACGCAGCGACCGGCGAGCTGGTCGCGCTCCTGCACTACCGCGGCGAGCGCGGCGGCGCCGGCGCCCTCGGCGAGATTGTGGGTGTCGGCCCAGTAAGCGCGCACCGCATCGGCGATCTCGGCATCGTTGACGGTGACGATCCGCGACACCCCGGCGCGGATGATATCGAGCGCGGCGGCGTCGGGAATCCGCACCGCCAGCCCGTCGGCGCGGGTGTCGGCCGAGGGGATCTCGACCGGCTCGCCGGCCTCCAGCGACCGAGCGTAAGCGGGGGCGTGGGTGCTCTGCACCCCGACGATCTCGGTCTTGCGGCCGAGCAGATCGCGCACACGGATCGCGCCGCAGATGCTCGAGCCCAGCCCGATCGGGACATAGAGGATATCGATATCGGGCGCGGCGCTGAGCAGCTCATAGGCCCAGGTCGCGACCCCGGTGACCAGATCGCGATGGAACGAGGGGGCGAACCACAGACCCTGTTCGTCGGCGAGCCGGACCGCCTCGACCTTGGCGGCGTCGAAATCATTGCCATGCTCGATCAGCGTCGCGCCGAATGCGCGCATCGCGTCATTCTTCTCGACGCTGTTGCCGCGTGGGACGACGATCGTCACCGGCACCCCGAAATGCCGCCCGGCGAGCGCGAGCGACTGGCCGTGGTTGCCGCGCGTCGCCGAGATCAGCCCGTTGGGCGCGAGGCCTTCGCGCGCGAGGCGCTCGACATGGACGAGCCCGCCGCGCACCTTGAACGCGCCGGTCGGCAAATGGTTTTCGTGCTTGATCCAGGTGGTCGTGCCGACCCGCGCGGCGAGCGTCGGCCAGGCATAATGCAACGTTTCGGGGAGCATGCTGCGGACGAGCCGATGCGCGCGCTCCAATTCCTCGATCGTGAACAAGTGGGTCTCCCGTGAAATAGCGCCGCTGGGGCAGGTCGTCGCTCTTGCCGTCCTCCGGAGCCACAAACACGGCCGCGTGTGGCGCTGGATGCCGGATCAGGGCCGGCATGACGAGATAAATTGAGTGTCGGCCGCCCTATGCCAGCTTGCGATAGAGATAGGCCGCGCAGGCGAGATCCTGCACGATCGAGCCGAGCGACTTGTAGATCGTGATCTCGCGCGCGTCGCGTCGGCCTTGCACCGCGCCGGCATAGACTGCGCCGATTTCCGGCAGGACATGATCGTCGGCAACCAGCCCGGCCTGTTTCGCGCGCAGGAACTCCGCGCCCTGCGCCAGCACGCCCTCGCGATGATCGGGGAAGAAGCGCGCGCGGCGGACGAGCGCGCCGTCGATCTCCGCGGGGCCGGCGCGGCTCGATCCGACCAGGTTGCGATGGGTGCCAGGCGCGTTATCGACGCCGGTCAGGATCGGTTAGGCGGCGGCGGTGGTGGTGCAGACGATATCGGCGTCGCGCACCGCCTCCGCGGGATCGCGCGCGACCTCGACCGGCAGCGCGAGCGTTTCGGCGATCCGCCCGGCGAGCCCGGCGGCCTTCTCCATCTCGCGGCCCCACAAGATGATGCGGTCGAGCGGCCGGATGTGGCGGATCGCCAGCGCATGTTGCCACGCCTGTTCGCCGGTGCCGAGGATCGCGAGCCGCGTCGCATCGGCGCGCGCCAGCGCATCGGTCGCGGCGGCGGAGGCGCAGGCGGTGCGGATCGCGGTGACCTCGCCGGCATCGACGACGCAGACCGGCGCGCCGCTGTCGCGGTCGAACAGCAGGATCGCGCCCTGATGCGACCGCCCCTTCGCGGCAGCGGCCGGGAAGACGCTCACCACTTTCGCGCCGAACCCCGCGTCCTCCAGCGCGCCGGGCATCACCCCGAAGGCATCGCCGCCGCCGAGATCGATGATCCCGCGCAGCAATTGCTGCGAGCGCCCTTCGGACAGGGCGATCATCGCCTCGCGCATCAGCGCGATGCAGCCGGAATGGTCGAGCGCGCGTGCGACCTTGTCCGCGCCGATCACGATCATCGCGTCAGCCGCCCCATATCGTCTCGGCGTAGCGCAGGAAGTTCAGCCCGAGGATCTTCTCCACGCGGCGCGGGGAATAGCCCTTGGCTTCGAGCAACCGCGCGAGCTTGCGGAACTGATCGGGGCCGCGCAGGTCGACGACGAAGGGATAGGTATCGGGACGCTCGCCGGTGGCGCTGATCCCGGCGGCGCGGCGATCGGCGATCTCCTTGGCGAGCTTGGCCTCATAGACCTTGAGATCGTCGATCTGGGTCACCGTGCCGTCGGTGCCGATCCCGACATGATCCTCGCCGCACAGGTTCACCGCATGATCGATATGCGCCACGACATCCTCGGCGGTGGCATGCCCGCTCTGGTTGAGGAACGGCATGAAATAAATCCCGACGAACCCGCCGCGCTCGGCGACCAGCCGCAATTCCGCATCGGTCTTGTTGCGCGGCAGATCGGTCAGCGCGCGGCAGCCGGTGTGGTTGATCGAGATCGGCGCGCGCGAGGCGCGCGCGGCGTCGAGACAGGTGCGCTCGCCGCTATGCGACAGATCGACCATCACCCGCCGGTCGTTCAATCGCGCGATCACCTCGCGGCCGAACGGGGTGAGCCCACGATTTTCGGGCGCCATCGATCCGTCGCCGAGCAGATTGGCGGGGTTGTAGGTAAGCTGGAACACCCGCACGCCGAGGTCGGCGAAGACATCGACCCGTGTCGCATCCTTGCCGAGCATCGCGCAATTCTGGAAGCCGTAGAGCAGCCCGACCTTCTTCTCCGCCTTGGCGCGGCGGATATCGGCGGCGGAGAGAATCTTGATCAGGTCGCGCGGATTGTCGCGGATCATCCGGTCGGTCGTCGCGATATCGCGCACGGTGTCCTCGAACGGCTCCTCGGGGCCGGCGACATAGCCGAGCGTGATGTTGATCGCGGTCACCCCGGAGGCGTGCGCGTCCGCCAGCACGCGCTGGCTGATCGCGCTGCGCGTGCCGTCGGGCGGGCTATTGGGGTCGCCGAGCCCGCCGAGCGCATTGACGACGATCCAGTCGGCGATCGGATCGCCGCCTGCCTCAGCCGCCGCCAGCACCGGCGCCGAGACCATGCCCATTGCCGCGAGCGCGCTTGCGCGCGTCACGAAATCGCGTCGATCAATCGCCATCCTCATCCCCCAGTTCAGTTTTTGTGATCGGCCGGTAATCGGCGCGCGGATAGGCGCGGCCGCGTTTCACCGTCATCTCGATCGCGCGGATATTGGCGATATCCGCGAGCGGGTCGCGCGTCAGCACGACGAAATTGGCGAGTTTGCCCGGCTCGATCGACCCCATGTCGCGCGCCTGCCCCGCCGCCTCGGCGCCGATCAGCGTCGCCGACCGGATCACCTGGAGCGCGGGCATCCCCACGTCGCGCGCGAGGAACAGCAGTTCCTCGTGCACCTCGGGCCATTGCTGGTCGGCGCCAAGCGAAAAATCGGTGCCGGTCGAGATCGGCACGCCCGCGCGCCACGCCTGTTGCGTCAGCCGAATGGTGGCCGGCCCGGTGCAGCGGTGCCCCTTGCCGGGGCGCACGAACAGGCTGCCGGTCGCATCGAGGATCGTGCCGCGCCTCAGCATCTCGCGATAGAGGCCCGCGATCACCGGATCGTCGCCCTTCTTCGCCAGCAACGCCTCGTTGACCGGGGTGTGATCCTCATAAGCGGCGAGCATCACCGGCGCGGCCTGATAGGCGAGATAGCAGACGTGGCTTACGCTGTCGGGGCCGGCGGCGATCACGTCGGCGGGGCGGGTGGGGAAGACCGCGCTATGCGCCCACACCCGGATATTCTGGCGATGCGCCTCCGCGGTGATCGCCTTGACCAGCCGTGGCGGAAGATCGGCGTAGATCTTGATCGCGGTGGCCGAGGTGCCGCGCGCCAGCGTCACCGCGGCGGGCAGATCGGTGGCGTCGTCGATCGACTGCATCCACGGCGCGGTGCCTGGCCTGGCGCCGACCGATACCGCGAGCACGCGCTTGTCCTGGAAGAACGGCGGCCCGGCCATCAGGGCGGCATAATAGATATCGGGCGCGGGAATCTCCCCGGTCAGCGCCTCGCGGCTCAACTCGCCGACCGGGCGCAGGTCGTCGGCCATGTCGCGCACCGCGGTGACCCCGCCGAACAGGTTGCGGCGGAGTAGCGCCTTGGCGCGGACATTGTTGGGCGGGGTGGCGAGATGGACGTGGCTGTCGATCAGCCCGGGGATGACATAACGCCCGGCGAGATCGACCTGTCGCGCGGTCGCGTCCTCCGCGATCGTCCCGTGCGGCGCGATCGAGACGATCCGCTCGCCGCGGACGAGGATATCCTGATGCGGATGCGCCGGGGCGCCGGTGCCATCGATCACGATGGCATCGGCGTAGAGCGTCAGATCGCTTTCCGCCGCGAGCGCGGGGGCGGCGAGGAGGCCGGCCGCCGCTATTCCCAGCGCAAACCGCGACAACCGCCGACGCCGGCGGGACGAACTATCGATGACCCCGTTCACCGGATTATCGCTAAGTGATGCTTGGGTTTTTTGCTAGGGGGCTAAGCAAATCCGGCACCCCACATCGTCATGCCAGCGAAAGCTGGCATCTCCCTCCACACGCGGATCGCTGGTGGATTGATTCAGACGGATGGTTCCCGCTTCTCTCAGCCGTCATGCCGGGAAAGGATTCCGGGACTCATCTGTTGTGCTCTCACCACCAGGGGCACGAGACCCCAGCTTTCGCTGGGGTGACGTGGGGAGGAGCAGCGGAAGTGGGGGTTCAACGATAGCGGTCGATCGCCAATCCTGCCGGGTCGACCGCCGGCTTGGTCCCGCCGATCAGGCTGGCGATCAGATGCCCCGAGCCGCAGCCCATCGTCCAGCCGAGCGTGCCGTGCCCGGTGTTGAGGAACAGATTGTCGACCGGGGTCGCGCCGATCACCGGCGGCCCGTCGGGGGTCATCGGGCGCAGGCCGCTCCAGTAATTGGTCTCGCCGTCGACGATCGCGCCGCCGGGGAACAGATCGGTGAGCGAGTGGAGCAAGGTCGCCTGCCGCCGCGCCGGGAGGCTGTTGTCGAACCCCGAAATCTCCGCCATCCCGCCGACGCGGACGCGGCTGCCCAGCCGGGTGATCGCGATCTTGTAGGTCTCGTCGAGCAAGGTCGAGACGGGCGCGCGATCCGGGTCCGCCACCGGCACGGTGATCGAATAGCCCTTCACCGGATAGACCGGCAGGCCGAGCCCGAACGGCTTGAGCAGCGCGGGGGAAAAGCTCGCGAGCGCGACGAGATAGGCGTCGCCGCGCACCAATCCGGCATTGGTCCTGACCCCCGACACGCGGCCGGCGTCGCGTTCCAGCGCCTCGATATTGGTGTTGTAGCGGAAGTCGACACCATTTGCCGCCAGCCAGTCGGCGAGCTGGCGGGTGAACATCTGGCAATCGCCGGTCTCGTCGCCGGGTAGCCGCAAGCCCCCGACGAACTTGCCGCTCGTCGCGGCAAGCCCCGGCTCGGCGGCGACGCAGCCGGCGCGGTCGAGCAATTCATACTCGACCCCGAAATCGTCGAGCACCGCCATGTCCTTGGCCGCGCCGGCGAGCTGCTTTTCGGTGCGGAACAGCTGGAGCGTGCCCTGCGCGCGCTCGTCATAGGCGATGCCGAGCTTCTCGCGCAGCACCTTCAATTCGTCGCGGCTGAATTCGGCGAGGCCGACCATCCGGCTCTTGTTGAGCGCATAGCGCGCCTCGGTGCAGTTGCGCAGCATCATCGCCAGCCAGCGCAGCATCGCCGCATCGGGCTTGGGGCGCAGGATCAGCGGCGCGTGCTTCATCATCAGCCAGCGCACCGCCTTTTGCGGGATGCCCGGCGCGGCCCAGGGCGAGGCATAGCCGGGCGAAACCTCCCCGGCGTTGGCGAAGCTGGTTTCGAGCGCGGGGCCGGGCTGGCGATCGATCACCACCACCTCATGCCCGGCCTGCTGGAGATAATAAGCCGAGGTCACGCCGACCACGCCGGCGCCGAGAACGATCACGCGCATATCTGTGCTCCGTCGACATAGCGGCGTTCGTGGCGCCGGCCGAGCTGGGTGAGGATTTCATAAGCGATCGTCCCGGCCTCGCCGGCGACGTCGTCGAGCGTTTGCGAGGGCCCGAGCAGTTCGACGAAATCGCCTTCGGCCAGCGCCTCGTCGGGGAGCGCCGAGATGTCGACCGTCAGGCTGTCCATCGACACCCGCCCGGTGATCGGCAGCCGTGTGCCCTGATGCCAGACCGCGCCGACATTGCTAAGGTGGCGGGGCCAGCCGTCGGCATAGCCGATGCCGACCGTCGCCAGCCGGCGCCGCTCGGACGCGATGTAATCCAGGCCGTAGCCGACCCCGGTGCCGGCCTCGATCTCGCGGATCTGGATCACGCGCGCGGCGAGCGTCGCGACCGGGCGCAGCCCCTCGGCCAGCGCGCTCGGCGCGACGCCGTAGAGCGCGATGCCGGGGCGCGCGACGTCGCAATGGAATTCTTCGGGGAGGAATGAGCCGCCGCTGTTGGCGATCGAGGCGGGAACGCCGGGGAAACGCGCGCGCGCCAACGCGAACCGTGCGAGCTGGGCTTCGTTAGCGGAATTGCCGGGCGCGTCGGCGCAGGCGAGGTGGGTCATCAGCAGCCGTAGCGACACCTCGCGGGGGAAGGCGGCGTCGTCGGCGAGCGTCGCCACCGATCTGGCGTCGAGGCCGAGCCGCGACATGCCGCTATCGACCTGCAGTGCCGCGGGCAGCGCCGCGCCGCGTTCGCGCGCCAGTGTGCGCCAGCGCTCGACCTGGCTCAGCGAATTCAGCACCGGGATGAGGCCGCGGTCGGCGCAAAGCCGCTCGCCGCCGGGGTCGACGCCGTTGAGGATGAGGATCTCGCTGCCGGCGCCGAGCGCTTCGCGCAGCGCGATCGCTTCGCCGAGCTGCGCGACGAAGAAGATGCCGCACCCGGCGTCGCGCAGCATCGGTGCGACCCGCGCCGCGCCGAGCCCATACGCATCGGCCTTGACGACCGCGCTGCACATCGCGGGAGCGATGCGCGCGGCGATCAGCCGGTAGTTATCTCGGATCGCCCCCAGATCGATCGTCAGCCGGCTCGAACTGGTGGGGCAAAGATGTTTCGCCATGAGCATCCTCCGAGTGCGGGAATGCCAGCGACCCGTTCGAATTCTCCGCCGATTTGGCGTGCATTATTGCGTGGGATAGGACATGACAGAATAATCTTCGATCAAATGGCATATTCTGCATGTCTACCCTCGACGAGGCCGACCGCCGTATCCTCACCCAGCTTCGCCTCAATGCGCGGATCGCCAACAACGCGCTGGCGGAGGCGGTGGGGCTCTCGCCTTCGGCCTGCCTGCGCCGGGTGAAGTTGCTCGAACAATCGGGGGTGATCCGCGGCTATACCGCGATCGTCGCCGGCGGTGCGCCCGACGAGGGGACGGTGGCGATCGTCCAGGTCGAGCTCGAACGGCAGACTGAGGAATATCTGCTCCGCTTCGAACGCGCGCTGCGCCAGCATCCCGAGGTGCGCGAATGGTATCTGATGACCGGGGCGGGGGATTATGTCCTGCGGGTGCAGATCGCGGGAATGGAGGAATATGCCGCCTTCCACCGCGACGTGCTGTCGCGGCTGCCGGGGGTGACGCGGATCACCTCGAGCTTCGCCATGCGCAGCCACCGTCATGCATGAGGTTTGACTTGAGCGCGCGCGGGAGACATCATCGCGCGATGCAGATCGAACGCTGCCTTTTTCGCTTTCGCCACCACGGGGGGCAGCTTCTCGCGGGCATTTAGCCCCGGGTTCCGGCGCGACATGCCCCGAACCCGGGGCACCCGATCAACCGGCGCGCGCGCCTCATTCTACCCCCGCGGAAAGCAAGAGACATGACGAGCAGCAAGGCGACCAAGCGTCCGCCGATCCATATGATCGACGAAGAAGCCGACAAATTGACCAATCTCGCGATCGGCGCCGAGGATCGGCTGCCCGAGGTGAGCGAGATGCTGCTGGAGGAAATCGGCCGCGCGCATATCCATCGCGCCGCGCGCATCCCCAGCGACGTGGTGACGATGCACGCCAGCGTCGAATTCATCGACGAGGCGAACGGCACGGCGCGCACCGTGCAACTGGTCTATCCGAAGGAGGCCGATATCTCGGCCGGGCGCGTTTCGATTCTCACCCCGGTGGGGGCGGGGCTGATCGGGCTGCGCGAAGGGCAATCGATCCTGTGGCCCGATCGCGAAGGGCATCGCCGCGCGCTGTCGATCGTCAAGGTGACGCAGGCGCCGCAGGCGGCCTGAGGGGTGCCCGTCGCGGGCTCCCCTCCGTTCGCCCTGAGCTTGTTGAAGGGCTGCACTTCTTCCTTCCGAAGAAAAGTGCAGGGCTTCGACAAGCTCAGCCCGAACGGGGAGAGGGGGGGCGGCTCAAGGCCGGGGTGACGATTGCCTGAGGCAATCACGCCCACAAAAAACGGCGCCGATCGAAACCGACCGGCGCCGAATGCTGAGTGTCAGGCCTTGACGTGCTGCGAGATGTACTTGTTCATCTCGAACATCGTCACCTTGTCCTTGCCGAAGACCTTCTTGAGCTTGTCGTCGGCGAGGATTTCACGCTTGTTCTCGGGATTCTGCAGCTTGTGCGACTTGATATAGTCCCACACCTTGCTGATCACCTGGCTGCGCGGCAGCTTGTCGTTGCCGACGATGGCGCCCAGCTCCGCCGAGGGCTGGACGGGAGCATGGATGCCGCCGCTCTTGGTAGTCGTAGCCATTGTATTCCTTCCTGTTGCGCCGGTTGACCGGCCTCTTTCGGAATCACGCCTTCTTGAGCGCGCGATGCTTGTGCGCCGCCTTTTTCCCGTTGTCACCTCCCTCAGAGGGGAAATGATAGGCTTTCGTCTCAGAGACTAGGCGGTTGAGGCAGAAATTCCGGCCCCGGAGCGATCCGGGGCCGGCGGAGAGGGTCAGAATTTGAACCCGGCGGCGACGCCGTAGCGGCGCGGTTCGAGCGTGAAGATGTTGGTGAACAGGCCGGACGACTGATCGGTCACGTACATGCCGGTCGTGGCGCTGTTGTTGGTCAGGTTCTGGACGAAGCCGCGGATGTAGAAGCGGTCGTTCGGCCCGTTGATCTGCAGCTGCGCGTTGACCACCGCATAGCCCGGGATGCGATCGATCGGGTTCTTGTTGACGATCGTCCCCCAGCTGTTGCCGGTATAGTTGAGGTCCGCGCGCGGCACGATCGACCATTCGCCGGCGTTGATCGTATATTGCGCGCCGACCGCCCATTTGTACGACGGGGCGTTGGGCAGGCTGTTGCCGCGGACGTTGGTTTCCACCCCGCTGGGATCGACGACGAACGGCAGCCCGCTGCGCGCGGCGGTGATCGCCAATTGCGAGCAGATCGAGAAGGCGCCGGTCGTGTTGGTGCCCGGGATCGGGGTGGTCGGCTGTAGGCCCACCGCTGAGTTGAACCCGTTGACGAAGGCATTGACCTGCGCCGCGGTGGCGGCCGAGCCCTTGGCCGGGCGGATCGCGCAGTTCGACGCGTTGGTGAGGTCCTTGATGATCACCGCGTCCGAACGGCCGCCCGACGGGTCGCGCGGATTGGCGAGATAGGTGTCGCCCGTCACCTTCGACTTCATATAGCTGAAGTTGGCGTTGACCACGAAGGCCGGGATCGGGCTGATGATCGCTTCCGCCTCGACGCCGTAGATATCGGCGTTGATATTGTCGTTGACCGAGGTGCGGGCGACGATGCGGCTGAGCTGCAGCCCCTTGTACTTATAGTAGAAGCCCGTGACGTTCAGCCGGAAGCGGCCGTGATCCCAGGTGTTTTTCGAGCCGATTTCGAACGAATCGACCTTTTCCGGCGCGAAGGTGGTGGGCACCGAGAACACCGGCGACAGCGGTGGATTGATGCCGCCCGATTTGTAGCCGCGCGAATAGGAGGCGTAGATCAGGTTGTTGTCGCTGATCTTGTAATCGAGCACCGCGCGGCCGGTGAGCCGCCCGAAGCTGACCGAGGTGGTGGCAAACGGTTGGTTGCCCGCCGTCGACGAGTCGAAGTCGTAGCTGCCGTTGCTCAGGAACGGATTGGCGTTGGTCGAGCCGTAAGGCACCAGCACGCTCGACGAGGCGCTGGCGACGATCGGATTGCCCTCTGCATTGAGCAGCGGGCCGGTTCCGGCGGCGTTGGGGACCACGGCGCTCTTGGTGTCGGAGATCAACGTGGTGCGCGCCGACACTTCCTTGTCGTCATGATTGTAGCGCAGCCCGAGCGTCAGCTTGAGCTTGTCGTTGAACTTGAAATAGGTTTCGCCGAACAGGCCATAGGATTTCAGGCGGAAATTCGGGGTGTTGTTGCGATAGAAGGGCGTCGCGGCGAAGGCCGCACCGCCGCTCTGCGCACCGCCCAGCAGGCCGGCGGCATAATCCAGCCCGAAGCTGTTGACGTAATAATCGGTATTGGTCGCCTTGCTGTCGAAATAGATGCCGCCGAGCAGGAAGTTGAACATCCCGTCGAACGAGCTGTCGATATGCGCTTCGGCCGAATATTGCCGGATCGTCGCGCGCGAGCGATCGAAGTCGAGGCTGGTCGGCGCGCAGACGCCGTTGCCGCCATAGACGCCCACGCCGTTCGGATCCGCCAGCGATTGGCACAATGAGCCCGGCCCGTTGGGGACGAGCGCGTTGCGCATCTTGCCGAACAATCCGCTCAGCGGGCCGCCCGGGCCGGCTGCGGCATAGAGCGTGTTGAGCCCGACATTTGTGGCATAGGAATTTTCGACCGCGAGGTTGTAATCGGAGGTCGAGTCGACGGTATTCTTCATATAGCCGCCGGTGATGTTGAGGCTCACCTGGCCGAAATTATGATAGATCTTCGCCATATATTGCTGTTCTTCGGCGAAATAGGTCGGCTGGTAATCGATGTTCACCGTGCGGACGTCGGCGGGGTTGACCACCCCGGCGAAGCTGTCGCGCGCCTGATAGACGCTGCCGAGGCCGAGCCCGGCCAGTGCCGGCGAAACCGCCAGCGAGAGGAATTCGCGGCTGGTGAGGATCGTCGCCAGCGTTGAATTGCCGTTGAGCGTCTGGTTGGTCAGCTTGTCGGGCAAGCAGCCCAGCACCCCGGTCGGGTCGCGGTGGCAGAGCTGTTTCTGGATGCGGCTGCGGTTGTCGCGCTCGTGGAAATAATAGCCGATCAAATCGACGCGGGTGTCGGCCGAGGGTTCCCACGACAAGGTGCCGCGCACCGAATAGAGGTCGCGCCCGTCGATGTTGCTGTTGGTGTAGAGGTTCTTGGTATAGCCGTCGCGGTTGAGCCAGGTGCCCGCGACGCGGATCCCCAGCGTGTCGCTGAGCGGCAGGTTGAACATGCCCTTCAGCCGCTTCGAATCATAATTGCCATATTCGAATTCACCCGCGGCGTGGATGCCCGAGAGATCCGGCTTGGCGGTGATGAAATTGACCACGCCCGAGGTCGCGTTGCGGCCGAACAGCGTGCCCTGCGGCCCGCGCAGCACCTCGACGCGCTCGAGATCGAAGAACTCGCTTTCGAACAGGCGCGAGTTGAGCAGCGGCATGTCGTTGATGTGGATCGCGGTCGCGCTGTCGCAGGTCGTGCCGACGCACAGATCGCCGATGCCGCGGATCGTGAAGCTCGACGAGGTGAAGTTCGTCTTGGTGAAGGTGACGTTGGGCAGCGTCTGCTGCAGCGCGCTCGGATTGACGATCTGCTGCTTTTCCAGATTCTCCGAGGTGAAGGCGGAGACGGCGATCGGCACGTCCTGCAACCGCTGCGACTGGCGCTGCGCGGTGACGACGATATCCTGGACGCCGGTCGCTGCCGTTTCGGTCGGGGCTTGCTGAGCCCATGCCGGAACGGCAAATGCCATCGTCAAAGCAGAAGCGGCGAGCAAAGTGGATTTTGTCATCGGCATCCCCCTCCATTGGGTCGCACCGGTCTTTGCCGGTTGCGGTTTGATGTTGCGGTATGGAGAGTAACGTTCGAATTTTTGCGCAGTCAAACGAAATCGGCCTGCGCGCGTAAAGGAGTTTTACAGGCTGTGTCCGAAAGGAAACAGTTGCATTTTGGAACCTGTTCATGACGCGTCGCGGGAATTTTTCGCAAATGCGGTATGATCGACGAGGAGAAGCCCGTGAAGAAATCCCCCCCCGCCGCGATCTTGGGGCCGGACGGCAAGCTCGAAGTGCCGGATGACGTAGCGGAAGCAGTGCGCACGCTGATCCGCTGGGCCGGGGACGATCCCAGCCGCGAAGGGCTGCTCGATACGCCGAAGCGCGTCGCGCGGGCGTGGCGCGAATATTGTTCCGGCTATGGCGACGACCCGGCGCATCACCTGTCGCGGATCTTCGAGGAAGTGGGCGGCTATGACGAGATCGTGCTGCTCAAGGACATTCCGTTCCAGTCGCATTGCGAGCATCATATGGCGCCGATCATCGGCAAGGCGCATATCGCTTATCTGCCGCGCAACCACGTCGTCGGAATCTCCAAGCTCGCGCGCGTGCTCCATGCCTTCGCGCGGCGGTTGCAGGTGCAGGAGCGGCTGACCGCGGAGGTTGCCGATTGTATCTGGAACGGGCTGAAGCCGCAGGGTGTCGCGGTGGTGATCGAGGCGAGCCACGCCTGCATGACTGCGCGCGGCGTGCGCACCCCCGGGGTCGCGATGGTCACCAGCCGGATGATGGGGGTGTTCCGCGAGGATGACCGCAGCCGCAAGGAGGTGCTGGCGCTGATGGGCCTCAAGGAGTGACGCCGCGGCGCGTGCTGGTGACGGGCGGGGCGAAGCGGCTGGGCGCGGCGATCGTCCGCGCGGTCGCAGCCGCCGGGCATCGGCCTGTCATTCATTATGGCGGCTCCGAATCGGAAGCGGCGGCGCTCGCGGCCGAGACCGGCGCGGCGTTGGTGCAGGGCGATCTCGCCGACACCGCGGCGCTGCCGGCGATGTTCGCGCGCGCGGTGGAGGCGGCTGGCGGGGTGATCGACGGGCTGGTCAACAGCGCGTCGACCTTCGTCTACGACCGGCCCGAGGCGATCGACCACCGGCTCGCGCTTCGGCTCCACGCGATCAACGCGCTCGCGCCGTCGGTCCTCGCGCAGGCGCTCGCGGCGCAGCCGGGGCTGGCGGACGGGGCGGTGGTCAATCTGCTCGACCAGAAGCTCGCCAATACCAACCCCGACTTCTTCTCGTACAGCCTGACCAAATATGCGCTGGCGGGGGCGACCGAGATGCTGGCGCTGGCGCTGGCGCCGCGGGTGCGGGTCAATGCGGTTTCCCCCGGGCTGACGCTGCCGAGCGGCGACCAGAGCGCGGCCGAATTCGCCGCGGTGGCGAGCGCCAACCTGCTTCGGCGGCCGGTCGATGCGGCGGAGGTGGCGCGGGCGGTGGTCTATCTGCTCGATGCGCGCAGCGTGACCGGGCAGAATCTGTTCGTCGATTGCGGACAGCGCTTTCTCAAGCGCGATTCCGATGTGATGTTCGAAGGGCGCAATGGCTGAATTCACCACGATATGGGAGGGGCTCGAGGTGCAGAGGCAGCGCGGCATCCACCCGCACGAGGCGGTGCCGCAGCGCGTCCGCCTCACCGTCGAGATGACGGTCGATTATCCCGCCGCGCCGCACCACGATGCGATCGACGAGGTGCTCGACTATGATTTCATCCGCACCGGGATCCGCGCATTGGCCGAGGCGCGGGGTTTCGCGTTGCAGGAAACGTTGGTCGAGGCGGTCGCGGCCTTGTGCCTGGAGGACAAGCGGGTGCGGCGGGTGCGGGTGCGGTCGATGAAGCCCGACGTCTACCCCGATGCGGCGGTGGGGTGCGAGATCGTGCGCGGGCGGTAACAGCCCACCACCGTTCGCCCTGAGCTTGTCGAAGGGCTGTCCTTCTTCGTGGCAAGAAAAGTGCAGGGCTTCGACAAGCTCAGCCCGAACGGAGCAGGGACACCGATCGTCGCCTTCCTGCCAACCCGCGAATTGCCAAGAGCGCCGCGCCCCCCTAAATGGCGCCCAAACCCAGCAGATGTGATCTTCGACGGAGCGACCGAACCGCCATGGCCGTGCAATATACCTATGTCATGAAGGGTCTGACCAAGACCTTCCCCGGCGCGAACAAGCCGGTGCTCAACAACATCCACCTGCAATTCCTGCCGAGCGCGAAGATCGCGATCATCGGCCCGAACGGCGCCGGCAAGTCGACGCTGATGAAGATCATGGGCGGGATCGACAAGGATTTCCAGGGCGAGGCGTGGGCCGCCGAGGGCGTCCGAGTCGGCTATCTGCCGCAGGAGCCGCAGCTCGATCCGACCAAGACGGTGATCGAGAACGTCCGCATGGGCGCCGGCCCGATCGTCGCGAAGATCGAGCGCTTCAATGCGATCTCCGCCGAAATGGGCGATCCCAAGGACGATACCGATTTCGACGCGCTGATGACCGAAATGGGCGAGCTGCAGTCGGAGATCGACGCGGCCGACGGCTGGAGCCTCGACAGCCAGCTCGAACAGGCGATGGAAGCGCTGCGCTGCCCGCCGTCCGACCATCCGGTGACCAATTTGTCGGGCGGCGAGCGGCGCCGCGTCGCGCTCTGCCGGCTGCTGCTCGAAAAGCCCGATATCCTGCTGCTCGACGAGCCGACCAACCACCTCGACGCCGAGAGCGTCGCGTGGCTGGAGAATTTCCTCAAGGAATATACGGGTAACGTCATCCTCGTCACCCACGACCGCTACTTCCTCGACAATGTGGTCAACTGGGTGCTCGAGCTCGATCGCGGCCGCTATTACACCTATGAGGCGAACTACTCCGGCTATCTGGAGAAGAAGGCCAAGCGGCTGGAGCAGGAGGAGCGCGAGGAGGCCGGCCGCCAGAAGGCGATCGCCGACGAACTGGCGTGGATGCGCCAGACCCCCAAGGCGCGCCAGACCAAGTCCAAGGCGCGTATCCGCGCGTTCGACGAACTGATGGCGGCGCAGGAAAACCGCGCGATCGGCAAGGCGCAGATCCTGATCCAGATCCCCGAGCGGCTCGGCGGCAAGGTGATCGAGGCCAAGGGGCTGAGCAAGGCCTATGGCGACAAACTGCTATTCGAGGATCTGTCCTTCACCTTGCCGCCGGGCGGCATCGTCGGGGTGATCGGGCCGAACGGCGCGGGCAAGTCGACGCTGTTCAAGCTGATCACCGGGCAGGAGCAGCCCGACGCGGGGACGATCGAGGTCGGCTCGACCGTCAAGCTCGGCTATGTCGACCAGAGCCGCGACGATCTCGATCCCAACAAGAATGTGTGGGAGGAAATCTCCGACGGGCTCGATATCTTCCGCTTCGGCAAGCAGGAGCTGGGGACGCGCGCCTATGTCGGCGCGTTCAACTTCAAGGGGCCGGACCAGCAGAAGAAGGTCGGCCAGCTTTCGGGCGGCGAACGCAACCGCGTTCACATGGCGAAGATGCTCAAGGAGGGCGGCAACGTCCTGCTGCTCGACGAACCGACCAACGACCTCGACGTCGAGACGTTGCGTGCGTTGGAGGAGGCGCTCGAGAGCTTCGCGGGTTGCGCGGTGGTGATCAGCCACGATCGCTTCTTCCTCGATCGCCTGTGCACCCACATTCTCGCCTTCGAGGGCGACAGCCATGTCGAATGGTTCGAGGGCAATTTCGAAAGCTACGAGGAAGACAAGCGCCGCCGCATGGGCGATGCCGCCGACCGCCCGACGCGGTTGGCGTATAAGAAGCTGACGCGGTAGCTGCCGCGCTGCTCACCCTTGCCCCTAGGGGGTAGGGGCCACGAACCTCTCCTTGTGTCCCCGCGAAGGCGGGGACCCAGTCTGGGCTCCCGCCTTCGCGGGAGCACAAGGTTATGCCGGGGTGGTCGTGGACTACTCCCGCTCGCCGGCGCTCTTGTTGCGCAGCGCGAGGAATTCGCTGCCGGCGCTCCACGTCGGCCACACGCCGGCCTTTGACAGCCGCTCGCCCATCGCGTGGAACAGATCGACATCCTCGGCCGCGCCCTTGAGGTTCCAGTCGGCCGACCAGGTGTCGCAGGTCTTGTGATAGCAGGCCATATAAGCGTCGAGCCACTTCTGCCCCGCCTCGCGCCCGCCGGCCTTGAGATCGGGCGCGCCGCCCAAGGCCATCAGGAGAAGCGACGGCACCCCGCGGCGCACCACCGAGAAATGGTCGGCGCGATAGAACAGCCCGCGTTCGCTCGCGGTTTCCGGGGTGATCGTGCGCCCCTGCGTTTTCGCCGCATCGGCGAGCAGCGCGTCGAGCGACGAGGCGCCCGCGCCGACCAATGTCACGTCCTTCGCCGGCCCCGCGGTCTGGAGGATATCGAGCGTCAGGTTCGCGGCGGTCTTCGCCAGCGGATAGACCGGGTGCGCGGCATAATATTCCGAGCCGAGCAGCCCGCGCTCCTCGCCGGTCCACAACGCGAACACCAGGGTGCGGTCGGGCTTCGGCCCGGCCTTGAACTGCCGCGCCAGCTCGATCACTCCGGCGGTGCCGAGCGCATCGTCATTGGCGCCGGGGCGCAAGGTCCGCCCGGTCGCGTCGGCGGGGCCTTCGCCATAAGCATCCCAATGCGCGCCGAACATCACCGTCTCGTCGGGCCGCTTGGCGCCGGGGATTTTGGCGAGGACATTGGCGCTTTCGATCCGCTCCGCGGTCACCGGAAAATCCGCCGAGAAGCGCGTGTTGAGCGCAACCGGGCGGAAGCTCGCCGAGCGTGCCGCGACGCGCAGCCTGGCGAGATCCTGCCCGGCGGCGGCGAACAACCGCTCGGCGGCTTCGTGCGAGAGCCAGCCTTGCAGCGGGATGCGCTGATCGTCTGCGCCGCGGACGATATCGTAATTCTCGCCGTTCGAGGCATTGGCGGTCGACCAGGGATAGCCCGCCGCATCAGTATCATGGACGATCAGCGCCGCGACCGCGCCGCGGCGCGCGGCTTCTTCATATTTATAGGTCCAGCGGCCGTAATAGGTCATGCGCTTGCCGCCGAACCGGCCGATCGCATCCTCGCCCGGCCGGGCGACGAAATCGGGATCGTTGACGAGGAACACGACGACCTTGCCGCGTACGTCCACGCCCTTGAAATCGTCCCATTTCGCCTCGGGGGCGGAAACACCGTAGCCGACGAAGACGATCGGCGCGTCGTTGATCGCGATATGCGGGTCGGCGCGGACGGTGGTGAGCGCGACATCGGTGCCCTGCGCCAGCGCGGTGCCGCCGATGCTGGCCTTGCCCTCGCCGAGGCGGGTGTGGACCAGCGGCACCGGCTGGATCCACGCGCCGTCCGCACCGCCGGGTTCGAGCCCGAGCGATTTGAACCGCGCGACGAGCCAGTCGGTCGTCGTCTTCTCGCCCGCGGTGCCCGGTGCGCGGCCGCCGAATTCAGGTGAGGCGAGCGTGCGGACGATCTCCGACAGTTGCTGGGGATCGGTCTGCGCCGCCGCGGGAGCGGCGAGCGCGGTGGTAAGGGCAAGGGCGAGGAGAGCGTTACGCATTGGCGGTCCTTTGATCCCCGTTCGGGCTGAGCTTGTCCTTTCTTTCCGAGGAAGAAGGGCAGCCCTTCGACAAGCTCCGGGGGGGCGAACGGGAGGGGAGGGGTGATGCTATCTAAACGATAGCGCGGGCGGGAAGGTCAACCGGCGGGATAGGCGATTGCCATCACTTCATATTCGCGTTCGCCGGCGGGCAGCGAGACGCGGCGCAGATCACCGATCGCGGCGCCGCGCAGCGCGCGGGCGAGCGGGGCGTTCCACCCGATCAGCCCCTTGCCGGCATCCGCCTCGTCGTCGCCGACGAGGGTGAGGGTGCGGTGATTGTCGTCCTCGTCGGCGATCGTCACCGTCGCGCCGAAGAAGACGCGCGCGCGATCGGGCGCCTGCGCCGGATCGACCACCTTCGCCGCCTTCATCCGCTTGGAGAGCCAGCCGAGCCGGCGGTCGATCTCGCGCAGCCTTTTGCGGCCGTAGATATAATCGCCGTTCTCGGAGCGGTCGCCATTGCCCGCCGCCCAGGCGATCGTATCGACCAGCGCGGGGCGCTCGCGCGCGAACAATTGGTCATATTCGCTGCGCAACGCGGCATAGCCCGCCGGGGTAATGTAATTGGGGCGATCCATTCCTGGCTCAGCCTCGCTTCGACCGGCCGAGATACCAGCTCAGATTGGCCGGCCCG
>JAFIGU010000008.1 GCA_017849555.1 Sphingomonas sp. | reverse complement strand
TTCGGTGACGCGGGGTGGAGCAGCCCGGTAGCTCGTCAGGCTCATAACCTGAAGGTCACAGGTTCAAATCCTGTCCCCGCAACCATCGATCCCATAACTACCCCCGCCGTACCCACGGCGGGGGTTGTTGCGTTCTTGGGCACCGCTCAAAAGCCGCGACCAGCGGAACCTTGCGCGGCCTGTGCCGCCAGGAACGCCGGCCTCGCCGACAGCCGTTCCCAATAAGCCGCAATCTCCAGACTGAATTTGTGCCCGAGGTCGAGCGTCCGCGCCAGCAGCAGCGCGTACCCCGCGCACAGATCCGCCATCGTGAACCGCCCCGCGCATAGCCATTCACGATCCGCCAGCGTGCGGGTGAGGTGGCGCAGCCGTGGCAGAAACCATTGCGTATAATCGTCCGCCACCTGCGCCACTCGCCGCTCTTTGGGTTCCAGCCGGGTGTAGCGAAGGACGATCGTCTGCGGGAAGGTCAGCGTCGCCTCGCTGCGGTGCAGCCAGTCCAGCCATAGCCCGTAATCTGCCTCGTCCGGGTGAACCGCGAGCGTCGTGGGCCCGTATCGCGTCGCCAGATACTGGGGAATCGCCGCCGATTCGGTCATCCGCACCGCGCCGTCGATCATCAGCGGGATCGTTCCGAGCGGGTTCACCTCGAGATAGTCCGGCTGAAACAGGCGGGGCGGGAAGGGGAGGAGGTGGAGGCGATAGGCCAACCCCATTTCCTCCAACGCCCATAAGGCGCGGAACGACCGCGCATCGACGCAATGATAGAGTTCGATCATCGCCGTCCCCGTGAAGACCAAGCGCCGGTCGAGCGCATCATCATTGCCCGGTGCCCGGATTGGGCGGCGCGGCGCCGGGCTGGCCGAGCCGCGTCTTTTCCCCCGCCACCATATCGGCGACCTCGGCGAGCAGCTTGTGCGCGTCGAAGACGATCCCGTCCTTCACGGTATAACTGACCCCGCCGACCAGCTCCTGCTTGTTGGTCGCGGGGTTCAGCCGCCAATGCCCGGTGCCGTAGAGCGTCTTCAGATTGGCGAGCGGATTTTCCTTCACGATCACCAGATCCGCCAGCATCCCCGGCCGCACCACGCCGACCGGCGCGGGCGCGCCCTTGTGGCGCCACAATTCGTCGGCGCTCCACATCGTCGCCGAGCGCACGATCTCGAGCGGGGTGAAGCCCGCCTCGCGGAACAGCTCGAGCTCCTCGACATAAGCGAAGCCATAGGTCTTGAAGATGAACCCGGAATCGGTGCCCACCGTGACCCGACCGCCGATATTCTTGTAATCGTTCATCAGCTTGAAGAAATTCGCATAGAAGCGCTTCCAGGCGAATTCGTTCTCGGTCGTCCAGTCGTAGAAATAGGAGCCGTGGTTGTCGCGCGTCGACTGGAAGTAATTCCACAGCTGCGGCGTGGTATAACGGTTGTGCCAATCCGCATTGCGCGCGCGCATCAGATCGCGCGACGCGGCATAGATATTGAACGTCGGGTTGAAGATGACGCCATTGTCCTTCTGGTGGTGGAGATAGTCCATCCACTCGGGCGATTCGGGCGGATAGACCTCGTTCCAGATCTCGGCGATGTCGCCGAAGCGATGCTGTTCGTTGTTGTAATTGTAATCGAGCGGAAATTGCTGGATCGTCGCGCCCCTCAGCAGTGCTTCGTGATGCCCGTAGAAATGCGTCACGGTGTCGAGATGCGCGTCGCCCGCGTCGCGCGCGTTGAAATTGGCGACCCCGGTCTGCGAGAGATGCGCCAGCGTGCCCATCTTGTTCTTATGCGCTTCGTCGATCGCCGCGGCGATGATCGCGGGGGTTTCCTCGGGCCGGTTGAAGAATTTGATTCCGTCGATGTTGTGCGTCGCGGCCCAGCGCACCCAGGCGCGCGCCTTGTCGGGTGAATCGACCGCCCCGCCGGCCCAGCCCGCACCGAGGGTCTGATAATTGAAGATGCGCGGCGCCGCGATCTGGTTCGCCGCCGAGCGATCCTTCTCCGAACCGGCGATGTCGGGAGGCGCCAGCGGCACCCCGCGCACCGTGGTGACGCCGTGCGCGAGCCACAATTTATAGGCGTAGCTCATGTCGGGCGCCTTGTCCGCGGCGGGGGCGTGGACATGGGTGTCGACGAACCCGGGCAGCGCGTACATGCCGGTCGCGTCGAGCTCGTAATCGGCATCGCGCGGCTCGCGCTGTGCTTTCATCGGCAGCCCGGGCCAGCCCGCCTGGATCACCGCGGTGATGCGATTGCCCTCGATCACGATATCCATCGGCCCGCGCGGCGGGGCGCCGGTGCCGTCGATCAGCGTGACGCCGCGGATCACCAATTTGCGAAACGGCCCGACGCTTTCCGCGGGGCTGCGCGCCGGCGCCGGCACATATTGCCCGGCCGGCCCCGGCGTCGCGCCGGTCGCGCCCCCCGCCACCCATTCGTCGTGATCCTGCGCGATCGAGGCGCTGCCCAGCGCCGCGATGCCCGCGATCAGCATCGTGGTGGAGAGAAAGAATCGCTTCATGCCCTGTTTCCTTGCCCCGGTTCGGAAAAAATCCTTCGCCGGATAAGCATGGCTCGGGCATCGCCTCAGCGGAAGGGCCGGCGTAAACTTAAATCGACTGGCGGTGCCGCGTCACGAGCTTGCGCGCGTCGCCTGCCCAGCGGTGCTGCGCTGGCGACCATAAACGAAATAGATCAGGATTCCGATCACGTTCCAGCCGATGAAGCGCGTGATCGTATGCGTCGGCAGGCTGGTGATGAGATAGGCGCAGCCGAGGATCGCGAGCGTGCCGACGACATAGGGCTGGGGGCAGGCGAACACCCGCGGCAGCTCGGGCGCGCGCTTGCGCAGGATCATCATGCAGGCGGCGACCGAGATGAACGCGAGGAGCGTGCCGGCATTGGCCAGCTCGGCGATCTCGTCGAGCTTGAAGAAGCCCGCCACCCCGGCGACGAACAATCCGGTCAGCCCGGTGATCAGCATCGGCGATCCGGTGCGCGCCGAGACGAGGCTGAGCTTGCGCGGGAGCAGGCCGTCGCGCGCCATGACGAAGAAGATCCGGCTCTGGCCGTACATCATCACCAGGATGACCGATGGGAGAGCGACCAGCGCGGCAAGCGCGATCGCCCAGGCGGCGAACGGGTGGTGGAGCGTGCGCAGCACGAAGGCCAGCGGCTCCGACGAGGCGCCGACCGCGGCATGATTGACCGCGCCGACCGCGGCGACCGCGACGAGGATGTAGATCAGGGTGCACACCGCCATCGACCCGATGATCCCGATCTTCAGATCGCGCGACGGATTCTTGGCCTCCTCCGCCGACGTGGCCACCGCATCGAAGCCGTAGAAGGCGAAGAACACGATCGCCGCCGCCGCCATCACCCCGCGCGTCTTGCCCGCGGCATCGACCCCGCTGGCGAAACCATAGGGCATGAACGGCTCCATATTGCCCGCATTGAACGCCGGCAGCGCGAGCAGGACGAATGCCGCCAGCGCGCTGAGCTTGATCACCACCAGCACGATATTGAGCGTCGCGCTCTCGCGCGTCCCCGCCATCAGCAGCCCGGCGACCGCCAGCGCGACGACCGCGGCGGGCAGGTTGATGAGGCCGCCGGCATGCGGGCCGCCGAGGATGATCGGGGGGAGATGGATTCCGGCGGACTCGATCCAGCCGACGAGATAGCCCGACCAGCCGACAGCGACGGTGCTGCACGCGAGCGAATATTCGAGGATCAGGCTCCAGCCGACGATCCATGCGACCGTCTCGCCCATCACCGAATAGGAATAGGTATAGGCACTGCCGGCGGTGGGAATCAGCGTTGCCAGCTCGGCATAAGCGAGCGCGGCGCAGGCGCACACCGCGCCGGCGATGACGAAGGCGAGGATCACCGCGGGGCCGGCGCGGTCAGCGCCGACCCCGGTGAGCGTGTAGATACCGGTGCCGACGATCGCCCCGACGCCGAGCGCGATCAGATGCGGCCAGCTCAACGTCTTGCGGAGCTGCTCCCCCTCGCGGTGCGCGGCGGCCGCGGCAAAAGGCTTTCGCGGGCCAAGTAGAAATTGTGCCAATCCAGCTTCTCTCGATACAATCGTTCGTTGTACATGAATCGTATACGTTATATATTTAGCCATGCAAAATAAAAATCGGCCGGCAGCGCGGAGCGCGGTGGTGATCGGCGGCGGCATCGTCGGGATGAGCAGCGCGATCGCGTTGCTCGAGCGCGGCATGGCCTGCACGCTGATCGATCCGGCGACCGAGCGGCGCGGCGCATCGTGGGGCAATGCCGGGCATATCGCGATCGAGCAGGTCGAGCCGCTCGCGTCCATGCGGACGGTGCGCAGCCTGCCGCGACGCTTGTTCAGCCGGGGCGGGGCGGTGGCACTGCCGGCGCGCGACATTGCGGCGTGGCTGCCCTTTTCGCTGCGGCTGCTGGCGGCGGCGCGGCCGAAGCGGTTCGATGCCGGGAAGGCGGCGCTGGCCGCGCTGCTCGCGGCGGCGCTGCCGGCGTGGCGGCGGCTGGTGGCGAACGCCGGCGCGGCCGACCTGCTGGTCGAGGACGGTCATTTCATCGTCTGGGAAACCCCGCAGAGTGCGGCGGCGGGGCGCGCCGCCTGGGCGGCGACCGATATCGGCGCGGCGCGCTTCCGCGACGTGACTCCTGCGGAAATGGCGCAGATCGCCGCGCTGACCAAATTGCGGCCCGCGGGGGCGATCCGCTTCCTCGGCAGCGGGCAGGTCGCCGATCTGGGCGAGCTGGCGACGGCGCTCGACCGGCGCTTCACGGCGTTGGGCGGGGTGCGTCGGGTTCAGGCTGCAACTGCGCTGGAGCGCGAGGGCGCGGGGGTGGCGGTGAGGCTCGCCGACGGCACATTGCTGCGCGCCGATGCCGTGCTGGTCGCGACCGGCGCGCGTGCCGGCGAATTGCTGGCGCCGCTCGGCCTGCACGTGCCGCTGATCGCCGAGCGCGGCTATCATATCCGCAGCGCCGAGACGACATGGCCGGCGGAGATGCCGCCGTTGGTGTTCGAGGATCGCTCGATGATCGTCACGCGGTTCCGCGGCCATGTGCGCGCGGCGAGCATCGTCGAATTCTCCCGCGTGTCGCGCCCGGCGGACCCGCGCAAATGGGCGCGGCTGCGCGATCATGTTGCGGCGCTCGGGCTGCCCTTCGCGCTGCCCGGGGAGGAATGGATCGGCGCGCGCCCGACGCTGCCGGATTACCTACCCGCGATCGGCGCGAGCACGCGCGCGGCCAATCTCTTCTATGCCTTCGGGCATCAGCATCTCGGGCTGACGCTCGGGCCGGTGACGGGCGAGGCAATCGCCGCGCTGATCGCGGGGGAGACGCCGGGGCTGGATCTGGCGCCGTTCGATCTGCGGCGTTTCGGTTGACCCGGGGGATGCATTTGCCCTCTCCCCGTTCGGGCTGAGCTTGTTGAAGCCCTGCACTTTTCTTCGCAAGGAAGGAAGGCAGCCCTTCGACAAGCTCAGGGCGAACGGGTCGCTACTTCGCGGACGGGGCGTTAGTCGAGATAGTTCGCGATATCGTCGTACAGCTTTCGCGAGACCGTCACCCCGTTCGCCAGACTCCGCGCCCGCGCTTCATAGCGTCGCCGAGACGGCAACCGCGCGCCTTGCCCGAGAATACCGTCGAAGATCCGCTCGGCGCGCGCGAGATGCTCGGCCGTCGCCGCACCGAGGAACCCGGCGGGGTCGATCGCGATGATCAGTTCGCCGCCGCGCGGCGAGGAGCGCGTGCCTTCATCGTCGGCGAGCGATTCCGCGCTCGTCATGTCGCCGATCAGCGGGCCGGCGATCAGCTCGACCATCGCCGACAGCGCCGATCCCTTGTGCCCGCCGAACGTCAGCATCGCGCCCGCCAGCGCCGCCGCGGCATCGGTGGTCGGCTGGCCCTCGGGGTCGACGCCCCAGCCGAGCGGGATCGGCTTGCCGGCGCGACGATGAAGCTCGATCTCGCCGCGCGCCACCGCGCTGGTCGCGAAATCGAACACGAAGGGGTCGGCGGCGGGGCGCGGCCAGGCGAAGGCGATCGGGTTGGTCCCGAACAGGGGGCGGGTGCCCCCTGCGGGTGCGACCCAGGCGTGGCTGGGGGTGAAGGCGAACGCGACCAGCCCGGCGCGCGCCAATGCTTCCACCTCGGGCCATAAAGCGGCGAAATGGACGCAATTGTTGAGCCCCAGCGCGGCGATGCCGCATGCGCGCGCCTTTTCGATCAGCACCGGGCGCCCGATCTCGAAGGCGAGCTGGGCATAGCCGCGGTTCCCGTCGACCCGCGCGAGCGCCGGGGCGGTATCGTGGAGCATCGGTGCGGCATCGAGCGCGACCTTGCCCGCGCTGATGGTCTGCGCGCAGCTGAGCAGGCGATAGATGCCGTGGGCGCCGCATTCGTCGCGTTCCCCCGCGACGATCGTTTCGGCGACCGGCCCGATCTGGCGCGCCGACAGCCCAAGCCGCGCGAGCACGCGGCGGGCGAAATCGCGAACCTCGTCGAGCGAGAGGGTGATCGTCTCGTCCATTCACACTTCCTGTCGGTTACGGGATTGCTCCGGCGATCGATGTGTATATCGTATACGTAATTCGAGGGAAGGGAAAGAATGACGGTAGCAGCCCCGAGCGCGACGGATCCGGGCGCGGTCCCCGCTGTGGACGGACCGACGTTGCTCGGCCACCCCGCCGGGCTGTTCGTGCTGTTCTTCACCGAGATGTGGGAGCGCTTTTCCTATTACGGGATGCGCGCGCTGCTGATCTTCTATCTGATCGGCCATTGGGGGTTCGGCGAAGACCGCGCCTATGTCGTCTACGGTTCCTATACCGCTTTGGTATTCCTGGCGCCGGCGATCGGCGGCTATCTTGCCGATCGCTATATCGGGGCGAGCAGGGCGGTCGCTTACGGCGGGGTGCTTCTGGCATGCGGCCATATCCTGCTGGCGATCGAGGGGGAGGGCGCGCAGGGCGGGATCGGCTGGTTCTGGGCGGCGCTGGCGCTGATCGTCACCGGCACCGGTTTCCTCAAGGCGAATATCTCGGTGCTGGTCGGCGATCTCTACGACCGCGCCGACGTGCGGCGCGATCCGGGGTTCACGATCTTCTATATCGGGATCAACAGCGGCGCGGCGCTGGGGGCGATCGTCGCGGGCTATCTCGGGCAGGCGATCGGGTGGCGCTGGGGTTTCGGCGCGGCGGGGGTGGCGATGCTCGCCGGGCTCGCGGTGGTCCTGT
The DNA here is from genome assembly GCA_017849555.1 of Sphingomonas sp. Lineage (GTDB taxonomy): Bacteria > Pseudomonadota > Alphaproteobacteria > Sphingomonadales > Sphingomonadaceae > Sphingomonas > Sphingomonas lycopersici. The sequence continues at coordinate 50,759 of JAFIGU010000008.1, read as the reverse complement.
GGGGGCGGCGCTGGCTGATGGGGCGCGGCGGGCCGCCGGCCGGGGCGCGATTGGGCGAGCGACGCTGGGGCATCACCCGCGAATATCGCGTCTATCTTGCCGGGCTCGTCGGGGTGGCGGGTGTGTGGTGGCTGATCCAATATCAGCAGCTCGTCGGCCTCGCGCTCGGTGCCGGGGGCGCGATCGTCGTCGGCTATATCCTGTTCACCGCGGTGGTCCGGCTGCCCAGGGCCGAGCGCAACGGCATCTTCCTCGCGCTCGTGCTGATCCTGTTGTCGATCCTGTTCTGGGCCTTTTACGAACAGGCCGGATCGTCGCTCAACGTCTATACCGAGCGGCACGTCGACCGGCGGCTGTTCGGCATCGCGATGCCCGCGGCGGTGTTCCAGTCGCTCACCGCGATCCATATCATTATCTTCGGCCCGGTGATGGCATGGCTTTGGCTGCGCCTCGCGCGGCTCGGGCGCGAGCCCGCGGTGCTGACCAAATTCGGGCTGGGGCTGGCTTTGCTGGGGCTCGGCTTCCTTATCCTTGTCGCGGGCGCGCGCGGCGCGGGCGGGGCGCCGACCCCGCTGATCTTCATCGTGCTGCTCTATCTGTTTCACACCCTGGGCGAATTGTGCCTGTCGCCGATCGGGCTGGCGGCGATGACCCGGCTCGCGCCGCCGCAGATGGCGGGGCTGCTGATGGGCACCTGGTTCCTCGCCACCGCGGCGGGGAATTTCACCGCCGGGCTGATCGCGCGCGCCAGCGCCGGGGGGACGGCGGTCGAGACCTTCGCGACGGTCGGCTGGACCGCGGTGATCGCCGGCGCCGCCGTCGTCGCGATCAGCGTCGTAGCGCGCCGTAGCTTGCGGGGAGCGTGAAGCCGAAGCCGAGCGCGTCTGCCGGGTCGATCGCGAAGGTCGCGGTGCCGGTGAAGCTGGCATGCCCGGCGACGCGCACCTGCACCGCGGGGATCGTGCCGGCCTTGGTCTCGCCGATCGCCGTCGCGGTGAAGGGGATGCCGGTCGGGCCGGAGAAGGACCGTTCGACCCCCGCCGCGATCAGCCCGCGCGCATGATCCGCGGCCATCCGCGCGGTGACCCCGCTGCCGGTCGGGCTGCGATCGACCTGGCCGTCGGCGAAGACGCAGAGATTGTAGCTCGGCGCGGGCGGCGGCGCGTCGTCGGTGAGGATCGTCCCGTAGAGAAAGCCGAGATCGGCGGCGTCGGGGTGGACGATGTTGAGCGTGCGCCGCCCCGCCTCGGTGATCGCCTTGCCCGCCGCGACCAGCCGGTCGAGCGGCGTATCGAAGAAATCGAGCCCGAGGCGCGAGGCGGGAAGCAATGCGTAAAAGGCCCCGCCATAGGAAAGATCGCAGGTGATTGCGCCGAATCCCGCCACCTCGATCACCGCGTCGCGCTGCGCGAGAAAGGCGGGGACGCTGTCGAACGCGGTGCGCACGACGCGCCCGTCCTGCACTGTGCAGCACAATCGCACCAACCCGCACGGCAGCTCGATCGCGAAGCGCGTCTCCGGCTCGGTCGCCGCCACCCGCCCGCTTTCCACCAGCCACTTGCCGAGCGCGATCGTCGCGTGGCCGCACATCGTGCTATAGCCTTCGTGGTGCGTGAACAGCGCGCCGAATACCGCCTCGGGATGAGTCGGGGCGACCGGGATGACGCCGTACATATCGGCATGGCCGCGCGGTTCGAACATCAGCGCGCGGCGCAACGCATCGTGCTGCGCCTGCGCCGCGCGGCGCTTGTCGAGGATCGTCGCGCCGGCGAGTTCGGGATAGCCTGCCACCACGATCCGCACCGGCTCCCCCGCCGTATGCATGTCGACGACGCTTAGCTGGGTGATCGTCTCGCCGGCCATTCGCTCTCCCCTTCTCGTTCGGTTTCACCGCATTATCGTCCCGATTCCAATTGGAACGGCCAGACGCGCGACGAAAGCTGTTGCACAAGCGGCAGGACTATCGTATACGATATCCAATTATTGAAAAGAGGCTTGATTGCGATGTCGATTGGATGGAGCGGCGTATTCCCCGCGGTGACGACCCAGATTCGCGAAGATCTGTCGATCGATCTTCCCGAAACGCAGCGCGTGGTGGACGATCTGATCCGCGACGGGGTGACCGGGGTGATCGCGCTCGGCACCGTCGGTGAGAATAATTCGCTCGAATATGACGAGAAGGTCTCGGTGCTCTCGGCGATCGTCGAGGTCGTCGCGGGGCGTGTGCCGGTGATCACCGGGGTGTCGGAATATGATCTGCGCCGCGCGGTGCGCTATGCCCAGGCCGCCGAAAAGGCCGGTGCCGACGGGCTGATGCTGTTGCCGCCGATGGTCTATGTCACCAAGCCCAACGAACTGGTCGCGCATTTCCGCGGCGTCGCGGCGAGCACGCGGCTGCCGATCATGCTCTACAACAACCCGCCCGCCTATCGCACCGTGATCGATCGCGATGTGCTGTCGGCGCTGGTCGACGTGCCTAATATCGTCGCGGTGAAGGAATCGGCGCCTGATACGCGGCGCTTCACCGATTTCCGCAATATTTTCGGCGATCGCTTCGTGCTGTTCGCCGGGCTCGACGATGTCGCGCTTGAGGGACTGTATCTCGGCGCGCGCGGCTGGGTGTCGGGCCTCACCAATGCCTTCCCCAAGGAATCGGTCGAGCTGGTGCGCGCGTTCGAGCGCGGCGATCATGCCAAGGCGATGGAAATCTATCGCTGGTTCATGCCCTTGCTCCACCTCGATGCCGAGCATGATCTGGTCCAGTCGATCAAGCTGGCGGAGCAGGTGATGGGCCGTGGCTCGGAACGCGTTCTCCCGCCGCGTTACGTGCTCGAAGGCGCGCGCCGTGCGGAGGTGATCGCGATGGTCGAGAAGGCGGCGGCGACCCGCCCGTCGCTCGGCATCGCCAACGCCGCCTGAGGGGCCATGCGCCACACCTTCTTCTGCATCGACGGCCATACCGCCGGCAACCCCGTCCGCCTCGTTGCGGGCGGGGCGCCGTTGCTCAAGGGCGGTTCGATGTCCGAACGGCGGCAGGATTTCCTCAACCGTTTCGACTGGATCCGCACCGGGCTGTGTTTCGAGCCGCGGGGGCATGACATGATGTCGGGCGGGTTCCTCTATCCGCCGACGCGCGAGGATGCCGATATCGGCATCCTGTTCATCGAAACCTCGGGCTGCCTGCCGATGTGCGGGCACGGCACGATCGGGATCGTCACCTTCGGGCTCGAACACGGGCTGATCCAGCCGGCGGTTGCCGGGCGGCTCAGGGTCGAGGTGCCGGCGGGGGTGATCGACATCGCTTACGAGACCGCGGGCGACCGGGTGACGTCGGTGAAGATCACCAACGTTCCCTCTTATGTCGCCGCGCGCGACGTGACGGTCGAGGTCGACGGGATCGGCACGCTGACGATCGATGTCGCTTATGGCGGCAATTATTATGCGATCGTCGAGCCGCAGGGGAATTATACCGGGCTCGACGATCTCGGCGCCGCGCGGCTGATCGAGCTGAGCGGCCGCGTTCGCGAGGCGGTGCGCGCCAAGGTCGAACCGGTCCACCCGCTCGACCCCACGATCCGCGGGGTCAGCCATATGTTGTGGGCGGACAAGCCCAAAAGCGACGGCGCCGACGGGCGCAACGCGGTGTTCTACGGCGACAAGGCGATCGATCGCAGCCCGTGCGGCACCGGCACCTCGGCGCGGCTGGCACATCTCGCCGATCGCGGGCGGCTCAAGGTCGGCGATCGCTTCGTCCACGAAAGCTATATCGGCAGCCGCTTCATCGGCCGGGTCGAGGCCGCGACCATATTGGGTGACCGGCCGGCGATCATCCCCTCGATCGAGGGAAGCGCGATCGCCACCGGATTCAATACGATCTGGATTGATCGCGATGATCGTTTCTGGAATGGCTTTCAGGTCAAGTGACGCGCTAGTCGCGTCACCTTCCCGGAGGAAATTGGGATGAGCATCGTCGTCCGCACGCTTTCGGAGCGCGTCTTCGAAGTGGTGCGCGAGCGGATCGTGGACGGCACCCTGCCCACCGGGTTGCCGATCCGGCAGGATGCGCTTGCCGCCGAACTGGGGGTGAGCAAGATCCCGCTGCGCGAGGCGCTGGCGCGGCTCGAACAGGAGGGGCTGCTCTCCAGCCACGCTAATCGCGGCTATTTCGTCCGTCCGATGTCGATGGAGGAAGTCGACGAAATCTACGCGCTGCGCCTCGCGGTCGAGCCGGCGGCGGCGGCTTATGCCGCGTCGCGCGCCGACGATGCGGCGCGCGCCGCGGCGGTGGAGGCGTTCGAGGCGCTCGACAATGCCGCGAACAGCAAGCTCGCCGAGGTCGCGGTGTGCAACCGCGATTTCCATGTCGCGCTGGTGCGCCCCGGCGGGCGATTGCTGACGACGCAATTGGTCGAGCGGCTGTCGGTGATCGCCGAACGCTATGTCGTCGCGCATCTCGAGCCGGCGGGGCGCGAATCGCGCGCGCACAAGGAGCATCGTATGCTGCTCGATGCCTTTCTGGCCGGGCAGGGGGACAAGCTCGAAGCGCTGCTGCGCCAGCATATCCAGGCGACGCTCGACGATCTCAAGGTGCAGTTCGCCGCGCAGGCGGCGTAACTCCCCGCCACAATCATCCCGTTCGCCCTGAGCCTGTCGAAGGGCGGCCCCCGCTCTCGAATGACAGGACGCCCTTCGACAGGCGCAGGGCGAACGGTCTTATCGTGCCCGCTGTGCCCTAACCGAACGGGCGATCGATCGACGGCGACGGCTGGGTAAACCAGCGCGGGCCGGCTTCGGTCATGTAGAAATGATCCTCCAGCCGCACGCCGAAGCTGTCGGGGACGACGATCATCGGCTCGTTGGAAAAGCACATCCCCGGGGCGAGCGGGGTCTTGTCGCCGCGTACCAGATAGGCGGGTTCGTGGATCGACAGCCCGATCCCGTGGCCGGTGCGGTGCGGCAGGCCGGGCAACCGGTAATCAGGGCCGAGCCCGGCGCGCTCCAGCACCGCGCGCGCGGCATGATCGACCGTCTCGCACGGCACGTCGATCCGCGCGGCGTTGAATGCCGCGGCCTGCGCCTCCTGCTCCAGCGCCCAGATGCGGCGTTGCTCGGCGCTCGGCTCGCCGAAGACATAAGTGCGGGTGATGTCGGAATGATAGCCCTCGATCACGCAGCCGGTATCGATCAGCACGACATCGCCTTCGCGCAACTCCGCGTCGCCGGGCAGACCGTGCGGAAAGGCGCTGGCGCGGCCGAACTGGACGATGACGAAGCCGTTGCCGCCCGGCGCGCCGATCGCACGATGCGCCTGATCCAGAAAGCGCGCCACCTCGCTCGCGCGGATGCCGGGGTGGAGGATGCGCGCGGCGCGGCGTTGCACCTCGAGCGTCATCGACTTGGCTTGCTGCATCAGCGCCAGTTCGGCGGCCGATTTGTACATGCGGCAGCCGTCGACGATCGCGCTCGCCTCGACGAGGTCGAGCGACGGCGCCGCGGCGCGCAGTCGCTCGACGAACAGCAGCGCCATCGCCGGATCGACCGCGAGCCGCGTCGCGCCGGTCTCGTGCAGCGCGGCGGCGACCAGCGCCGACGGGCTCTCGTCCTCCTCCCACAAGCGCAGATCGGCGTCGATCGACAGATCGGCCTCCAGCGTGCCCTGCTCGAAGCGCGGCGCGATCACGATCGGTCGCCCGGTTTGCGGCAACAGCATCGCCACCAGCCGCTCGCTCGCCCCCCAGGGGACGCCGGCGAAATAGCGCAGCGACGCGCCCGCCCCGATCAGCAGCGCGTCGGCGCGGTTCTCGCGCATCAGCCGCCGCGCCTTTTCCAGCCGCTCTTCACGCTCCGCGCCGCTGATCGACGGGGCCGCATCGGCCCAGAGCGACAGAGTCTCCAGTTCGCGAGCGGCGGTCGAGCCGCCGATGCCGTTGGTCATGTCGATGCTCCGAAGCGGGAACTATAGTATACCGGATACGATACATGCAGAACCTGTTCAACCGCTCGGGCGATCGTTGCCGCAAATGTAACCAATTTTTTTAAGATCGCGTTTCGTTTGACGCAGATCAAAGCGCGGCGCGGCGCGGCGTTGCAAGGTTATGAAGTCAGGCGTCGGGGGGCGCCTGACCCCTTCCTTGAACCCCGGAGGGAGGCGCGGCTGGCTCGATGTGGGACGAGCCGGTCGCGCCAACGGGGGCGCCGCCTTGTCCGGCGCGCCGATCGCTCGAAGCCGGTCATCTCCATAATGGCACCGCTTGCCGCTTGGCGTCGAGATTGCGCAGATGATAGCCTTCGTCCGCATAATGGAGGAGGCGGGGTATGAAACCTCGATCGATGTCGACGGTTCGTCTTGCGTGCTTCAGCCTCTTTGCTTTCCAGCCTGCATATGCCGCGTGCCCCGATCTCAAGCCGGGCGCGCTTTATCCTTGGCAGACCAGCGAGATCATGACGGGCGATCAATGGGCCGACGTCTATCTCGACATCGATGAAAGGGGCCGGGCGGACAATTGCCGGATCGGCAAGAACAATGTCAGTGTCGACATGCAGGCGATGATGTGCCGCACGCTCATGCGCGAATATACTGAGAACCCTAAGGCGATTAACACGCCGGCAGAGCAGGGCACGATCAAGCGGCATTTTTTCCTCGCCGGCCGGACTCATCGCAAGGCCGACGAAATGGCGCGGAAGCAATATTTCGCGACGCACCCGGATGAGAGCCAGGGCTGCTATCCATAACGGCTTCGGCGCGCTGGCACGGCTCCCGATCGACCCGAGGAACCCCGCTGCGGGTGATGATCTGCCGCCGTCGGGGCTGCGCGCGACATAAACCTGCAAAATTTACACCGTTGATGACAGGTTGATGACAGCGACCCCGATTATCGGGCTCCGATCGGATTGTCCCCAGGGGGACGGTGAGACGCGAATCGGAGGAAGCGGGTGCGGGGTGCTGCTCGGGGAATAAAGATGATGCCGGTCGTTGCGGCGCTCGGCGTCGCGGCGCTGGGCAGCGCGCCCGCGCGGGCGGCCGACGACGCGGCGACTGCGCGGCTCGACGCGATCTTCGCGCGCTGGGCGAGCAAGGATACGCCGGGCTGCGCGGTCGCGGTGTCGCGCGACGGGCAGGCGATCGTGTCGCGCGCTTATGGCATGGCCGATCTCGAGCAGGGCGTGTCGGCGACGGTCGATTCGATCTACGAAGCGGGATCGGATTCGAAGCAATTCACCGCCGCCGCGCTGCTGATCCTCGCGCGCGAGGGGAAATTGTCGCTCGACGACGATGTGCGCAAGTACCTGCCCGAGCTGCCCGATTACGGCGCGGTCATCAGCCTGCGCGACATGCTCCACCACGTCAGCGGGCTGCGCGACTGGGGATCGGTCGCGGGGATCGAGGGCTGGCCGCGCAACAGCCGCACCGCCGACAATGACGACGTGCTCGCGCTGGTCGCGCGGCAGAAGGAACTCAACTTCGCGCCGCGCACGCATTATCTCTACAGCAACAGCAATTATAACCTCGCCGCGATCGTCGTCGCACGCGTCTCGGGCAAGTCGCTGGCCGATTTCACCCGCGAGCGGATTTTCGTGCCGCTCGGCATGACCCACACCAGCTGGCGCGACGATCACCACCGCCTCGTCCTCGGCCGCACCGGCGCCTATGAGGCGTCGCCGCAGGGCTATCGCAACGAGCAGGTGATCGAGGACGCTTATGGCAATGGCGGGCTGCTCACCACGGTGGGCGATCTCGTCAAATGGCAGGCGGCGCTCGACAGCGATTTCTTCGGCAAGGGCTTCGTTGCCGAGATGCAGCAGCCGGCCTTGCTCAAGGACGGCACCAGGATCGCTTATGGCCTCGCGCTGATGTCGGGCGATCACAAGGGCGTGTTCGAGGTGAGCCATTCGGGCTCGACCGGCGGCTATCGCGCGTGGATGGCGCGCTATCCGGCGCAGAAGATCGCGGTCTCGCTGCTGTGCAACACCGGCGATGCCGATACGGTGACGCTCGGGCGCGCGGTGGCCGACCTCTATCTGCCGGTGAAGGCGGAGAAGCCCTATGCCCCGCGCGGGCCGTTGCCCCGGGGCGTGTGGGCTGATCGGCTGACCGGCTTCCCCTATCGCGTCGCGGCCGACAGCAAAGGCGGGCTGACCGTCAACGGCGCCGTGCTGGTGCCGGTGGGCGCAGGGCGCTGGCGGCAACGCGAGACGGTGTTCGCCTTTGCCGGCGATGCGCTGATCCGCGAAACGCGCGAGGGCGAGCGGCTTCCCGCCGATCGCGCGGCGCCGCCGGTGAGCGATCTTGCGGCTTACGCCGGGCGTTACTGCAGCGTCGACAATGACGCGTGCGTCACCGTGACCGCGGAGGGCGCGCGGCTGACGTTCAGCGGTCCGCGCTGGCACGGCCAGCCGCTCGAAGCCGCGTATCGCGACGTCTTCACCGGCGATGCCAAGCCGGTCGCGCCCGAGCTGGTGCTGAAATTCCAGCGCGATGCCGCGGGGCGCGTCGACGCGCTGCGCCTCGGCGAGACGCGGGCCTTCAACATGCTGTTCAAACGCGCCGAGTGAACCGGGCGAAACATCCCCCGGAGAGGAAAACCCACAAAACGCCAGACCCGAATTCCCGGCGAACTGGCTCGATCAAAAGGGAAGTTATCATGTCGAACCGTTGTGACCGCCTGCGCGGCGCGCTGCTTCGCGGCACCGCCGGCACCGCCATCCTGCTGACCTCGCTCGCCGCCGGCGCGGCGATCGCGCAGACCGCGCCGGCGCCCGCCGCCGGGGAATCGACCGCCGCCGAGGCGCAGACTGATATCGTCGTCACCGGTTCGCGCATCGACAAGGCGGGCTTCGACGCGCCGACCCCGACCACCGTGGTCGGCGAGGCCGATCTGCGCATCGGCGCGCGTCCGAGCATCGCGCAGGCGCTCAACGATCTGCCGCAGTTCCGCGCGACGCAGACCCCGACCAGCACCGTCGCCAACACCAATTCCTCCTCCTCAGCGATGGATTTGCGCGGGCTGGGCGTGACGCGCACGCTGACCTTGCTCAACAACCGCCGCTTCACCGGCTCGGCCGATTTGAACACGATCCCGCAGAACATGCTCAAGCGGGTCGAGGTCGTCACCGGCGGCGCCAGCGCGGCCTGGGGCTCGGGCGCAGTCGGCGGCGTGGTCAATCTGATCCTCGACGATAAATTGCAGGGCCTGACGGTCGGCGCGCAGAACGGCATTTCCTCGCGCGGCGACGGCCACCGCTACAGCTTCAACGGCTCGTTCGGCACCAGCTTCGCCGGCGGCCGCGGTCATTTCATGATCGGCGGCGAATATCAGCAGGATATGGGCATCTTCAACCGCTTCTCGCGGCCGAACGTCGGCAGCAGCGATCTATTCGCGCCGGTCGGCGGATCGAACGGTCATGCGCTGATCCTGTCGCGCAACGTCTTTTACGGGAACTTCGGCACCAACGGTCTGATTACCAGCGCCGGCGCATTCAAGGGGCAGACCTTCAACGCCGACGGCTCGATGCGTCCGTTCCAGTTCGGCCAGCTCGACGGAACCGGCAAGTGGATGGTCGGCGGCGAGGGCGTCTCGTCGAACAGCGAGCATACGCTGACCAACCCCTATCAGCGTTATAACAGCTATGCGCGGGTCAGCTACGACGTCGGGCAGGCGACCTTTTGGGCCGATGCGACGTTCAGCCGCATCTGGGCGAAATATCCCTTCTATGCCGAAACCGGGGAATATGCGCTGAAGGCGAGCAACCCCTATGTCCAGCAGGCGCTGGGCGCGGGGGCGACCGACATCACCGTCGGGCGCGTGTTCGAGGACTACGGTATGCGTACCTTCGGGTTCAGCCGCCGCAACATCGAAGGCGCGATCGGCGTCGACGGCACGATCGGCGACGGCAAGTGGAAGTACAGCGCTTATTATGCGCATGGCGAACTGCGCAACATGCAGAGCTATGACAATCAGATCACCGGCGCGAACCTGACCAAGGCGCTTGACGCCGTGTACGACGGCAACGGCAATATCGTCTGCCGCGATGCGCTGACCAACCCGACCACCGCGTGCCGCCCGCTCAACATCCTCGGCGCGGGTCGCGCCGACCCGGCGGCGGTGAACTATGTCTTCGGCAACCAGGCGCGCGTCGTCTATACCACCAAGCTCGACACCACCGGCTTCTCGCTGCGCGGCGACGCGTTCAACACCTGGGCCGGGCCGGTCTCGGTCGCGATCGGCGGCGAGGCGCGGTGGGAAAGCATCACCACCAATTCGCTCGATCCGACGTCGGCGTCGAAGGGCTTCAGCCGTTTTAACTTCTCGCCGCTCGACGGCGGGTTCAACGTCCAGGAAGGCTTTGGCGAGGTCGCGATCCCGCTGCTCGATCAGCCGTTCAGCAAGCTCGATATCAACGGCGCGGCGCGCTACAGCCACTATAGCAGCAGCGGCGGCATCTGGTCGTGGAAGGTCGGCGCCACTGATCGCATCTTCGACAATCTGCTGCTCCGTTTCTCGCGCTCGCGCGATATCCGCTCGGCGAGCCTGACCGAGATGTACACCACCGTCGCGACGACCTTCTCCACCGTGACGGAGAGGGGCCAGCCCTATCCGGTCACGCGCTATGCCGGCGGCAATCCGAAATTGCGGCCGGAGATCGGCAGCACGCTGACGCTGGGCGCGGTGCTCACCCCGACCGCGATCCCCGGGCTCAACCTGTCGGTCGACTATTACAAGATCGAGATCAAGGACGCGATCGTCTCGCTCACCGCGCAGGATATCGTCAACAGCTGCGGGCTGGGCAACGGCGCGGCGTGCGCGCAGATCACCCGCGACGGGATCGTACCGACGATCGTTCGCTCGACCTATATCAACCTCGCGCAGTTCAAGACCCACGGGCTCGATATGGAGGCGTCCTATACGCTGCCGATGAGCCGGATCAGCAGCTTGCCCGGCTCGCTGCGCTTCCGCGCGCTGGCGACTTATGTGCCCAAGGTCGAATTCAGCAACGGCGTCGCGGTATTCCAGCGCGCCGGCGATGTGGGCGACGACACCACCTTCGGCACGCCGAAGTGGCGCGGCAACGCTTCGATCAGCTATTCGAACAGCGACTTCTCGATCGATGCGCGGGTGCGTTACGTCGGCGGCGGGGTCTATGACCACACCCGCGATATCGCCAACAACAAGATCAACAGCCGCACCTATTTCGATCTCGGCGGGCAGGCGACGATCGGCGGGCTGACCTGGTTCGCCAGCGTCAACAATTTGTTCGATCGCAAGCCGCCGCTGACCACTTATGGCTCGATCTTCTACGATTCGATCGGTCGCTACATCAACGTCGGCGCGAAGGTTCACTTCTGAGGCGCCGGCGCAGCTGATGCGAAAATCGGGGGAGCGATCGCCGAAGCGGTCGCTCCCCTTTTTCGTATCGGGCGCACCGGATGACCGTTGCGTTGCCCGGAACAGCTTTGGACCCTAGGGATCGCGCACGAGACACATCCGTTCGCCCCGAGCTTGTGAGGGCACCCATGAAAGTAATATTTTCATGGGACCCGTCGCAGGGCTGCACCTCTTCTTCGGAAGAAAAGGGCAGGGCTTCGACAAGCTCAGCCCGAACGGGGCTAGGTGATCCCGTTTCGGACGCAATCGCGTCCCAAGGAGGCTGTCATGCGTATCATGCTGGTGGAGGACGACGCGGCGCTCGCGCGTGGCATCGCCTCGTCGCTCGCGTCGGAGGGGCTGTCGGTCGACATCTTCGGCACCGGCGAGGATGCGCTGATGATCGCGCCGAGCGAGCCTTATGCCGCGATCGTGCTCGATCTCGGGCTGCCGGGGATGGACGGGATCGATCTGCTCCGCCGGCTGCGCCATGCGGGGGTGGCGACCCCGATCCTGATCCTCACCGCACGCGATCGCGTCGACGATCGCATCCTCGGGCTCGACGGCGGCGCCGACGATTATATGGTCAAGCCGTTCGACCCGCGCGAGCTGCATTCGCGGGTCCGCGCGCTGATGCGCCGCGCGCACGGCACCCCGGCGCCGGTGCTGCGGCTCGGCACGCTCGAATTCGATCGGTCGAGCCGCACCGTGTTTCTCGACGGGGTGGTCGTGCCGCTCCGCCCGCGCGAGCTGGCGGTGCTCGAAACGCTGATGACGCGCCCCGGCCGGCTGGTCGGCAAGGAGCAGCTTTCGGCGGAGGTGTTCAGCTTCGACGACAATGTCGGGATCAACGCGCTGGAGGTCTATGTCGGCCGGCTGCGCCGCAAGCTCGGCGACAACGGGCCGGCGATCCGCACGGTGCGCGGGCTCGGCTATATGATCGAGGCCGCCTGACCGGTGGCGGTGCGGCGCTACAAATCGTTGCAGGCGCGGCTGATCGCGGCAGTGATGCTGCCGCTGGCGCTGCTCGTCGCGCTGCTCACCGGGATCACCGGCTGGGTCGTCGGGGCGACCGATGCCGACACGCTCGATCGCGTGCTGGTGGGATCGGTGCGCACCTTGAGCCTCGCCTTCGATCAGCCCCCCGATGTGCGCCAGCGGATCGCGCCGCTCGTCATCCATCTGCTCAAGCGACGCGCGCGGCCGGTGGTCAATTTCAGCGTCTATCGCGGCAGCGAGGTGCTGATGGGCGATCCGGGGCTCACGCCGCCCGCCGACTATCGCGTGCGCGACGACGGCCCGATCGATCGCCACCCGCCGGCGCAATTCAAGAAACAGGCGCGCGATACCCAGATGGTGCGCGGCTATATCGATCCGGGCGATGCCGACAGCGTGACCCAGGCGGCCTATCTGCGCGACGGGATGCTCCACGGCCGCCCGGTGCGGATCGCGACCGAAATCCGCCGGCTGGACGGCGGCCCCGATCTCGTCGCGATCCAGATCGCCGATTATGTCGACGACCAGACCGCCTATACGCGCGGCTATGCGGTGCAGATCGCGGGCGAGGGGCTCGCGGTGCTCGCGGTGGCGGCGCTGTTGATCTGGCTGGCGATCGGCTGGGGGCTGCGCCCGTTTGCCGCGCTGACCCGCCAGGTGCGCGACGCGCAGAACGATCCCTCGCTGCAATTCCGTCTTCGGCCACAGCCCGATATGCCGCGCGAGACGATGCCGTTCGTCGATTCGTTCAACGGGCTGATGACCCGGCTGGAAAAGGCCGATCGCTCGCTGCGTCAGTTCACCTCCAGCGCCTCGCACCAGATGCGCACCCCGCTGGCGGTGGCGCGGGTGCATCTCGACGTGCTGCGCCGCGCCGGGCCGCATGCGCCGGCGGCGCGCGACGCGATCGGCGATATCACCCACGCGGTCGAATCGCTCGAGCGGCTGCTGCTCCAGCTGATCGCGCTGGCGCGAACCGACGAGCAATCGATCCAGCCGCTCCAGCCGTTCGACCTTACCGCGCTCGCCGGGCGCGTCACCGCCGATCGCGCGGCACAGGGCGAGGATGACGAGATCGACATTTCCTTCGCCGCCAGGGGGCCGGTGGCGGCGCTCGGCGATCCGGCGCTGGCGGGCGAGCTGGCGGGCAATCTGATCGATAATGCGATCCGCTACAATCGCCCCGGCGGCGGGGTGCGCGTGACGGTGGCGCGCGAAGATGGCGCGGCGCGGCTGACGATCGAGGATGACGGCCCCGGCATCCCCGAAAGCGAGCGCGAAAAGGTGTGGGAGCGTTTCTACCGCATCGCGCGCGAGGATGCGCCGCTCGGCAGCGGGCTCGGGCTGCCGATCGTCCGCGCGCTTGCCGAGCGGATCGGCGCGAGGGTCGCGCTGGGCGATTGCGCAGACGGGAGCGGGCTGCGCGTGACGGTCGATTTCCGGGTGCCGGAGGATGCGTCGCCCGTGGCGGCGTGACAGGTTGCCGACAGCCTCTTGAGCTAGGGTCGCGTCGTTGAATGGGGATTACCCAAACCTGTTCGGGCTGAGCCAGTCGACGCCCTGTACTTTCTTCCCCCGAAAGAAGTGCAGCCCTTCGACAGGCTCAGGCGAGGGGGTCATTTTGCGTCTGAACAGGGAGAAAGACGGATGGCGGCACGGCATTTCGGGCGGATCGCAGCATTGGCGACGGCGGTGGCGCTGTCCTGCCTCATGGGCACCAATGCGACGGCGAAGGAGCGCAATGCGCTGACCATCACCCCGGTGCCGAGCGCGCCGATCTCCGGCGCGTTCACGCTCACCGCGGTCGGTGACCTGATCTATCTTCGCCCGATGCTCGCGACGATCGAACGCAAGTCGCCCGAGATGCTGCGCATCCTGCGCCGCGCCGATGTAACCTTCGGCAATTTCGAGGAGGTGGTGTTCGATCTCCCGACCTTCAAAGGCGCGCCGCAGGCGGAGTCCGGCGGCACCTGGATGCTCGGCGATCCCAAGGTGGTCGACGATCTCGTCGCGATGGGGTTCGACGTCGTCAGCACCGCCAACAATCACGCGACCGACTGGGGCGCCGAAGGGCTGCTTGAAACGATCAAGCGGCTCGATGCGGCCAAGCTGGTCCATGCCGGCACCGGGCGGACGATGGCCGAGGCGCGCAGCCCGCGTTACCTCGATGCGCCGCACGGCCGCGTCGGGCTGGTCGCCGCCACCTCGACCTTCACCCCGATGACCCCCGCGGCCGATCCGCTCGGGATGGTGCCGGGGCGGCCGGGCGCCAATGTCATCCGCACGCAGGAGATCGGGCTGGTGTCCGACGCCGATCTCGCCACGCTGGCGCGGATCGCGGGGACCAAGCCCGATGCGGCGGTCAAGCTCGGCGAGCGCGTCTATCGCGCCACCCCGTCGCCGCAGTCACCGATGACGCTCGACTATGATGCGAATGGGCGCGACGTTGAAGGCAATCTGCGTTCGATCCGTCAGGCCAAGCAGAACGGCAATTTCGTGATCTTCTCGCTCCACAATCACGAGCCGAGCGAGGCGGTTCAGCAGCCGCCGGCATTCACGGTCGACTTCGCGCATCGCGCGATCGACGCGGGCGCCGATGCCTTCATCACTCACGGCCCGCACCAATTGCGCGGGATCGAGATCTACAAGGGGCGGCCGATCTTCTATTCGCTCGGCAACTTCGCGATGATGAACAACTCGCTCGATCATCTGCCGGCCGATATGTACGAGCAGTTCGGCGTCGATCCGGCGAAGGTGACCGCGCCCGAATTCCTCCAGGCGCGCGGCTCGGCGATCTTCGGCGATCCCAATCTTTATGAAACGGTGATCGCGGAGAGCCGCTATGTCGACGGCAATGTCGCGGAAATCCGGCTCTATCCGGTCGATTTGGGGGTAACCGCCAAGGGCGCCGACCGCGGCGTGCCGCACCTCGCCGACCCGGCGACCGGCGCGCGCATCCTCGAGCGGCTCGCGCGGCTGTCGCAGCCGTTCGGGACGAAGATCGCGATCGACAAGGGCGTCGGCGTGATCCGGCTTGCGGGCGCGGCGAAATAGGTTGAGCCAATCGACATTTTATCGTCATGCCGGACTTGATCCGGCATCCAGAGCAATGGGCGAAGGAGTTCGCGACTCTGATTTCCGGGTCGAGCCCGGCATGACGGTGAATGGTGTCGTGAAGATAAAAGAGGGGATCTGATGAAGCGTTTTTCGATGTTGCTTTCCGTTGCGGCCGTGCTCGCGACGCCCGCCGCCGCCAAGCCGGCCGGCGATACCGAGGCGATGATGCGCGCGCTTTACGGCAGCCGCGCGTTCAACGTCGCGCGCCAGTCGCTTGCGGCGGACTACGATCGCATCGTCAGCGAGATCACCACGCTGACCGAAATCCCCGCGCCGCCATTCAAGGAAGCCAAGCGCGCCGCCGCCTATCTGGAGATGCTGCGCGCTGCCGGGCTCACCGATGTCGAGGCGGATGAAGAAGGCAATGTGATGGGGCTGCGCAAGGGGACCGGCGGCGGCCCGCTACTGGTCGTCGCGGCGCATCTCGACACCGTCTTCCCCGAGGGCACCGACACCAAGGTGCGCCGCGAGGGCAATTATCTCAACGCACCCGGCGTCGGCGACGATACCTCGAGCCTGCCGGTGCTGCTCGCCTTCATCCGCGCGCTCGACAAGGCGGGGATCCGCACCAGGAGCGACATCCTGTTCATGGGCGACGTCGGCGAGGAAGGGCCGGGCGATCTGCGCGGGATGCGGCATCTGTTCAACAAGGGGAAGTATAAGGGCCGCATCGCGCAGTTCATCTCGGTCGAGCCGGGGCGCGACCGCGTCACCAACGGCGGGGTCGGCTCGAAGCGCTATAAGATCACCTTCAAGGGCCCCGGCGGGCACAGCTTCGGCGCGTTCGGGCTGGTCAACCCGGCCTATGCGATGGCCGATGCGATGGTCGAATTCGGCAAGATGAAGGTGCCGGCGAACCCCAAGACGACCTATAATGTCGGCGTGGTCGAGGGCGGCACCTCGGTCAATTCGATCCCGTTCGAAACCGCGATGACGGTCGACATGCGCTCGGTCGATGCCGGCGAGCTGGCGAAGGAAGACGCCTATCTGAAATCGATCCTCGACCCCGCGGTCGCGCGCGAGAATGCGGCGCGCTCCACCGCCAAGGGCAAGATCGAGTATAAGCTCGAACTGATCGGTGATCGCCCGGTCGGCCACACCGCGCCCGATGTGGCGTTGGTCAAGACCGCGATGGCGGCGATCGCGATCGGCGGCGGCAAGCCCGAACTCGAGAGCAGCTCGACCGATTCCAACCTGCCGATGAGCCTCGGCATCCCGGCGGTGACGATCGGTTCGGGCTTCCACACCGAACGCTCGCACGCGCCCGACGAGCGGCTGCTGCTCGATCGCGACGAGACCGTGCGTTACATGACGATGAGCCTTGCGACCGTGATCGGCGCGGCGGGCATCGCGAAATAAGTCAGGGGGCGCGCGGGCGATACCGCCATAGCGCGATTGCGCCGTAGAGCAGGATCAGCGCGGCGAGATTGATCAGTTCGCCGCGCTGTTCCGCGAGCGACGCGCCCATCTGATTGACCCCGACCATCAGCCGGATCCCGGGGGTGGTGGGCAGCAGTTTGGCGGCGAGCGTCAGCCAGTGCGGCGTCGCTTCCTTCGGCCATGACAGGCCCGAAAGGAAGAAGATCGGGACCGAGGTGACGATCCACAACTGGATCGGCCGCTCGCGCGTGCGGAAGAAGCTGCCGAGCGCGAGTGCCCCCGCGACCGTCGCCGCAACGAACAAAGCGGCGGAGACGAGCAAGGCGAGCGGATCCGCCTGCGCGCGCGGATAATCCTGGAACCAGAAGACGAAGCCGGTGAACCACGCGACATTGGCGCAGCCGATGACGAAGAACGCCAGCGCGATCCCGAACAATGTGCGCGGGGCGAAGCTCAGCGCGCCTTGCTGCTCGCGCATCGTCGCCGCGAGGAGGGCGAGCCCCATCAGGAGCGTCTGCTGGATGATGAGGAAGGCGACCCCCGGGAAGATCGTCGCGCCATAGCCTTCGCGGGTGTTGAACAATGGGCGCTGGATCATCGCCAGCGCAGGCGGGGCGGGGGCGCCCTGCGCCATCGCCTGATCGACCGCCGCCTCGCGCCCGACCGCGCCGAGCGCCGCGCCGACCCCGGCGAGCGCGGTGCTGGTGCGCAGCAGATAGGCGCCGTTGCCGTAGAGCGCGACCACGCCCTGCCCGCCGGAGAGGATGCGGCGCTCGAACCCCTCCGGGATCACGACGATCGCGCCGACCTGCCGTGCCTTGAGCAAGCGCAACGCCGCGGCGGGCGAGGGCGCGCGCGCGGTCACCTCGGCCTGTTGCACCGCGCGCAGCCGGGTTTCGAGCGCGCGGCTGGTGCCGCTGTGATCCATATCGACCACCGCCACCGGCATCCGCTCCGCCACCTCGCCCGAATAGGCCGAGGGGTAGAAAAAGGCGTAGAGGATGCACGATCCGATCAGCAGCATCATCGCCGAACTGTCCGACAGGATCGCGCGAAAGGTGGCGAGAAAGGCACGCCCGATCATCGCCCCCCCCAGGTTTCGGGCCGCCGCGCCGCCGACAGATAGCGCGGCAACCCGATCGCGCCGCCGACCAGCAGGAAGGCGAGCATCGCCAGCAACTGCCACGCGGACTGCGCGACCGGCGCGGCCATGATCCACTGTTCGGCGAGCAATTTGGCGAAGGCCGAATAAGGCAGCAGCGCGCTCCACAGCCGCGCGAAGGCGGAGGCGGATTCGATCGGGAAGATCGCCCCGGCAAAGGCGAAGGACGCGCCGGCATAGAGGCCGGCGACCGACAGCGCCTTGCCCATCGTCAGCGTCAGCCCGACGACAAGCAGGGTCACCCCGATATAGGCGAGGTACATCGCGGCATAGCCGGCGATCAGCATCGCCACGCTCCCGGCGACCGGCCAGCCGCGCAGGCCGGCGACATAGCCGATCGCGAGCAGCCCCCAGCCGGTGAAGATCGCGAGATAGAGCGCGAGCTTCCCCGCCACCGCCGCCGCGGCGCGCGCGGGCGGCTCATCGCCGATCCACGCCCCGATCGTCCCGTCGCGCAATTCGCGGCCGAGCGCGCTCGCCGCCGCGACCATGAAGATCAGATGCAGCAACGCCGGGTGGATCAGCGCGACAAGCTGCAATTCGTAACTGCCCTGCGGGTTGAACAGCACGGCGCTCTGCGCCGCGATCGGCGGGCGGCGCACCTTGCCGGGCCCGGCGACCGCGGCGGTCTGCGTCGGCGCCAAGGCCGCGGCATAGCCCTGCACGACATTGCCCACCTCGCGCAGCGCCGCGCCCGAGGGGGTCGAATAACTCGCATTGTAGAAGGTGGTGATGCTGGCGGTCGTGCCGCGCAGCACCGCGCGCTCGGTATCGACCGGGATCAGCACCACCGCATAGGCCTTGCCGGATCGCACCAGCCGCTCCGCCGCGCCCATTTCCCCCGGGCGTGCGATGACACTGATCCCCGGCGCGGCATCGAGCCGCCGCGTCAGCTCGCGCGATATCGCCGTGCCGTCGTGGTCGACCACCACGATCGGCAGCTCGCGCATCACCCCCGCCGAAAGCTGGACCGCCACCAGCGCCATCAGCGCCAGCGGCACCCACGTCACCAGCGCGAGATCCCAGAAATGCGTCGCGAGGAATCGCGCTTCGCGGCGCAATGCGCTGGCGAAGGCGCCTGCCACGCGGGCTACGCCGGCCAGTCGAACAGCACGGTCATCCCGGGCCGCAGCCCCTCGACCGGCGCGACCGGGATGACGCGCACCTCGAAGCTCTTGATATCGAACCCGCTCGATTGCCGCGTCGCGCGCCAGGTGGCGAAATCGCCCGCCGGCGCCGTGTAGATCACGCGAAACCGCACGCGACGGTCGGCGAGCGCGGGGACCGTCCCCTCCAGCTCCTTGCCGCGCGCAAGCCCGTGGAGCTGATCCTCGCGCACGTTGAGCGTCACCCAGGGATGCGCGGTATCGGTGAGCATGAATACCGGAAAACCCTGCGGCACCAATTCGCCGGGCTGGGCGAGGCGCTTGCCGACCTCCCCGTCGGCCGGAGCGACCACGCGGGTCTCGTCAGCGGCGGCCTTGACCTCCGCGACCGCGCCGCGCGCCTGCTGCACCTGCCCGCTCGCCGCGGCCTTGTCCTGCCGCCGCGCGCCGGCGAGCGCGAGATCATATTGTGCGCGCGCCGCCTTGGCCTGTTCGACCGAGGCGACGGCATTGGTCCGCGCCTCGTCCGCCTTCTGCCCGGCGATTACCCCCTGCCGAAACAGCCGATCGGTGCGCGCGGCGGTGGTCTGCGCGAGATCGGCGGCGGCCTGGGCGCGGCGCCATTGCGCCTCGGCGGCGCGAATATCCTCGAGCCGCGCGCCTTCGTCGGCCTTGCTCTCCACCGCCTGCGCCGCCGCCAGCGCGCCGCCGGCCTGTTCGGACTTGGCGGCGACTTCGGGGCTGTCGAGCGTATAGAGCAATTGCCCGGCCTTGACCTGCTGGCCCTCCTCGACATGGAAAGCCGCGATCCGCGCGGTGACCTTGCTCGTGATGCGCATCTCGCGCGCATCGACCATGCCCTGAATCTGCCCCGGCGCGGGGCGATAGGCGAGCCATAGCCCCAGCGCGAGCAAGGCGACGACCACGATCGCCGCGATCGGCCGCGTCAGCTTGCGCCGGGCGGGGGACGGGGCTTCGTCGATCGCGGTATCGGTCATGGAATCACCTCATCCATCCGCGCGAGATAATCGGGCATGCGGTCCATCTGGCCGCTCATGCTGAGCAATTGCGCGAGCGCCTGGACATAATCGTTGGCCGCCTGCGCGCGCTGAATCCGTGCGCGGCCGAGCCCGAGCTGGGCGTCGACGACATCGAGCGAGGTCGCCTGCTGCTCGCGATAGGAGAGCGTCTGGAGCTTAAGATTCTCCGCCGCCGAGGCTTGCGCGCTGTCGAGCAGTTTGAAGCGTTTGCGCGCTGCCTCCACCTCGCCCCATGCCTTGGTCACGCCGATTTCGAGCTGGGTGCGCGCCTCGCGCAGCCCCGCTTCGGTCTGCGCCACCGTTTCGCGCGCGGCATCGACCTGCTGGCGGCGGCCGGCGCCCGACATCAATTTGTATTTGACGCCGACCCCCACCGACCAGTCGGGATCGGTGAGCAAGGAATTGCGCGTATCGAAATTATACTGGCCGAAGCCGTAGATCGTCGGGCGCAGCTTCGATTGCTGGATCGTCACCCCGGCGCGCGCCTGATCCTCCAGCGCCTTGAGCCGCGCGAGCTGGGGGTGGGCATCGAGCGCGGCGGCCTTGAACGTGTCGAGCGGTTCGAGCGGGCGCGAATTGACCCCGAGCGGGCTCAGCGGGTGGACCCCGTCGGGCGCGCGCAGCATCCCGGCGAGCGCGGCATTGGCGGTGGCGAGATCGGAAATCGCTTTCTCATATTCACGCGCCGCATCGTCGCGCGCGACCTCCGCCTGGAGATATTGCGCGCGGCTGATGAAGCGTTCCTGCTGCAGCTTGGCGGCATCGGCGACGTGGCGGTTGAGTCCGTCGAGCACGTCGCGGCGGATGCCGAGCGCGCGTTCGGCGAGCTGCTGGCCGTAATAGGCCTGGACGAGCTGGACGAGCGCATTGTCGACCGCAATGTCGCGATCGGCCTTGGCCTGCGCGACCTGCGCCCGCGCGCCGGCCTGCGTGCCGGAAATCTGCCCGCCGGCGTAGAGCGGGAGGGTCGCGGTGACGATCGGGCGACTGCTGGTGCGCTCCTGCCGGAAGCGGAGCGGATCGCGGATGCCGAACGATTCCGCCACCGGCGCGAGCGAGCCGAGCGGGAGGTAGAGCGTCTTCTGATATTCGAGCAATTGCGCCTCGAGATCGACATCGGGGCGGCCGAGCGTGCGGGTGGCGCCTTCCTGCGCCTGTTTGCCGCGCAGCGCGGCGGCGGAGGCTTCGATCGCGTCGGAACGCTGGAGCAGGCGTTGCTGCGCGGCGTTGAAATCGAGCGTCAGCGGGGCGTTGGTCTGGGCGACGGCGGGCGCGGCGAAGGTGGCGGCGCACAGCAACGACCATCGCAACAGGCGCATCAACCGCATCCCCCGCTATTGCGGGGCGAAGTGAGCCCGATCGCTTCGCGCGTGTAAAGGGCGATTTCGTCCTTCCACTCCCCTCCCTGGCGAAGGAAGGGGCTGGGGTGGGTGGGTGTGGGGGTTATCGGTCCGCTTCCTCGCCGGCCAACCCACCACCGCCCCCTCCCTTGTTCAAGGGAGGGGAGTAACAGGGGAAAAATCAGCGCGATCGCCCGCGCGCCGTCACCGGCCAGAGATCGACCAGCGTATTCCCGCTCACGACATGATAGGTATCGTAGAGGTTGACCGTCGGGTCGCAATGCGGCGCGTTGAGCGAGACGATCGTGTCGAGCGCCGGCAGATCCCCCGCGGGGTGGACCAACGCCCCCTGTTCGTCGCCCATGAAGAAATAGACCGTCCCTTCCGCCGCGCCGGCGTTGATCAGCGGCGGCTTGGCGTCGGTGGCGAGCGATTTGATCCCGGCATCGACCGTCACCAGCCCCGGCGAATTGGCGCTGATCACGCGGGTGTCGACCAGCAAGGCGGTCTCATAGGGGATGTCGCCGTCTTCCGGGGTCAGCGCGCAGACGCGATATTGATCGTCCATGAAGATGTACGAGCCGACCTGAAGCTCGGTGAACAGATCGAGCGTCGCGTCGATCCGGTGGGTGCCGGTGCCGCCGCCCGAGACGATCGGCGGCTTGCCCCCCGCCGCCTCGAGCGCGGCGATGACGCTGCGGAGATAGGCGGCGCGGTCGTGCATCGCCGCCGCGCGCTCGGCGAAGCTCTCGATATGCTGCTGCGACCCGCAATAATATTGCACCCCGCCGTAACGCAGCATCGGCTCGGCAGCGATCGTGCGATACAGCTCGACCGCCGCCTCGGGTGAGGCGACCCCGGTGCGGTGGATTCCGGGATCGACATCGATCAGTAAGGTCAGCGGGCGCGCCCCTCGCGCCGCCACCGCCGCAGCGATCGCGCGCGCGCCGTGCGGGTTGTCCGCGACGCACATCAGCCCTTCGGCGCGTTCGTTGAGCGCGACGAGCCGCTCGATCGCGGGAGTCGATATCACCGGAGAGGTGATCAGCAGCCCGGCGATCCCGGCATCGGCCAGCGCCTCGGCCTCGCCCAATTTGGCGCAGCATTGCCCGACCGCGCCGGCGGCGATCTGGCGCCGCGCGACGTCGGCGCTCTTGTGGGTCTTGGAATGGGGGCGCAATTTCAGCCCGTTGGCGGCGGCGAACTCGGCCATCCGCGCGATGTTGCGATCGAGCGCGTCGCGGTCGATCACCAGCACCGGGGTGTTGAGATCGCGCCGCGATCCCTGTCGGCCGACCAGATGGCGGTGGAGTTCCTCGTCGGTCATGACGTCACTTCCTCTCGATGCCGAACAGCCGCGCGAGATCGGCGTTGACGAACTTGCCCGCCGGATCGACCTCGGCGCGGACCTTCAGGAAATCGCCGGTCTTCGGATAAAGCGCGTGGACCTGATCGGGTCCGAGCGTGTGGCGCTTGGCCCAATGCGGCCGCCCGTTGGCGCCGCGCAGCACCGGCTCGATCTCGGCGAACAGCGCGCGCCACGGCATCCGTGCATATTGGTGGAAGGAGATCGACGATCCCACGCCGCGGTTGAACGGCGACATCCAGATATCGTCCCCCGCGACCAGCCGGAATTCGAACGGGAAGGCGACGGGGAGCTTCTTGCGCCGGATATAGCCGATCGCTTCGAGCAGCGTCGGGATCCCGTCGGCGCGGGGCAGTTCATATTCCATTTCCTCGAAACGGATCGTGCGCTCGCCGGGGAAGATCTGCCACGCCGGGCCGACGCGGCGCGAGGGCTTGCTGCTCAGCCGCATCATCAGCCGCTGGAGCGGCGGGATGAGGAAATTGGCTTTGCGGCCCAATTCGCACGCGACGCGGAACGGGCGTTCGTCGATATCGGTCGAGTGCGGCATCTCGTCCTCGCCCGCGATCGGGTGAAGGCTCTTGAAGATCACCGTATCGGCATAGGGAAAGACGAAGAATTCGAAATGGCGCGTCGCGGCGGCGAGCTCCTGCCAGCGCTCCGCCATCTCGCCCAGCGGCCGCGCCTCGACGCGTTCCTCGAGATAATAAGCGGGCAGCACGTTGATGCGGATGCGGGTCGCGACCCCGAACAGCCCGAGCGACAGCCGCTGCGCCTGAAACAGATCGGGGTGATGCTCCGCGTCGCAGACGACGAGCGAGCCGTCGGCGAGCATCAGTTCGAACGCAATGACCTGGGTCGAAAGGCTGCCGAGATCCTTGCCGGTGCCGTGTGTCCCGGTGGCGGTGGCGCCGGCGAGCGATTGCGGGTTCACGTCGCCCTGATTGATCAGCGACACGCCCTCTTTCCACAATGTTTCGGTGAGCCGCGCGAGGCTCCAACCGGCGGGCACCCAGGCGCTGGCGCGATCGGCGGCGATCTCGATCGGCGCATCATAATCGCTCATGTCGATCAGCGTGCCGTCGGTCTCGCACAAGGGCATGAACGAATGACCGGCGCCGCGCACGCGGACGCGCGGGGTGGCGAGGATCGCGGCGCGCAATTCGCTTTCGTTCCGCGGCCGCGCGATCGTGCGCGGCTGTGCGGAAACGCTGCCCGACCAATTATGCCATTCCATCCGCCCGTCTCTTTCGTTGCGGCGCCTAGCTGAAGCTCGCGAAATAATGCGCGAACAGCAGGCACACTTCTCTGTTGATGATATCGGCGTCGCGATCGGGTTCCTCGACCACCATTTCCATCGCCGCGTAGCTCAGCTCGACCGTCATCCGCGTCACCACTTCGAGCCGACGCGGATCGGTATTGGGGTAGATTTCGCGCATGTGGCGGAAGAAATGTCCCGCCACCATGTCGCGCGAGCGGAAGCGCAGGTCCTGCAGCACCGGCACCGCGCGCAACGCGCGGCCGATTGCCGAGCCGCCGGGAAATTCGCGCTGGATCGCCACCATCCGCTCGTGGATCGCCAGC
The DNA here is from genome assembly GCA_017849555.1 of Sphingomonas sp. Lineage (GTDB taxonomy): Bacteria > Pseudomonadota > Alphaproteobacteria > Sphingomonadales > Sphingomonadaceae > Sphingomonas > Sphingomonas lycopersici. The sequence goes on along the minus strand of JAFIGU010000008.1, from coordinate 26,305 downwards.
GTCTTGGCCAGCCGTTCCTCGAAGGTGTCGCCGGTCAGTCCGCCGGCGTCGGCCCAGGCGATCACCTCGTCATCCTGCGCGCGCATCAGCCGGTCGCCCAATTCCTTGAGCACGGCGTATTTGTTGGGGAAATAGCGATAGAGCGCGGGCGGCGAGAGCCCCGCCGCCTCGCAGATCAGATTGGTGGTGAGCTGCTCGAACCCGACGCGCTCGAGCAATTGCCCGGCGGTTTCGAGGATCAGTTCGAACGTATCCTGCGAGCGTGCCTGGCGCGGGCGCAGCTTGGTGGCAAGCGGCGGCTTGCGAGTGCGCGGCTTGCGCGCGCGATCGGTGGCGGCGGATGTCGTCATGACGCCGCGGTGAGGATTACGCTGCGGCGAGTCAAATGGACCGCGAGGACGATCGCGATCGCCGCCGCCATCACCCCGCCGCCGAGCAACGCGCAGCCGCGCACGTCGCTGTCGGTCACCGCGAGCGAGGCGAGCAGCGGCCCGCTGCTGCAGCCGAGCAGCGCCGCGCCCGAGCCGAGCACCGCGGCGCGTCGGGTGGGGTCGGCCTCGATCACGAACGGGGTCATCAGCGGGGCGGCGAACATCCACAGCCCGCCGAACAACGCCGAGGCGGCGAGGAACATGCCGGTGCCGGGCAATTGCGCGAACACCAGCATCAGCCCGGCCATCACGACCTGCGATGCGAGCAGCGCGGGCAGCCAGCGCATCCGCCCGGCGAGCAAGGTGGCGAGCAACCCGCCGGTCACCTGCGCGGCGAGCGACAGCGACAGCGCGGTATCGGCGGTCCCGGCGGGATGTCCGGCCTGTCGCGACAGCGGCTCGACATAGATCCACACCGCAAGGATCGCGGCGTTGAAGCAAAAGGCGCCGCCGAGCGCGGCGAGCCCGCGTGGGGCGGGGAGCCCGCTCGGCTCGTCCGCCGCGACCGGCAGCGGCGCGAAGCCGCGCGGCACCGCGAAGCCGGCAAAGACGGTCAGCACGCCCAGCGCGGCGAGCACCGCAAAGCCGCCGTCGGCGCCATAGGGCCGCACCACCCACGGCCCGAGCGTCGCGACGACGAGGAATTGCGCCAGCGTCTGCACCGTCAGATAGATCGCCGCCCAGCGCTCGGGGCGCGGGGCGCGGACGATCATCGCGGTCATCAGCCAGATCAGCGCCCCGCTCGGCACGCCGTTGACGCCGCGCACCGCGACCAGCACCCAGCCGTCGCAATAGATCGTCGCGGCATTGAGCAGCGCCATCAGCGCGCCGCACAAGATCGTCAGCAGCCGCAGCCGCTGCGCCCCCACCAATGCGCCGGTCAGCCCGGCGGCGAGCCCCATCGTCAGCAACTCGACCGTCCCGGCCTGCCCGATCTGCGCCGCGCTCAGCCGCCCGGCATGTTCGAGCGCGCCGAGCAGCAGCGGGCCGACCCCGGCGAACATGATCCCCGCGACCCCGGCGAACAAGGTCGCCGCCCGCTCGCGCACCGACGGCGCCGGCCCGAGCCACACGCCGGTTTCAGCCGCGGTCATTGTGCGCGTCTCGATTGGCGGCAGTGTCTCTCCTCCCTTGAACAAGGGGCTGGGGGTGGGTTGGTGTGGGGGGCAGTGGTTCGTTGCCTCGCAGGCCAACCCACCCTCGACCCCTCCCCTGTTCCCGGGAGGGGAGGAACGATGTGTCGAGGCGAGGAACGCGCGCATCCTCAGCCGCCTTCAATAATGCGCCTTGAGATACAGCCCGTAGGTGCGCGGCGGGCCGACGCTGAATACGTCGAAGCCCAGCGTCGGGATCGGGGTCATGTCGGAGATATTGGTCTCGTTGAAGATGTTCTTGCCCCACACGCCGATCTCCAGCCGGTCGTGCGCGACGCGCAGCCCAAGCCGGGCATCGACGAAGGCGCGCGCCTGATCGGCGAGCCGCGCGGCGTTGGAGGTGTCGAAGAACACCTTGCTGCGGAACGACATGCTGGTGTTGGCGACGATCGTGCCGAGCGGTGTCTCATGCTGCCAGTCGATCGCGCCCTGCACGCTGATCTTGGGGGCGGAGGGCAGGGTGTTGCCCGAATAATCGTTCCCGGCCGATTTGAAGTTGCGATAGGTGGCGTTGAGATAAGCGGTGTTGAGCGACACGGTCAGCCCGCGGGTCGGGGTTGCCTGCAGCTCCAGCTCGCCGCCATAGACCCGCGCGGCCGAGGCGTTGGTGAACAGCTGGATCGTCAGCGCGCCTTCCTCGACCGTGGTATAGACCTGCAAGTTCTTGTAGTCGTAGTAGAAGGCCGTGATGTTGGCGCGCAACGTGCGGTTGAGCCACTCGGTCTTGGCGCCGATCTCATAGGCGTTGACCGTCTCGTCCTTATACGGGCCGATGAACACCGGATCGGTCGCCTGCCCGCTGAAGAAACCGCCGCTCTTCGCGCCGCGATTGTAGCTGGCATAGATATTGGCGTCGGCGGAGACGCGATATTGCAGCCCGACCTTGCCTGTGACGGATTCGAACGTCTTTTCACTGTCGTAGGTGAAGATCGGCGCGGGCAGCCCGGCGGCGTCGCTGACATAATGATAGGTCTTGCGATCGGCCGAATAGCGCAGCCCGCCGGTCACCGTCAGCCGGCTGGTGAGGTCGTAATCGAGCTGGCCGAATGCGGCATAGCTGTCGACCTTCTGCGTCAGCGGCCAGCTGAACACCCCGATGCCCTGCGGCACCTCGGACGCCGGATCGCCCGCCTGGAGCAGCGGCAGCACGTTGTATGACGAATTGTTGTTGAGATAATCGTGCGCGTAATAGCCGCCGATCACGTAGCGCAATGGGGTATGGCCGTTCGACTGCAGCCGCAATTCCTGGCTGAAGGTGTTCTGCCGCGCGATATAGCTGGCGGTGATCGTGGGGATCGGGCTGGCGTCGGTGTCTTCCTGATCGTTGCGCTTGGCGTGCTGATAGCCGGTGACCGAGACGATCGATGCCGGGCCGAGATCGATCGTCAGCGTGTTCGCCACGGTGAAGAGGTCGACCTTGTCCTTCCCCTCGAAGCCGTAATCGCCCTGATAGAGGTTCTTGCTGGTGTTGGCATAGCCCATCACCGTGGTGCACTGCCCCGAGGTGTAGAAGGCCGGGAGGCATAGCCCGTCGGGCCCGGTCGCCGCCGGGGTCTGGGGGAGCAGGGCGCGATTATACGCCCAGATCGACCCGCCGCGCGATCGCCCGGTGCTGATCACCAGATTGTCGGTGACGTTGCTGGTGGGGGTGAAATGGATCGTGCCGCGGACCGCCCAGCGATCGGTATTGTTGCCGTGATTGCCGGTGACGCGGTTGAGCGTATAGCCGTCGTCGCGCTGGTAGAGTCCGGCGACGCGGACCGAGAGCTTGTCGGCGATCAGCGGGACGCTGACTCCGCCCTGCACGTTGACCGAATTGAACCGGCCATATTCGGCCGAGATATCCGCCTCGGGCACGTCGCCCGGCAGCCGGCTCGCGACGTTGATCGCGCCCCCGGTGGTGTTGCGGCCGTAAAGCGTCCCCTGCGGCCCGCGCAGCACCTCGACCTGCTGCAGATCGAAGAAGGCGAGGCGTTGCGCCAGCGGTGAGGCGACGTAGACCCCGTCGGCGTAGATGCCGACCGCGCTGTTGGTCGCGGGGTTGAAATCATTGACCCCGATGCCGCGGATGAAGATGCGCGGGTTGGCGCCATTGTCGTCGGACTTGATCTGCAGCCCCGGCGCCTGATTGGACAGATCGACCAGATCGAGCGTGCGGCGGTTCTGGATCGCCTCGGCGGTGATCGCGGTGATCGCGATCGGCACGTCCTGCAATTTTTCGCTGCGCTTCTGCGCGGTGACGATCACGTCCTGCACCTGCGGCGCAGTGGCGGCGGCGGGTTCCGGCGCGGCCTGTTCGGCGGCGGCGGATTGCGCGATGGCGAGCGCCATCCCTGAAATGGCGATGCTCAATAGCTGCTTGTTCACGAGCGCCTCTCCCCGAAGCGATGTTTATGCGTGAACGATAGCAAAAAATATCGTTTTGGCAATCTCACATAATTCATTGAAATAGAACGAAATATACAGATTAACCGAGCATGAAATCGGATAATCGATAGTAAAACCTATCTTGTCTGCGCGGCCGTGCCTGGCGAGTCGGCGGACAAAAAGGAAACCGCCGGCGCGAGGGCGTCGCACCGGCGGTTGATTGTTTATCGCGCGAGCACCTCTCGCTGTTCGGGCTGAGCCTGTCGAAGCCTTGCACTTCCTTCCGAGGAAGAAGGGCAGCCCGTCGACAAGCTCAGGGCGAACGGCGAGAGGGCGCCCCCAATATCTCGGCTGCGCCTTATTTCGCCGGCGGGGTCAGGCCGTGCTCCTCCAGCATCGGGCCGACATCCGGGTCCTTGCCGTAGAAGGCCTTGAACATCGGCGCATAATCCTCGGTATGCCCCTTGCTGAGGATCATGTCGCGGAAGCGCTGGCCGTTCTCGCGGGTCAGCCCGCCGTGGTCGACGAACCAGTGATAGGCGTCATGCTCGAGCATCTGCGTCCACAGATAGGCGTAATAGCCGGCCGAATAGCCGTTGGCCCAGATGTGGAGGAAATAGCTCGAACGATAGCGCGGCGGGACGTCGGTCACGTCGAGCCCGGTCGCGGCGAGCGCCTTGGCCTCGAACTGGTCGACATCCTGCTTGGGGGCGTCGGCCGGCAGCGAATGCCAGTCCATGTCGAGCATCGCCGCGGCGATCACCTCGCCCAAGGCATAGCCCTGGTTGAACTTGGCCGCCTTCTTGATCTTGTCGACCAGCGCCGCGGGCATCGGCGCGCCGGTGCGGTAATCCTTGGCATAATGCGCCAGCACCTTGGGATCCCACGCCCAATGTTCGTTGAACTGCGACGGGAATTCCACGAAATCGCGCGCGACATTGGTGCCGGAGACGGTGGGATAGGTCTGGCTCGCGAACAGCCCGTGGAGTGCGTGGCCGAATTCGTGGAACATCGTCGTCACGTCGTCCGAGCTGATCAGCGCGGGCTGGCCGGCGGCGGGCTTGGTGATGTTGGCGACGTTATAGACCACCGGCCTGGTGCCGAGCAGCTTCGACTGGTTGACGAAGTTCGACATCCACGCGCCGCCATTCTTGTTGTCGCGCTTGAAATAATCGAAATACATCAGCCCGAGCTCGGACCCGTCCTTGTCGTAGACGGTATAGACCGTCACGTCGGGCTGATAGACCGGGATGTCGGTGCGCGGCTTGAAGCTGATGCCGTAAAGCTGGTTGGCGGCATAGAAGACGCCCTGTTCGAGTACCGTCTTCAATTCGAAATAGGGTTTCACCTCGCTCTGATCGAGGTCGTATTTCGCCTTGCGCACCTGCGCGGCATAATGATCCCAGTCCCACGGCTTGAGCTGGAACTTGCCCCCGGTCGAATCGATCTGCGCCTGCAGCTCGGCGGCGTCGCGCTTCTGCGCCGGCGCGGTGGCGGCGGCGAGCTGGCGCATGAACGAGGAGGCGGTTTCCGGGGTGCGCGCCATCTGGTCGTAGAGCGTATAGGCCGCCCAATTGGGATAGCCGAGCAATTTGGCCTTTTCCGCGCGGAGCTGCGCGATCTGCTGGATCGCGGGGCGGGTATCGTTGGCGTCGCCCTTTTCGGCGCGGGTCCAGCCGTTGTTGAACAGCGCCTCGCGCGTCGCGCGGTCGGTCATGTCCTCCAGATCGGGCTGCTGGGTCGTATTCTGCAGCGGGATGACCCATTTGCCGTCGAGCTTGCGATCCTTGGCGGCGGCCGCCGCCGCGGCGATCTTGCCGTCGTCGAGCCCGGCGAGCTTGGCCTTGTCGTCGACCACCAAAGCGCCGGCCTTGGCCGCGGCGAGCAATTTCTGCTGGAAGCTCGTCTCGAGGCTGGCGAGCTGGGTGTTGAGCGCCTTGAGCCTGGTCTGGTCGGCGGCGGACAATTGCGCGCCGGCGTGGACGAAGCCGTCATAATAGATTTTGAGCACCTGTGCCTGCTCGGCGTCGAGCTTGAGCGCGGCGCGCTTTTCCCACAGCGTCTTCACGCGGGCGAACAATTTGGGGTTGAGGTTGATCGCGTCCTGATGCTGCGACAGTTTCGGCGCGACCGCTTCCTGCACCTTGTCGAGCGTGTCGTTGGTATTGGCCTGCACCACGCCGAAGAAGGCGAGGCTGACCCGTTCGAGCATCCGGCCGGACTTTTCGAGCGCGGTGATCGTATTGTCGAAGGTCGGCGGGGCCGGATTGTCGGCGATCCGGGCCACTTCAGCGAGATGCTGTTGCATCGCCGTCTCGAACGCCGGCTGATAATCGGCATCGGTGATCAGGTCGAAGCGCGGCGCCTGGAACGGCAGCGTGCTCGGCGCGGTGAACGGGTTGGCGCGCGGCGCGCCCGCCTGCCCGGCCGACGCCGGGGCGGCGAGGCAGGTCGCGCCGGCAAGCAACAAAGTTGCGATCGAAAAACGATAAGCCATTCAATCATTCCTCACTGGGGAGTCGCCCGCGCGGCGGGCATGGCGGCAGGGGTGGGACTTTGCGGCGCGCGACGCAAGAGGGCTGTCGTCCGGGCCTCGCAACGGTTACGGTGTCCGACCCATCGTCACCCCGGCCTTGTGCCGGGGTCCACCGGGAGGCGAAGGCTGAACAAGAGGTTCTTGCCATCGAGCCTGAGGCGCAGTGGACCCCGGCACAAGGCCGGGGCGGCGACGGAGCGCCTGCGGCAAACCCCTGATTTTGTGCAGTGCAAAAAAACAGGCTCGCCAGCCCCGCTGCTTTTGATTAGTCGCGGATACGACAGAGTCGTTGTCGTTTGCCGTCCGAGGGTGCGCGTGTCCGTCGAGTTCGAAACCGTGATCGTCATGCCGGCGGGGGCGGTGCGTTGATCGAGCGCTGGGGCATCGGCAAGGCGTTGTTCTCGCTGAAATGCCTGATCGGCGCGATGCTGGCTTACTGGATCGCGCTGCGCATCGGGCTGCAGCGGCCTTATTGGGCGGTGACCACCGCCTATATCGTCGCCCAGCCGCTGGCCGGGGCGGCGGTGTCCAAGGCGGTCTATCGGCTGGTCGGCACCGTGCTCGGCGCGGCGGCGGCGATTGCACTGGTGCCCAATCTGGTCAACGCGCCCGAATTGCTGTCGCTTGCTTTGGGGCTGTGGCTCGCCTTGTGCCTCTATATCTCGCTGCAGGATCGCACCCCGCGCAGCTATGTCTTCCTGCTCGCCGGCTATACCGCGAGCATCATCGGCTTCCCCAGCGTCGAGGCGCCGGGCGCGATCTTCACCACCTCGATCCTGCGCGTGCAGGAGATTTCGCTCGGGATCGTCTGCGGCAGTCTGGTCCAGGCGCTGATCCTGCCGCAGACCGTGACCAAGCAGCTGCTCGCGCGGATCGAGGTGATCCTCGCCGACGGCGAGCGCTGGTCGCGCGACGCGCTCGGCGAGGCGCGCGACGAGCGGCTCGACCGCGATCGCCGCCGGCTCGCGCTCGACATCAACGAATTGCACGTCCTGTCGACGCATCTGCCGTTCGACACCGCGCGCTTCCTGCCGCGGGTCCGCACGGTGCGCGCGTTTCAGGATCAATTGTCGCTGATCCTGCCGCTGGCGAGCGCGGTGGAGGATCGCATCGGCCAGTTGCGCGCGCTCGACGCCTTTCCCCCGGCGGCCGACGCGCTGATCCTGCGCATCCGCGAATGGCTGGCGATGCCGCTGCTCGGGGTCGACGAGCGCGCCGAGCTCACCGACGCGCTGATCGCCGACGCGCATGCGCTGGAGCCCGCCGCCGCGGCGCCGCTGGCGTGGCGCGATGCCTTGCTGCTCAGCCTCGCCGCGCGGCTCGCCGATCTGGTCGCGGCGCATCGCGCGGTGCGCGATCTCTACGCGCAGATGCGCTCGCCCTCGCGCCGCGCGGTCAGCCCGGTGGTCGCGGCGGCGCTGGCGCAAAGCTCGCGCCGCACCTTCCACCGCGATCGCCCGGCGGCGTTGCGCGCCGCGCTCGGCACGCTGGCGACGATCCTGCTCGGCTCGGCTTTCTGGATCGGCACCGGCTGGGCCGATGGCGCGGGGGCGGTGCTGATCTCCGGGGTCGCCTGCGCCTTGTTCGGCGCGAGCGACGATCCGCGCCCGATGATCCTGTCCTTTTTGTGGGGGACGATCATCGGCGTCGTGCTCGCGGCGCTCTACGGTTACGTGATCCTGCCGCGCGTCACCGATTTCGTCACCTTGGTCGCGGTGCTGTCGCCGATGCTGCTGCTTCTCGGCTATTTCCTCACCGTCCCCACCGCCTCGCTGATCGCGCTCGGCACGGTGATGGGATTCATCAACATCGTCGGGCTCAATGCGCGTTATTCCGCCGATTTCGCCGCCTTCGTCAACGGATCGCTGGCGCAGATCGTCGGGACCGGTTTCGCGGTGGTGACGGTCGGGCTGTTTCAGGTGATCGGCGCGGAGCGTAGCGCCGCGCGGATCATCACCGCCGGCTGGCGCGATCTCGCGCGGCGCAGCAACCTCCCCAGCCGATCGGACGTCACCGGCTGGGTCAGCAAGATGCTCGACAGGATCGGGCTGCTCGCGCCGCGGCTCGCCGCGACCGGCGACGATCCCGGGCGGCCGATGCTCGATGCGTTGCAGGATCTGCGCGTCGGGGTGACGGTCGCCGAACTGCGCGACCTGCGCCTCGATGCCGGCAGCGAGGCGGGGGAGTTGATCACGCCGGTGCTCGGCGGGGTGGGGCGTTATTATGGCGCGCGCCGGCTCGATCGGCCGCCGCCCGACGATCCGGCGCTGCTGGAAGGGATAGACCGCGCGATGGAGGCCTTTTCGCATGATACCGACACCGTTGTGCGCCGCCGTGCCGTGCTCGCGCTGACCGGGTTGCGCCGCAACCTGTTCCCCGCCGCGCCGGCTTATGGGGTGGCGGCATGAGGGGCGAGGTCAGCATCGCCGGGGTCTATATGCCGGGGTTGCTCGTGCTGGCGATCGTCGCGCTGGTCGTCACCGGCGTGCTCACCCGCCTGTTCGGCGTCGTCGGCTTCTATCGCCTGATCGCCTATCGCCCGCTCGTCGATGTCGCGCTCTATGTGATCGTGCTCGGCGGGCTCGTTCTCCTTTTCGTTCCGGACGCGCCGCTGCCATGAACCGCTATCTCGCTCCCCTCGGCCGCATCGCGGCGACCTTGCTGCTGGTCGCGATCGCGGTGCTCATCGCGCTCTGGCTGTGGCGCCGCTACGAGGTCGATCCCTGGACGCGCGACGGCCGCGTGCGCGCCGATGTGGTGCGCGTGACCCCCGATGTCGGCGGGCTCGTCACCGAGGTGAAGGTGCGCGACAACCAGGAGGTCAAGGTCGGCGACGTGCTGTTCGTGGTCGATCGCCCGCGCTACGCGCTCGCGCTGGAACAGGCCCAGGCCGCGATCCAGTCCGCCCGCGCGACGCTCAATCAGGCGCGGCGCGAGGCGAAGCGCGATCTCGCGCTCGGCAATCTCGTCGCGGCCGAGGCGCATGAGCAGAATGTCGCGCGCGTCACCACCGCCGAAGCCGCGCTGGCGCAGGCCGAGGCGCAGGCGGACGGCGCGCGGCTCAATCTTGCGCGCACCAATATCAAGGCGTCGGTCGACGGCACGGTGACCAACCTCGATCTCCACCCCGGCGATTTCGTCGGCGCGGGGCAGCAGGCGATGGCGCTGGTCGATCGCGACAGCCTGCGCGTCGAGGCCTATTTCGAGGAAACCAAGCTTGGCGCGATCCGTATCGGCGACAAGGCGCATATCCACCTGATGGGCGACGGCCGCACGGTCGAGGGGCATGTCGAAAGCATCGCCGCCGGGATCAGCGACAGCGAACTGACCAACACCGGCAATCTGCTGCCCAATGTGAATCCGACCTTCAACTGGGTGCGGCTGGCGCAGCGCATCCCGGTGCGGATCAAGCTCGACAAGGTGCCCGCCGACCTGCGCCTCGTCTCGGGCCGCACCGCGACGGTGACGATCGTGCCGCATGCGGAGCCGAAGAAGTGAGAAGCCGCTTCTCTCCCGGTTTCCGCCACCCCGGTGAAGGCCGGGGTCCAGCAACGGGCCGGCCGCGACTGGACCCCGGCCTTTGCCGGGGCGGTAGCGCGGGGGTTGGTGTGCTGATGTTGGCCGCCGGGCTGGCGGGGTGCACCGCCGGGCCGGACTATCACCTCCCCGAGCGCGCGGCGATCAATGCCCCGGCGGCGCAGGGCAAGTTCGATGCAGCGAACGACACGTCGTTCAGCGGCGCCGATCTGCCCGCTCGCTGGTGGCGGCTCTATAACGATGCGACGCTCGACGGGCTGATCGGCGAGGCGCTCGCCGCCAATACTGATCTGCGTGCCGCCGACGCCAATCTGCGCGCCGCGACCGCGGTGGTGCTCCAGGCGGAGGCGCAGCGCACCGTGCAGACCTCGGTCGAGGGCGGGGTGGCGCTGGCGCGGCCCTATGCCACCGGGCTGCCGCTGCCGGGGCAGGTGACCTATGACGCGACGGTCAACGGCACGCTGCCGATCGATCTGGCCGGGCGCATCCGCCGTGCGATCGAGGCGTCACAGGCCGATGCCGCGGCGGTGGCGGCGGTGCGCGACGAGGTGCGCGTGACGGTCGCCGCGACGACGACCCGCGCCTATCTCGCCGCCTGCGCCGCCAATCTGCGCATCGCCGCGGCGCAGCGCGTAATCCATATCCAGCAGCAGACCTATGACGCGACCCGGCGGCTCGAAAAGGGCGGGCGCGGCACCGCCTTCGATACGACGCGCGCGCGCACCGCGGTCGAGCAGAGCGCGGCGCAGGTGCCGGCGCTGGTCGTCGCGCGGCAGGCGGCGCTCTACCAGCTCGCGACCCTGCTCGGGCGGCCCCCGGCGGATTATCCGCGCGCGGTGGAGGCGTGTGCCGCGCTCCCCGCGATCGCCGGGCCGCTGCCGGTGGGGGACGGCGCCGCCTTGCTCCGCCGCCGCCCCGATGTCCGCGCCGCCGAGCGCCGGCTCGCCGCGGCGACCGCGCGGATCGGGGTCGCCACCGCCAATCTCTATCCGCAGGTCAGCTTCGCCGGGTCGCTCGGCTTCATCGGCCCGCTCAAGGGGTTCGGCGAGGGGAGCGATTTCAACCTCAACCTCGGCCCGCTGATGAGCTGGAGCTTCCCCAATCGCCGCGTCGCCCGCGCGCAGATCGCGCAGGCCGGTGCGGCGGCGGATGCTGCGCTGGCGTCGTTCGACGGTAGCGTCCTGGGGGCGCTGCGCGAGACCGAGACCGCGCTCGCCGCTTATGCGCGCGGCCGCGAGCAGGTCGCCGCGCTGCGCCGCGCGCGCGACAGCGCGGCGACCGCGACGGGGCAGGCCGGCAAATTGTTCCGCTTCGGCCGCGGCGGCTTCCTCGATCTGCTCAGCGCGCAGGCGACGCTCGCCAATGCCGAAGTGTCGCTGGCCGCGGCGCAGGCGGGGGTGGCGGACAGCGAGGCGCAATTGTTCCTCGCGCTCGGCGGCGGGTGGGAGGCCGAGGCGCCGGCGCCGGCGGGTCAACCCTGACGATAAGGGCGTGCGATCGCCGCTTGATCCGACGCGGTCGGGTCGCCACATGGGCGGCATGTTGATCGAAACCGAACCCACCCCGAACCCGGCCACGCTGAAGTTCCTGCCCGGCCGCACCGTCATGGAGCAGGGGACGCGCGACTTCGCCTCGCCCGAGGAAGCCGAAGCCTCGCCGCTCGCCGCGGCGCTGTTCGGGCTCGGCGACGTCACCGGGGTGTTCTTCGGGCGCGATTTCGTGTCGGTCACCGCCGCGCCGGGGGTCGAGTGGCACGCGCTCAAGCCCGATGTGCTCGCGATCCTGCTCGATCATTTCACCGCGCAGATGCCGTTGTTCCGCGGCGGCTCGGCCGATTTTGCGGTGCCCCCCGCCGAGGAGGAGATCGCCGACGATCCCGCCGACGCCGAAATCGTCGCGCAGATCAAGGATCTGATCGACACCCGCGTCCGCCCCGCGGTGGCCAATGACGGCGGCGACATCATCTATCGCGGGTTCGACAAGGGGAAGGTGTATCTGAAGATGCAGGGCGCCTGCTCGGGCTGCCCCTCCTCGACCGCGACGCTCAAGAACGGGATCGAGCAGCTGCTGCGCTATTACGTCCCCGAGGTGACCGAGGTGCGCGCGGTCTGACGGCCGAAGCCGATCAGCCGCGAGACGATCAGTTCCTCGAACCCAGCATAGCCCAGCCCGAGATGCTGCGGGCGGGTGCGCAGCGCGTCGCTGAGCGACAGGCTGCCGGCGCGGAGCCCGGCGCGCGCCACCCCCGCCCAGCGCCGCGCGGTTTCCCAGCGGATCAGCCGGCGATCATGCGGGTCGCACGCGTGTCGCGCGAGGAAATCCGCCTGTAGCGTCACCAATATCTCGCCCAGTCGGTGCAATGTCGCGCGATCGGGCGGGGCGGCGCGTGCCATCAGGTGGCGCACCACCAGGGCCGCCGCTTCGGGCGCGGCATCCCCCAGCACATCGGCATAGCTTTCCGCCAGCACGCGCCCGGCGCTGGCCTCCATCGTCGTCGTATAGCGTTGCGAGGCACCGCCTTCGTGCTGGCGATAGACCAGCAGATCGGCGTCGATCCGCGCGACCCGCCCGCCGATGCGCACGATGCGGTGATAAAGGTCGAAATCCTCGGCATAGAGCAATTCGGGGCGGGTGAACGGCTCCAGCCGCCGCGCGACATCGGCGCGGATCATCACCGACGACCACACCAGCGGATTCTCGATCCTGAGCAGCCATTCCACCAGCCGCGGGGTGCTGTGCGCGGCGTGGCGCGTCGCGGGGCGGATCACCCCGTTCGACAGCATCCCGGTATCGCTGCCGACCAGCGCGACATCGGGGTTGGCGTCGAGCCACGCCACCTGCCGCGCGAACCGCTCGGGGCGGCACAGATCGTCCTGGTCGAGCGCGGCGATATAGCACCCGCGCGCCTCGGCGAAGGCGCGGTTGCGCGCGCGGACCGGGCCGCCATTCTCGTCCAAAGCGATGACGCGGACGCGCGGGTCGGGCCACGCGCGGAGCAACGCCAGCGTATCGTCGGTCGAGCGATCGTCGACCACGATCGCCTCGAAATCGCTGAGCGTCTGCGCGGCGAGGCTGTCGAGCGTCTCGCCGATCAGCGCGGCGCCGTTATACGCCGCCATGATCACGCTGACGGTGGGGGGGCTGGCGGTGGGGGGGCTGGCGCCGGGCGACGTCACGCCGCCTGCCGTCCCCGCGACGCGAGCAACTGATCGACGATCATCATGCCGACGTCATTCTGCCACAGCCACAGCCCGTTGGCCTGCCCGACGAAGCTCGCTTCGCCACCCAATTTGCCCCACGGCACGAACCCGGCGGCGAGCCCGATGCCGTAGAGCCCCGGCACCGCCGCGCCCGACGCGTCGAGCACGCGGCAGTGACGATCGACCAGCGCGCCGCCCTCGTCCGCCGCGAGCCTTAGCGGGGCGCCGTCGACGCGCTCGACCGGCACCGCGCGCGGGCGATAGCCGAGCGCGGCGATCACCAGATCGGCACCGGCAATGATCTCCCGCGCGCGCGCCTCGTCGTCGCCGATGCGGTGGAGCGCGACGCGCGGATCGGGCTCGCGCGCATCGACCCGCAACATCCGCAGCACCAGTTCGCGCGCCTCCAGCCGGAAACCCGCGAGGCGATAGACGAACCCCGAGACCGGGCAGATATCGTCCGGCCCGAAATCGTCGAACCCTTCCGCCTGCGCCGCCTCGACCGAATGATAGAAGGGGCGCAGCGGGCGGCGGTGGAGCAGGGTGATCGCGCCGACCCCCAGCGGCAGCGCCGGCTGCCCCTTGAGCAGCAGCGCGATCGTGGTCAGCGCGCTGGTCGATCCGCCGATCACCGCGATCCGCGGCGAACGGATCGCGCGCAGCAGATCGGCGACCTTCTCGAATCCGCCGACGGTCAGCACATCGTCCGACTGCATCAGCCGATCGGGGGCGAGCTCGGTCAGCGGCGCGCCCGCGACGCGCTGCGCGACGAGCCGGTCGAGCGGCTGGTGCCCGCCGGTCGCGACCACCACGTTGCGCGCGATCTGCTCATGCTCGGCGTCGGTCGCCAGATCGCGGATGCGCACGCGCCACAGGCCGTCGTCGTCGCGGCGGATCGCGACCACCTCATGCCCGGTCAGCACGCTGCCGCCGTGATCGGTGACGATGCGGTGCAGCCGGTCCCCGGTCACGCGGAGCAGCGGGCCGACCTCGACCAGCGGCACTCCCAGAGCATCCTGATAGCGCGCCACCGCGCGCGCGCTGGGATGTTCGGTGAGCGCGGAAATTTCGGGGCAGGGGTTGCCGTTGACCGCGGTGAGGAAGGTCTGCGCGGTCGAATCCGAGGTGATGGCATAGCGGCCGAGCTGGCCGCCGCCGATCGTCGCGTCGCGTTCGACCACCACCAGCCCCGGCGCGAGCGCGGGGAGCAGCCCGTGCTTGCTCGCGGCGGTCAGCAGCGCGGTGCCGGCGGGGCCGCCGCCGACGATCAGCGTCTCGGCGATGCGCGGCTGGCCGGCGTGGACCCGCGCGATCCGCGGGATGGCGCAGGCGGCGTCGAGCGCGGCGATCACCCGCTCGGCATCGGCCGCGGTCATCCGGTCGCTCAGCGGCAGCGAGACGATCCGCGCGCCCAATGCGTCCGCGACCGGGGTCGGCTCGATCGTCGCGACCTCGCGCACCCACGGCTGTTCGCCGAGATGCGGGCTGAAATATTTGCCGCAGCCGATCCCCGCGGCGTCGAGCGCGGCGATCACCTGCTCGCGATCGACCCCTTCGGGCAGCATCAGCGGGAAGAAGCCGAGCGCCTGCCGCCCGATCGGGGCGGGCTGGATCGCATAATGGCCGGCGATCGCGGTGCGATAGGCCGCGGCGACCTGTTCGCGCGCGGCGCAGACCGCGTCGAACCGGTCGAGCTGGGCATTGGCGATCGCCGCCAGCACCTCGGGCAGCTTGGCGTTGAGCCCCGGCAGCGTGGCGCTGCGCGCGCCGGCGAAACCGAAATTGGCCATCGCGCGGAGCCGCTCGATCGTATCGCGGTCGCCGCAATGGATCAGCGCGCCTTCGGCGACCGCGAACGGCTTGGTCGCGTGCATCGAGAAGACCACCGGGAAGGGCGCGCCGGCGCCGAAGCCCAGGCCATCCGCGTCGGTCGTGCCGAGCGAGGCGGCGGCGTCGATCACCACCTTCACCCCGTGGCGCCGCGCCAGCCAGGCATAACGATCGAGATCGATCGCGCGCCCGAAGGTCGCATAGGGCACCAGCGCGGCGATCTTCTCGCCGTGGCGCAGCAGCAATTGCTCCTCGGCGAGCGCGCTCGTGGTCCAGTCGTCGGGGTCGACATCGCACACCAAAGGGGTCAGCCCGGCCCACCACGCCGCCTCGGCGGTCGCGGCGAAGGTCAGCGCGGGCATCACGGCAAGGCGCCCGCCTCCTTCGCCGACGGCGTCCTTGAGCGCGATCATCAGCCCGAGCGTCGCATTGGCGACCGTCAGGCTCGCGCCGCGGCCGCCGAACAGCCGCGCGGTCGCGGCCTCCTCGAAGCGGCGCGCCTCGGGGCCGAAATTGCTGTAGATCCCGGATCGTTCGATCCGCTCCAGCGCGTCGCGATAGTCCGCAAGGCGCGGCGGATTGGGGGCGATCAGTGGCAGGCGCTGCATCGTCGGGCGGTTCCTTTCCGCCACGCTGATGCACGCAAGCCTCCTAAGGACCGGTTAGCGCCGGATTTTTTATGCAACAGCCAGCGGCGCAACTATCGTCACCCCGGCCTTGTGGCGGAATCCACGGAGCCACAGGCCTTTCCGCAGGACCCTCTTGTTCAGCCGATGCGTCCCGGTGGACCCCGGCACAAGGCCGGAGTGACGGAGGATCTGGATCCTACCGCCGGTCGAACGCTTCGAATTCGTAAGCGATCGACGCCTCGACCAGCCGGTCCCACAAATCGGCGATCGCCGCGCCCGGCAGGCCAGCCGCTTCCGCGGCGGCACGGGCGTTGGCGATCACCTGCGCCTTGCGCGCCTCGTCGCGGACGGCGCCGCGCTCGGGCTTTATCCGCGCGGCGGCGTCCATATAGTCGAAACGGCGGCGGAGCAGCGCGACCAGCTCGCGGTCGAGCTGATCGACGCCGGTGCGGACCTCCGCCATCGTGGTGCATTGCGATCCGGGAAGGATTGTCATGCCGCGTGCTGTGGCGAGCCAAGGCCGCGCTGTCCAGTCGCCGCGACCGGATCTTGACCGCGACGCGCTGTCACAACACACTCATTGCGGGTTCACGGATAATCGAGGGGAATCATGATCTTCAGCGTCCTCCTGCTGCTACAGGCCGCGCCCGCGCCGGCCGCCCCTGCACCGGAAAAGCCGGCGGAGAAGGTCAGGTGCCGGACCTATCAGGAAACCGGCAGCCTCGTCGCGACCAAGCGCGTATGTCTGACGCCGTCGCAATGGAAGGCGCAGGAGCGCGAAACGCAGCGCGCGGTGGATACGTTTCAGCAGAGCGGCGCGGCCAACAGTCCCAGATAGCAGCGCCCCCTCGTCTTGACTCCGGCGCCCCTGCCCGCTAGGCGCGCGCCTTCGCAATCGGCCCCGTATCCCCGGTGAAGCGGTGGCCCTGCGTTTCCATAAGCGAAGCGTCAGAGCGATACCGGGACGAACCGTCGTTCGCAGATTGAAGGAAAGATCATGTCGAAGCGCTCGAGCGCCAAGTACAAACTCGACCGCCGGATGGGCGAAAACATCTGGGGTCGCCCGAAGAGCCCGGTCAACAAGCGTGAATACGGCCCCGGCCAGCACGGCCAGCGCCGCAAGGGCAAGATGTCGGATTTCGGCATCCAGCTGCGCGCCAAGCAGAAGCTCAAGGGCTATTATGGCGATGTGACCGAAAAGCAGTTCCGCCACTGCTATGACGAGGCCGCCCGGATGAAGGGCGATACCTCGCAGAACCTGATCGGCCTGCTCGAGCGCCGCCTCGACATGATCGTCTATCGCGCCAAGTTCGCGCCGACGATTTTCGCCGCGCGTCAGCTCGTCAGCCACGGTCACGTCTACGTCAACGGCGTGAAGTGCAACATCGCGTCGCGCCGCGTGTCGGTGAACGACGAGATCACGCTGGGCAAGAAGGCGCAGGAAATGGCGCTGGTGCTCGAAGCGCAGGGCCTCGCCGAGCGCGAGATCCCCGATTATGTCGCGCCGGACGGCACCGCCAAGGTCACCTTCATCCGCGTGCCGACGCTGGACGAAGTGCCCTATCCGGTGAAGATGGAACCGAATCTGGTCGTCGAATTCTATTCGCGCTGATCGATCGGCCATCCGGCCAGCGAAGGGGCGGCTCCGGCGACGGAGCCGCCCTTTTCGTATCTACATCCCGAGCGAGGCGCGCAAGAAGGTGTCCGCCTTGTCGAGCATCTCGGCGCGTGCGGCAGAATCGTCGAGCTGGTGATCCAGCCCCTTGAATTCGACCAGTTCCACCTTCTTGCCCGCATCGCGCAGCTTATCGCGCATCAGCCGCGATTCGTTGACGCGCACGTTCGAATCCTCGTCGCCGTGGAACAGCAGCACCGGTGCCTTGATCGCCGCCGCATTGCGCGCGGGCGATCCTTCGCGAACGTGCGGGCCGTTGCCGATGTAGCGATCGACGATCGAAAAGCTCATGTAGGCGCGCGCTTCGGTGCGCAACGTTTCCAGATCGGTGACCGGCGCGATCGCGACGATCGCCTTGAACAGATCGGCATCGAGCGCCGCCGATTGCAGCGCGGCATAGCCGCCATAGGACCAGCCGACGATCGCCAGCTTACCGGGATTGGCGATGCCTTGCTGGGTCAGCCAGCGGCCGGCGTCGTTGACGTCGCCGATCGCGGTGCGCCACGATTGGAAGCCGTTCTTCTGGAACCACGCCTCGCCATAGCCGCTCGACCCGCGGAAATTGGGCTGGAGCACCGCGAAGCCGCGCGCGGCGAAGAATTGCGCCAGCCAGTCGAAGCCCCATTCGTCGCGCGCACCCGGGCCGCCATGCGGCATCACGATCGTCGGCAGGTTCTTCCCGTCGCTCCCCACCGGCAGCGTGAGATAGCCGGGGATCATCGTCCCGTCCGCCGCGCGGTAGCTGATCGGCTTCATCGTCGCGAGCTTGATATTGGCGAGCTCGGGGCGCGCGGCGAGCACCTCCTCCATCTTCCGCGTATCCTTGTGGAACAGATAATAGCGGCCGGGATCGTCGTCGCTGCTGGCGCTGAGCAGCAGATCCTTTTCGTCGGCGCTGGCATCGACGAAGCGGATCTGCGGCAGGTTAGGGATCGCCTTGCCCAGCGCGGCGGAGAGTTTCGCCAGCTCGGGATCGAAGAATTGCGCGCGGCGCTTGTCGGTCACCCAGGATGCGCCGACGACGCGCTGCTGGCGTCCGATGCGGATCAGATCGTCGACGTCGACCTCGGGGTGCGCGACGATCAATTGCTTGGTGAGATTGCCGTCGAGCGAAATGCGGAACACCGCGCGCCGCCCGTCGGCATCGTCGAAACCATAGACCGCGTCGAGCGTGGGATCGACCGCGATCGGGTTGAACCCCCGGCCGGCATCCATCCCGACGCGATATTGGCCGAGCGTCTGCCAGCTCCGCTCGCCGCGCTTGCGATAGCTGTAGGAGATCGTGTCGCTGCTATAGCCGCCGGCGGTTTCCCCCTGATTGCCCATGATGCGTATCGTGCCGATGCCGTCGCTGATATAATCGGCGGCGTGGGTCCGCGGCTGTTCGACCGGCCGGCGCGACAGCGACACGGTGTTGACCAGATCGATGCCGACCCCGCTCTTGTCGTTGGCGAGGCGCGTGCCGATCGTGTTCTCGGGCACATAAGTGTGCGTCATCAGCACCGAGCCGCCGCTGCCGTCACCCGTCCAGTCGACCACTGCGCCGCCGGATTGCATGATGTTCAATGCACGAAAGCTGTTCGGTTCCTGCGACAGCCGCTTGAGCCCGCTGCCGTCGTCGTTGATCGCGAACATCCGCGTGAAGCCGATCAGCGTGCCCGCGTCGTTGACCTGCATCGACACATGGCAGATCAGCCGCGACGGCGTGGTCCAGCGGCAATAATCGAGCTGCTCGGTGCCCGCGGCGTTGCGCAATATCGCCTTCAGCGGATTGTTGCTGAAATCGCTGACGGTCAGCATCTGGCCGCGCGCGCCGTCGGCCAGGAGGACCGCCACCTTCTTGCCGTCCGGCGACAGGCTGATGCCCTGGATCGATTCGCGCGCGCCGAACGCCTTGGCCTCGCGCGACGGCTCGGCGTGCGCCGCGGTCGCCGCGAGAGCGACGCCGGCGAGAAATACTGCTTTGTGCATCTTTGCCCCCTCTTCCCCTCGCGTCATGCTATCGCGCCTCGTGACCGGCGCAAGCGACCGAATGATCGGCGGATGAGAAATTCGTGAAAGATATCACCAATATCGTTGTACTTACCGGCGCCGGCATTTCCGCCGAGAGCGGCCTTGCCACTTTCCGCGGTCCCGGCGGGCTGTGGGAGGGGCATCGCGTCGAGGATGTCTGCACCCCCGAGGCGCTGGCGCGCGACGCGGCGCTGGTGCATCGCTTCTACGATGCGCGGGGCGCGGCGCTGGGCGGCGTCGTCCCCAATGCCGCGCATGACGCGCTGGCGCGGCTCGATCGCGACTGGCCGGGCGAATTGCTGATCGTCACCCAGAATGTCGACGACCTCCACGAGCGCGCCGGGGCGCGGCGGATGCTCCATATGCACGGCGAGCTCAACTCGGCGCTCTGCGCGGCGTGCGACGCGCGCCGGCCGTGGACCGGCAGCCTCCCGCGGGGCACGTCATGCGACGGTTGCGGCGCACCCGCGCTCCGCCCCGACATCGTGTTCTTCGGCGAGATGCCCTATCAAATGGACACGATCGACCGCGCGCTGGCGACATGCGACCTGTTCGTCTCGATCGGCACCTCGGGCGCGGTCTATCCGGCCGCGGGCTTCGTCCAGACCGCGCGCTATCACGGCGCGGCGACGCTCGAACTCAACCTCGAGCCCTCCGGCGGGAGCGGCTGCTTCGGCGAAACGCGGCTCGGCCCGGCATCCGAACTGGTGCCCGGCTGGGTCGACCAGATGCTCGGCGCCTAGTCGACCCAGTCGAGCCCGATATCGCGATAGACCCCGCGATCCTCGTCCCAGCCCGGCTTGACCTTGACGTGCAGGTAGAGATGCACCGGCCGGTCGAGCAGCGCCGCCAGCTCGGCGCGCGCGCGGGCGCCGATCTCGCGGATGCGGCTGCCGCCCTTGCCGAGGATGATCGCGCGCTGGGTCGGGCGCTCGACGAGGATCTGCTGGTGGATCTCGGCCGAGCCGTCCTCGCGATCGACGAACTTCTCGGTCTCGATCGTGCTCGAATAGGGCAGTTCGGCGTGGAGTTGGAGGTAGAGCTGTTCGCGCGTCACCTCCGCGGCGAGCGCGCGCTCGGTCGCGTCGGACACCTGGTCCTCGGGATAATGCCACGGCCCTTCGGGCATCGCACGCGCCAGCGCCGCCTTGAGTTCGGGCACCCCGTCTCCCGTCGTCGCGCTGACGAAGAAGGTTTCGGCGAAGGGCGCGATCGCGTTGAGCCGCTCGGCATGCGCGAGCAGCCGCGGCTTGTCCGCGACATCGACCTTGTTGAGGATCAGGTAGCGCGGCTCGCGGCGCTCGGCGAGGCGCTCGGCGATCTCCACCACCTTGGGGGCGAGCCCGCCCTTGGCGTCGACGACGAAGGCGAGCAGATCCGCCCCTTCCGCGCCGCCCCACGCCGCGGCGACCATCGCGCGATCGAGCCGGCGCTTGGGATCGAAGATGCCGGGGGTGTCGACGAGCAGCAATTGCGTCTCGCCGCTGATCGCGACCCCCATCAGCCGGGTGCGCGTCGTCTGCGCCTTGGGGCTGACGATCGCCACCTTCTGCCCGACGAGCGCGTTGACGAGGGTGGACTTGCCGGCGTTGGGCGCGCCGACCACCGCGATCAGGCCGCAGGATTGGGTCATGCGTGATCCTCTGCGCGGGTACCCACATCCGTTCGCCCTAAGCTTGTCGAAGGGCGGCCTGCCACCTGCCGGTTGCGCGCCAGTCGTGACATCTCCTGCCAGTCGCCGCAAACCAGCGCTTCCTTTTTGGCGCGCGTCCACCCCTTGATGCGGCGTTCGGCCTCCAATGCCTCCAGCCTAGTCGGAAATTCCTGACTCCAGACGAGTGCCACCGGTCGGCGATGCCGGGTATGGCCCTCGATTTGTCCTGCTTGATGTTGGTTCATTCGCATTTCGAGATTGTCTGTGTGACCGCAATAGAAGGAGTTGTCTGCGCAGCGGAGAAGATAAGCCCAGAAGGTCATGGGCGCGCCGACCATGATCCGTTCGCCCTGAGCCTGTCGAAGGGCGTCCCGCCGCCCGAGAGTCGGGGACGCCCTTCGACAAGCTCAGGGCGAACGGGGTGCGGGAGGTTCGGGCGTTCTCCCCCGCGCACGATCACCGCACCTTCTCCAGCAACGCTTTGGCCGCCGCGGTCTCCGCCTCCTGCTTGCTCCCGCCCTCGGCGGTCGCCTCGGCCAGCTTGGGGATCGCCGCCTTCACCGTGAAGCGCGGCGCGTGGCCCGGCCCGGCGCGGTCGATCACTTCATAGACCGGGGGCTTGCGCTGATGCGCCGCGGCCCATTCCTGCAGCGCCGATTTGGGATGCTGCGGCGCCGCCGATCCGGTGGCGATGCGATCCCCCCACAAACGGCGGATCGCATCGCGCGCCGCCGCCAGCCCGGCATCGCGATAGAGCGCGCCGAGCAATGCCTCCATCACATCGCCGAGCACATTGTCGCTGTCGCTCGCCCCGTCGTCGCGCGCCTGCTTGCCGAGCCGCAGATGCGCCGGCACCCCCAGTCCGCGCGCCACCTCGGCGCAGACCGCGCCGGTGACGAGCGCGTTGAACCGCTTCGACAGCGCGCCTTCCGGGTCGGCCGGGAAACGCTCGTAAAGCCATTCGGCGATCACCAGCCCGAGCACGCGATCGCCGAGAAACTCCAGCCGCTCGTAATTGGCGTCGGAACGGCTGCCGTGGGTCAGCGCGCGCTCGTAATCGGCCAGCGCGCCGGGCGGGCGGCCGAGCGCCTCGCCCAGCCAGCCGGCGAGATCGGCGGGCTCGCTCAGAAGCCGCCCCCGATCCGGTTCCAGCGCGCGGCGGTGATCCAGGTCCACGGCAGGACCCAGTTCGCCGAGCCGTCGGTCGACCAGAACAGGATCACCGCCTTGCCCTCGATATTCTCCATCGGGACATAGCCGAACCCGCCCGATGCCTGGCTGAAACGGCTGTCTTCCGAATTGTCGCGATTGTCGCCCATCATGAAGACATGACCGGCGGGGACGGTGAACAGCTCGGTATCGTCGGCCACCGTCTGCCCCATGTCGAGCACTTCATAGGAGCGCCCTCCGGGCAGCGTCTCGCGGAAGCGCGGATAGCGGCACACCTGCTTGCCGCCTTGCACGTCCTGGAATTGCGGCATGCATTTGTCGGGGCCGTAATTGGGGGTGAGCGGGACGATGAAATCGTCGATCCGCTGCTTGGGCACCGGCTGGCCGTTGAGGATCAGCACGCCGCCTTTCATCTGCACCGTATCGCCGGGCAACCCGATCACGCGCTTGATCACGTCATGATCGTTGGCCGGGGGGCCGCGGAACACCACGGTATCGCCGCGCGTCGGCGTGCCGCCGAACAGCCGCCCCGGAATCGGCGGGAAGCCGAACGGGAGCGACCAGCGCGAATAGCCGTAATTCCATTTCGAAACGAACAGATAGTCGCCGATCAGCAGCCGCGGCAACATCGATTCGGACGGAATCGAGAAAGGCGCGAAGACGAAGCTGCGGAACAGCCAGACGATGATCGCCAGCTTGACGAGAAAGCGCAGCGTATCGCGCATTTCCGATTTTTTGGGCGCCGCGGCGGCGGCGGTCGCCTTGCCGATCGGCTGCGGGATATCGTCGGGCGGGGTGTCCTGTTCGGCCATGCGGCCCGGCGTTGCCCAAGCACGCGCGCGCGTCAAGCCGCTGGCGTGTGGAACCGCGTATCGGTAACTGCTGTTCCGAGTTGAGTACAGGAAGGCGGATCATGGCGGACTGGTCGACGATCGCGGCATTGCCGCAGCAGAAGCTCACCCAATTGTTCGACGCGGATGCCGGGCGGCTCGAACGCCTGTCGCTCGATGTCGCGGGGATCCATTTCGATTTTTCCAAGACGCATCTTACCGCCGAGATGATCGCGGCATTCGATGCACTGGCGCGGGCGAGCGATCTTGCCGGCAAGCGCGAGGCGATGTTCGGCGGCGCGCATGTCAACGTCACCGAGGATCGCCCGGTCGAGCACACCGCCGAGCGCGGCGAGGGCAATCCCGAAAGCGTGCGCCGCGCGCGCGGCTATCATGCGCGGATGCGCGCGCTGGTCGACGCGATCGAGGCCGATGCGTTCGGGCCGGTGCGGCATATCCTCCACATCGGGATCGGCGGATCGGCGCTGGGGCCGCATCTGCTGGTCGATGCGCTCGGGCGCGATTCGGATCGCTACGACGTCGCGGTCGTCTCCAATGTCGACGGCATGGCGCTGGAGGATGTGTTCAACCTGTTCGATCCGGCCGCGACGCTGCTGGTGGTCGCGTCCAAGACCTTCACCACCACCGAAACGATGATGAACGCCGAGAGCGCGATCGCGTGGATGACCGAGCACGGGGTCGAGGACCCCTATGGCCGCGTCGTCGCGCTGACCGCCAGCCCCGACAAGGCGATCGAATGGGGTGTCGACGAAACCCGCGTGCTGCCGTTCAGCGAGGGCGTCGGCGGGCGCTATTCCTTATGGTCGTCGATCGGCTTTCCCGCCGCGATCAAATTGGGGTGGGACCAGTTCGAGGAATTGCTCGAGGGCGCGGCGGAGATGGATCGTCATTTCCGCCTTGCCGCGCTGCACGAGAATGCCCCGGTGCTCGCCGCCTTCGCCGATCTTTATTACACCCAGGTCCGCCGCGCCGAGACGCGCGCGCCCTTCGCCTATGACGAAAGGCTGCGGCTGCTGCCCAGCTACCTTCAGCAGCTCGAGATGGAATCGAACGGCAAGGGCGTGACGATCGACGGCAAGCCGGTGACCTATCCCACCGCCGCGATCACCTGGGGCGGGGTCGGCACCGATGCGCAGCATGCGGTGTTCCAGCTGCTGCATCAGGGGACGCATCTCGTCCCGGTCGAATTCCTCGCGGTGATCGAACAAGGCGATACGCTGCCCGAGGAGCATCACCGCCAGTTGCTGCTCAACGCCTTTGCGCAGGGCGCGGCGCTGATGAAGGGGCGCGAAAACCGCGACGATCCGGCGCGCGCCTATCCCGGCGACCGCCCCTCGTCGACCTTGCTGCTCGACCAGCTCGACGCGCGGACATTGGGCGCGCTGATCGCTTTCTACGAGCATCGCGTGTTCGTGAACGGCGTGCTCTTGGGGATCAATTCCTTCGACCAGTTCGGGGTCGAGCTGGGCAAGGAAATGGCCAAGGCGGCGGCGAAGGGCGGGGGGAGCTTCGATCCCTCGACCGACGACCTGATCCGGCGCGCCGGGCTGGCGTAAGCAATCACCGTCATTCCCGCGAAGGCGGGAATCCATTCTCGCAGGTCAGGGAAAGAGCCGCCCCGCCAGCCAGAATGGATTCCCGCCTTCGCGGGAATGACGGCGGTGGGCGCGGTTTCTGAACACTCCTTTACAGTGATCGGGATTTTGATCCTTTCGTCGAGCACCTCGGGCTCATATCTGCGCTCGACAGCGCTCGCGGAGACAGTTGAATGGCCGAATACGATTATGACCTGTTCACCATCGGCGCCGGCTCGGGCGGGACGCGTGCGAGCCGGGTGGCGGCGGCGCATGGCGCGCGGGTGGCGGTCGCGGAGGAATATCGCGTCGGCGGCACCTGCGTCATCCGCGGCTGCGTGCCCAAGAAACTGCTCGTCTATGGCGCGCATTTCGCCGAGGATCTGAAGGACGCCAAGCGCTTCGGCTGGCAGGTGCCCGACGAATACGCGTTCGACTGGAAGACGCTCCAGGCCAATGTGCTGGCCGAGGTCGACCGGATCAACCTCGCTTATACGCATACGCTCGAAACCAACGGCGCGGAGATCATCCACCAGCGCGTCACGGTCACCGGCCCCAACGAGCTGACGCTCGCCGACGGGACCAAGAAGACCGCCAAGACGATCCTTGTCGCGACCGGCGCGCATCCGCACATCCCGCAATTCCCCGGGCACGAACATGGCATCACCTCCAACGAGGCGTTCCATCTCGAGGCGATCCCGAAGCGCGTGCTGATCGCCGGCGCGGGCTATATCGCCAACGAATTCGCCGGCATCTTCCACCAGCTCGGCGCGCACGTCATCGTGATGAACCGCACCAAGGAAATCCTGCGCGGCTACGATCTGCAGATCCGCGACCGGCTGCTCCAGATCAGCATGATGAAGGGGCTCGAATTCCGCTTCGACGCGACCTTCGAGAAGATCGACAGGAACGACGACGGCTCGCTCACCGTCCATATGTCGGGGCACGAGCCCGCGACCGTCGATTGCGTGATGTACGCCACCGGCCGCCTGCCCAATACCAAGGGGCTGGGGCTGGAGAATGCCGGGGTCGAGCTCGACGAGAAGGGCGCGGTGAAGGTCGACGCGCACAATCGCACCACCTGTCCGTCGATCTATGCGGTGGGCGACGTCACCAACCGCATCCAGCTCACCCCGGTCGCGATCCGCGAAGGGCAGGCGTTCGCCGAGAATATGTTCGGCGGCGGCAATGTGACGGTCGATTACGACAATGTCCCCAACGCCTGTTTCAGCCACCCGCCGATCGCGGGGGTCGGGATGACCGAGTCGGAGGCGCGGCAGAAGCTCGGGTCGGTGAAGGTCTATTCGTCCGATTTCCGCCCGATGAAGAACGTCCTCGCCGGGCGCGACGAGCGGGCGCTGTACAAGATGGTGTGCGACGGCGAGACCGATCGCGTCGTCGGCATCCATATGATCGGGCCAGACGTGGCGGAGATCATCCAGTCCGCTGCGGTCGCGGTGAAGGCCGGGCTGACCAAGGCGCAATTCGACGCCACCGTCGCGCTCCACCCGACGATGGCCGAGGAGCTGGTGCTGCTGAAATAATACCAAGTCCCACGGACGGTCACCCATGTGCCCATGATCGCAGGCCGATGGACATGATGAGCCACGGCTGATCGACGAGACGGTTCCATGCAAAGCAGCAGTGATCGAGGATGTCGGCGTAAGATTTGAAGATCCTGTTC
>JAFIGU010000078.1 GCA_017849555.1 Sphingomonas sp. | reverse complement strand
GTCCCTCGTCGGTCACGATGCATCAGCATCGCTCCCTCCTTGCTCCTTGCCTGGCGCCAAAATCCGCTCCGTCACGGGGTTGTCCTGAGTGAGTTTGGGCCCTGAGGAGGCGTCCGCCTCGGCCCGATATGGTTTCTGTCGGGTGAATGCGCGCGGCGCAGCCTATTGTCACCCGGAAAAGACTCCGTCCACCGCAAAACAGCCTGTTAAGCACCACTTCGTTGCATCGCTGTGACATGGCGGCGACACCCGCCCGTCGCGCGAAAACATCGCCGCTCCCCGGTTGACTCGGCCGCGCGCCGGGCGCAGGGGCGGCCGCGTCGGCGCTCCCCGCCGGCAGATCAGGAACCCGCAACGCAATGCCAAGCGACAGTAAAAGTCGATTGTACGCGCCATCGGAGGCGCCCGGCCGGGCCTGATCGCGTCAGTCTCGCCCAAGGGCACCGCCGGTGGCGTCCCAACGAGGTGAGACATGGATTTCGTACCACAGACCGCACGCGGCCTGCTGAGCCTGTCGCGCCAATGGCGCGGGAGAGTCGCGCCGAGCTGGGCCGACGCGATCGCCTTTCTGCTGCTCGCCGGCGGCGCGGTGCTGGTGATCCGCGGCGCGGAGGGGATGATCGCCCCGCTGTCGCGGCTGCATATCGCGCCGGTGACGCTCGATCCCGCCAATCTGCCGGGCTATGCGCTGCGCACCACGCTTCGGATGTTCGCCGCGCTCGGTGCGAGCCTCGTCTTCACCTTCGTCGTCGCGACGCTCGCCGCCAAGAGCCGGCGCGCGGGGATGGTGATCGTCCCCGCGCTCGATATCCTGCAATCGGTGCCGATCCTCGGCTTCCTCACCTTCACCGTCACTTTCTTCATGGGGCTGTTCCCGGCGAGCCAGCTCGGCGTCGAGCTGGCGGCGATCTTCGCCATCTTCACCAGCCAGGCGTGGAACATGGCATTCAGCTTCTATCAGTCGCTGCGCTCGGTGCCCAACGACCTCGAGGAAGTCGCGGACAGTTTCGCGCTCTCGCCGTGGCGGCGCTTCATCCGGCTCGACCTGCCCTTCGCCACCCCGGCCTTGGTGTGGAATGCGATGATGTCGATGTCGGGCGGCTGGTTCTTCGTCGTCGCGTCGGAGGCGATCAGCGTCGGCGATACGCGGATCATGCTCCCCGGAATCGGTTCGTACCTCGCACTGGCGATCGACCGACAGGATTTCGTCAGCGTCGGCTGGGCGGTCGCGGCGATGGCGGTGGTGATCCTGCTCTACGACCAGTTCGTGTTCCGCCCGGTGGTGGTGTGGGCCGATCGCTTCCGCTTCGAGCAGACCGCGAGCGCGCACCGCCCGCGCTCCTGGGCCTATGACCTGTTCCGCCGTACCCGGCTGTTGCCGGTGATCTTCGCCCCGCTGACCGCGCTGGGGCAGGCGCTGATGACGCTCGATCGCCGCCCGGCGCAACGTGCCCAGCGCGCGCGCACAGGCCGCGCAGAAACCGGCCGCTGGCTGTGGTTCGCATTGGTCGCCGGCGCGGTCGGCTGGGCGGTGTGGCTGATCGCCGGCTATGTCGCGCACAATCTGTCGGCCGGCGACGTGCTGCGCGCCTTCGGGCTCGGGGTGATCACGATGGTCCGCGTGCTCGTGCTGATCGCGCTCGCCAGCCTGATCTGGGTGCCGATCGGGGTGTGGATCGGGCTGCGTCCGCGCTGGGCCGAGCGGCTCCAGCCGGTCGCGCAATTCCTCGCCGCCTTTCCCGCCAACGTGCTGTTCCCGTTCGCGGTGATCGCGATCGTCCACTGGCACCTCAGCCCCGATATCTGGCTGTCGCCGCTGATGGTGCTGGGGACGCAATGGTATATCCTGTTCAACGTCATTGCGGGCGCGAGCGCGATCCCCAACGATCTGCGCGAGGCGGCGGGGATGTTCGGCGTGAGGCGCTGGCAATGGTGGCGCAGCCTCGCGATCCCCGGCATCTTCCCTTATTATGTCACCGGCGCGCTGACCGCCTCGGGCGGGTCGTGGAACGCCAGCATCGTCGCCGAGCTGGTGATGTGGGGCAATCAGAAGCTCACCGCGACCGGGCTCGGCGCCTATATCGCGCAGGCCACCGCCGACGGCGATTTCCCGCGCGTGACGCTGGGCATCGCGGTGATGTCGATCTTCGTCATCGGGTTCAACCGGCTGCTGTGGCGGCCGCTCTACGCTTACGCCGACCGCCGGTTGCGGCTCGGCTGACCAGAGGAGACGCAATCATGGCCACCCTCGCCCGCCTCCCCGCCGCCGCCCCGCTCGTCACCGTCGCGGGGGTCCGCCACCATTATGGCAAGAGCACCGGCGACCTTCTGGTGCTCGACAATGTCGATCTGACGCTCAACGAGGGCGAGGTCGTCGGGCTGCTCGGCCGCTCGGGCTCGGGCAAGTCGGCCCTGCTGCGCTCGATCGCCGGGCTGATCGCGCCGAGCGAGGGCGAGATCCGCTTCGAGCCGCAGCTCGACGGCAGCGCCCCGAGCGTCAGCATGGTGTTCCAGACCTTCGCGCTGTTCCCGTGGCTTACCGTGCTGCAAAATGTGGAACTGGGGCTGGAGGCGCAGCGCGTCCCCGCCGAGGAGCGCCGCACCCGTGCGCTGGCCGCGATCGACCTGATCGGGCTCGACGGCTTCGAGAACGCCTATCCCAAGGAATTGTCGGGCGGGATGCGCCAGCGCGTCGGCCTCGCGCGCGCGATCGTCGTCAATCCCTCGCTGCTGCTGATGGACGAGCCCTTTTCGGCGCTCGACGTGCTGACCGCCGAGACGCTGCGCACCGATCTGCTCGATCTGTGGTCCGAAGGGCGGATGCCGATCAAGTCGATCCTGATCGTCACCCATAATATCGAGGAAGCGGTGCTGATGTGCGACCGCATCCTTGTCTTCGCCTCCAATCCCGGGCGGATCGCGGCGGAGATCAAGGTCGATCTACCCCAGCCGCGCGACCGGCTCGATCCGGCGTTCCGCGCGTTGGTCGAGGATATCTATGCCCGCATGACCGCGCGCACCGCGGCGCAACCGGCGCGCGACGGGCTGTTCCCGGGCACGGGCATCTCGATGGTGCTGCCGGTCGTCTCGACCAACGCGCTCGCCGGGCTGATCGAGGAGGTCGACGCCACCCCGTTCGACGGCCGCGCGGCGATGGCCGATCTGTCCGATCAGCTCCAGCTCGAGATCGACGACCTGTTCCCGATGGCGGAAACGCTGCAATTGATGCGCTTCGCCGATCTGTCGGGGGGCGATCTTTTGCTCACCCCGGCGGCGCGGCGCTATGCCCAGGCCGATACCGACGCGCGCAAGGCGATCTTCGCGCAGGCGCTGGTCCAGCATGTCCCGCTCGCCCAGCACATCCGCCGCATCCTCGACGAACGCCCGAGCCACACCGCCCCCGCGCGGCGCTTCCGCGACGAGCTGGAGGACCATATGTCCCCCGATTATGCCGACGAGACGCTGCGCGCGGTGACGCACTGGTGCCGCTATGCCGAATTGTTCGCCTATGACGAGGATGCGGACGAATTCAGCCTCGACAATCCGATCTGATCTCCTTCGCCGCTCTTCTTCTCCCCTCCCTTGAACAAGGGAGGGTCGGGGATGGGTTGGCCTGCGAGGAAGCGTATCGGTGCCCCCCACCCCCCACCCC